>JAWBBW010000007.1:0-66609 GCA_038824035.1 Desulfurococcaceae archaeon
TGATGTACTTGGGGTTGAGCACGTTGTTCTTGGCAGCCCAGTTCGAGACCCACTTATCGGAAACGCTTAACCGCGGAGGCTTCTCAAGGGTATAGCAGTAGAAGACCTGCTTACTACCACGCTTCCACGCCAGCGGGTACTTCCAGAACCCGTCTGCTTTTATCCACTTGCCGTCTTCTTGCTCCCTTAGCAGCTTGCAGACCTCTGAGAGCCTTAAACCACTATAAATCAGTAGCTTGTAAACCCAGCACAGGGCTTCACTACTTTTGCAGGCTTCCTCAACGGCTCTTCTGACCTCGTCATCGCTTGGAACGTAGAGGTCTACCCCGCTCTTCTTGACCTTGATCTCCCTCCAGAGGTCTTCGCGTCCGAGGAACCTGTAGAACTGCTTCCAGGCAAGCCTAGACCACTTGTTGTTCAAATCTAGTGGTTTAGAGAGATAAGAGGTGTACTGCCTGCACGTCTCTGGACTAGTCCCCTTCTCCATGCACCACTTGAGGAAGTTTTGTATCATGATGTTATCCTGGACTCCGCTCTCATGCATGTAGTTAACTCCACGCGTGAACACTTGACTAGGCTTCAATTGAGAATCGGGCTTAGAACCCGATGGCGTAGGCCTGCGTGGGTTCAAATCCCACCCCCCGCATCCATATCCTTGGCTGACTCGTTTCTTGAATGAATTTTTAAATTATGAAATGACATGTCCTGGTAAGCGATATATCTTAATTAGTGTTTGAAATACTTCTGTGTAAACTTGAATGATAAAAACAGTCATGTAAGTGAATTGGAAGAGGATCGCTTGAGAAGGTGTTCTAAATGATGAAGATCGAAATAGCGGACCTCAACGTACATAGAAACGGTTACAAGATACTTGATAATATCAATATCGTATTTGAAAGCGGGGTTCATGTAATATTGGGGAGAAATGGTGCTGGCAAGACAACGTTTTTGAGAGCAATTGCTGGGTTAGTGCCTTTCCAAGGCGAGATCAAGATAAATGGAATGAGTATTAGGGGTTTAAAGAGAAAAGAATTATCAAGGCTTATTGGCTATGTATGGCAAAACCCATATTACGGTTTCATAGAATCCAGTGTTAGAGATGAAATAGAAGTCATCCTCAGGAACCTTGGCTTGAATGGAGACATGTATATCGTTGAAAAATTGGTGCCACGCCACTTAATGAATCGCGATCCATCCTCACTAAGCGGAGGCGAGGCACGCAGAGTATCCATAGCATCCATATTGGTGGCTGATCAACCGATATGGCTATTAGATGAGCCCCTGTCAAATCTAGACAAGAAAGGCGTAGAAGACCTAATCGACGTGATAAGATATGGGAGAAATCGAGGTAAAGTAATTTTAATAGCTTTACACGAGATCTATCACGCTTACATGATAGGGCCAGACACATATGTAGTACTAGATTCGGGGAAACTCGTGACGAGTGGCAAATGGGGTGAGATCGATGATCACGTGTTAACAAAGGTCGGTATTGTTTCGAGAACAGAACTGTGCTCCATTTGTCACATGTAATGTAAGTGGTGTTTGTATTGATAATAGACGTTATCGAAGAAATCCTCGGATATAGGCTTATTGCACCGAACTGGGTTAAGTCAAAGCGTTTTATGGCAATCAAGATCGCCCTAATATTCATCTCAGCCATATTACCGTATTTAATTGACCCGCTTTATGTTACCCTATGGCTTCTCTTCGTTATCTCATTTACATATATGTTAGGGCTTAGAAAAACTGTTATCTATGCCACTCTATCTGTTCTACTACTGTTCTCTATTTCTCTGTTACCAATAGCGCTGATTCTGGGTGGTGATGTTGAAAGGGTGATTAGATCGTCCATGACAGCCTATGCAACAATGTTATTGACAATATTCCTTATCGCATCCACACCACCGTCTACGTTTAAAGAACACTCACTGGTTTACTTGTTCTTGATCATCATTACAAGTGTATTCAGAGAAGTGGTAGACATCTCGGTAATCATGAAAAGCAAGGGGCTTTCAGGACTTAAGTACTATGCAAGTGTAATCACCACCTCATTCGTCATGACATTTGAAAGAATAGAACAATTGACTGATTCACTGAGGGTGCGCGGCATAGAGATCATTTAAGCGGCATGTAATTTAAAAGACCTCGGTCATTATTAAGAGTTTATCTGAAAAATGCGATCCAGGTGATACATATAACGAACACTGAAAGTAACTATATACGCAAGGATCTTATCAGTGGAGTGGTGATCGCGGCTACATATGCTGCATTGGTCTGGGTCTTACAACCGATAAGTTTTGGGCCGATACAGGTTAGGGTAGCTGACATGCTATCACCATTGCCATATGTGATGGGTTTCGAAAGCGTGATCGGACTTACATTGGGCACTTTTATCGCAAATACGTTATCCCCCTATGGATTAATGGACATGGTAATAGGGACCTCTTGCACTTTCACATATGCATTGATCAACTATCTATTCGGCAAGTTAGTGGGCTATAGGAGGGCTGTTCTACCAATAATAGCGATCATGGACTCTGCCATAGTGGGCATTTTCATTGGAATCCTGCTGTTAAGTGTGGTTTTTGGAGAGGGAGATCCATTATTCCTATTCACCATAGTATTCGTTGGGAACTTAGCCGCGACCATGCCAGGTGCACTGATCATAGTGCCGGTCATTAGGAAATTCTATGTCAAGTTCAAGGGCCTTACATAGATAAAGATTCAACCGCTTTTTTGATATTACTGAGCTTCAAGATACTAATCTTGTAGGGATCCTTGCCAACGTTACTCGTGATTGTTAGACCTCTAAAACCGCAATCTGCTGATACCAGGTCTATTCTCCAATCAACCAGGTTGCCTATTTCCAAGATCAATGATCTAATCTCGTCGATGGATTCTACGCGGAGACTTTTACTACTAGCTACTCCTGGTGCCAATATCTTGTCGCCTGTCTCGAAAATATCTCTATTTATTATCGAGAGATTGTCCCTTGTATCGTAGAACTCGAGGTTTATGAAATCCAGTTCCTCAGAAGATGAGATCACGGCGAGATATAGCCTAGAGACTCTACCACAAGTGTGAATACCATGTTCCCCGATCACTCCTTGAAACACCGTATCTATGGTATTCACTATATCCTCTTCTGTGTAGTTTAGCAATATTTTCCGAGCCCCTATAAGCACCGATAACAATGGCTCATCTATTACTAATATGTTATACCCTAGTCTAGTCATGTGTATAAGGGTGTTCCTAACATAGTTCACAACATGTTCAAATAATCTCTTGTTTGATAGAATAGTAGATTTTAAATCTCCTATTGAAGGCTTCAAGTATATATTGCTCGATAAGGTGAAAGGCCCTGTTACCGGAGCTCTTAGATATTTGAAATTATTCCTAGCTAGCCCTGAAAACACCCTTGACTCATATATATCAGCCCACATATCGCTTAGTCTTTCCAATTCTGTTAAATCCTTGACAATGTAAAAACCATCTTTGTTTTCAATTATATTTTCCCTGATAAGTGGTTGTAGATACATATCTATAAAATTCCTTAACTGAGGATAAGGAGGCGCGTCAATACCTATTTCAATATAGTCCTTGACAATCCTCTCTACATTGTTAACCGAATAATCAAGTGGGAAACTACCAACATGGCTTGTTCTAATCTTCACGATATATCACCATTCCAAGTAAATCACTGTGTTTTTATTTCTAAGGCAATAATTTTTAGTTAAGTTTCAACCCTTTCATAGTTTCATAGAGGTGGATAAAAATCCAATGAACGAGGATATTTTGAATGAAATAGAAAGATGCATGGTGAACTTGGATCGGGAATGTGTTATTGAAAAAATAAAAGAGGCTCTTTCACATGGTATTAAGGCATCCGAGGTAGTCATGGGGCCTCTTTCTAAGGCAATGGAAGAAATTGGAAAACTATACGAGAACGGCGATTACTTTGTAGCAGAGTTATTGGAGGCCGCATCCATTTTCAAAAACGTAATGGAATTTCTAAAGGACAAACTAGAGGCAGATGTATCGGTCAGTAAAAGTGGTAAAAGAGCTAAAATAGTCATAGGTACCGTGAAAGGGGATATACACGACATCGGTAAGACGCTTGTCTCCATAATGCTTCAAGCATCTGGTCACGAGGTGATAGATTTGGGCATAGATGTACCAGCTGAGAAGTTCATAGATGCGTATTACAAGTATAAGCCCCAAATAATAGCCATGAGCGCGTTATTGACGACAACAGCGATGTATATGAAAACTGTCATAGATAAATTTGTCGAAGCAGGTTTAAGGAAAAAGGTAAAGATAATAATAGGAGGTGCTGCTACAAGCGAGGATTTCGCAAAAGAGATCGGGGCAGACGGTTGGGCTCCTAACGCTATCAAGGCCGTCGAGTTAGTAAACAAGCTCATAGAGGAATTAGAATAAGTGTTCAAAAATGTTCAACTTGATCGTGAGAACTGGTTCGAAGAAATACTTGCTTCGTATAAGAAACAGCGAATCCATTGGCGAAGTCCTCGGCAAAGAGGGGTTATTGGCACTACCTTGTGGTGGTAAGGGATTATGTGGCTTATGCAGGATCACCGTATTAAGAGGAGAAGTCTCGGAACTAAGTGGAAACGAACGAATTATTGGGGTAAAACCACCAGAAAGGCTCGCTTGCCGGGTAAAGCCGTTGGGAGATGTAGAAGTAGAAATACCCCCAATCATTATGCCAAAAGCTGTTTCACAGAGTAGTTTGAATATCTCTGTCAAACAATGGGACCCGCTGAACCTCAGATTACGGGATCTCTATGCAAGGTCTGTAGTAATAGATCACGGCATCTTAGCGGAGTTAATAAGTAAATACAGTGCAAATCATGGTTCCGATAAGGTCTTATTAATCGACCTTGGAACCACTAAGATAGCATACCAGGTCATGGACATCAAGTGGAATATACTGGAAGAGGATATTATTCCAACGCCTCTTCATGAATATGGATCCGACATCATATCCAGGTTAACAAAGATCATTGAAAATCCGTATATTAAAATTGAAATGAGAAGGAGACTTATGGAGGTCTTAGAAAACCTGTCTGGTATCAGCAATTCAAAGCTTGCATTAATATGTGGAAACACGTTCATGGAGTACTTATTCCTAGATCTACCGTTGGAGAGTTTATCTCGTCATCCCTTTAAACCCCCTCTTAAAGGTCCATTTCTAACTCATGTAAGGGATATCATGGTAATAGCCCCTCCAATACTAAATGGCTTTGTAGGCGGAGATGCATATGCAGACCTGGTCGCAACTATCGAGATCGGCTTAAAACCACCATACTTGATAATTGATATTGGGACCAATACCGAGGTACTCCTAGTTACGGATACATACATATTGGTGACGAGTGCGCCAGCGGGTCCGGCGATAGAGGGCAAAGTGGGAAGAGCGTCATATATTGGTAGAGGCGGTGTTACAAAGGTCAGGATAATTAACACGATAAACGAGAAGCCCGTTTTCAGCCTCAATTATATCGAGAACCCACGGTATTTCCTAGGTAGCGGTCTACTTAGCTTAATCGCTGAATTAAAAAGACATGGCTTCATACGTAGAGATGGTGTATTCCTAAAGGGGTATGAAGTGTTTAATGGTGTTAAGACATTTGTCGTGGATACGGAAAACGATCTCTATTTTACCCAAGTCGATATGCGTAGACTACAAGAAGCATTAGCGGCCATAAAGGTAGCTTGGAAAATATTACTTGAAGAGGCGGGAATAAATAAGGACTTGTTAGAAAATGTAGTTGTAACAGGAAATATGGCCATACACGTCGAGATCGATGATTTAGTTGAAACAGGGCTGATACCGTTCGTCGATAAAAGCCGCATTCTATTAGCAGGAAACCTCGTTTTATCGGGTCTCAGAGTGATGTTCTTGGACAACAAGTACATACTAAGATACGAAGACGTGATAGGTAGAGTTAAACATGTATATTTACCCATGGTTCCAAACTACATGAAGAAATGGGTTGAGAACCTGGCTTTGCCTTGATTAATCCATCATGGCTGGGTAAACAGTTTTTGAACTTTCCTCATCAACTTCCTCAGAGGATGACGTGGGGATGTGTTAGCCCCCTTTCTTCTTAATTCATATCCAATATAGCCATCTATCATTGCAACCACAGGCGCCACATATTTCACCCTGCTCAACGGCCCTATCATTATATAGTCAGCCCCCTTTAACCTCAGATAAGCCGCAGTGCCTCCATGAATCCCATACATCTCGTCCAGTGTAACAGTTTTCTTCGATATATTGCCAAGCGCGTTCGCGGGTGCACAACCAGCTATAAATCCATAATGTGCCTTAATTTCATGGATCATCTCAGCACATAGAACCACGCTACCTGGATCTATCACGACGGCATCCACGAAGAATATGGAGACATCGGCCTGCATTGCCATTGGTAACAACTTCTCAGTTAGAATACGAATCCTGTTTTCTGGCTTAATAGATTCGTATGGATTCTTGGGATCAAAGGCCACGAGAACTGCCTTGTTTAATTTGTTTTCGCGAATAGCGCTGATCTCCTCGAACGGGCTATCAACGTAAATGCCATTCGCAATTGAGAGATCCCTTAATCCAAGTTGTGACGCGACTACATAGCCCTTAATTCTAATTACCGGGTCAGGTGAATCTATGAAAATCGGGATCTTGAAATCACCTATGAAACTGAGTATATCTTCTACCGCGTCTATACTGGGTAATACCACGTCTATACCTAGCACGAGGTCGTATTCACTGACCATTGAAACGGCCTCTTCGAGCATCAGCCTGAGCCCCTTTTTATCAAAATCACCTTTATTGCTCAAGAGCAGTTTATCCCCATGATAGAAAATCGTTGGAACAAGCCATGTAGGGGATTCACCCAATAAGCCACCTATTTCATATCCACCAATATTCCATTTATGAGGTTTAACAGAGCTAGCCATGTATAAACACCATTTGCCTAGTTTAACCGTGATTTAAATAACTCCCTGGTTGCTAATAAACAGTGCATAGAAAATGGGAAAGGTGTGTGTATTGGAATATATATTAGAACTACCACCTGTAAGCAGGAAATTCATCGACAAGATCGCGCCTTTGGCGAAAAACGTTTTCAACGCTGTATTCATACCCAGTGGGCCAGCTGGGATCCCGTTACTAGATGCGTGTGCTACGAGTATATATATTTCGACAGTCTATGGTTTAAAATCTATTTTCAGTATCAGGCTTAAGGATGTTAATTTAAACCATGTTATAGAGAAAGTTAAGACAGCTATGGAGTTCGGTATTAATGGAGTTCTTCTCACAAAAGGTGATCCACCGCGATATGGGTCCAGCTATGATGATCTTTCCAGCGAATATGTTCTCAAATATCTTAGAGAAATAAATGTTGACATGAAGCTGGGGCTAATAATTAGCCTTAGATATCCACTAGGCTCTATACTCAAAAGGATCTCCGAGAAACCAGATTTCGTATTCATAATTCACCATGTAGACAATGACCTTGACAAACTCATGGAGCTTAGAAAACATATAGCTGGCGAAATAAAGATCTATGATTTCATATTATTGGGAGTAGATAAGAATATCGAGTTATTCAAGGAATTGGGGCAAAAATACGTTGAACCGATGAAATTGGGAGATCATATAGAAAAACTCAATAATATTGTCGATGGAGTTATTATTTCATCTCCACTCGAAGTTAAAAAAGCAATTGAAATAGTCAGCAAACTTGTGGAGAAATAATCTCCTGTTATCTATCACCTATATAGTGTCCCTTAATAGGTATTAGCTCACCACAGTATTTACACTTATACCTCTTATCTTCTGAATACTCTAGATTAAATTTCAAAACACGGTAATTACTTCTATATATGATTATTCTTTTACAGTTTGGACATCGAGTAGACTCTAGCTCGGGGTCCCATATATTACCTACATATACAAATTTCAAACCCTCTTTGACAGCGTAATTTCTTATCTTAATCAATTTGTCGACCGGCGTGGGCGGCTTATTCCACCTGTGAGCCGGATAATATCTGTTCACATGTAATGGTACATCTACCCCTAGATATTTCAAGTGATTATTTATAATCCATTCCACGCATTCATCGAAATCATTAGTATCTGTGACTACAAGGTAGATCATCTCGACATGAGCACCCATATCCAATGCCATCTTCGCATTCCTGAAAACCACGTTATGGTCTATTGCTGGTAGAACGCTTTTCATACTTGGACAACCCTTTATATCAGCTGAAAAACCATCAACACCGGATTCGATCAATGCCTTTAAGGAATTCTTCGTGAAATACATATTGGTCACGATCATGGAATATAATCCATGTTTAATGGCGATCTCTGTTACATCTATAATGTATTCTGTCTGTGTCGCTGGTTCATTAAAGCTGGCGGATAACCCATCATCTCCGTTCATGACGGCCATTTTAACTAATTCGCTGGGCGGGATATAGGGTTCTGTGCTTTTCGGTCTATTGAAGCTAATACTATGATTTTGACACCAAGGACAGTAGAAGTTACACCCATAGTTACTATATGTAAGAGCCGTGCTATTGGGCCAATAGTGGAAAAGAGGCTTGATCTCAATTGGCCTGCTCTCAACACTGCTTAATCTACCATACCCAATGTTATAGACGATGTTATCCATGTTGACATAGTTGCCACATATGCCAGGATGTCCCTTTCTCAACACACATCTTCTCTCACACACATCGCAAACAACCCCTTTTTCCGTGTTTTCCACAAAACGGGCTTTAACCAATGGGGGTTGATACAAAATCGACACCTTGAATTACAAGCGCCGGGGGCGGGATTCGAACCCGCGCACCCCTTTCGGGGCAGTGGGTCTCTTGCCAAGTTCTACGCTGGAAATGGTCTCGAGCCCACCCCCTTAGGCCGCTCGGGCACCCCGGCATCTAGGTGATATTTCTGATTTCTCCTTAATAGTTTTAAAATATGGTGAATTCGCCATTTAGATTTTCCATAATATAATATAAAAATAGCTTGCTGAAAAGCCCTCGAAGCCAGGGGACTCTTCATCTCTCCGAAGGTAGTCCCCCGACGGGACTTCATCGGGCTATTACACTATGTATTCTTAGTCCTTAATTAATTTGAAGATCAAGAGGCATATATTATGGCTTCACCGTGAAATACACTCTTTTCTTATTTTTACCTTTATTTTCCGCCTTTAGGAACACTATTTCACCGATTTCGCCTGTTTTCCTGACATGTGGACCTCCATCAGCTTGGATATCCACGTTAGGGATCTCAACTATTCTCAACACGTCTATCTCTGGTGGCATTCTGCTGGCCAGTTTCACTATGCCGGGTATTTTCAATGCATCTTCTCTGCTTAACCAATATATTTTCACCTCCAAATCTCTCTTCACTATCTCATTGGCCTTTTCAATGGCATTTATGAATATCTCCTTATCGAATTTCTCCAGGTTATAATCATCATATGCTTGATCTGGGCTTATATTTCCACCTGTTATCAGGGCTCCATAATTGCTATACATCACGCCGGACAGTATATGAGCTGCCGTATGTAATCTCATTAATTTATATCGTCTCTCCCAGTCTAGGATAAGTTTAACCACAAGGTTCTCAGATAACCCATTCGTGCTTGAAACCCTATGTGCTACATCACCTGTCTCCTTATCATAGAAGACCTCTGCCACCTCCACTGATTTTCCATTGAAAATTAAATATCCCTTATCATGATCTACTCCGCCACTTCTTGGGTGGAAAATGGTTTTATCCAGGAAGACCGTGTCGTTTTTCACATATCTAATACGGGCCTCTATTTCTCTCAAATAAGAATCTCTTTGATACACGAGCTCTGTCATTCAAGCCACCAGTTGATATTTCCCCAGAAACCATAATCCACCCTTGAGATAGCCGGGCGGGGATTCGAACCCCGGTCACGGGGTTTCCCCCTTGTAGGCCAAAGCCCCGCATCCTTGGCCGCTAGACGACCCGGCTATCAATAAGTATTAAAGATATACAGGGGTTTAAATTCTATTCCAAGTACAGGGTGATGATCAATTTGCTTTATAAGGCATTTTTCATGAAAGCTTTTTAAACGTTGCGAAAAATATATAAGGGGGTATACGAAAAAGTGTAAAGACTTATTTATTAGGGTGTTGTTCTGTGCTTATTCAAAACAACAACCCCGAGAATCCTTCCACGGAGATCTCTACAACATCCACAATTACGAAGAGATCTCAGTGTCCACAAGACAAGATCGTGTTTGATACATCTAAGGCGGAATATATTTGCCTCGAAACAGGTGAAGTCATAGAGGACAAGGTAATCGATGATCGAGCCGAGTGGAGAGCATTCACACCTGAGGAAAGGGAGAAAAGGGCGAGGACAGGTGGACCTGTCACAGCTACCGTTCACGACATGGGCTTTGCGACGACCATAGACTATGTGGATAGAGATGCTGCTGGTAGAAAACTCGTGGGGAAGAAATATCAATTGACAAAGCTGAGGAAATGGCAAGCTAGGACAAGGATCTTGACAAGCGTGGAGAGGAATCTCGCGCAAGCTATGAATGAGCTTGACAGAATATCCGATTTGCTAAATTTGCCATCATATATCAGGGAAGAAGCGGCCAGAATATATCGAGAAGCCGTTGATAAAGGACTCGTAAGAGGTAGAAGTATTGAAAGCATCATAGCCGCCGCCATATACTTAGCGTGTAGAATTAGGAAAATACCGAGATCTCTAGACGAGATTGCCGATTGTACCAGAGTAGGTAGGAAAGAGGTCGCCAGGTGTTACAGGTTATTACTCAGAGAGCTTGGAATAAGAGTGACAACCGTGGATCCATCCGACTTTGTTCCGAGAATAGCCCATGCACTTGGATTATCTGGAAATGTCGTGAAAACAGCAATTGAGCTATTAAATAAGGCAAGGGAAACCGGTGTTACCGGAGGCAAAGACCCGGCCGGGCTTGCAGCGGCCGCTATTTACATAGCATGTGAAACACTTGGAGAAAAGAGAACTCAGAAAGAAATAGCAAGTGTCGTGGGCGTAACTGAGGTTACCGTGAGAAACAGGTATAAGGAGTTAGCAAAAGTCCTAGGTATAGAAACCGAGGAGTAGCTCTACCGATTCGTGTTAAAAGGACCATGAAAAACGAGTTTTTTTAACTTTTTTCTTCTAGTCGGTTATTATTATGTTCTCCGGGTTTACCCCGATCTCCTCTATCAATATTTGCCTAACTCTCTGCCTATGATCTCCCTGTAATTCTATTCTACCTTCATCCTCTCTATATGTGCCCCCAGTAGCTAGTTTTATCTTTAATATCTTAGCCAATTGCTTTAAGAGTTCTTTATCATTAGGCAATCCATTTATCACTGTAACGGCTTTTCCGAATTTTCTGATATCAAGCCTTATCTTTATCAATGGTTGTTCCACTATTAGTTTTTCACATTGCTCCGGTGCAAGACCTCCACATTCAAGGCTTGCCATGATTTAATACATCACCATGTACTATAACCTGTACAAGTCTTATTTTAAGATTTAAGGTTTAAAAACCTGTAATTAATAGAAACCGGTTTAGTGAAGTGTGATTAATATGGTCAAGTATAAATGTGGTAGATGTGGACACATATTTGATCATGAAGAGATGCTCAGGATTTTTGGTAGACAAGTTAAGTGCCCTAAATGTACTTATGAAATAGTGTATAAGACAGCCAAGGTATATAGAATAGTGAAAGCAATTTAATCCAAGCCTATTCGTAAAAATATTTCAAGTAAAGCCCTGTTATTTCTAGAATCACCTTAGCCGCTAAAAGACTAGTTATATCGTTTACATCGACCAATGGGTTTACCTCGACCACGTCGATCGCTGTGATATCATCGCAGTTCTCGATCATCTTAGCCAATATATCTAAGAACTGCCATGGCCCTAGCCCGAATGGCTCCGGGTTAGAAACACCGGGTGCATAAGAGGGGTCGAACACATCCATATCTATGCTTAGGTATACTTTTCCAAGTTTACTCAAATTAATTCTACCACGCATAACATCGACCACGTTGAATACATCAGCTCTATCCTTGGCAAACTCCAATTCCTCTTCACTATAAGCCCTAGACCCCAGATGTATGACTCTAAATCCTTCCTCGATCAATTTTCTGAGAAATGTCGCGTGGTTTACACGTGAATCCATGTATTCGCTTCTCATGTCGAGATGTGCGTCGAAGACTATAATCGTATCTACTTTATCGGAAAATGCCTTGGTCAATGGATATGTAATTAAATGTTCTCCTCCTAAGAACACGTTGAGACCACGCAATACACTCTCCGAGATAGCCCTCGCTAAATAGTTTATTCTATGAAGCGATCCATCGATATCGCCAGGCGGCAACATGATATTACCAAGATCGTTGAATCCCGATCTCTCCAGGCTCAATCCAGTGGTTAGACTGAATAGCTCTAAATTACATGCTGCATCTCTTATACGATCCGGCGCAAAACGTGAACCAGGCCTATAAGTGCTCGTAACATCAAGTGGAACCCCAAGTACGTTCACCGGCGATTTCTCATCGTGTAGACATGCGAATGGCGTTGTCTTTAACAATAAGTTTCGCCACGACATATATAACTCCTTTTTAACGATTTTATTAAACGATTTTATTAAATCCAGTTAAATCATTATTTAAAAATCACGGTACGAAGAGGTGTAGCAATGACATCTAGGAATGATATATATGATAAGCTAATTGAGCTGGCTAAGAAAAGGGGCATATTTTGGAATTCTTTCGAGATATATGGCGGGGTTGCCGGGTTCTACGATCTAGGCCCTATAGGTGTCTTGATCAAGAGAAACATCATAGATATGTGGTTGCGGAGCTTTGTTTATTCAAACGAATTAGTAGTCGAAATAGAGACGCCTATGATAAATCCAAGAATAGTTTTTGAAGCGAGTGGGCATGAAGAACACTTCACAGATCCCGTGCTCGAGTGTTCAAAATGTGGCAGGATCTATAGGGCAGATCATCTGATCAAGGAGGTCGCGGGAATAAATGTGGAAGGCTTTGCAATAAATGAGTTAAAGGAAATCATCACTAAGAACAATATCAAATGCCCTGAATGCGGAGGCGAATTCAATGATCCATTCAGTGCTCTGTTGTTATTTAGAACTGAGATAGGCCCCTATAAAGGCGAAGTGGCCTATTTAAGACCTGAACACGCCCAAGGCATGTTCATTAATTTCGCAAATATATTAAGAATAACGAGGAATAAATTGCCAATAGGCATAGCACAAGTAGGTAAAGTTGCCAGGAACGAGATCTCCCCGAGACAGGGATTACTCAGACTAAGGGAATTCACCATAATGGAATTCGAGTTCTTCTTTGACCCAAGCGATAACAACACGATTTTTGATTACATAGATGATGTTAAAGATGAGAAACTTAGGATCATCACGGTAGAACTTAGAGAAAAAGGAATAGAAGAACCATTAGAGCTGACAGTACAAGAGCTTATAGATAAAAACATTGTAAAAACCCCATGGCTAGCTTATTGGATGGGGGTGGGCAATGTGTTCTTGAAGGGGCTTGGCATTCCTGATGAACGTATAAGGTTTGTGGAAAAACTACCACATGAGAGAGCGCATTATTCAGCCCAAACATTTGACCAAGAAGTATATACGCTCAAATATGGATGGATAGAGGTGGCTGGCTATGCATATAGGACTACATATGATTTAGAAAGACATATGAAACATAGCAACACCGATCTCACGTATTTCAGAAAATATGATGTCCCGGTAGAAAAAACAGTTGAAAGGGCTTATCCAAACCCAGCTATGATAAGAGAGATCTATCGTGAGAAATTCAATGCAGTGATGGACAAGCTAAGTAGGATCACACCTGAAGAGGTATATGAACAATTGATGAGAAAGGGCTATGTGGAAATAGAGGACATCGTGATACCGTCTAATTGCTTCTATGTCAAAAGCGAGAAAGTGAAAATATACGGAGAGAAGATAATTCCACATGTAGTTGAGCCTTCCTTTGGCCTTGAACGTCTTCTCTACGTTGTCATAGAGAATGCCTATACAGAAAGAGATGACAAAGTGGTATTAAAATTGCCCAAATCCATAGCACCTTATCATGTTGCGGTATTTCCACTTGTAACTGGAAATAAACCTGAGCATCGAAAAATGGTCCTAATCGCCAATGAGATTTACAAGGAACTAGTGTCCAAAGGCTTTAGAACTATATACGATGAAAGCGGCAGTATTGGACGTAGATATGCGAGATCGGATGAAATAGGCATACCATATGCTATTACCGTTGATTACCAGACATTAGAGGATAACACCGTTACCGTGAGAGATAGAGATACAACCCTTCAAGAGAGAATCAGTAGATTCGAGTTAATTAATTATCTAAGGGCAAAATTTAATTATATCTAAAGCAGTTTTATCAATGGGGTGTAAGCTCTTTGAGCGATCAACCGCGAAATGTCGATAAAGAAGGGCCCCAGAAAAAAGTGGACATATCTAAATTAGTATCAATAATACCTCCTGCATCAGAGGTCCTTGGGAGAAAGGAACAAAAAACAATGGAGAAAAGAGTTAGATTACGGTTTGACAAGAGCATTGACACGTTAATTGCCAAGGTACCATCATCATTAGCTAAAATGCTGGGTATTCACGATAACGAAGACGTAGAAGTAATAATTGCTGGTAAAAAGAAATTCACCTTGAAAGCACAGTTATTTGATTCCACAGATGTGAATACCGTGCACGTGAATCCAGCTGAATTCGAGAAACAAGGCGTGGCCGATAATAGCATAGCCACGATAAGAAAAGCCAGGAGATAAAAATGGATCTTCAATCCTTATTACCGGAATTAAAGAACCTTGTAGATAGTTACGAAGAGCTTCTCGATAAAGGTAAAATAATTCTCTTATCTAGGGAATTCAGCATTATAGACCAGTTCATATCATTCTTGAGGGAAACTGTAATAAATACCTATAAATTATTGCCATTGGTTAAATCTAAGATACTCGAACAACAGGGCAGTACGGATAAGCTATACAAATACATATCAACATATTATAGAATGATAACATTAATTGACATACCTTACTTGATTTCAATACTTAAACAAATAGCTGATAAATTAGAGAAGGAAAATGAAAGAAGAGACTATGAGCAATTGGTTAGAATAATCGATGACATAGAAAAGTTCATGGACACTCTAAGATCCTAACCAACACACCCTCCACGTATCTACTGTAAATATTGGTTATTCTTACTAATGCTCGGCAACCACTCGGATTTTTCGTGAATCTTCCGCGGACAAAGACGACTGGGCCATGATATACTGGGTATCCATAGATAGCTCCCCTATCACCTTTTAATAAAAAAACCTCTATATCCTTGCCAACAAGGTCTCTCTTTGTAATCATGTTGTAATTATTCACAAGCTTTTTTAACGCCATTATTTCATCCTTGTATCGATCCATTGGAGGTATCTTTTCAAACGCCGTGGCTGGCAGTGACATGTATTTATAGAGAGTTATTTTCTCCACCCCAATATTTGCTAGTTCCTGGATAGCTTTCTTTGTCTTCACATATGTGTCCCTGTCGGCGAAAGGTAGGCTATGCATCAAATATACATATGGTCTGAGCCCGTTTTGTATTAATAGCTTACAAGCATCTAGCACATGTCTAAGCATTATAGGCTTACCCAATACATATGTATTGAAGTCGTCGCATCCTGTTTCAAGACCTATGTGTACAGTAGTCCACTTAAGGT
The DNA here is from genome assembly GCA_038824035.1 of Desulfurococcaceae archaeon. Taxonomy (GTDB): domain Archaea; phylum Thermoproteota; class Thermoprotei_A; order Sulfolobales; family Desulfurococcaceae; genus UBA285. Next base: position 15,842 of record JAWBBW010000007.1, read on the forward strand.
ATTTACCTAGTAATTTAGCAACCTCGTCGTTCACCAAACATGCCTTAAGATTTTCAATCATCACTACAACTCTTTTATTACACACCTCTTGAAGCGAGCAAACAGCGTTCAGCAATTCCTCTAATGCGTCTAAGTTCGCCGGAGGATCACATGGATCAGTAACTGGATCAATAACAATGTCCCTTCCATAATCCAGGAAATCCGGGGCGCTGAGAACTATTCTTCTAGCTCCGTGTGATATCAGGCCTTCTATTTCCTTTACGATGCTCTTTACAGACCTGCTCCGGGGAGGGCCGAAAACACCTGGAACACTGCAAAATCCACATCCAGGTGGTATTTCAGCTGGACATTTGAGTCTCTCAGTCATGTCCCGGCTATAACATTTACCACACGATATACAGTTTAAACCACCTTGACCTCTGATCATTGGTCTCCTGAAATTGCTACATCCCCTAACTACTTCGACATATATTCTATAAATCCATGGACATTGATACGAGTGATCTATCTTTACCCATGGTTTAATACTTGACAAGATCTCTCTTGGCGTATTGATGTTTTTAGATGTCAATATAATTTTATCCCCACTTTTATAAGCTAGAGCAGGTATATCGTCATAAGTGTCGTCGTGATCTCTCATTCTCCTCAATAAAATGCTTAAAGGTATTTCAGCCTCGCCCAAGACCACTATGTCTATTCCAGGGATATGCATCAATAACCATTGATATTCAAAGCCAATGGGTCCTCCGAGGATTATTTTCCCGGTAAATCCTTTTTTCCTTATCTCACTGACCAGTCTCTCTACAGCTAATTTATCAGTGCTCATAGCTGATATCAATATTAGGTCAAAATTCTTCGTCATGGATATGTTTTTCACGACGTATTCGTATGGGTATAGTGCTGTCTCGAAATACTCGTTTACAATGCCCGCTACAATTCTCGGTCCACTACCTATAACATCCATTGTCGCATATCTTTTACCAGTGCACCGGGCCAGCGCATCTATTACAAGAACTTTCATGAATAATCGCTCCCCGGCATAATCTACCTTACTTGTAGAATCCAACACTATTCTTAAATACCTCTTAAGACATATGCCTATGACAGAATTAAGAGCGAGGGATATCAATGAGCGAGCAACCAGAGAGTACGTCACTCGTTGAACTAACTGTCACAGAGCACATGGTCAATATATGTAGAGTTATTAAAGACGAGTTAGTAAATTTGATCACATTACTCAGATTGCAGGGATCACAAGACGATTATAAAAAACTATATGAAAAAATAAGGGAGATAAAGAATCGCGGGGAGGAAATGAAGATCTTGTTAATGGAGTACTTAGTTAAAAGTAGCGAGATAATGATGTACTCGAGAAGTTACATAGAGATCGTGAGGTCGTTGGAAAGGATAATTCAACACATCGATGGCGTTGCATATAGATATCTCCTCATAGTTGAGAGTAGAATCATAATAGGGCAAGACACAATAGATAAGCTCCTAAACATGATAGATATGATTATGAAACAATTAGATGCAGTGGAGAGCTCCATTGATAAGATCAGGATATCGCCTAGAAAAGCTTTGGAAACCCTCGATCATGTGATCAAAATCGAGGAAGATGTCGATAACATGTTCAGGAGGAATATATTTGAAATTTACAGCAAGTACTCAGGCTATATAACGGCGTTAATGATATTAAAAGATCTCGTTGAATATATCGAAGAGATCAGCGATATAATGAGAATTGTTGGTGAAGAACTACGATACCTAGCCCTGGTGAAAACAAGCTCACTTTAAACCACGACTTTAGAAACTGTTATGCCCACATCCTATACAATAGGGCCATTGTGTTCGATTATATATGTGCTAACAATATTTATTGGAACGGATATTATGGCTCTTTTCTAGGGGAATATAAACCTAGGTCTAAAAATATACAAGCACCATTAGAGTTATCATTGATAGAGGCTTTATATCTAAGTAAGAACTATTCCCTTAATGTTATCAAGGGAACTACGATACTCACGATAGATGAATTAGAAGAAATTGGTAGACACTTTGTCAGAAGGTTCACAGAACTCTATGCCGTGTATGAGGACCTTAGGAAAAGAGGGTTTATAGTTAGAAGAGGTCTTAAGTTCGGTTGCGATTACCTGGTATACAGGTATGGTCCCGGAATAGATCACGCGCCCTACGGGGTCCAAGTATATGCAGGCAATGAAGAGTTAGATCCCATAGAGCTGGTTAGAATGGGTCGATTACTGCATTCTGTTAGGAAAAGATTGATCATAGCAATATATCTAAAGACGAATTGTATAAAATACTATATACTGAATTGGTGGAAACCATAGGTTTATTGAAACTTATAAACCAGTTTACGAATTCATATATATGAGGTCGTCGACTGGTGTGAAACCGCGCTGTTCTAAGAACAAGGTGTAATAGATATGAGTAAAAGATATGAACACGGGCATGATAAAAGAAGTGAAAGTCATAGGCTAACACGATATGTCGAGGGCCGCGGTGATCCTGGGCAGATCTATGCAAAGGAACATAGGCTAATGCCGCAACCAATCGGCGACATCTGTAACCCTCTATGCCCCCTATTTAGCTGTGGTAGAAACGCTTTATTTGTATTAAATAAGCATGTGAGAGGTAGAATGATCAGGGTAGCCCAGTGTAGATTAACAGGTGGTGATTGCATAGCTGGTAATTGCCAATACGCAGTATGTAAACTAAACTCATTATTACCAGATGGCAAATGCGCCAAGGCCCTTGAGAAAAGGGTTAAGCCCACGTCTGATGAAGAGTTGTTTAGACAAATGAAGAATTTCGAAGAATATGACATATATGATTTTACTCGGTAATAGACCAGCGCCTATAGACATTGTTCTCTATGCCTAATACATCCAAGATTTTTCCGATCATGAAATCTATTATTTCATCTATATTTTTCGGCTTATTATAGAAACCCGGAGAAGCTGGCATTATAATTGCCCCATTCACTGCTAATATATATAAATTATATAGATCGATTGCAGATAAGGGAGTCTCTCTGAGAACTATGAGTAATTTGTTCTTAGTTCTCAAGATATTGCATGCAACTCTTGTCACCAGGTTATCCTGTACACCATGTGCTATCTTATTCACGGTGTTCAGCGAAGCTGGTACTATTACCATGTCTGATGAAAATGTGTTACTACTGCTTGCCAATGGTGATAATATATCGTCTGATCTAAACACGCCACCTAAGCCATTTACATTAAATAGAAATGACTCGAGATCCACGTTTTCTTCGATCCTGGCGATCTTACGAGCATTCTCACTGTATATGACGTATATCCTTGCATATTTCTTCTTCAAAAGATCAATGCGTTGGATAAGCCTTAATCCATATACTATGCCACTAGCACCAGTTAATCCAATGATAAGCGATAAAGCCATTTGTATCAAGCCTGCGCGGGCTCATCACAGATCAGGCCTTTCGAGCCCTATCATCAATTACATTATTATTTAGAGTTATATTGGTTTAAAATACTTTTGAAAAAATAGTAAAAGAAAAGACGGTTGTAAAGAATGGCCCTGTACAAGTCTGTAGGAATAAATAACAGGGTTCTAAACAATTTTGTCAAGGAACTACGAGATCGTGGTATATGGGCGGAAAGACATTCATACAGCATTAGGCTCATGTATAAAGAAACCATTGTCGCGAGCTTACATTTATACCCCGGATTTAACAAAGCTATTTTAAAACTATATGGCGGAGACATCATAGATGAATACGTTGAAAACAATGTAAAAATTGCGATGCTAAAATTCCTGCCAACTTTCCACCTAGATATTGTTAAGTTAGAGTTTAAGCCTCTAGCCTAATCGATGACGCTTTTCTCAACCTGTTCATTATTGTTAATCCCAGGCCTCTTTCTTCGAAACCCTCTACAATGGCAATTGAACATTTGTTTTCATCCAATTCCCTGAGGACTTTGAACAAATTATGAGCTACTTCGAACAAATTACGCCGTGAACCTATGTTGAACACTTTGAAACCATCGATGTGAGCATACCTCTCATATGTCTCTGAAGACGCAACAATACATACTTGTTCACCTGCTTTGGAAAAAGCCTTTGAAATATCCTTGACCATCTCTACTAATCTATCGATACCATCGCTCCTGGGCTCGATCAATACAACTTTCGCCTCCGGGGCATAATGCCTATATTTCATGCCTGGCGAGAACGCTATCTCGGCGTATCCAAGACCCCTTGCATATTCAGGGATAAATATTTTCTCTCCGAGTATTTCTTCAATAATTTCGATAGGATAAGCACCTGGTCTTAGCAGGACTGGCGGTTCTATGAGAACATTTACAACAGTTGATTCAACACCATACAGAGTTTCGCCAGCATCTATTATCGCATCTATTTTGTCGCCTAAATCCCTTAATACGTGTTCAGCCGATGTTGGGCTAGGTCTACCAGATAAATTAGCGCTGGGAGCGGCTATCGGCATACCTGTTTCATGTATTAACCCGAGTGCCACTGGATGACCAGGCATTCTCACCGCAACTGTATCTAGACCTCCGGTGACAATTTTGGGCACTTTGGGATTGCGTGGCAATATTAGCGTTAACGGGCCTGGCCACAATCTCTTGATCAATCTTAATGCCTTGTCCGGTATATCCCTTGCCACTTCATAGACCATGTCGATGCTATCTACGTGAATTATTAAGGGGTTATCAGGAGGCCTGTTCTTCGTCTTGAACACTTTAAGCACAGCGTCTTCATGAAAAACGATCGCCCCTAGCCCATACACGGTCTCTGTTGGAAATGCCACAATTCCATGGTTTTTCAATATTTCTGCCGCTTTCTTGAGAACAAGTGGATCAGGTTTAGATGGATCTGTTCTTAAAATTATGACCATGTAATCACCGCGGAATATTACAATAACCTCTCTATCGTTGTTGAATAATCCAGGTCAGAGATACCTGGTGAATATTTTTCATGATCCATTCCAGTTAAGTATTTAAAATAAATACACGCTATCTCATGTCCCTCTTCCTGTAGATCCTTGATATTCCTCCCCGTGATTTCAGCCACTTCTTCCCATGTAAGCCCTTGCAAACTCTTTGCCACTAATAATAACTCCTGTAATTTAGAAAGCTTTGGCCTTTTATCCGGTTCGATGAGCCAATGCAATCTTGCTATCCTGAACATTATATCAGCAGCTGCCTCGAAAGTCATAGGGCCTACACAATATGTCCATAACCTATCTATGGAAACAGGAGTAAAAACATCAATGGGCTTAATGTTATATAAATATGGTTCTGAATCTAACAGCAATAACGTAACACGGGGTTCTAGGTCTTGGTAATTAATAGGTATGCTGTTCAATAACTTCGATTTGAATTCGTACTTAGCCTTATTTACAATCTTCATCGCCTTCTCACTAATAGGCTTTATAACGAGAACTGTGTACTCGCCGCTCACAGGGTTTTTATCTGGACTTATATGTATCACGCTGAACCCGTTTTTCAGCCAAAACCTCAACAACTCCTCTGTCACGCCAAAACCTGAACCTAGCCAATCCAATTTCCTCCTGCTCACTTCCTCGAAGACCTTTTGGAGGGCCCAACTACCGATACCTTTCCCTTGTACAGATGGGTGTGTGGCGATCCTAACTATCCTCCACCCAACAGTGTCTGCGAAATCCACATATCTCGAATGTTTAAGGAACCTATCTGGTATTATGTTACCCGGTATTTTAGAGCCCTTTAAAAGCTCTTTTGCAATCTCTTTGTCGATAGGTCCTTCCTGGGCTATTTGAATAGCACACACTATTTTACCGCTGGCTGTTTTGACCGCCCTTATGAAATGATGGGGGGCATCAGCTATCATGCCTAGGTCGTCGGGCTCATTTCTATAATGAGCTAAGACATATATTCCAAATAACTGCCTTAATTCCTCTTCATTTTCAAATAAGTACATGGGATCATATTCAACGTAGATCAATCTCTTGTTCTCGATATCCTCTAGATCCCTTTCATCTAACTCGGCTGGTTCAGCATCTAATAGAAAGGTCTTGAATTGCCATTCTTCTATTGGGTCGTTGTAATTATACCTAATTGGCTCGTTCATTTCATATTCATATAAAATGATCCTTTCATCGTTTCTCAGCTTTTTCAAAAACCTAACTGAAAACCCTCTACCAGCACCTTCATAACCATGAATTGTTGATGAGTAGATAATGCGATCGTGTTTATCCAAGATCTTGTATAGCAAGGGAACGGGTATACCTGCCGCCTCATCCACAACCACTATATCTCCTCTTAGTTTTGGAATAACCAGAGGTTCCCAATACTCGATGCTAAACCCCTCCCCATGTAGTTCGACAACATGTCCTTCCCTCTTGATGATGTTGTATTTGTACCCGAGTTTATCGAGGACCTTGCTGGCAAGCATCATGAGTGATTGCACATTGCTTGGCGATGGAGATGTGACTAAAACCCTTGGCCTAGGCTTGACCCTTTTCAACAAATGTATTAGCCCAACTATCCCTATGCCAATAGCACAGCTCTTACCGCGTCCACGATCAGCCGTTAAAACGAACACTTTCTTATGGTTCTTGGTTGGCTTCTCATAAAACTCCTCCATGATTTTCAAGACATTGATTTGATCCATTGTCAACGCATGTTCATACACTTCGAGAGAGAAGACCCTTTTCTTCGGGATCTCTATTTTCCTTTCATGGATTTTGAGTTCTCTTCTCAATTCGAGTTTTTTAATAACCTTATCATTATCAGCATCATATATTGCTATGCCATCATGGCTCAATAATTTTTTCTTAACCCATGTTATGAATATATGTCTAGGTTCTGGAAATTGTGGTACAGTGAGATTTTCCTTAAATATAGTCTTGAACTTGTCCCAATTATCCCATGGAGGTATAAGGAGCACTATCAACCCTCCGCCTTCCACTATCCCTATCAACCTACCAAGATCATTGGGTTTCAGGTCATGGGTGAGATCCATTACGAGGAATTGAACAGTTATTCCCAGATATTTCTCGCTTTTTTCATAGACAGCGTACTCGAATTCAACCTTATACTTAGACCTCGCGATCATGTCTTCGAACATGTCTTTCATTGCAATGGCATCTTGGAATTCATCGTGATATATATATAAGCCATTCAATTCTTTTCCGTGATCAATCGAATTCCATTTTCCGGAGTAGTAGGATATGGCTTTAGATGCTAATAGGGCTAATTTAAAAGGATCTGAACCAGATATTACAAACATCGATCTTATCCTGTAAGAGATTAGCTTATCTGATAACTTGCCTAACTCCCTGAGCAATCTGGTAAATGAAGATGGGATGACACGTTCTTTTGTTCTATCGTTCTTATTCAAGAAAAGACACCGAATCTATAGGATCATGCTAGCCGTAAGGCAATGAGATCTTTCTGAAACCACCGCTTGTACTTATTCTCTTAAGCTCTCTTGCAAGTCTCTCATACATCTCTATATCACTTCTGCTTAAACTAGGTGGTATTTTCTCCAATGCCTTTAAGAAATGCTTCATACTGACTCTGGCCACATTTAGTCTATTAGAAGTAGCATATAATTCTCGTAGAGCTATCATCGCCGCTTCTTTACAAACAGCTGCTATATCAGCGCCTGTATAACCCTCTGTTTTTCTACCAAGTTCCTCTATATCCACATCTTCAGCTAATGGCATTTTCCTTGTATGAACCCGGAAGATCTCTATCCTGGCCCTTAGATCTGGTGGAGGAACATATATCAGCCTATCAAATCTACCCGGTCTAAGCAACGCTGGATCAAGTAGATCTGGCCTATTAGTGGCACCGATGATCACCACTCTTCTCAACGGCTGTATCCCATCAAGCTCTGTCAACAATTGATTAACTATTCTGTCTATAACGCCGCTTGGATCAGAACCCCTAATACCCGCTATCGAGTCTATTTCGTCGAAAAAGACGACGGCTGGTGCAACCATGCGAGCGCGCCTAAAGATCTGTCTAATCGCTTTTTCTGATTCGCCAACCCATTTACTCAATACCTCTGGTCCACGTACGGCGATGAAATTAGCACCACTCTCTGTTGCAACAGCCTTGGCTAATAGTGTTTTACCAGTGCCAGGTGGGCCGAATAACAATATCCCCTTCGGCGGCTCCATACCCATTTTTTCAAATACTTCTGGATATTTCATAGGCCACTCAATGCTTTCTCTAAGTTCTTGTTTAACATCCTCTAGGCCACCTATATCGCTCCATCTCACCTCTGGGATCTCCACGAATACTTCACGAATAAGACTTGGTTGCACTGTCTTCATTGCCGCGAGGAAATCGTTCATCGTGACTTTTAGTTTCTCCAATTTCTCGGCCGGTATTGCCTGGTTCAGATCTATGTTTTCCTCCTGCATAAATCTCCTCAATGCACTCATCGCTGCTTCCTTAACTAACGCTGCCAAATCTGCCCCTGTATAGCCATGGGTCATATCGGCTATTTTCTCCAAATCAACATCTTCAGCCAATGGCATGTTACGTGTATGAACAGCCAAGATCTCTCTCCTAGCCCTCTTATCCGGCGGAGGTATTTCTATTTCCCTGTCAAACCTACCAGGCCTTCTAAGCGCTGGATCTAGTGCCTCCGGCCTATTAGTAGCACCAATGACTATTACCCTTCCCCTTTCTTTTAATCCATCCATCAATGCCAACAACTGAGCCACAACGCGTTTCTCCACTTCACCTGTGACCTCTTCCCTTTTCGGTGCGATACTATCGATCTCGTCTATGAATATTATCGCCGGCGCGTTTGCCTGGGCCTCTTCGAATATTTTCCGCAATCTCTCTTCGGATTCCCCATAAAACTTGCTCATTATTTCGGGCCCATTTATGGATATGAAATAAGCTCCGATCTCGTTTGCCAGCGCCTTAGCTAATAGTGTTTTACCAGTGCCAGGCGGACCATACAGTAGTATGCCTTTTGGCGGCTCTATTCCGAGTTTTTCGAAAAGCTCTGGATGTTTCATCGGTAACTCAACTATTTCTCTGATCTTCTGTTTCACTTCCTCTAAATCTCCTATATCCTCCCACGTTATCCTTGGAACGCCCTCGCTGATCACCTCTGGTCTTACAGGTTCAGGCCTAACCTCTATACTTGTTCTCTCCGTAACATAGACCACGGCTGATGGCTGTACATTAGTAACAGCAAACCTGAAAACCATGCCGAATATGGGTATCTCGATGACATCTCCACGCTTAACCGGGTTTCCTTCTAGGTATTTCCTAGCGTAATACGAGAAATCGGCATCAACTGGGGGCAATCTGCCGATGGGCGCTAGAACAACCTTGATCGCAGGATCCACCTTTATAGGCCTAACTGTTACATAATCCCCCGGTGAAACCCCTAGGTTTTTCCTAGCTGTTCCATCTATTCTAATCAAACCAGCACCTTCGTCTTCTGGGTATGCTTGCCATACCTTTAATACTTCTCTACCCTTTGGACCCACAACCTCTATGAAATCCCCCACTGTCACATTCAACTTCATCATGGTTTCTTTGTCGATTCTAGCTATTTTACGACCCACATCCCTGTACCTGGCCTCTGCGACTTTTAATTTTATTGTCCTGCTATTTGTATGATGTATTGACAACACTCACACCCGTTAAATTTAGAAAACAATTTATAGACTTATAAGCATCATATGTGTTATGATTACAATAAATGAGTTATCCATATTTCCACTATATAATCTTTATTAAGTCACATTATCTATGAAAGTGACCATACAAGGTGAGTATACATGACTGAACGAGTTAAGACAAATATCCCCGGTTTCGATGAAATAGTGAATGGCGGGATACCGAAAAGAAACGTGGTCTTATTGAGTGGTGGACCGGGCACGGGTAAAAGCATATTTTCAATGCAATATATATGGAATGGCCTACAACTAGGTGAGCCTGGGATATACGTGGTCTTAGAAGAACATCCCGTCCAAGTTAGGGTGAATATGAGGAATTTCGGCTGGGATATAAGGACATATGAACAGGATGGCAAATTCGCCATAATAGATGCATTCACGGGGGGTGTGGGCGAAGCTGCTAAGAGAGAGAAATATGTGGTTAAAGACCCAGATAGCGTCGATGAGCTAATAGATGTGTTGAGGACTGCTATTAGGGATATTAATGCTCAGAGGGTTGTAGTAGACAGTGTTTCAACGTTATATCTAACAAAACCATTTATGGCTAGAAACACTGTTCTACAGTTGAAGAAAGTGTTATCGGGAATGGGTACCACCAGTCTATTAGTATCTCAGGTATCTGTCACGGAAAAAGGATTTGGAGGTCCTGGCGTAGAACACGCCGCTGATGGCATAGTAAGGCTGGATCTGGATGAAATTAATGGCGAACTAGTGAGAAGTATAATTGTGTGGAAAATGCGAGGCACTAGTCACAGCATGAGAAGGCATGTATTCGATATAACAGACAAGGGCATTGTAATATACCCGGATAAGGTGTTGAAAACCAAAGGGCTTTAATATCAATATAAATATTCGGCATTATGACTCGGTTTGATCAGTTATGTTGCGGTGATTACAGTGCTTTAATATTTCCCTGTCTTCCACAATGTCTTCTAGTCCAAGCCCCTCTCGCATTGTCTCACATATTTCCCAGGGGAACACTATCCATTCATTTGTAATCTTGTAGTAATAATCTGGCATGAAAGTGGACCATGGCTTTACAAAAATAGCGGCCGTTTTAACACATCGTGGCCGATGCATGGACACAGCCTCGACTGCGACCTGCATTGTTCTACCCGAATCCACGACATCATCTATTATTAAAACATTCTTAGCAACCAGCGGCGGAAATGCCGAAAACGTTATCAATGGTTTCTCATCTCTAACTCCCACGGCCTTATAAAACTTAACCTCTATATAACCCAGTTCCTTTAATCCAAGTAGATCCACCATAATCCTCGCTGGTATTAACCCTCCTTTGCAAATCGTGATTAACACTTCTGGTTTATAACTAGTCATAACTTTATTTGAAATCTCTAATATCGCCCTGTGTATTTCTCTCCACGACGCGTATCTTAATTTAACATCCCCGCGAATGCTCATATCCAAGACCTAATAATCCCCTCGTTAATAAGGTTTCAATGTTTACGATAATAAATGTGAGGGAATTAGGAGAAATGACGAAGTACATATTCGTTACAGGTGGAGTTCTCTCAGGCCTTGGCAAGGGGATTACAGCCGCGTCCATAGGCTTATTGCTGAAAAACGCCGGTTACAGGGTCACTGCTATAAAGATTGACCCATATTTAAATGTCGATGCTGGCACTATGAACCCATATGCTCATGGAGAGGTCTTCGTAACAGATGATGGTGGCGAAACAGATCTAGACATAGGCCACTATGAAAGGTTCTTGGGGATAAATCTATCACGTAAGAACAATATCACATCGGGTCAAATATATTTCAGCGTAATAAGTAAGGAACGGAAAGGCGAATATCTCGGTCAATGCGTACAGATAATCCCCCATGTCACTAATGAGGTCAAACAACGCATAAGGGAGATTGCGAGGGATTATTCAGCTGATATAGTGATAGTTGAAATAGGTGGCACAGTAGGGGATATCGAGGGATTACCATTTCTTGAGGCGGCAAGACAATTCAGATTTGAGGAAGGGGTTGAAAACACACTATATGTGCATGTAGCCTTAGCACCTGTATTACCGAATGGAGAGCTCAAGACAAAACCCATTCAACATAGCATCCAGGAACTTCGGAGAATAGGTATTCAGCCGGATATGGTGATCGTTAGGTCTTCCAAAGTGCTCGACAGCGATGCCAAGTACAAAATAGCATTATATGGAAACATACCCATAGAGGCTGTTTTCAGTAATCCAGATGTGGACATTGTATATAAAGTCCCCCTATTGCTCCATAGTCAAAAATTAACCAAATATATATTGAACAAGCTCAATCTAGAATATAGAGAGCCTGATCTATCTGGATGGATAGAGCTAATAAAGAATTATGAAGAGGCATTGAAAACTGTTAAAATAGCAATGGTAGGTAAATATACGAAGGTCAAGGACAGTTATCTGAGCATAACAGAGGCGATCAAACACTCCGCAGCGTGGAACAGGGTGAAACCGGTATTTGTATGGATAGAAGCCACCGATATTGAGGAAAATGAAAGTGTATTAAACAAACTAGAGGAAGTTGATGGCGCTGTAATACTCCCAGGATTCGGTAAGAGAGGGACAGAAGGGAAAATCAAGGCCATAAAATTCCTACGCGAAAATAACAAAGCGATCCTAGGCATATGTTTTGGGATGCAGTTAATGGTGATTGAAATAGCTAGAAATGTCGCAGGTCTTTATAATGCCAATAGCTCGGAGCTAGATCCAAATACATCTCACCCGATCATAGATCTTCTGCCAGAACAAAAGAATGTAGAGATGTATGGAGGAACGCTCAGAGTGGGTGCCAGGAAGATATTTATAAAGCCAGGTACTCTCGCGTGGAAAGTGTATGGAAAGAACGAGGTTTTAGAAAGACATAGACATCGATACGGATTTAATGACAAATACAGGGAGATCATGGAGAGAGCGGGCATGGTGTTCAGTGGTTTGAGCGAGGAGGGTTATGTAGAGGTCATCGAGCTTAAAGATTATAAAAGGTTTTACCTAGGACTACAAGCACACCCCGAATTCAGCAGTAAGCCACTAGAACCAAGCCCTGTCTTTATGAGCTTTATCAAGGATGTGTTGGAAGGTATATAATAAAATTCGATTCCATAATATTGTTTCCACCTTATTTTACAACATAGAGTGGAAATGATTATATTACCCTCAACAGAATTAATATAGTAGTGATCTAGCGGTGATGGCCTTGATCAATGATAGTTTCGAAGAGATTTACATTGATTTATCCAATATACCCTTCAAGCCCCTTGGTAAAAAGGAAATTCAACAACTTGAAATGGCGTTAATTATAGGCACTCTCTATAGGCCTGAAATAATAGAGCTCATCAGAGATCCCATAGAGAGATCTACATGGGTCGATAGCCTAGCCGTAGCTGCAGCCGCTCTCGCAAGATCTAAGGCTGGTTTAAGTATTCCACAGATCGCTGAAGAGCTCGGAAGATCAGAGGCCACAATCAGGGGTCACTTAAACCAAAAAACCAAAGCCGGTAAACTAGTTGCAGAGACATATGAAAAACTGAAGAAAGGTGAGTTAAAGCTATTTTTCCCATTTATAAAGGCGCCTCAAGTATCTGTTGACGAGAGATTAAGAGCACTTGAAATAGAGATCTCTAAATTAAGGGAAATAAACAGGGATCTTGAGGAAAAACTTAAACAGATGAACGCCATTAATGAAAACTTAGTAAAGGAGCTGAGTGAGAGAGATAATAGGATCAAAGAGCTCGAGAGTAAAGTTGATGAGCTATTAAAGGAGAAAAGCGAGTTAGAGAGAAAATATAATGACGTTGCCAAGACATTGGAGAAAATTAAAACCGGTTTGATAGAGATATTAAGGATATTAGAACAAGTGATATCCACGAACGTGGCGACTTAGACTGTGATTTCATTTAAATAGTTTTTTGTAGTTATTCATGACAATTTCCACTACCACATCCTTGCTCATGCCATGGATCTCTGAGAGCAATTCAATAGTCTTTTCTATCAACTCGGGCCTCATGTACATGCCCCTGTAATTATAAGGCGCATCGCTCTCTGTCAACAGATACTTCAGATCAACATTCACTATGATGTCTCTATGCTTGTTTTGAATAATCCAGGCCGGGTTAGCACCTATGAAATACCCGGCTTGCACGATGTCTTTTAGTAAATCCTTGGAACCAGTATACCAGTGGAAATAAGCCTTTTTGATATCAGATGAGTAAATTACCTTATACACATCGTGCCATGCCCCTGCAGCGTGGAGATTCAACACCAAGTCATATTCTTTTGCATATCTTACAAATAACTGAAAAGCACTTAACTGCTTGTCAATAGTATCTGGCCTGAATATCTTGTCTAATCCGACTTCACCAATACATTTAACATTGGTGTTCTCCACAATGTTTTTAACCAGTAGTTCTACATCTCTCAGTGTATATTCATGTATATTCCATGGATGTATGCCTATGCATGGGTTGACATTACCATGTTTTATTCCCAACTCTATTGTCAATACACTAGACTCAGGATTATCTGATACACATATCAAGGTGTACTTGTCCACGTAATCGGCAATACTATCCCTCATTTCTGCGCAATGAATATGCATGTCCACTAGCATAAACCGCCCCTAATTATCCTGTTTCATAAAAACACCCATCTCTTATTTTTAATAATATACATCTCTTAAGCAGAAATCAAGCAAATCGACTGATTCCTCTAAGCAGTTGATCAGCTGTGGCATTTGTTTTTGCCTTAGATACTCCATGAGCCTTTTCCTATTCTCTGATTCATCGTTCACGATAACATTTGGCAACTTATTCAAAACCCCATGTCGTTTTACAATAAAAACTACATACTTATCCCTGCTGAGAAGCTTAGCGAGCAATTTGCCGTATTTATCCAATTCACATAATGTCTCACTAGCGTTCTTTTCATTATTTTCAACTATACCTATAAATCCGTCATGGCAATGGCTGAAATTTATGTTTTCCTTCACGACACATATTGTGTTTTCTTGCCATGAGTGCCATAATGTGTATTTATATGTACCCCACACAAAAACTTGGAAAAATGATCCATTGCAGATCACACTTGAATTGATGCCATGTATGAATAGGATTGCACGTTTTTCTCTAGTATCTAAGTAGAATACACTGTTTTCAAATCGCCAATCAATATCCTCACATATCACGTGGTCAAGGATAACGCATTGAATTGCATTCATCACGATATTAACCCCTTTTGATATTTTACCTCAATGCCAGATGATGATTTTGCCGAAGGCCGTTTAAAAATGTGGAATCTCCCGAAAACTGATGGGATTTTGATATGCGCATAGAAATGATCATACTTGATTACGATTTAACCATTGTGAATAACTATGTTGATTTCTACGAGACATATTGCAATGCCTTAAGATACTATGGGGTAGATCCGCCATCATTCGATGAATTCGTCAAAATGATCGAGAACAATACGCTCTCATCGAAAATTCCACGAAATATAGATGAACAAGAATTTTGGAAATATTTCAGAAAGATCTATATATCGAGACATAGTTGGCTACGTAGAGGTTTCATAGAATTCGCACTCTTGCTTAGAAATATGGGTGCAAAGTTCATAGTAATATCTGGTAGGGAAACCAGCCCCGAATATATTTGGCTAGACCTTAGAAGACTTGGAATAGATCATCTAATAGATGATGTCATCACGATGAGTATGTTGCAGGAAATAAATGGACATGAGGATTTTCCTTTCGATAAGTCATCGTTAATAGAATACGCGATGCAAAAACATGGAATTATCATGAATAACATTATATGTATTGGCGATTACATCACGGATTATTATAGTTGTGTTAAAAAGGGATTAATATTCATAGGTATAAATGACATCGAAAAGAGAAATCAAGTGCTTAGGGAAAGCGGCGTAAAAATAATCTCTCGCGATTTCATGGAATTACTACCAATAATTCTAGATCTCGTTAGGGAACAATGATTATGAGACACTGGTCATTCATGATCTAATAAAATGGAGTCAGCTATATAGTACTTATATATCGGCCATCACTATTTACATACACCTCTCCACGCTCGATCAACATATTAATGGCTTTTCGGATTTTGTCCTCACTGGCTATACCCGATAAGATCAGGTGTATTTCCTTTAAATTCATTGGTCTATAGATCAATAACTCCTTGATTATAACCACGAGTTGATCCTCATTCGGTGCTGTCATTAATACTATATCGTTATCCTCGTGAAGTATTTTTAATCTAACTATTCTACTTAATTTATTGATCTCATCTTGTGTTAACGCAACATTTCTCATGTGAAACACCTTCTTTTAAACCCTATGTAAGCCAGTCACTTTATCTAATAATATTATGAGCCCATTTAAACATTTAATGAACCAGAGGGATTTCAATGGACATCAATGTTATATTGTATTATAATGATAAGACGAAATACAGTATAAACCCGTTGATAGCCTCACTGGATAATATTCCAGGTGTTAAGATTATATTAGTCGACTCCATTAATACCATGGTAAGTGTCGTGAACAAGTTAAGGGAAAGGGGCAAATGCATAGTTGGATTTAGCCTAATGACCACCATGTTAACAGATGATGGCTTTCTCCGAGATCTCATATCTCTGAACAATATCCTTAGCGAGAAAAACTGCATAACTATAGCGGGTGGCCCACATGCATCTGGAGATCCTATTGGTACCTTAGTTTCATTGAAGTTTAAATATGTATTTATAGGGGAGGCCGAGAAATCCATCAAGGACTTTGTACATGCTATTCTGAACAACGATGATATATACAAGGTCAAGGGGCTAATGTTCATAGATGGGAAAGAGCTTGTTTTCACAGGAAGACAGGAAATTATTGATCTAAACGAGTACGATCCCTTTCCATATTGGCGCGGTATATTTAGTCCAATCGAAATAACAAGAGGATGTCCATATGGATGTTTCTATTGCCAGGTCTCATACATGCACGGTAAATTCTATAGACACAGAGATGTTGAAAGAGTAGTATTCTATGTGGATAAAGCGGTCAAACATGGCAAATTAGATATAAGGTTCATATCACCCAACGGCTTAGCTTATGGATCAAAAAGCCCATTTGAAAAACCAAGGCATGAATTACTAGAAAACCTCTTGTGTCGTGTCCGTGAAACCCTGGGTACACGTGGCCGTATATTCTATGGTACTTTTCCCAGCGAATTCAGGCCTGAATACGTAGATGAGGAGTTTATGAAAATATTGGCCAAGTATGTGCACAATAGAAGTATAATAATTGGCGCACAATCTGGAAGTGAAAAAGTGTTGAAATTTATCCATAGATCTCATGGTATTGAAGAAGTATTAAACGCTGTGGACATAGCTATAACCCATGGGTTTACACCAGAGGTTGATATAATAGTGGGGTTCCCGGGCGAAGATTTGGATGATCTCGAGATGACGCTAGAACTGTGTAGAAAAGTGATCTCTAAAAATGGCGTGATTCATCTACATTATTACATACCATTACCAGGCACACCTTTTGGGCTAAGACCACCAACAAGAATACCGATCCAAATGAGAAGGGAATTAAGCAAGATCGTGGGTCGTGGAAAAGGTTATGGGTCTTGGTTGAAGCAGGAACACATTTCTTGGAAGATCGTGGAACTACATAGAGAGGGGATAATAATGCCTATGAAAAGGTCTTGAGCGCCCGGTTTCTTCACCTTGTCAGTAAACAGTGTTATATCATCCCTACTTTTTCTTGTTTACTCGATTGCCTTTATTAACGTTAAGACCAGGTGTCTTCATCTAGATGTCCCTATAACCCCATTCCTCAAATAATGCGTAAGTAACTGACAATTAACCGGATCATGGAAACCGCCCTCATAACATCTATATATGAATTGGCATGATATGCATGGAACGGATATGATTTTTGACAAGGATTCTGAGATCGACAACGGATCTTCGCCATTTTCCTCTAGAATTTTTAATACCGTGCCCTTATCAGCCTTTATCACATAGGTTTTTCTGCCATTGCGTGTGACTGGTTCTCTTGATACAATTTTCATCCTCTCGAGCTTGATCAGGAGTTTTGAGACGATCTTTGGATCAAGATTTAACTCTTTCGACAATTCGTTTTGATAAATGACCTTAGAATCCACATTTCTATAGATATATTTGAGCAATAAGATCTCGCTTCTTGATAGCGATAAAGACAATGTTTTCACCGTGTTTTAGTCATCTAGTGTTTCCATGTTAGTTCTAGAACATATTTTGTGTAAAGAGAGTAATATACTTTGTACACAAGTGTTCACATGAAAAGAAATATCACCTGCAGTTATAATAAATATATTCACATCAAGACATCTACTACCACTGCTTGTATTAACGCGTTATAAGCATTTCTTATAGCTACATCGCTTAATCCTACTGCTTCGCCTACGTCTAATTGCCTTCTCCTATTATTAGTCAATATACTCGCCAAATAAACCGCGGCCGCCGCTAGACTAGCTGGGCTCTTACCTGTCGTATGCACGCTGTTCTCAGAGCTTATGATCAATGTATTCGCTATTGACTGGACTTCTGGAGGTAGATTCAATTTCCACGATATGAAATTTACATAATATCTTGGATCATAGCTACTTGGGGTAAGTCTTGATTCCTCACATAATTCCCTAATCTTCTTTATACCTTCCCAAAGATCTTTTTCCGTAATTCCAGTTTCGTTCACAAATACCTTAACCGGCCTAGGTTGACCATTTTTCTTATAAGCAAGATAAAGCGCAGCTATTATTATTTTCTTAATGGTGTTTTCCTTGAAATTCGCATTCTTGATCACTTTCTGTATTATTGCACCAGCTGTTTCCTTGACCGCTATTGGTGGATTTAATCTCTTAGTTAACTCATTCAATTCCCTAAGGGCCTTGGCAACTTTTCTATCCTCTTTCTCTATACGAATATCCATGTGCCTTATAGCCCATGAACGACCGTGTTTCAAGTGGGTTTTAATGCTCCCCGATATTTCTGTGCTTCCCACGCCGTGATCGTGTACTCTGTTGGTAAAGGCCCCGCTATATCGAGGTGCTTCCCCGTTTTTAATAAAGCCCTCTGTTCCCTGGTATATAGGATGATCATCTAGTACTGTACCACATCGTATACATACATATGCTAATAGTTTATCGTCATATACTACATCGCAATATCCACAATTAGAACATCTCATAGCCTCCGCACTACTTGACATGTCTTCCACCACTTCTTTTTTTCTCCAGGAAATATAGATGCTGGCCAGACGTTATTGATCCGGCCATTACGCTTTTCTCTAACTTGACAACGATCCTCGGATCATCCACTCGTCCTATAATATCCATTACTTTTCCTATTCTCCTCTTTTTTTCATCGAAAACAATAGCTCTAAACGTCTTCAAAACATTTCTAGGCAGTATAGGCTTTACAACTAAGTATCCATCTTTAACAACAGTCTCCACCACTCCGAGTTCCTTCACTTAAAAACACCTCTGAAATGTATTACGCATAATATAGAACATTTAGATCGTGGTTTTAGGCTGTAATGCCTATTAGTCAAACCATGAATTCAGTCATTGTATTGCTATTCGATTTAAATAATTATTTAAATACATTAATAATACTAATAACCACTACCCTGCGTGTTTGAGCTCGGGCCAGATCAATATAGCATTCATATCGCTTTGTCCACTAATCATTAATTCGATTAAGCTAGATAACCGAGCGTCCTAATTCTCTGCGTGTTTCACTTATTTTCCTCGAGATCATAATTAATGTCTTGATCTTGTTGTATTTTTTATCAATCACAATGCGTATCTTTTCATCGGGGTTTCTAGGGTATTTCTTCTGCTCTATCTCTGGATTGAGAGATAAGCTTTTACATGCTTGTGTTATTTCATCAATAGATGGGTTGGGCACAGCGTATTTCAAAGGGATTTTTCTACCTTCTCTTCGACTTCTCTTCGAATCTATGTAAGAGGGGTATACAACTATACGCTTATTCTTATAATCACGACTCAATTAATCACCAAGTATAAATATTGATTAAAATTAAGCCCTCTGTATCAATACACCGTTTAGAACACCGTGTTGACCAGGTCTCGAGGTGACTTTCACTAATCCCAATTCTGTTTTAACTATCGAACCTTTTGATATAATCTTAAACCTGGCGTGTTGTGGGTTTTCGGGTGTTTCAACTACGTCAAGTATTTTGACCTTTTTAACTATTTTTTCTTGCGGCAATGCCACATTAATGAACAAGGCTTCTCTTAATTTAATCTTGGTGTTACCGCCCATGACTCTCTCTATTTTCCTTGAATCACGTTCCCCTAGTTTTGTCAACACAGGTGGAGACCCTGTCTCGTAGCGTCTCTTACCCCTATGAGGTCTTTTTAATCCACCTGTCGGTTTTCTCAGATCATTGCCCTGATAATATGACATTTGTTATACCCCTTGTTAAGATATTTCAACTAGTTAGTAAAGAGGGGTAGAGGCTTTTAAATGTTATATACTTCTCTATACCTCTTAGCGGTGTAATCCATAGGCTAATCCAGGACATATCTAAAAATATTTAAATAATCATTTAGATAACTGAAAAATAATCTTCATCAATTTCTGTGAATGCCGGTCGATGAAATTGATGAAGATATTCCAAAACAGAGCTGAAAAAATATTGATGAAGATCGCCAAATTGATCCTTAAGCCAGCTTACGATCTCTATGAAAAATGGCTATGGATACAAATAAGAAATGGGCCTTTCCCCCGCCATATCGGTATAATCCCAGATGGCAACAGGCGATGGGCTCGTAAAATGGGTCTTGACCCAACAGAAGGGCATGTACATGGCTATGAAAAGTTCAAAGAGGTATTAAAATGGATATGGGAGTTAAATATAAAGTACACGACGATATTCGCCATGAGCACCGAGAACTGCCTTTATAGAGATGAAAACGAAAGAAACAACTTATTCAACCTAGCGCGGAAAGGATTCAAGGAATTAGCGAATATGAGAGAAATCCATGATCATAAGGTCAGAGTAAATGTGATAGGAAGGCTCGATCTATTGCCAGCTGATATACTTGAACAGGCCAAAAAGCTCGAAGAGATCACAAAGAATTATAACAACTTTTACTTGAACATAGCCCTATGTTATGGTGGTAGACAAGAAATAATAGATGCTATTAAGAGCATTATAAACGACATAATAAACGGCAATCTATCAATAGATGAACTAAATGAAAACACTTTTTCAAAATATTTATACACGGAAAACATGCCAGACCCAGATCTTATAATACGTACAAGTGGAGAAGAAAGGATCAGTAATTTTCTTCTATGGCAACTAGCATATAGTGAATTATATTTCTGCGATATATATTGGCCGGATTTTAGAAAAATAGATTTCTGGAGAGCCCTGAGGAGTTATCAGAGCAGGGAGAGAAGGTTTGGTCGTTAGTCGCTTTCCACAAAATCCTCTATTTCACCATACATAATCTTAAGCTCATCTATTGACAATCTCTTCTTGTCCTTATTCCTCATCTTCGATAATATCTCCTGTCTCTTGATCTCAACGACCTTCTTTGTCTTAGCCTTCTCCATTTTTCTCTGAAGCTCGTTTAACTTGTTTCTTAATTCTTCCAGTTTTGCCGTATACGCACTTATTTCGTCATTATATTTGTTAACAACTTCTTGCTTTTTCTTCTTCATATCTTTTAGCTCCATATACTCTGAGACCAGCTTTTTCAATTCCTCCTTTATCCTATCGCGTCCCCTTGTTAAATTATCTAATTCATTTCTCAGTTTATTGATTTTCACATTTAGATCGCGGACTTGCAATGATATACTAGTATATAGTGCTCGTAACTCTAACACATCATTTTTCTCTCTTTGTAACTTTTCGGCCTTTTCAAGCAATGAGACTAGCGTTTTTATCTTTCTCAATATCTTATTTTCTTCCTCCAATGACAATACACTTGTCTGTATTTTCCATTCAAGTTTTTCTATCTCATCCTTTATTATAGTTACAGGTGTTTTGGACCCCTTTGACATCTCTTGTATTACGAGTTTTTTCTCAGTTATTAGCTCGCGAAGCGTCTTCAACTCTTCTAACTTGCCTTTTCTCTCGGATACAAGTGACCTCAGCTCCTCAATTATCTTTTTCCGTTTGTCGTTGAAATCCCTTAGTTTTTGCTTTAATGTCCTTATCTTTTCGAGTAACTCGTGTTTCCTCTCGGCAATTTCTCTGAGCTCTGTTATTAGTTTTTGACGCTGGGTTTTATACTCCTTAACTTTTTCCCTCAATAAACCAATTTCTTGAACAACACATTGGATCTCGCTTTCTATTTCTTCGATTTCGTTCATAATCTGTTTATCCCTCTATTTTCTAAGGATCACTCTTACGTCGACAGCTACTGCTCCACTCGGATAAGCCATTACAGGATTCAGGTCAATTGACTCTATTTCCTCGTTATCAATTATTAACCTCGCTGTTTTAGATATTATGTCAGCGAGGCTTTTGATATCTACTGGTGGTTGACCTCTATAACCCTTCAAGATCTCTTTTGACCTTATCTCCTCGATCATTTCAATCGCATCTTCCACATCAATAGGCGCTACTCTGAAAGAGACATCCTTGAGTACTTCTACGAATATACCTCCAAGTCCAAACATGACGACCGGTCCAAAGATCCCATCTCTAACTCCGCCTACTATTACCTCTAAGCCAGGTGGAGCCATGTTATACATCAATATTCCATGAATCCTAGCCCGAGGAGCCTTGATCGCAACTGTTCTTAACATATCCTCTGCAGCTTTGAAGACTTCTTCCCTGGTATTTAGGTTAAGCTTTACACCTCCAACATCGCTTTTATGTGAAATATCAGGAGATATTATCTTGAGGACTATTGGATAGCCTACTTTATCAGCTAATTCGCTTGCTTCTCTCGGCGTTTTAACCACGACAGCGTTTGGTGTTGGTATTCCATAGTATCTGGCGAGCTCGAATGCCTCGTGTTCCAATAACTTTGATCTATTTTCAGCAAGGGCTTGCTTGATGATTTCCCTTGGACTCATTTTATCAGCCCATTTAGGCTTATTTATGTGATTTAATATTACTATAGGTATATAACGCTTTAAGAGCCTTCGCAAGTCTCTCTGGTGATTCAAACGTCGTTATGTGGTTTTCTTCAAGTTTCCTCTTATAATCATATGCGATCTCGCTACCTATGATCAACGAAACTATAGGCTTTTCATACTTTTTCTTTGCCTCGATCAAGTAATCTATCAACGTCCCCCTAAGGCCAGGGATCTGCGGTAATGGGACCACGACGACAGCGTCAACGTCGTTTCTTGGCAACAACACTTCTAATACATTGATATACCTCTCGTCATCAGCATCGCCCGTGAGATCGATTGGGTTATCAATTATACAATGTCTTGGAAGGGTGTTTTGCAGAGCGGTCCTCAGATCTTCCGGTGTATTGGGCACTTCGAGTCCTACGCTAACCAAAGCATCTGTGAGCATAACACCTACGCCTCCAGCATCTGTCACTATGTATACTCTCCTGCCTTTCATCAATGGCTGATCTATCAGGATCCTTGAATAATCCATCATTTCGTCAAAACTCTCAGCTTCAATAGCGTTTGCTTGTTTGAACGCTGTTTTATATAGAAGATAGTTCCCAGCCATGGCCGCTGTATGGCTAGCAGCCGCTTTGCCACCTCGCTCTGTCTTGCCTGCCTTATATATTATTACTGGTTTATGAACTGAAATTTCCTTGATAATCCTTATAAATTCTTTACCCCTATTGGTCTTAAGCCCTTCTAAGTACATCAGAATCACCTTTGTATTTTCATCTTTGGATAAATATTCGAGAAGCTCGATCTCATCCACGTCCACTTTGTTTCCATAACTTATAGCCCTCGAGACACCGATCCCGTGATATGCCATCCAATCGATCAATGCTGTTGCGAAAGCACCACTTTGACTCACGAAAGCTATGTAACCTTTAGGCGGTCTTTTCATCTTGGATACGAAAAAAGTATCGACGCCACTCCAATTATCAAATATCCCTATGCAATTGGGCCCAATTATGCGTATTGAGTATTTTCTGGATATTTCCAAGATCTCATTCTCGAGTTTTTCGCCCTCAGGGGTTCCCGTTTCCCTAAAGCCCCCGCTTATAATGATCGCCGCTTTTGTCCCCTTTTCACCAAGGTCTCTGAGAACACTGGGAACCCCTGGTGCTGGTATAGCTATTACCGCTAAGTCAGGGGTTTCGGGGAGTTCTAATACGCTTTTATAGCATTTTAAGCCAAAGATCTCCTCGTATCCGGGGTTGACTGGATATATATGTCCACTGAATCTATTAATGAAGTTCTCCAATATAACACGACCTACTTTACCTTCCTTGGGAGTGGCTCCTATTATTGCTACACTTTTAGGCTCAAAGAATTTCCTTAAAGAATCATTAGATGTCATTGCATAAACCCCACTAGGTTTTTATGACTATATGTTTTTAAGCTTTGATTTATTTCACATAGCCCTAAGGGTGAGGCCTATAGTCTCGTATCTTGAATTGTTCACGGAGTTTTTAAAAATAGGCTTATTCATGTTTGGAGGTGGATATGGAGGTATAGCGCTACTATATAAGGAAATAGTTGAGATAAAAAAATGGATCAGCGAAGAGGAATTCCTGTATATATTGGGAATAGCTGAGAGCACGCCTGGCCCCATAGCGATAAACTCTGCCACATGGATCGGCTATATATTGGGGAAATTACCAGGTTCAATAATAGCCACTGTCGGCGTTGTCTTACCTGCATATATTGTCACGATTCTAATTGTAATGGCTTTAAGACCGTACATGGAGCATTGGGTAGTTAAAGCCCTATTACAGGGTATTTCGGCCGCTGTCGTGGCACTGATATTATATGCTTTCGTGAAATTAGCAAAATCAATTATATTGACACAGGGAGCATTGCCTATAAACCCTGTGACATTGGTGATATTTGTGATATCCTTTGCATTGCTGTACTTTGCCGGGCAACACCCGATATTCGTAATAGTAGTATCGGCCATAATGGGTATATTATTCAAAATCCTCAGCACACATGTATGGTGAAAAGTATTTTGCTTTTATTCTACCCTTTAATTAAAAAAATTGGTGTAAAATCGTTGGATGAAAGAGTATTGCACTATGTATTGGATAGAGGCACGAACCTAGGCGCATCCTATGTTGAAGCCAGATATCAAAGAGACCACGAGTTCGAGGTCATTGTCCGCAATGGTAAATTACTTGGAGCGAACTCTACTGAGAAAAAGGGCGTTGGAATAAGAGTGATTGCCGATAACGTCCTCAGTTTTTCCTCCTCAAATAGGATAAATATACGGGATTTACTCGACACAGTTGAATCAGCTGTTTCAAAGGCTAAAGCTATTTCGAAATTCGTTAAAAGCCCTGTCAGTTTCTCAAATGAAAAACTCGGTAGTATAAGTTACAGTGTTACATGTAAGAGACGTGTCGAAGACCTGACCATAGAGGACGTATTGGAACTAGGCAAGAATATATATGAATCGGCTAAAAACGCGTTACGAGAAGCCAAGCTCCAATTCCTGACATTCACTATTAAAATAAACATACAGGAAAAAATGGTTATCAATACCGATGGCGCTTTCATAAGGTCACGTATTCCACGTATTCACGCAATGTATAATATGGTGTTGTCAAGTCCCCACAAGGGCGTTTTACAAAGAGTTAGAGAGTTTGGAGGTACAGGTGGATTAGAGCTAATTAGCCAGTGGGATATACCACATGAAGCTGGCAAAGAGGCCGCTAACTTGGAAAACGTTCTCCTAAATGGTGTTCAACCCCCCTCCGAGAAGCTCGACATAGTATTAGGTCCCGAAGTTGTTGGATTAATAATACATGAATCCGCCGGTCACCCCATGGAGGCTGATAGGATATTGGGAAGAGAGGCAGCACAAGCGGGGGAATCTTTCGTGAAACCATATATGATTGGGAAACAAAAGATCGGCAATGAATTTGCAACAGTCATAGAAGACCCAGGTATTCCCGGTAGCTATGGTTTTTACCTATATGATGATGAAGGTGTGCGAGCAAGGCCTAGGTATTTATATAAATCCGGCATAGTGAATGAACCTCTCCATAATAGACATACAGCCTATTTATTTAACACCTCGAGTAACGGGGCATCTAGGTCTATGGATTATGCCTCGGAACCCATTGTGAGGATGAGCAATACCTATCTGCAACCAGGAGAAATGGATTTCGAGGAGCTAATAGAAGATATCGAATTTGGGATTTACATAAAATCATACATGGAGTGGAATATCGATGACATAAGGTGGAACCAGAGATATGTTGGATTAGAATCATATTTAATCACACACGGGGAGTTATCACAACCAGTTAGAAACCCCGTGATTGAATTCACGACGAAGTGGTTCTATAGCAATATAGTTAGCGTCGATAAGAACCTAATGTTTTATCCGGGCACATGTGGAAAAGGTGAACCTTCGCAAGGAGTTCCAGTATGGTTTGGAGGGCCAAACGTTAGATTAACCAAAGCAAGAGTGGGGATGATGATATGAGCTCCGATATATTGGATATCGGACATTTTCTCATAAAGGCGCTCAGCAAGTCGTTTGATGAAATAATTACTAAGTTGATGCATATAAATAGGACCATGGTTAAACTGTGGAACAACGAACCTTCGATCATTCAATCTTGGTCCATTTTACGCGTCGAGCTACGATTAACTAGATCAAAGAGAACGTGGATCCTTAGACATGAAGTCGAGAACCCACTCGATATCGTAAAGCTAGCCGAGAGGTTTCACGTAATCGCTGAAAAAATGGAGGAAACAGAGCTATATGCACCATTACCGGATCCCGTTAGTTATAAACCAGTGGAAGGGATATATGACGGGAGGATCGAAAATGTGGCCAAAGACCCTAGCAAGATAGCCGAGATGATTGTGGATGAAGCCCTGGCACAAGGCGTTGATAGAGTGGCGGGCACTATTACATTAAGCTCTGTGCATAGAGCGTTGATCACGAGTAAAGGTTTCGAAGGCCTTGAGCGTAAATCAAGCATAGAGGCATATATAAGAGCGTTTAAAGGCGAGTACAGCGGACATTGGGCTTATGCGTCGACAAAAATAGATATGAACAAATTAAGAGAAGTCGGTAGAAAGGCCGGTCATTACGCAACAATAATGTGTAACAAGGCAGAGTTCACGCCTGGTAAATACGATATAGTCATATCACCACTCGTAGTCGGTAATTTATTCAACTACATAGCAAATATGGCCTCGGCATTTAACGTGATGGTCGGTTACTCTATGTTTATTAAGTACAGGCCCGGAGATGTTGTTGGGTCTGAGGCAATCAGCCTAATCGACAGACCACGAGAGCCTATGCTACCTGGTGCATGTGGATTTGACGATGAAGGCGTAGAGACATATGACAAGCCTTTGATTGAAAGAGGCGTATTTAAGGGATATCTCCACAACACTGCAACTGCAATTAAAATGAACGAGAAAACAACTGGCAACGCTAATTGGATGGTTCCACGTGCATGGAACCTCGAGATAACACCAGGATCTATAAAGGAAGATGAACTACCCTCAGAACTTAGGAATGGCGTGATTATAATGAATAATTGGTATACCAGGTTACAGAACTACATAGAGGGATTGTTTTCAACAGTATCCAAAGATGCTGTTTTCATCGTTAAAAACGGCGAGATAGCTGGACAAGTGGATAGAGTCAGAATAGCATGTTCATTCCCACATATATTAAGCAATATTGTGGGGGCTTCAAGGGAATTATATAGCATCTCATGGTGGGAGGTACAAATACCGACTATGGCACCCTATCTCTTAATAAGAGATGTGCCACTGACCAAGCCCGAGATTTAAAAAATTACTAAAAACATCGTGTCTACTTAGCCTAAATAGGCATAGGCATTTTCTCGAGATCATGCATTATCTAGGTATTTTCCAATACAACAACCTGCATTGGCTGTTTAACTGGTAATTGACTCTCTGGTTGTTTTCCAACCTGTCCTGGAGCCATCACTGATATAGGCATGGATTCTAACGCCTCTATGCGATCAAGGTGTTTTTTAACAGAATCCTTTTCATTAGATAGTATTTCGAGGCTCTTACGCAATAGATCCATGGCGGTCTTATATGGTTTCTCATATATCTCACCGCTAATGTAACTAACCTTTAAAAATGTCATGGCCTTTTCAACTTCCACTATCTGATCTTCGATGTCGTGTATTCTCTTTCTCAACATTTCCTTGGTGTTCTTAACTTCTTCTTTGACCTTGACCAGGTTTTCATCAAGTTTCTTCTTATATTCTTCATAGGCATGTGCTGGTATCTCTTTCCTTGCATAGAGTTCATCCAGTGCAGCAAGCCTGGATTTTATTCTCTTCAACCTGTTCTCGACCATTATCGCGTTGTACTCCCATTCTGGTATTAGGATTATATTGCCCTCCTCGAATCTAAACCTGTCTATGCTTATTTGCTTGAAGTCATTGTCTCCGAAACTGACCTCGAAACTCAACACATTTCCATCCGAATCGCTGTAAAAACCGATCACATATCCCACTCGCCTCCCATAGGGGTCATTCACAGGTTTACCCAGGTATTCCCCTACCTTGTCAACACTCAAAGACATTCACTTCACCAACGGGTTAATGGCATTGACATGCTTTAAAAACCCCAGGATTTTTAAAACCGAGTTTAATTAACAGGAAAAACTTGGTCTAGGCAATTATTCCTTTATACCCTGCATTAAAATCTCCGAGGATCGCGATACACGCTTCACCCTTATTGAGGAGCAATAGAGGCAGGGTTAATCATCTATCAGAAGCCTGGCACCTGTCATCGCCAATGGCTACACGCTTTTAACCATCATCATCGAGTAATCCTAACCCGCCCTCTCCTTTAAATTTTTTCCAAAAACCATTGATATGTCGGTGAATGAAATGGGCTTAGAAGCGGCTAGCAAGGTCATAGATGTTTTGCTCAGTGCATTTAAGGGAGTGAGTGGCATTGGAACAATTGTATTTATGATAGGGTTCTTCATAGCTCTTATATTGTTACTCGGCATTGCATTGACACTATTGATAAGGGCACTAAAACTATTACCTAGTCTAACAGTAGGACAGTTCCTGAAATTGATCGCAATAATAGGTATAGGGCTCATGGTACTGGGATTAATACTGCCGTAATACCTGGATTTTCGATTTTGAATTGGATAAAAAAATTCAATTTATCTAATTCATCAATTTATTTAAAATCACGGTTTTCGTGGAAAAACCTTGAAACCCAGATATCGTGGTTTTTCCAATTCCTCAAATATTTCGAGCAATCTATTGTATTTACATGTCCTTTCACTTCTCGCCGGTGCACCTGTCTTTATAAGCCCTGTTGAAAGGCCTACAGATATATCAGCTATTGCCATGTCCTCTGTTTCACCACTTCTATGACTTATTATCGCTCTATAATCATTCTCATGTGCGATCTCAACTACGTCCATGGTCTCTGTTAATGTTCCTATCTGGTTCACTTTGACTAATACGGCGTTAGCGGCTTTTTTCTCGATACCTAGTTTTAGTCTCGATGGATTTGTGGTAAATAGATCATCACCCACGATCAATACCCTGGAACCCAGCTCCCTGGTCATTATATGAAATCCCTCGAAGTCCTCTTCGTGTAATGGATCTTCAATACTAACTATTGGATAATTTTCAATTAGCTTTTCATAAAACGCGATCATATCATCTTTACTTCGTTCTTCACCATCTACTAGGTAAACACCCTTGTCCTCTCTGTAAAGCCTTGAACTAGCCGCATCTATGGCCAATGCCACCTGATCTCCTGGTTGATAGCCGGCTTTCCTTATAGCTTCTAGTAACAGCTCAAGGGCATCTATCGTTCTCTCGAGTGGTGGAGCATAACCCCCTTCATCACCTACATTGATGGCAATTGAACCATATTTCTCCTTTATAATAGACTTAAGGACATGATATATCTCCACTGATGCTTTTAAAGCATCCGCAAAATTCTTAAAGCCAGCTGGTACAATCATGAACTCCTGGAAGTCAAGCTTATTACCAGCATGCACTCCTCCATTTATTACATTCAACATGGGCACCGGCAATATATTAGCGGCCTTTCCTCCAAGGTACATGTATAATGGTAATCCAAGTGTAGAAGCCGTTGCCTTTGCCACCGCTAGGCTTGTCGCTACTATGGCATTCCCGCCAATTCTACTTTTATTCGGGGTCCCATCTATCTCTATCATCTTTCTATCTATTTCTCTCTGATTAGCGGCATTCATGCCAATAATAGCCGGTGCGATTACCTTGTTTACGTTCTCCACAGCCTTTGAAACACCTTTTCCCAGGAAATCTTTGCCTCCATCTCTTAGTTCGACAGCTTCATTTTTACCGGTTGAAGCACCGCTAGGAGCGTTAGCTATCCCTACTCCATAACCTTCTGTAATGACTTTTACCTGTACTGTGGGGTTTCCTCTACTATCTAAGATCATCCTAGCTTTAACGTTTTTTATTATCAGAGACTCCCAGTATATATCATGAATCGACATGACCAATCCCCAAGAGGTTTGAATGCCTTGGAGAAGTTATTATTTATTATCCATGTAATTGCCTCATATATTGCGTGGGTTATGATCACTATAACCATGTATGATAAAATTAAAAATAAACTGGTTTATTCATGTTTCCCGGTAATTCTATATTCACTTCCATCATTACTTAATCAGGTAAGCGATGTATTCAAGGCATCCGGGCTTATATGCCTATTGTTAGCATTAACATTGAATATATCTAGAAATGGAGGCAGAGACCTCCTAGAAACCGTTTTTATCCCTTCGCCAGTTATAATTAACCTCGTGTACTACATATTAGCGGCGATTTAGACATGAGTGGTAAACAACCACAAAGATGTTCAAGATGTGGTTCTACAAACACCGAAATAACTAGGACATGGCATCTTACAGCCCCCATACCCGATAGCATGGGAAGGATTACTGTGACGGTTATGGGGGCTGTAAGATGCAAGGACTGTGGATATTCATGGAAAGCCGTTATAAGCAAGATCAAAGTAGGGGGTAAAAGCGTGGAGATCGAAGGTAAAAAAGTGCTCGAAGAGGAGAAAGAAGAGAGAAGAGTAAAAGAAATCGTTCTCGATTTATCAGAGATACTTAGCGAGAAGGATAAGTGAGCGCCATTGACCACTGTAAACAACATCTATTATCACTTGAGATCCTTGTTAAAATACCTGCTCCTCATCTTTATGATATCATTAGTTGCCATCACGTTATATAACATTGTAATCAAGGGCGAGACACCATTAGCCGTAGTCAAGGGAAATAGTATGTTACCACTTCTCAGGGAAGGGGATATAGTGATCATTATAAAGGCCAATGCAGAAGAGATCAAACCAGGTGATATCATTGTTTACAAAGCAGGAGATAAGCTCATTATACACAGGGTTATAGAAATAAGACGTATGAGTGGCGATCTATATTTCGTAACTAAGGGCGATAATAATCCAATGAGCGATTTCATATATTTCGATAATCTGATCGGAATACATCATAGCAGAGTTGTGGGTAAAGTATTTTCAATAAATCAACATGTATTTAAAATACCTTATCTCGGCTATCTCTCACTTATGTTTAGGAACAATTCCTAAACTAATACAAATTCTCCATCACTATTTCCTTAACCCACTTGCCTACAAGCCTTGATCTCTTTATAAAAACCAGGTATTCGTTAAAAGATACGCGCTTTCTCTTTGACCATTCTTCATATATTTTTCTAACGTTTTCCCGTGCCATGTAATGGTATTTACAAAGTCCATTGGAATAATTGTCTCTCATACATCCTTTAATCACGCATTTATCAACAGGCTCAATGATACCTAATCTGCTCGCTAATCGAAGACCGATTTTTTCCTTGTTAGCATCGAATCTCTTGATCAAATCATTCAGTACCACTTTGGCCTCGTCTATAACTTCGTGTTTTTTCTTCACACCATTCCTGATATCGATCATCAGTTTTTCAAATTTTCTCGTTAAATTCACACTTGTCAAATCAGGGAAAAACTCTTCGAGAATCTCGATAACCCCGTAACCAAGGTCTGTTACATCTACGCCATTTCTAGACTGTGTTAAATATCCTCTTTCAAATAATTTTTCAATTATTTGAGCCCTCGTGGATTCTGTTCCGATCTCAACGTTCTCCATCCATCTTAACATATCTATTTTCTTCAATCTTTGCGGAGGTTTAGTATAAGTTTCTCTAGCTTTCACATCTACCACTAATAATCTTTCACCTTCTCTGAGAGATGGTAATTCTCTTGACTTGATCGTGTGAAATGGGTAATAACTGAGCCAGCCCTCGTGTTCTATCACCTGACCCGTTGCCAGGAACCGTTGATCTCCACTGGGAGTCCTTAAGATCATTTTTACACTGGATATAACCAATGGCGTTGAAAACGCTGCTAAAAATCTCCTCGTTATTAGATCATATATAAGCCATTGATCCCTGTTCAATTTTCCTGGAATAACACCAGTGGGGTATATGGCTGGATGTGCTGGATCGTCTTTTTCCCCTTCAACTGGCCTTAAAACACCCATGGTCTCTTTTAATAGTTTTTGAACAAGTTTTTCGTAGCTCGGTATTTGCTTCAGTTTCTCGATGATATCCCTATAATTAAGTGTGGATGGTAGTTTTTGGCTATTTGTACGCGGATAACTTATCAAGGCATCTAGGTATAATTGCTCAGCTATTTCCTGTGTTTTGGAGGGGCTAAAACCATATATCTTTGCCGCCTCTTCTTGCAGATCCCCCAGGTTAAATGGAGGCGGTGGATTGATCTCACGTCTTGATTTCTCGTATTTCTCTAAGATCAGATATCCTTGTTTCTTCACGTTCTCGACTATTTTTAGAGCTATGTCTTTTCTTTCAACTGGATTGCCAACGTATTCTAGCTCCATTCTCTTTCCATTTTTCTCGACAACTACTTTCACAACGTACTGAGGTACTGGGATAAAGAGATTTCGCTCAATATATACATCCACAACGTATTTTAACAAAGGCGTTTGAACTCTACCAGCACTCAGTATCAACTTGTTTCCGCTATTTACATAGTTATTGACAGCACTCATTAAAGCTCTACTAACGTTTATACCCCATATCCAATCCAATTCATGTCTACACATGCCAGCCTCGATCATGTTATAATCAAGGCTTGATAGCTTGTCGAAAGAAGTCCTTAATTCTTGAGGTGTTAAACTGGAGAATTTGACCCTGAATGCTCGTCTCTCATCGCCATTGAATTTTATTATCATATAGCCTATAACGCTGCCCTCGATATCATAGTCACATGCATTCACATAGTAATCACATAGTTTGCACATTTCCTTTAGAACGAGTAAATATTTCTTAGTATACGCCTTATCCTCGTTAACAATATAGGCTGGTACCCACTCGTACTCGAAAACCGGATAATTCCTAGCCCTTGTATATAATTCATATAAGTGCCCAACAGAGCTGGCCACGATTATTGTTTGCCCCTTACCCTGGATCTCATATAATGTAACTTCATTCACTCTCTTAATAAGAGGTCTCGGCGAAAGCGCTTCCGCTATTTTTCTAGCCGCTTTCGGCTTCTCGGCTATAACCAGTATCTTACCCTTTAAATCCCATATTCTCGTACCACTTGGAGATCGGCTTTCTGAAAAAGCGATTTTCCAATTCAATGTAAAACCCCGAATTCATAACCACAGAAGTATTGGCACGGGCAAGGTCAATATCAATAATATAGCATATAGGAGTAGGCATAACTTACACGATGAATCATCGTATTGATTGGCTGCTCCCGGGTGTTTTCCACCACCTGTCATGAAATATAGAAAGAATGATATCATGCTTAAGAAGATATAATATCCCCCTCCATACCCTAACATAGACATTGCAAAGCCTATTGCCAGAAGTAATATCGGCGTAGATATCCCGATCACCTTGTACCTGTCCTGGCTAAGAACACTTCTTAAGACATGACCCCCATCTAATTGCCCTATCGGAAGTAGGTTCAAGAATGTGACCAAGTATAACACATAGGTTATAAATAATAATGGATGTATTAATAGTAATTTACCTTCATTAAGATCAGCTCTAAGTAATAGAAGAAGTTCGAATGCCAGTGTTGTGAATGGTAAGAAACCGGCTTCGCCTCTTTCGACAAGGGTTTTTGCCATCTCTACTGGAATCGAAGGAGAGATTAGAACGCCTATTATGCCTATAACAGTAGCTATTATGAAACCTGTCAATGGACCTGAAATGCCTAACCTGGCTAGGTCCTTTCTAGATGGGGGGAGGGTTTTCATAAATATAATAGCTCCCAATGTCCCAATGAACCCTAGTTGAATGGGAGGCGCTGGGATGAATATAGGGCCTTCTATTCTAACGCCTGATCTCCTACTTATAAGTATATGGCCATATTCATGCAATCCTAGCGCTATGAGAAATAGGAAAGTATAACTTATACTGAAAAACATGATCTCGAGTGGTCCATATTCTAATCCTATTATATTTCCTAACCTTGAAAAACTCTCTAAAAGCCCATAGCCAGTTAAGAACACCGTTATAGTAGTCATTGCCATTAATATCCATTTCCACTTCGAAACACCGATCTTTTGATCTTTTAATGGAGTGATCCTCAGTATTGGTTTCTCGTGCTTGAATTGCAGTATGGTTAAACTATGAGTCTCTAAGAAATATCTGTAGAGTTTTTTAAACAACTCGTTGTCCAATTGTTTCTCTAGAACAAAATCCACTATATCTATTCCTGCTAATCTATACTCCTTATATTCTATGACCGATATCCCAGCTTTCGAAAATTGTTGAAAGATATCGCCTAATTTCTGGTGTAATGAGTTTTCCGACTGGTATAAGTTCGTAACCTTCACCTTCTCCTTTTCTTCTCAATATAGACATTGGTAACACATTATTTAATAATTCATAAATCGCTATGTAAATCGGGTCTTTTACTTGTATATCATTGATATTGACAAGCGGTGGAGCGCCCATTGCCAATTGCAAGGCCCTAGCTCCGATCACCCTGGCTATCTCGTACTTGGTTAATCTCCGGCCTATTACTCTTTTATAAACACTGGCTAGATCAATACTCATAGCCTGAACACCAATGGGATAAATATCTTAATAAAAGCTCTTATAAACCATTATCAATTTAAAAATAGGACATTAATTAAAATGAAGAACATCGATGACATCTATTTGGGGGTTAAAAATCAATTTTTAGATCTAGAACTCCATCCCCTTGAACTCTGGTTTCTCCTCTTCCTTTTTCTCCTCTTTCTTCTCCTTTTCTTTCTTCATCGGACTAGCGGCAATAATATCATCAATCTTCAATATCGTTAAGGCCGCCTCTGCCGCCGTCTTGATCATCGCTTCTTTGACAAGCAAGGGCTCTATAACGTTTTCGCTAATCATATCCATCATTACTTCTCCTTTAACAACATCTATACCTGCTCCATGTTTACCTTCTGTGTGGAGTTGTCTAAGCTTCATCAATACCTCTAATGGATCTTTACCACATGATGTAGCTAGTATCATGGGTATTTCCTCTAATGCTGCAGCGAACGCCTCTATTGCCAATTGCTCCTTACCACCAATTTTTGATGCAAATTCTCGGAGTTTTACAGCGACCTCTATCTCGGCTGCTCCACCTCCAGGGACGATCTTTGGCACTCTCATAACGTTTCTCAGTACGTTTAAAGCATCTTTTAGACTTCTCTCTATCTCGTCCAATACCATATCACTCGCTCCACGCACTAATATCGTAACTGCCTTGGGATTCTTACATCCCTCTATGAACACCATTTTATCGTTACCAACCTTTCTCTCTTCTACTACCTTAGCGTATCCCAGGTCTTCTGGCTTTAAATCCCTTACACTGCTGACTATTCTTCCTCCTGTTGCTCTTTCTAGTTTTTCGAGATCGCTTCTTTTAACTCTCCTAACGGCTAGAATACCTTTCTTAGCTAGGAAATGCTGAGCAACCTCATCAATACCCTTCTGGCAAACAACAACATTAGCACCAACCCCAGCTATCTTGTCAACCATTTCCTTTAATATCTTGGCCTCCTCGTCTAGGAAAGCCTTTATCATATCTGGACTCGTGATATTGATCTTGGCCGTGATCTCTGGTTTCTCAACCTCTAATGCGGCATCTAGTAAGGCTATTTTAGCATCTTCAACTCTTCTTGGCATGCCTGGATGTACTACTTCCTTGTCAATCACTATACCATACACGAGCTGTGTATCTAGGACATTACCTCCTTTCTTCTTCTCAATTTTAACGTCATCAACTCTAAAATCATAAGTGCCATCTGGCTTCTTCTCAGCAACTGCTAGTGCAGCATCAATGGCTATGTCAGTCAATTTCTTGGATACAATCTCACCTCCTATATATTTGCTCGCTATAGCCGTGCCCACAACTCTTCGCAACATATCTCTATCGTTTATATCAACATCTATCGCAGACTCTTTCAATATCTTAATAGCCTCTTTCAATGCCTTTGTATATCCCTCTATGATTATACTTGGATGTATATTTTGATCCAGTAGTTCCTCTGCCTTATTTAATAAAGCCCCTGCCAACACTACTGCACTTGTTGTTCCATCCCCCACTTCTGCATCCTGAGCCTTCGCGACCTCGACCAATAGCTTCGCAGCTGGATGTTGAACCTCCATTTCCTTAACAATAGTGGCGCCATCATTTGTTACTGTGACGTCTCCAAAGCTGTCCACAAGCATTTTGTCTAGTCCACGAGGCCCTAAGCTTGTTTTCAAAGCCTCAGCCAGAGCTCGTGCTGCTGCTATGTTAGCCCTTAACGCCTCTCTTCCCACAGTTCTTCTAGTGCCTTCTTTCAATATTAACACAGGTATACCATATAACGCCATATTCACACCTCATGAATTCGTTTTATGATATTAAGACGGGTTCTATATAAATTTTTTCTACATGTCTGATTAAAAATTTTACAAGAACATAATTGGGGGTTCCATCACTAATTAATAAATATCCTTAATTAGGTAAAAATAATCAGATAACGGAACAGCTCGAGGTATCAGAGTTGTATGAATTGAGATCGAGAGAAGAATTCATAAGAGCCTTGATAGGCAATGAAGTCGTCTTCATAGAGTTCTATGAGCCCGGTAATAAAGAGAGTGAGATCTTCAGTGAAGCGGTAAAGAGACTTGAAAAAACAATAGATCCCAGTATTTTGGTTTGTCGTATTAATATAAAGGAACACCCAGAAATAGTTGAATACAATGGGGTTCCATCACTAAGGGTGTATTATAATAGAAACGCTGTTTTCGAACAAATAGGAGGATTAAGCACAATCGAGCTTAATTTATCCGTCCTGAGAAGAGGTATTAGAGAGGTATTCAAAATGTATAATATAAAGCTAAGAGTTTAAACTTCCATATCCCTTGAATTAATCTCCTCAATTATTGCTGAGACTTCGCTCTTTCCCAAATAAACTGTGTATAGAATAGTGTTCTCGATACGAGCTCTCGAGGAGCGAGGGCTGTAAACGCCTTTTTCACCGACTAGGATATATCCCAGTTGTAATACATCTCTTAACTCGGCTACACTAGCTATTTTCACATATGTCTTGAACTTCTCTTCGAAACCAAGTGCACTTTTAATGTACGAATCTGTTACAACGTGGCCACATATTATGCAATGATTATCTGGGGATATTGCCTTGAATCCGCATCTAGGGCATTGCACAAATCCTCTGGGGCCATGTTTCTCCCACACATATCTTAGGACCATCATTAGGTCCTCTCTATTGTTAAGTAACACCAATTTATACAATCTGTTAATCTCTGGTATGATGGCTTTCCCCCCATTATATATTATGAACTCCAATTGCCTCGGAGTAGGCTTCTCCACGTGCTCAAGTATCTTGGAAACTATGAGTTCATATATCATGTCTCTGTTCCTGCGTATTCTCCTTATAACGGTCTCTAAATCAGGCTTACTGCTATAGCCAGATGTAACGGTCTCCAGGACATCCCTTATAATGACTCTGGCGAGATCCTCGCTTATGTCTACTTCTTCTCCAATTCCAAGATATGTTTTTAAATAACCATACATCTTATCGAGGAGTTCATCTATATTGATTTCTCGTGTTTTCTTCCTAGTACGTGGTTCACGTTGTTCCCTTTTATGTAATTCTGCTTGTTTTACATGAGGACTGGTTTTATCAACTCCTTTTTTCTTCGAAGAGGATTTATCGGCTTTAGCAACAGTTTTAGTTTTCCTTGGAATCTCTATCTCCCTCTATAAAGTAGAGGGCAGGCAACGTATATAGTTATCCCAGTATTGTGGCATAACTTTCCACGTCCTCCTTATCCTCTAAGGCTTTTGCTATCAGATAACTTAGTATTAATTTAGCAAAGGATTTTCTCTCGCGTAATCTGATTAAATAATTGGCTATATCATCTATGGTTGCATTATTCTTGAAAACTTCTTTCTTGATCTCCTTAGCGATCGTATACAGGATTTTCTCATATGTTACATCATCGTCTACTTTACTACTGTAGTATTTACTTATCAATTCATCGACTATATCACCTACAATTTCATCCACGTATTCGACAACTCTGTACCGGTATTGCTTAGCCATTCTTGGCACCTGTTTCCTACATAAATCCTTAGAGGCTTAAAAATGAATTTCTATTAATCAAAACCACCAATAGGCTTTACGAGATGCCTGACTAATTTGTAATCACCTGTGTATGAATCCCGGTTATATTCAATCATACCAGCATATGAAAGCCCATATACAAGTGGCGAGGTAAAAACCGTGTAGACTTTATTACCATGAGAAGTCGATATTCCATTAACTGCCTCATGTCCTCTAATCACATATTTGCCATTTATTAGTCTCAAAGCCTTTTCTGTTACTTTGAGTCCATATAATACACCAGCACCGCGAGGAGAAGGAGCGTGATCTATGTCTAGATCTATTGGATCGCTCCATAGGATGATCTCCAGTTCTTTCCCTGGCATAGATTCCCTGTCCACGTAAAACGCATCCCTCCACGTATTTGCATTGATAATAGATAGAGGTGGCCCGCCATGCACGCTTATGAAATGTCCTTCCAAGATACACGCTAAGGTAAGCTCATTGAAAAATTTTAGAGAGAGTTCATATAGCTCTCTCCAGGCACTCCCGTATCTTGACCTCAATGTATCAGGGTAATCATGAGGATATGGTATTAACCACTTAGCTGGCTCGTGATTACCTCTCATAAGCACGACTTGATCCCTTAGTTCATTCTTCAATGTTAACACAAGCGATAGTGTTTCCAGCTGCATATAGCCGCGATCAATATAGTCTCCGAGAAAAATTACAAAATAGCCTTCATTTAATTTCTCCCACATCATCTTTAATACGCTTAATAACCCGTAGAAATCTCCATGAATATCCCCTATGAAGAAATACCCATCGTTTTCACCTAGCTCTATAATCCCTGGCTTATAGTATTTGCTATTGCGAGGTGGTGTTTTTACAATATCCATAGATTGCTCTAATAATAACTTGAAATCCGATGCTGTCGTGATCATAGCCTTTGATTCTCTGACCATGTTTTCAAGCTTTTCCAACAAATACACCTTGATTATTAGAAATATATAGCTAGAACCGGGTAAAATATATACGAAGAGTCCTCTACATATCTGTGCATATATATAGGATCGTAGAGATATGATAAATTACCCCATCCATGAACCAGGGCAATGCACGGAGACCTATTTATTAAATTCACCTGATCTATTCCTATTAGAATACCGCTATGGATTAATTCATTTAATAATTTCTCTAAACCACTTATACCTGGGTTTATTGTGAACAATATCACGTATTCCCCACCACCTCTTAAGACCAGGCGTCGATGGAGCAGTTTATGTATATGCCTATAATAATGATGATGGAGATTTGATATGCCAAGTCTTTTGCTTAAAATACTTAGCAGATCATTGACCTTCCAATTCCCTAATGTACATGGATTAAACAGCCTGAACATGTCTATTAAAATCAATTCATCTATTTCATCTAATTTATCTAAACCAGGTATATTGACCGTTTTATATAGCTCGATCCCCTTTTCCTCAATTCTCTCAAATGGTATTAACACATCTAATACCTTACCATAGAATAATATTCTGCATATAGATGTGTTAACGTTCGAATCTATATCATCTGCCTTTAGCTCCTCATTTATATAATGAATTTCCACAGGTCTACCGGCGAACGAAAAATACGTGATTATCCGACGTAAACCGCTATGAACACATTTCTCGGGACATTTTTGACGGTATTCAACAACTAGGACTGTAGGCGGGGGTCTTAATCTATCGATAAATATTGATAAATACTTAGAAACTATTCCCTTCTCCACTAGCCTATTTAATATCCTGGATATATTGGAAACACTATATCCAAGGGCCTCGCTTATCTCCATTAAGTTATGTCCTAGGTTAAACATGGCTATTAGTTTATATATTGTATCACTTATTTCACCTGCATTATCTTTCATTACGTATTCCCTCAATTATTTCCAGCACTTTCTTTAAATATTCAATAACCTGTTCTAACATAGCATTGCAAGATATGTACACATGATCATCATCTATATCTATTTGACATGATGTTGTTTCCTCGATCTCATCGAGAATTTCTTCGTCGATGCGATCAACTATGATCGCTCTGAGTCTAACGTAATTATCAAATATTCTGAGCATTATCCATAAATCTTTGCCAGATTCCTTAATTACAATGGAATCGACAAAGCTATCTCTAAGGCTTCTCTCCCTCACATATTTAATTACAGGTGTAAATCCATTACTCCTTATCAAATCCAATATCTTTTCCACAGCGGGTTCAGTGGCTACCGTTTCTCTTCACCACCTATTTTCTGGAGCGGCCAAGGTTCAACATCCCCTTAATCAGCACGCTCGTGCTCTATCACTAGATCAATTAAAAACACTCATCACGTATTACAGTGAACCACTCGGTCAAATGCCTTTCAATCATCATTCATCGTCGGGAGTATTCCTCATCGATATTTAACTATATGCCGAGAAGGTCTTTTAACTTATTTCTAACACGTTCTGCTACAATCCCCCCATCTATTTTACCTCTTACTGTTTTCATTACTTCGCTCATTACTATTGGAAATGCCTTATCTCTCTTAGCTAGTAGTTTCTCTTTGTTATTGCTTATGATATTTGTGATCAATTCGTCTAATTCATCAATGGTTATTCTACCAAAGCCCATTTTCTCTACTAATTGTTTTATACTCATCTCAGGGTTTTTGCAAACATACGTTAACAAGTTTATGACGGCTTCTTTTGCTATAACCCCGTCTGCCAAATATTTAACAACCTCTTCTATTACATCATCTCTTAAATCATCCACAGGCAATCCCTCTCTTCTAAGTGATGGTATTGTATTAACCAGTATCGACGCTATGACGGTGTATGGCACTTTACCACCGTATTTCTCGGCCAGTTTTTCATACAGATCAAGTCTAATGTCATTGATCAAGAGCTCTGCCAACTCCCTGCTCAAGCCATGTTTTCGCATAAATTTCTCCAATTTAGCTTCCGGATGTTCTGGTAAATACTTGGAAGCCTTTCTAATTAAGTCATCAGTGATCAGCACTGGCGGTATATCTGTCTCGGGATACATCCTGGCTGCACCTGGACGCGGCCTCATATATCTCGTTGTACCATCTGGGTTGGCAGCCCTTGTTTCCTCTGGTATTCCTATAACAGCGTATCTAGCTCTTTCGAGTGCTGCCAGGAGTGCTGCCTCAGCCTTTTGCCTAACGTCGGCAACTATGAGTATGGCGTCAGCAGTGGGGTCTCCACCAAGCTCATTATATAACTTGGCTACTTCGTGCTCGGTAATACCATATCCAGGCAATTCATCTGTGTGAAAAATCCCTCCTACTCCTCCCCAAACCTTGGCATAATCGCTTAATTCCGTGCCAAATCTACGTTGTGGTTGTATTTCTTTGCCTAGAAGGCCTCTAAAGCCCGGTAAGAGGGCTGCATATACACCGCCATTCTCGATGGAAAGAGCCCTTTTAATT
This sequence comes from Desulfurococcaceae archaeon, assembly GCA_038824035.1. GTDB lineage: Archaea > Thermoproteota > Thermoprotei_A > Sulfolobales > Desulfurococcaceae > UBA285. Next base: position 57,874 of record JAWBBW010000007.1, read on the forward strand.
ATCTTTGAAGAAGTATTGGAAAATACCTTGCTAACGTCATATATGTTTGTTTCTATGTTTTCCAACTTAACTCCACGTTCTAACAGGTAGTCTCTGATCTCCAGTAATCTCAATTGCCTCATCACTTCGTACTCGATCACTTTTGGTATTAAATAAAGATGTTGAATTCCCTTGATCTCGATTTTTGCGCCTCCTCGAATACTTATATTGAGATCTTGCCTAATACTGCCAAGACCTCGCTTCGTCTTACCTGTCAACTTAGCTAATTGACCTATTCTAAGCGCCACTTTATACGCTAACTCTGGGCTATCTATATCAGGGGCTGTGGCTATTTCCACCAATGGTATTCCTAATCTATCTATATTGTACTCTATGGATTCTTCTTTTTCCGCAATTTTCCTTGCCGCATCCTCTTCTAGACAAAGTGTCTGAATACCTATTTTCCTACCCTCCACTGTTATATATCCATTGAATGCTATTAATGATGTTCTCTGAAAACCGCTCACATTACTGCCATCGATCACTATTTTTCTCATTACCTGTACTTCATCTACTATTTTCATGTTAAGGGATTTAGCGAGCGCTATGGCAACTAAGAGGGATTCTTCATCTAAGGGGTGAGGCGGCTCTTCATCCGACTCTACTAGGCATGAATATTCTTCTGGCGATACATATTCATATACTTTCCTCTTTTTCCACTCAAGCATAGCGGCTGGATCTACCTCTCCTATTTCACTTTTAGCCGGTCTCAGATACCTCGTAAATCTAAATCCAGAACTACTCTCTGAGAGCTTGGTAGAGCAGTGGCAAAAGAGCTTTCTATCCGTGTCAAGTTGTACATGTATTTCTAAGCCTACTTTTAAACCCACAGACTTGTAATCAATATTACTCATACACCCACCTTGGATAGAGGCTTGTGACGTGTCTTTCATTAATTTCCCCTACCATGTTTTTCAGAAATAATTCCCTTATCTCATCCACGTTCCTCGTAATAGATCCTAAGATCCATGATAGCTTTACGAATGCTGTCTCAGAGAGCATATCTGAAGCTGGTATTACACCTACTTCTAATAAATATCTCCCTGTGCTATACACATTCAAGTTGACTCTTCCAAAAATGCATTGGCTGGTCATAACCACTGGTATTTCGCTTTCAATAGCTCTCTTAATAGAGGGTATCACCTTGTTCGCGATATGTCCTAATCCGGTTCCCTCGATCACTATTCCATGAAACCCTTTATCAATTAATGTATCTATGATCTCGCTTTGTATGCCTGGGTAAGCCTTGATCATGGCCACTTTCTCGTCGAATTTCGCTTTTAAAATAGGCGTCTTTGTCTTATCCCTGTACTCCACGATCTTGCCTATGATCTTTATATTCCTGGTTATTGGATCAACTATCGCTATTGGCTTGTCATTCACAGATTGAAATGCATCTCTGCGACTTGTATGCATTTTCCTCGTCTTAACTCCTCTGTGAACGTATATATACTTATCACTTATGTCTCCATGCATAGATATGACGGATTCGGCAAAAGGTGCTTTGCCCGCAACTACGAAGGCCGAAATCAAATTCAACGCTGCATCACTGCTTGGCCTATCACTACTCCTCTGTGCACCGACAAAAACCACTGGAACAGGCTTATTGCTTATGGAGAATGCTAACGCAGCGGCTGTGAACGCCATGGTATCTGTTCCATGCGCTATTACAACCCCGTCGATACCATTCATCATGTTTTTATATACTTCTGTGCTTATCTTTTCCCAGTGAGCTGGGGTCATATCCTCGCTGAAAACATTCATTATTTCATATGCATCAAAATACGCGATCTCGCCTAATTCAGGTATCCATTCAATTATCTCACTTGGCTTAAGCACAGGAGTAACCGCCCCTGTCTCGTAATCTACTTTAGATGCTATTGTTCCACCAGTGCCTAGTAATACCACCCGGGGTAATTCGGCACGCTTAATATCCATGGGTAGTGTTGACATATACTCTTTCACGTGTTTTTTCGCGATCAATTCAATGCTTGCTATTTCGTCGAACCTTATTCCTATGTTATATCCGTTATCTAGTTTTATCACTACAATCGGCCTATCAGCGTATAGTGCTTGCCTGGGCATTAAAATTCCCTTGATCACTGTACCGTCGTTTAAGCGAATAATGATCTTATCGCCCGGCTCAATACCCAATGACATGAGTGTGTTAGCGATAACACCTCTGTAACCGTGATAATATATTTCCATTGAATTACACCGAGTTATTATTTACCTCAAAAGAGGCCATAATATGTTTTCAATAAGTGCTTGAATATAGATTCCTAATCAAGTTATCCATAAACACTTAGAAAGGACTAATGATCGTTAATCTTGATTTAAAATAACAAACAACGTTTCTAAAGAGCCTGCGATTGTGTTTGTTGCACCACGAATCTCCTTACATACTCAACTCTATTTCTCATCCTAGGTGGCTTGTTTTTCTTGGGCTTGGGCGGTATTTTAGGTGTTTGACTCCTTACTTTACCTGCCTTTGTCAATGAACCGTGACTGGGCATGTTCTAAACACCTTCATTAATAATAGAATTCAAGGGATATTTAAATACATGTTTAGTCATTCATATCAGTGATTCAAGGTGATTTAATGCCCGACAAAGCATACATCGTTGAGACAGTGCTAGGCATCCTTGCACTAGATGAGAACAATAACTTAATATATGTAGCTACGGCGCCCTTTAACATAGAAGAAAACGTAGAGTACTTGTTAAACATAGAGAAAGGTGAATTAACCCCTCAACACATGGATATTTTCAATAAGCTTAAAGAACTCGGAATCTCAAATGTAATAGTAGAGACCTTGTCCACCGCTAAAATAGCCTCTTCATACGGATTCACACCAAATATAATGCCGGGAAACACCATCGCAATAACTACGAGAACCAGGCTATCCGAATACGCCGTCAGAATAGGTTTTGCGAATACTCAGGATGAATTCTTCGAGAAAATGCATAGCATAATGTTGGAATATACTCGTAGAAAACTAAGACGTGAAGCGCAGAAGAGAGATCTATTAGCAGTCCAAGCCATAAGAGCCATAGATGACATAGACAAGACCATAAACCTTTACATAGCTAGGCTGAGAGAGTGGTATAGTATTCATTTTCCTGAACTCGATGAAATAGTTAAAGATCACGCGTTATACGCCAAACTAGTTTATGAATTAGGGGATAGATCTAATTATACAGATGAAATGTTAACGAGGCTAGAAGTCCCGGATAGTGTTATTGACAAGATAGTAGAAGCTGCCAAAAACAGTATTGGCGCCGAACTGAGCGATATGGATATTAACCATATAAAAGTACTCGCAGGAATCATATTGGAACTATATAACTTACGTGACACTTTAGAAGGGTATATAGACTCTGTGATGAAAGAGGTTGCACCAAATGTGACAGCCCTTGTTGGTCCTAAGTTGGGTGCTAGGTTGTTAAGCCTGGCAGGTGGTTTGGAAAAACTAGCCAAATTACCGGCCAGCACAATTCAGGTCTTAGGTGCCGAGAAGGCTCTATTCAGGGCGTTGAGAACAGGGGGCAAACCACCTAAACACGGAGTTATATTCCAACATCCAGCTATACATAAGAGCCCTAAATGGCAAAGAGGTAAAATAGCGAGAGCCCTTGCTGCCAAATTAGCTATAGCTGCTAAGATCGATTATTTCACAGGTAGATTCACCGGTGATAAATTAGTAAAAGAATTTGAGGCACGTGTTGATGAGATCAAAAAATTATATCCGAAACCACCACCACGTGTCGAACGAGCTCCACCTAGAGAGAGGAAAAAGAAAAGAGGGGAAAGAAAATAGTGAAAAACGGTGAAGGAAATGAGCCAGGTTATCTCGATAAAACCACATGAAAAGTATTATGGAGTCTATATAGTTGAATTAGAAGACGGCAGTGTAAGGTTTTCAACCAAGAACCTAACCCCTGGACACAGGGTTTATGGCGAAAGGCTTTTTAAATACGAGAACGTAGAGTATCGTGAATGGAATGCGTACAGAAGTAAATTAGCTGGAGCGTTAGCTAATGGCTTATCAGACCAGCCAATCAGAGAAGGAGATAGGGTACTTTATCTAGGCGTTGCATCGGGAACTACAGCTAGCCACATTTCCGATATCGTTGGCCTAAAAGGTAGGATCTACGGCGTAGACGTAGCTCCAAGAGTTATGAGAGAATTCATATCTGTGGCTGAGATTAGAAAGAACTTATATCCGATATTGGGGGATGCGCGCAAACCATACGAATACCGACATGTCGTGGAAACTGTGGATGGGATATATGCAGATATAGCTCAGCCAGAACAAGCCGCAATAGTTGTGGACAACGCTATGTACTTCCTGAGAGAAGGCGGTTACTTACTACTAGCTATTAAAGCCAGAAGCATTGATGTTACAAAAGAGCCCAGCGAGATCTATAGAAAAGAGATCAATACTCTTAATGAGAATGGATTCGAGATCATAGATGTGGTGCATTTAGAGCCATTCGACAAGGATCACGCCATGATCTATGCAAGGCTTAGAGCTCGTAGATAATCAGCACGAGTTTAAAATGCCTTTTCACTCAATTTATTAAATGCCTTTGCTATTTTTATTAATCCAAATAATAATATAAATAAAAATGTTACAAAAATAGTTTGAATGACGGGGGCCCCAGTGGGCAGTGATATTAGTGAGACAGCTGAATATATTGTCAATATCATGAGAAATGCCGGCTACGTAGCGGATACCATATCATATCCTTCTAAGAATAGAAGTATTGACATAGTTGCATATAGTAATAGTAAAAGGGTTTTCCTAAAAACAATAAACAACGCCGAGGAATTATCCGGTGCAGAGATCAGGGATCTAAAGAAGATAGATGCAATATATACTGCCAAGGTAGTGATCGTGGCCAATATGGATAATAAAAAGAAACTAGAAGATGACGTGGTTTATTGTAAAAGTGGAATTAATATGGTCACTCCACAGACACTTGAAAACTATGTACTAAAAGGTGAAAAACCATTTATAGCTAACATTAGGGGTAATTATGTGCTGAAAATAGATCCGAGGAAATTCCAGGAAAAAAGACGGGAACTAAACCTTACTCGTGGGGAAATAGCAAGTATACTTGGTTTATCGAGAAAATCTATATATCTATACGAACACGGCGAGATGATGGTCTCCTTGAACAGGGCACTTAAATTAGCCGAATTACTAGGCGAAGACATGTTCTGCGAGTTCGATATATTTTCGGAAAATGTAGGAGAAGAACACAGATATTCAAGCATCGAGAGTACCATGGACATTCCAGAGGATAATATTGAGCAATTCCTATGGAACATAGCTAGGAGATTTAACTACATGTTTGTGAAATTATTGAGAACACCCATGGATATTGTAATTAAAGGCAACAAGTCCCTTGTGATCGTTAAAGAGGGTCGAAACATGGAGAAAATAGAAAACGCCGAAAAAATCGCCAAAGCTATGTCATCGAGACTTATATCAATTAGTTCTTTGAAAGACCTCGAGAAAATTAAGAACATTATCATATCAGAACTAAGCGCAGATGATAAAAAATGATATTCATAATAACGGGAAAACCTGGGGTAGGTAAATCAACTCTTTTCAACGATGTCGTAGAAATGCTCATTAAAAACAACTATGTGGTTGGAGGCGTAAAGACACCTGAAGTAAGGGATAAAGGTATTAGAATAGGATTCAAGATCATAGATATAATGACCGGTGAAGAGGCTTGGCTTGCTAAGAAAGGTATACCAGGCAATGTTAGGATCGGCTCGTATACTATAATGGTTGATCAAGCGTCTTCGCTAGTTGAGAGAGCATTAAAGAGGGCTATTGAAAGTGCCATGGTAATAGGGGTGGATGAAGTAGGCCCCATGGAACTTAAGTTACCTGTTTTCAAGCCAATGTTGATCAGAGCTATTGAAAGCGGTAAACCGATAATACTAGTTATCCACTACAATCTGAGCGATATCGATATACTTAAAAGAATTGAGAAGACATTAAAGAGAGTTACACTAACCATCGAGAACAGAGAAGAATTGAGAAAAAGGTTTCCAAAAGAAGTATTAGAGATCTTGGCAAAAACAGGATCTGTCAAATAAGCCTAAGAACCCTTATTAACCTATTGATCAACGTCTCTGAGCCGATATCCATGAATAAGACTTTCTTAAGAGAACTTCTATCCCCGTAAATTATATCGATCTTTGAAACCGAGATCTTTAATTCCTTAGATAGAAATCTAACCAGGGCAGCGTTTTCACGACCTTTTTCACCTGAAGTCTTTGTCTTGAAAATCAATTCATCGCCTTCTATAGTTAAATAGTCCTCATCACTGTTGGTGTCAACTCTTATAGTTAATACTACTCCATTGCTTGATTCATAGATGTTTTTACTTAGAATATCATATACTTTGTTTACTATCCCAGACAACAGTTCTCCCTTTTTAACTTCATTGATTTAAAAGTTTATTTATCTTTTTTCATACCCCTGAGAACATCATATAGTGCTTTGAAATTGTCTTTGATTCTTATAGCCCTTGGATCCATGTGAGTTCTTGCCGCCCTTATCCCTATTTCCCTTAGCGTCTTGACTAGATCGCTCAATTTCGGCATATTGATTCCTAGAAGAGAACATAACTTATCCACCCTGATATATGGATCATTTATACAGGATTCTTCTTTTATCATATTCAGAATTTTAATCGTCCTAGCTGAAATCCAATTCATGTCCCTGGATAAATCTATCATATTCTTAATTTTCTCTTCCTCGTTGATGTTGCATATCCATATTCGATCACCAATCATGGGTTTCGAGCCATCAAGACATGTATTGTGACCAGCCTCTTCAACAGACCTTGAAAACCCTCTTTCTAATGTATTTGGACAAAACCACAGATATCCTAAGCATTTATTCAGGTTTTCATATGAACCACGTGAACTCCTCCTGGTCTCCAGGAAAACCCTAATGAAATGCCTATATACAAGTGATAATACTGGGCGCACTTCTATATCCAATGCAGCTCCTCTCATAGCTATATTAGCTAATAATATTCTAACCCCTAACTCCTTTTCGAAATCAACATGAAGACATCTGAACCAATATCTTCTAAGTGCCTTATGTGAATGTGAACACATGAGAGGTGCTGTATCAGTTGCCGTTATTCCCAGAAATGAGTTTTTTGAAAGCGGTTTGAACGCAGAATCTATATATGGTATTGGAGAACCATATGGATCTATATCGATATAGTCAACTGTTATGCTTGATAAAACCATGTTATTTAAAAGAGAATTAGCCTCGTGATTAAAAGCCTCTACTTTGTCGTCTAAATTGTTTATATAAATATTTTTACGTATATAGTAATAAGCTCGTGCATCGATATCATTGATTATCCCATGTCCACCTGTCTCGAGCGTTATTCTAACACCTCTTACCCCTGTTCCCCCCAAGAGATCTATGAAGAAAAATCCTCTATTGTTATAAACACTCTTCAAGAACAATGTGGTTAGATCTCTACTAATAACCGCATCTGGATTATAAAATACTGGCATCCACGCTGGTTCTACGACGCCGTTGATTCTTCTATATTTAGTTAGCTTAGGTACTATTATATTTGCCAAGCCTTCTCTTATTATCTCTTCATCTTCACTTATCTTGATCTCCACTTGAAACACACCTTTTTAATTATCATCCAGTTCGCATAGAATAGTTTGAGACTTACCTCAGTCTGAGAGCTCGTCTTCACATATCTGATGGTTTGCTATTCATCATCAGGTTCAAAATTATATTGTGATCAGTTTTTTATCTTGTTGATTAAGTACTCTACGATATAATCGGGTGGATTGATCCCAGTGGCTTTTCTGAGCCCTTCCCACTGCGGGAACGCGTTTAATTCTAATATATAATATTTATCGGTGTCCAAGTCATAGGCTATGTCTACGCCAGCATATTCTAAGCCAATTATCTTAGTGGCTTTTAATGCGAGTTTAAAAGGTTCCGGTTCTTCGCTCTCCTTCACGGGGATCCCAATAGCTCCTTGTGCTATATTGGTTTTCCAAGAGGACTTAGATATCCTCTTCATAGCCCCCACAACCTGATCTCCAACTACGAATAACCTGTAATCATAGCCTGGCTTATTAAGGAATGCCTGGTAATAGCTAGGTATGCTTAGGTTTTTGAGACTCCTTGTAGTGTTGAAAGCTAAGTCAGGGTCAGTTATCAAAGCACTTCCCAGGCCGAGACTGCCTGTTATGGGTTTATATACAGCCCTTTTCTTTGTCTCGACAAATCTCATAGCACTAAATGGGTTTTCGGTTACCATAGTTTCAGGGACAGGCAATTCGTTTAAGGCCAATTTTAATAGACATCTCCACTTATCGCGTGCTATGAACGCAATTGTAGGATTATTCACTATTGGTATCTGAGTTGCCAACGCCTCTAAAACCCCGATCCTCTTCAAGAACACCTCTAAACTCATGTAAAGCCCTATATTTCTCAATATAGCCGCATCCACATTTACCTTTTCTTTCCCATAATATACCTGTACACGGTTATCCTTTATCACAGCGTCAAATAGATGTGCTTTCATATACACGGGTTGTGCATTTCTCTTCGATATGGCATCCATTAATTCCAGTGCTGTTTGAGACGGGCTTTTACGATAATCTATTACTGCGATCTTC
>JAWBBW010000008.1:0-54762 GCA_038824035.1 Desulfurococcaceae archaeon
AGCCCTGTTCACGAGCGCCATGACAACTGGTAATCTCAGCCCAGATGCTATGTACAATATCTCAACCATTAATGCCAATCCCTGCGAAGAAGTGGCTGTGAATGTCCTGGCACCCATCGCGGCAGCCCCCACAACGGCGCTCATAGCTGAGTGCTCCGACTCCACTGGTATGAACTCTGAATACACCTCGCCATTGGCAACGAATTCCGAGAATTTTTCAACTATGATCGTCTGTGGTGTTATTGGATATGCTGTCACGACATCTACATAGCTCTGCTTAACAGCGTACGCAACTGCTTCATCCCCGTTAAGGGTCATCATTATTTGCTTATCGAGTGGTATTCTAGGCAAGAGCTCGGCTTTGCTCATAGGCTTACATCACCTCTATTTCAGGGATCATTGATATCGCCTTTACAGGGCATTCGTGGGCACATATTCCACATCCTTTGCAGTAATCGTAGTTAACGACTATTTTCTCACCATCCCATATTATGGACATATCTGGACAGAATAACCAGCATATCATGCACTTCGTGCACTTGTTGTGATCAACAACCGGTTTCAATGCTCTCCAATCACCAGTTTTAACATCCGTTGACAGTCTGAAAGGCAAGGCACCAATTGGCACCGATCTCCAATTCCTCAATTCACTCATACTCACACCTCCACTGCCTCTTCAAAAGCTCTTTTTATTAATAAAAGATTCCTCTCGGCCACTGGGCCGCTGAACCTCGATCTAATGGCCTTTTCAACGCTTTCATAGCTTATCAGGCCTCCCAGCTTCAATAACCCGCCGATCATGGCTGTGTTGGTGATATTTGTTCTAAGTATTTCGAGGGCTAATTTCGTGGCTGGTACTAATATTACCCTGTAATCACCTTTCTTTATTCCAAGTCTTTCAATGACCAATTCCACATTACCAGGATAATTGGTGACTATCGATCCACCTGGCTTTAAACCCTTAACAATACCAGGGGATAGCAAAGTATAATCCAGCACTACCACTATATCAGGGTTATATATCATGGAGTGCAATTCGATCGGCTGATCGCTGATCCTGGTGAAACTCAATATCGGTGCTCCTGATCTCTCTGGGCCGAAAGCCGGGAAACTCTGCACGTACTTGCCCTCATATGCAGCTGCCACAGCCACTAGGTTACTCGCTGTCCAACCCCCTTGTCCACCTCTACTATGCCATCTTATTTCTGTTAACATTGAAAATCCCCAATTTTCCTAATAAAGGAAAGGCTAAAAAATATCACTGCAACGCGACTTTCTCACAACGCTTATTAACATGTTGGGGTAATTGTCTTTTATTAGACGCCTATTAGGGGCTTTACCGCTCCATGATGGGAGGTGTTTATCATTTGGAAAAACCACCACAATCACACACTCTCCTAGTTTTAAAGAAAAGCAATCCTAAATTCACTGTTATAGTGATAGCGGATCGATGTAAGGAATGCGGGCTATGCGTATCTATATGCCCAATGAAAGTGCTTGTAAAATCTGGCATAATCAATAAACTTGGATACAGGCCACCAGAACCACTTTACATAGACAAGTGCATTGGATGTAGACTATGTGAATATAATTGCCCTGATTTTGCGATATTCGTTGAGCGAACTAGGTGATCCAAGTGTTAAAGACTTTCACCTCGGGCAATATAGCAATAGCTGAGGGGGCCATGACAGCCGGGTTGAAGTTCTTTGCGGGGTACCCGATTACGCCGAGCTCTGAGATAATGGAATACCTGGCTGAAAAATTGCCCAGAAAAGGCGGCGTTGTCGTACAAATGGAGGATGAGATAGCCTCCATAAACGCTGCGATAGGGGCTTCGTGGACCGGTGCCAAGGCCATGACAGCCACATCTGGGCCAGGTTTCTCATTAATGGCCGAAACCATTGGACTAGCGATTATGACAGAGACACCTCTGGTAGTGGTCAATGTGATGAGAGCTGGCCCTAGCACAGGTGTTCCCACTAGGACTTCGCAATCCGACGTACTCCAGGCTAGATGGGTTACTCATGGGGATTATATATTACCTTCCTATGCGCCTTGGAGCGTTCAAGAAGCATACGACCTCACCATCAAAGCATTCAATGTTTCGGAATTATTGAGGACGCCTGTAATATTGCTCAGCGACGCTGTCATAGCACATCTCTGGGAGCCCTTGACTATATACGACCATGGAGAGGTCGAAGTGATTGAGAGAAAGAGACCGGTTAAAACAACCGACCAATACTTACCATACATGCCGGGCGATGACCTTGTACCGCCCATGGCTGTTTTCGGAGAGGGTTACAGGGTTTTAGTGGAATCCCTCCTACATGATGAAAGAGGTTATTACAGTCCAAGCAATGACGCTTACAGAGCGTTAATCAAGAGATTATACTTGAAGATAGCCAAGAGGATAGACTACATATTTGAGTACGACGTGTACAATATCAATGACTCAGACATTTTGCTCTTATCATATGGATCCACGGCCAGGATGACATACCTCGTCATGAACCACTTGAGGAAGAAAGGACATAGGGTGGGCATGGTTAGATTGAAAACCCTGTGGCCTCTTTACGAGGAAAAATTGAGAACCATGTGCAGTGGTAAAAGAGTGATCGTGGTTGAGAACAACATGGGGAAGATATACATGGACATAGATAGGATATGCCGGGACAGCGATGTGTATCCAGCCCCTGTTTTAAGCCTAGAACTCCCGACAACTAAAGATATCCTCGAAGCGGTGGAACCATGGCTATGAACTACGTTCCCATACACCCGCTGGATCATCATTTAAGGCTTGATAGATTACCTACATTCTATTGCCCAGGATGCGGCCTTGGAATAGCACTCGCCGCAATGTTAAGGGCGATTGATAGGGGTGTGAAAGAGGGATCGATTGATCCGAAAAAACTGGTTTGGATTAGTGGAATAGGATGTTCAGCTAGGATGACGTTATTCGTGCACTATGATGCAGCCCACGTCCTACATGGAAGAGCTATACCGTTTGCAACAGGCGTTGTACTCGCTAATCCAGAGATAACAGCAATAGTAATAGGCGGTGATGGGGACATAGCCGGCATTGGTGGGAATCATTTGATACACGCAGCTAGGAGAAACATAGACATGATCGTGGTCATGTTCACAAACTTCGTATACGCCATGACGGGAGGACAAGTAGCCCCTACAACGCCCATGTGGGTTAGGACAACAACCACTCCCCGTGGAAACCCGGAAATGCCACTTGATGTCGTGAAACTTGTTTCATCGCTAAATGCGAATTACGTGGCCAGGGCTAGTGTAACCACACCACACTATATCGAGCAATTCTTTTACAAGGCTTTGAGAATGAGGGGTTTCAGGTTCATAGAGATAATAAGCACTTGTCCAGAAGTATATGGCAGACATATAGGGCTAAGGAACCCAGTCGAAATATATAATGAGTTGAGAAAAATTGTCAAATATAAGCAAAACCCAAGTATTGATGAATCGAGGATTATATGGGGCAAGGAGATAATTATAGGTGAATTTGTTATCAGGAATAATGCATCATATATAGAGACATTAAGAGGTGTTTTGAAGTGAAGTGGGAAATATTGATCATAGGCCGTGGAGGCCAAGGAATATTGCTCCTTGGAAGAATATTGGGTTTGGCCGCCAGCAAATATGCAGGACTTTATGCTGTCTTTACCGAGAGCTATGCAGCTGAGACACGTGGTGGCGAGAGTAGGTCGGATGTCATAATAGCGAACACCGTGGAGGAAATAGATTACATAAAAGTCCAGAGACCGGATATAGCTGTGTTCATGTATCCATATAACCTAGACAAGTACAAGGCGATGCTGAAGCCACATTCAATGGTGTTCATCGACGATGAATATGTCGATCCAGGGATTTTCAAAGAACACATAGTGTTTAGCCATAAATTCAGCGAAATAGCGGAAAAACAAGCTGGTTCGAGAAGAGTCGCCAACATGGTCCTACTCGGCAAGCTTATCAAGGAGACAAAAATATTGAGTATTGACCACGTGAAGAAAACACTAGAAGAGCTAATACATCCTAATTGGTTTGAGATCAATATCAAGGCTCTCGAAACCGGTTACAACCTATAGGGTTTTAAATCCTAATTGCAAATGATGAGTAACTGAAAAGGGCCGGTAGCTCAGCTGGAAGAGCGCCGCCCTCGCACGGCGGAGGTCCCGGGTTCAAATCCCGGCCGGTCCACTGGTTTTGTGATGAAAGGTGTGAGCTACCTGAATGCGTGAAGATGGATGGCGTCGCTGATCAAATGGATTGTGATGTTTTATTCTATGACGAGTTCGCTTGATCTATGCACATAATACGGCTCTATTGATACCTCGACGAGCGATGCGTCATGGGAGACTATGTGCATCATAATCGTGACCTCGTTAATACCTCTCTTGATCAAGTCATCGAATATGTAGAATTCTCTTTGCGGGTTTTCAACGCTGTATCTACCTATAAACTCTCCGTTGAAAAATAACAGTGCCCTGAACCCCTGTCCCTTTAAACGTAATTTCAGAGGAGACGTGGTGATCTTGGCTGTGTTGATTTCAACAGGTATCTTAACCCACACAACTCCACCGGCTTTGTCAAATAATCTCAGCGGTATTGTCGTTTTAATCCAGTTCTCATCCACCCCTTGTTTAAACCATTCTTTGTTTAATCCATAAATGCCTTTTTGTACAAACCAGTCTCCACTAAGTGCATATTGGTAATTTCTCAGAACTGGGAAGAGACCTCCTCTTTCCGAGAATACCGCGATTTCATTGATACCCTTTTTCATGTGATCCGTGATATCCATGGGCTTTATATAGGGACCAAGGTATTCTCCATTTACAAATACCAGTATACGTGGGTAGAAATTGCTGTGCACATGGGTGCCGAGATCTAGCACATATCTACCGTTTAATTTTTCCATGTGTATTCTCTTTACAAATAGCCCTGCTCGATCGATCGCAACACTCTCATCGTTAACTATGTCTTTGATTTTCCCGAGTACTTGGAGTATTGATTCAGGTCTCTCAATGAACATGGACATATCGAAATAAGGGCCGATCTGCGGGCGTGTATCAATATATATCCAGTTCCTCAGCGGAATGGTATTTATCTCGCCGAGGTAGAATGGGTTAAGGATCCCATTGGGAACATATAGTACGCCATCATTTGGATGACCCGTTGACTCCAGTATTAACTGGAACTCGTTAATGCCTGGTTTTAGATAATCGGTTAGATCCACCTCAAGGACGTGATATCCAGAGGAGACGTGTTTTCCATTCACAATTAACGATGCGTAATCATTGATTCCCGATATAAATGCTCTCTTGTTCACCAACTTTTCATAGCTTTCTTCATCGATATTTATAATCACCGTGTAGAAGTAGTAACCATTTTCAAAGAAACCTGCTTTTTCAAGTGGTTGACAAGGCTGTATTGCTTTCATAATGTCTCTATGCGTTATAGGATCTTCTCGCATATATACACGATTATCGATATGTATAACGGGTTTTTCGACAATTTTCACGTCTTCTCTATCAAGCCTAGTAAAATACGCGTTATCACAGGGTTTTTCAAAATACAGCTCCCTGTTATTCATGAACATTTTCTTGATGGGCCTTGGCGTCAAGATAAGTATATCGCCGTGGCTTTTTTCATCGAGTTCTAATTCCAGCAATAGAGCGTTATTCTTGTAAGAGGTCTTTCCTATGAAATATAAATTAGAGATCAAGATCATGGGTGGATTCAGTTCGTCTATGAGCCATGTTCTCCCAGCTCTATCCCTATTCGTAAATACCATGTAGAGAGTCTTACCACGTGATTCCAATGCCACCATATTATCAAGATCCCCGTGAACGTTTTCGACGATAACCCTGTTTCCACTTAAACTATATTTCACAAAGCCATGGACACACTTAATGTTCAAAGCGTCCTCAGCTTCTACTAGTGTCTCGGTCTTTTCACCTATATCACCATAGAACACTAGGAATGAGCTGTCTCCATGTATTTGTTTCAACAAAGGCTCAGCTGTACTGTATATTAGTTTAAATGGAGTACCTCGTAATTTATGATTCATCACCATTATCTTGGCATATTTCAATGGAACTCTTATATCACTGTGCAGAGGTACGAAATCATCGTTAATTAATAATCTCTGGTTACATATATTGTCGCCAAGATTCCTCAACACAATGATCATTTCCCCATCATCATTTATCCTGGCAAAGAGCTTTGTGCAATCATATACTTGTTTAACAGCTGTTTGAACTGGCTTGGTCCTCGATAATAAGTCCTTAAATGTATTTGCGAACGTGAAAACCCTTTTAACAGCGTAATATCTCTCTGAGAGCTCTCCCCATTCCCTTATACTTGCTTCATAGTCATATGTTGTCGTGATGTATTTACCCGTATAATAACCCGGATTAGTGCCTCCATGAAACATGTAGATGTTTATGGCATTTAATCCCATACCTATGGCTGTTTTAACCAAGATCTCTGTCCACGAAGCTGGGAAACTACCTCTACTTGTCGGTAAATACCCGTTTATCGTGGAGAACCAGCCCCCTTCAAGCTCCATGAACATTTTGAATAAACCCGGTTGAGACTTCATGTAACTTTCTAATTTTCTATCAAACCGTTCTATAGACCATGGAGCTGGGTAATCATCTATCGTGTTTGCCACAAGAGTGTTCTCTAGGAATGGGTTTTCATTGGTCACTATTGATATATCATCTACATCTATATACCTCTTAGCGACATCGTGTAATCTGAGTATATAGTCCTTAAATCCCCAGAAATATTCGTTCTCCACCTGTAATAAAACCACGGGGCCTCCTTTACTGATGGTGTATTCTTTGAGTATTGGCAATATCTTAGAATACCATTTCTCAGCGTAATACATATACTTATCATCCAGGGATCGAAGCCTTGCCGTTTCATTATATAGCCAATTAGGGTGACCTCCACTATCCCATTCTGAGCATATATATGGGCCAGGCCTAGCTATGAAATACATACCCAGTTCTCTAATTGTTTTCAAATAACTTTCAATATTCCTGCTAAAAGAACTAGCCACGTACCACTCTCTATGTGAATAATCATCAAAGACGTATATGTCTCTTAGTGGTTCGTGCCAATTCCAGGGAATATAACTGGATATGCAATTGAGCCCGGCTCTCTTGGCCTTTAAAACCCTGTCCTCCCAGAGGACACGCGGTGTCCTGAAGTAATGTATTTCACCACACAAGAGGACATGTTGATGTATGGGTTGATGTATCAATGCACAACACCTTTATAACGTATTGTAGATTATTGTAGATTTAGTAAATATGTAAAATAAATAAATGGGCATAACCATTCCTGGCTTTGAGCGCTTCACTGTAAAGGGTTGTCATATGGATAAACCGGGATATCTGATATGGATATTCACTGCTATCTGTAACTTAAACTGCCTCCATTGTTATACGTATAGATTTAGAGGCATAAAGGAGCTCAGTTTAAGCGATAAGTTGAAAATAGCGAGGGAAATAGGCGAGCTGGGCGTGGAATACGTGAACTTGACTGGTGGAGAGCCATTGATACATCCCCATTTACCATTTCTACTCAGAGAGCTAGATGAATACGGTGTTGAGAAAAGCGTTGTGACAAATGCGACAACTGTGAATGAAAACGTGATTAACCTACTCGTCAAGACAAATACATACGTATTCGTAACCATAGAAGGCCCGAGGAACATTCATGACGAAATAAGGGGTAGAGGGGTATTCGACAAAGTCGTTGAAAACACTAAGTTGATCAAGAGTAGAGTAGGGCGTTTCTCCGTTGTCACGACCATTAATAGGTTAAATTACATATATACGGAGAGAATGGTAGATCTAGCCATAGACCTAGGTGCAGACGAGTTAGCGGTATTGCCCGTCATGCCTTCTGGGAGAGCACTTGAGACAAAAACATACATCGAGCCCTTTGAATACCTCTTAGCCCTTCTAAGTATATCTCGGAAAGCCCGTTCCCGTGGACTGCCGATCTCAGCGTGGTGCACTCCATGGGCCCCCCTGTTAAAGGGGCTGGAAGGAGTTGGTTTTTGGTTTTGCAGGGAGATGAATGGCATGGACATAGACCCTGCTGGCAATGTGTTGCTATGTGATATACTTGATTTCAAAATAACCAATGTCATTGAAAAAGGTGTTCTAGGAGCGTTTAGAGAATTCAAGGATAATTGGTTAGTAAAATCAGTTTCAAATCCATTGAAAATGCCAAGCGAGTGTGCGAAATGTGATATATCACTTGGATGCCGTGGCGGTTGTTTCGCAAGGTCATATATATTAAAAGGGGATTTAAACGCCGGAGACCCGCTTTGCCCGGTCATTAGCAAATTGCTGTGAACAATGTAAGGCACAAGGTTTATTCGGTTTGCTAATCAAACTAGCATTTAGAGCAGGTATGAGAAAAGCCGCCTCAACACTAATAATTGTAATGGCTGTGATTGTCGTAGTGATTGTTACAGTACAGTATATAATGGTGATCAGAGAGAAACCGGCCTTATTCATATATACAGATCCATCGGCCTATCCATTGATAAACACGTTGGCGATTTACTATGAATTGAAAAACGATGTGGATTTAAGGGTTATCAGCACGGCATTACCCAGCTTACTGGCCAGGATTATTGCTACAAATACCGGCGACATAATCGTGACGCCGGATCACATGTCTATGATAAAGATCATGGAGCATGGGCTTGTCCACAATGAGACTGTTAAACCACTTTCACTCGTCATACCATCTCTATTGGTTAACAAGGGCGTTACACGACCTATAACAGGTCTAAGTGATCTTGTCAAAAACGTCCATGTGATCGGGGTGGTTGATCCATCCTATTCATTTTTTGGCGAGATATCTATTCAATTACTTATTGAAAGCGGGGTTTACGATGATGTGGAAAACAAATTAGTCGTTTACCAGGATATCCCTCAACTGGCTAGGCAAGTTGCACTAGGAGTTGTTGACACCGCGATATTGCCTAGTTTCACACATAATTGGTATCCAGAGGACACTTATGTTGTCTGGTTGACTCAGAGTAATGTATCGATCCCAGTAACATGTCAAATGATCGGTGTTTTGAAGTACACAAGTGACTATGAGAGAGCTAATAGTTTCCTGAACTACGTGGTCGAGTTCGTTGAGAAAGGGTATGCCTCGCGATTAGGTTATGTATTAAGGGGTGTCGAGGAATACGTGGCGAATACGCTTCCATCAATATGCCGGATTTAGTCAACAAGAAGTGGTAAACAATGTGCACAGAGCTAAATTAGCGATGATGATCAAATTTATGAAAAAGGGTGAAATCAATGACTACATATCACTCCTTTACATACCTTGATTACATCGCTTTTTTCGCCTTCTTCGATCACTATGACACTGATCTCGTTATCCCTATCCACGAAAATAGCATTGCCATCTTTCCTGAAACAGGCATGATCTAAGTCACGGCTCGGCATCACATCATCACCTGGATACGCATCAATGATCTTTATCGGACCATGGCCAGACCTAGCAGTTAGGTCGATTCTATATATGAGAACGCCCCAGTCGAGGCTTGTCTCATCATTCACAATCGGCCTCCTACTCTCCACTCCATATGCAGAGTTCTCGTTGATAGGTATTATAACGAGCTTTAAACCACCATTGATTTCTATAGGGGTTAATTCGTATTCATATACCCCTTTTTCGGAGACCACCTCTACTTGGTCACTATCGATCCACCCTAGTCTCAATTTATGCCAAGCCATGAAATCGGGCGCGTGCCCAGCGATGTAGCCCATTATATCCCATCCACCAACATAATAATGTATATCTCTCCTACCAGCTATGTTCAATGGTTCATAAGCGTAGAGGTCTGGTAAACCCATTAAATGACCCGTTTCATGTATTAATACTTTGAAACCCCATCTCCACATATCTTTCCCAAAAGTCACTGCATGCGAGATAACCTTGCCCTTGGAAATAACAGGGCTATGACGGCTACTTATGAATGTGGGCGAGTACTGTATGTTGATGGCGTTTCTCGATGGCACTATGTAAAACGCGTCGTAAAGCGATATATCATGATCATTACTAGCCAGTTCTACAGCTTCATTCACGTATTTAGCGTGGAATTCCCATGTCAATTTACCCCACTGGATATTGTATTCATAGTCATTTCTACTCATACGATACCATTTATCCGAGATCTCTATTTCCAGGTTTAATTTACCATATGACGATGCCTCGAACCAATCAACCGCTGGCAAAAACCACCTGTAATAAGCGAGGGGGTCTCGATACCCAGCAGGGGCTTCTGTGTAAGGAGCGTTTGGGAAATCCACGGTTATCATGAGTGTTCTCACATTGCCAGCGGTCTTCATGGCATATTCCATATATCTTCTCGACGATCTGATCCAATACTCCTTCGAGAGATATTCCTTCTCCAAGTAGACACCTCTATTGAATAAAGCAAGATATGGATAAAAAAGACTTAGTATTAATCAGATCCCGAGCACTGTCTTGATCAAAGCCATCCTGATGAACAATCCATTTCTCGCTTGTTCGAAATAAATAGCCTGGGGCAACACGTCGACATCGCTGGCTAATTCCCAAACACGTGGCAATGGATGCATTATGAGCGGTATCCTGGTGAACCTCGCTAAATATTCATATGTAATGACATAGCTGTTTTTCAACCTCTCGTATTCATCAGGGCTCATTCTCTCTTTTTGCAACCTGGTCACATATAGGGCGTCCAGTTTTTCGATCAAATCATCTGGTCTCTCAGCAAAATGATATCTCACTTTCCTAGTATCCAATACTTTTAATACTTCTTCACGTGGCCTTAGTTCTTTGGGGGAGATGAAAAATATTTCTATATCAGGGAAATTCGACAACACATATGAGAGACTTGAAACGGTTCTACTGTACTTTAGATCCCCCATTAAGCCTATCTTTAACCCAGAGATCCTCCCGAAAAACCTCCACAACGTGTATACATCGAGAAGCGCCTGTGTAGGGTGTTCGTTATATCCATCACCAGCATTGATCACAGGTGCCCTGCATATGTCGGCCGCCTTCTTGGCAAAACCCTGTTCCCTATGCCTGACCACTATTAGATCTGGTTCATAGCTATCAACGGTTCTCAAGGTGTCCTCGGGGCTTTCGCCCTTAGCCATACTGGTTACCTCCTCTGAGCCCAGATCTATGACTGAACCACCTAGCTTGACCATGGCGAATTGGAAACTAATCCTAGTCCTAGTGCTTGGCTCGAAG
This sequence comes from Desulfurococcaceae archaeon, assembly GCA_038824035.1. GTDB lineage: Archaea > Thermoproteota > Thermoprotei_A > Sulfolobales > Desulfurococcaceae > UBA285. The sequence goes on from JAWBBW010000008.1 coordinate 11,317, forward strand.
AAAGCTGTGAACATTACTTTGCCATTGGCTATGTTCAATCTTCCTCCTTTTTCATAGACATGTCTCAGGTCTTCTGCTATATTGATCAACTTTTCAATATCACTTCTCGTGAATTGAAGAGCCGATATTATGTCGATGCCCTTATACATGCACACACCATTTGATAAATAACAGTTCGCGTTAAAAAATGGGTATTAAACAAACCGGTTACAAGGCGTTACCCATTTACCAGCCCTTATACCCGTTAATTTTCCGTTCTCAACGACCACATTACCTCTTAGAACAACCGTTTCCACATATCCTTTCAGCCTCCAGCCCACATAAGGCGAGATCTTGTGTCTGTATTCAAGCCATTCCGTGCTTATTTCCAGTTCCTTGTTAGGGTCGACAATGACTAGGTCTCCGTCAAACCCAATATCGATCCTGCCTTTACAAGGCCATAACTTGAAACACCTTGCAGGGTTCTCGGCCATCAATCTCGGAATCGCTGTTAATGGGATCAGTTTTTTCAAAGCCATATCCAGTAAGAGTGGGAACACTGTTTGAACACCTGGAATACCTGGTAGAGAGCTCCACATGTCCCTTAATTTCTCCTCGGGCGTGTGGGGTGCATGATCTGAGCCTATCGCCGAAATAATGCCCTCTCTCAGAGCGTTTAACAACGCCTCCCTATGTACACCTCCCCTGATTGGTGGATTAGTCTTTATCAAGCCCCCGTATTTCACATAATCCTCTCTTTCAAATAATAAGTAATGAGGACATGTCTCGCTGGTCACTCTCACCCCATATGACATGGCTACTTTAATGGCCTCCAAGCCCTCCTTGGAGGATACATGCGCTATGTGAACACGTGCATTCACATTACTGGCAAGGGTAAGTATCTTAGATATGGCATAGACCTCTGCTATAACTGGCCTGGATTCAACGTGTACAAATGGGTCTACTCTGCCACTACCCCTGATCCTTTCCATGAAATATGCCACAAGCGAGTGGTCCTCGGCGTGAAACATCACGGTCACATCCATATCTCTGGATCTCTCCAATATTCTGAGCAATGAAATATCGCTTGGAGGTGATATACCTCCAGTAGTGGGCCCCATGAACACCTTGAACCCAACCACACCACTATGGATCATTTCTTCGAAATGCTCGATGTTCTCATCATGTAAGACGCCTAGTAAGGCGAAATCGGTATATGCCTTGTTTTCGAGTAATTTAGCCTTTGCCAACACTTTATCAGGGTCTTCCACTGGCGGGATCGTATTCGGCTGATCTATCACAGTCGTCACGCCCCCTTTAATAGCTGCCCTAGAACCGTGTTCAAACCCTTCTTTGTATTCAAGGCCTGGTTCTCTCATATGGACATGTTCATCTATTATGCCCGGGAACACCAATTTACCACTAGCATTTATGATGTGGTCGACACCTGTATTTGATAATCCAATTCCAATCTCCACTATGACGCCATCTTTGACCTTGATATCCCGTTTAAACAATCCCTCTGGGAGAACTATTAAGCCATTTTTAACCAAGACCCCTGACACTCCGCTTAAACACCCATGTCCTTCTAGGTAAGAACAGATAGATTAATACGTTTATGAAACCTTTGAAGGCTGAACACGTGTGATCAAGCGTGGTTTTAAGGCTTCGTGAATATTTCAACCATAGTATCCATTACCCATTAAGGCAATCAACCCACTCCTTAATCGTTTTCAGGGGTTTTCAAGAATTGATCTAAGCATTGACTCGTATCTCTTGTTAATAGAGTAGAACTTGTACCTCCTGTGCTCAGAAACGTTGACAACATATGTCTGTATTAATCCAAAATCCTCTAGTTGTTTCAAAGCTCTCTCCACTTTCTCGTAATTACAATGCGATCGACGTGCAATGGCCCTTATACTTAACGCTTCCTTGACAACGAGTTCACGCAATATCCTTATTCTGATATCATCGCTGAGTAAATACATGATCTTTTTAACCAGGTCGTCCAAAATACCGGGATATATTTCAGCACTATTTTTGATATCTATCTTAATCTTTTTACCCTCACTAGCCAAGTTTTAGCCTCTCAAAATCATTATGTGGCTACGAATGTTCCCCCAACATTACCATGGCTACATAGTGGTGTCGGGAGACATGTTTTCTTATGGCTTAATGCCCTTAATAAATAATCGTGAAATACGCTAAATCGTGATGCATTGGGTTTAAAATTACGTAATCCTCAAATTAGATAGAAAACCGATCTCTTTGTTAAACGCAAGTGAGTTCCTGATAACTTTACATGGTCCACGTGTCTATTTAAAGCATTTATTTCCTACTTCCATCGACTTGTTCATACAAGTATGTAACTTCCTCGTCTAGGACATAGAAAACATGCTTATCACTTGTTTTTACATGTATTACTGGCTTAGCCAAGGTCTCTGAGACCTTTACCAGTTGTTGAAAATCCTGTACCTTCACCACATTGTTACCTGTCTTATTGAGGATTTCACATGCTTCCACGATCACTGATCTATACCTCCTCGTTATCCTTGAGATATTGCCTGGCTTTTTACGGTATGTGTACATGATATTAACCCCCGTGAAAATTACCATTGCAACCGAGATGACGCATGTGGATATAATTGAAATGTATTGGAATAGCCTTGTACTTATGTTTACAAAGCCCAGAGGTATCGTTGTCTCACTTATAACGGTGTTTTTCTTAACACTCGTGGTACTTATCTCTCTCTGTGAGAACTCCATTATCTTCCCAGATAGATCGATCGTTATTTGAAGCGAATACGGGAAATTAACGCTCTGTGAAATACCCATTACCTCAAAATCTGTCTTAGCGTTACAGTCAATGACTATTATGTACCTTGTACTGGAGATCTCTATTTGAGACGATATATTCCTAGCCAGCGATATCAACCAAGGTATATCGAGCTCTATTACATATTGGGCTATATTTTCACTTGTTCTCACCGTGGTTGAATTCAATACCTTGCTCCACACCTGCAAATGGCTAAGGATAACCCTTATCTCCAGGGTATTGTTTATGCTTGATGCCTGGGGCATTGAGTTAAACATATAGGTGGTGTTAACGATCACCTTGTCGACGAGTTTTAGGAAAACCTTGCCTGGATTCAGCAAAGTGCTTGTATCATATACGGTGTTTGGGTAGAGAATGACAATGTAGTTGAAAACACCCCTAGTGGTATACGTGTAGAGTACCCTCTCCTGTGTTATCTCAACTGGTTGTTGATATGCATATATAGTTGTGAACAACGATGTGATGAACAAGAACACGATTACTCCGATGGCTATTTTACTATGAAGTATTTTGTTAAACATCTTTACACCACAATACATCTCCTAGATACCTCTATATCTAGCTTTAACTAAATACATAGCGATCATCGCCAGGCTTATTAACAACAATAATGAGAAATATACAGGATTGCCTCTGAGGGCTTGTTGTATATATAGAGAGATATATCCAATCAAAGGTATCTTGAAGACAACTTTTCCAATGACATTGTCCATTGACACGGGGTCTAGATCTGGCGCGTTGTTTGCATCGCCCTTTGTCACGATGTATCTGTATGAACTATCGATCTCCACGACTCTGTGCACGATCACGCCCCATTGGGATACATAAGCCACTGCATCACCTACGCCTATATCTCTACAATGAGTGCAGAGCACGACTAGGTCCCCTATATTCAGAGTTGGTGACATGCTTCCACTCGATATAACTAATAATCTGACACCTAGATAGCCCTGGGAGAGCATAGTTATTGCTACTATTGCTGAGAAATAAGTTAGCAATTTGATTACGTTCCTTGACTCAACATATATGTCTTTAATGCCATGTCTAAACCTAGTCCTATGATATGGTAGAGAGATATAGTAGCCTATCAGTGGTATCATGGAGTTAAAGGAGCCCTCTATGAACCAATCAAGTCTAGGTAGAAATGGAATTATCCTGGTAAACAACGAGGGCACTAGGTTGTAGATAATGGATGGTGTTAAACCATGGTTCAACACTATGAAAGTGGAGAACATGTTGGCTAGGAATGATGGAATGAGATACCTATAAGTTATTTTCAAGCTCTCTATCGACATGGATAGAGATAACAATGGGTATGGAAACGACGCTAATGACCATGTGATCAATATTGGTAAACACATAGCCAGGGAGCCATGGGTATACCTGAGCTTATCCACGACATAGGTCCTGAGAAATTCCAAAGCCAATACCCTGGATACCACGTGAACAATGTTGACAAGTACTCCTGGTAAACTAGTGGAGTAAGGAGTTAGGCCAAATCCGGCCCAGAGACCGAGCATCATGTATATTGACATATAACTAAGCGTGAACGCCGAGATAGTCTGTGTAAGAGGCGTGTACTTGAAGTAATCTCTCACCGTGTCCCAGGTCAATGCTATTACCGAGAGATAGGAAATGACTTGTACATAGTAGAAGAAAACACCGGTTGCTATTTTATAGAAATAAGTGACAAGATACATTAAGACAAGGACAAGTATTATCGAAAGAGTTTTCATAACCATTGATTAAAACCACGTCTCCTTGATTGGAGGATTAAGAAGAAGGGTTTAAAAAACATTTGGATCAAGTTTTACTTCTTGACAATCTGTATTATGCTGGTCCCAGTTGCTGAACCCGTATTTGCCGCTATATTGTAATTTACCTCGAAGTTCTTGTCCAAGGTATCCCATATGTGACCTATCAATCCATGGGGCTCTTTATCAGAATCATAATCTGTCGGCTTGAATTTTATATATATCAGCACTACGGCGTCTGAGGAAAGCGGGTTTGACAACGTTATGTTCATGATCGCCGTGTTTAACGTGTTGTCCACACTATATTCATATTCCCCATAGCCTAACTCCTTGATTACGCACATCGTCGTGGTGTTCAACATGTATACACGTATCTTGCCATCAAACCCATCCTCTATGTTGAACTGGTAATCGTATGTAACGGTAATGTTTACATTATCTAATCCTGTGCCATTGATCCACAACACATGATAGAACGCTCCCGGTGAGACGCTCACCACTTTTCCCTCCTTACGTACCTCAGCCCTTATTGAATCCAATGGGGTCCCGAGTTTAACTGGGCATTTCTTGAAATCAGTGTTTGTTTCCCTGAACTCCCCCATTATATTTAATCCTGGTAGTGGAGGCGGTGGCGGAGGTAATGGTGGTCGCATTATCCCGAAGTTATTGTTAATACTTGATTCTCCAGCGCTAATAGTCCTTGTTAGGGTTAATGCTGTGGTGTTCACATATCCTGTTGGCAACAATATTTTGATTATGTATGTTCCAGGATGTACTGGGAAATAGTAGTATCCATCGCTGTTTGTAAACGTAGAGACAATGACTATGTTGCCTTGTTCCAACAATATAGTGACACCCTCTACGGGGTCTTCACCGGGATCCCATATCCCGTTTTCATTTGTATCGTTCCATACATAGCCACTTATCGAGGAATACGCCTCGTTCCACTGTATATAAGTTATGTCAATGTCAACGACATATTCAGAGCTTTCATTGGCGCTTTGCAAGACCCCTATTATTATTTCGTAGTGAGCTAAATCGCCTGGGTGCAGTTGTTGGACACTTGGTGGGTTGAACACCACTTCGATTTCACTGGGTATTTCCGTCATATTGTAGAAAGGCCCCACCACTGGTATTGTGCCGGTGTTCACTATGTCGAAGCCGATTCTACAGCCATAACCAGGGTATCCATTCGATATATGTATTTCCAATCGATCAGCATTATCACTTGTAGTAATGGTATATGTGCAATTGCCAACGTCTTTTCCCTCGGCTTCATCGAATTCCTCTACAACGATGTTTTCATAATCCACGTTGACTTCGCCCGTCTTCACCATGGCGTTTAATCTCAAGGTACCCATCCACATAGCCATTGAAATGGCTATGGCTGTAGCAAGCATTAGAACCACGGCTGAGACTAGTAAGAATGTGTTGCTTTTACCCATGATGATATACCTTGTTCTACTCTATATCGGGAATGGGGGATGGCTACGGGGAGAAAAACCACTAGATCATTGGATATGTACATGGCTTTTAACCTCCTCGCAGGGTCATGGCTGGGACGCTGTATTCGTTCCATTGTATTGCTTCGAGTTGTACTGTGAACGTCAGTGTCGAGCTCTGCGGAGCATCCTGTAACACTGTTACATCGAAGCTTATGTCGGCACTTTGACATGGATGTAGTTGTACACCGAAATTATTGCCCCACCATATCAATAAATCTGGTTTATCATCGCCTGTTAACTCCAATTCAACACCTTGCTGCAACTCCTGCTCATTCAGCTCATAGAATTCTTGTCCATCAATTATTATTCTCCATATCTTTATCGGTATTGTTCCATCATTGTGGACCTTGAACGCTATGTGTGTATAATACCATGGGTATACATTATGCAAGGTCACATTCATGGTATCGTAATCTCCATCACCATCACTATCTATTAACGTGACATCGGCGCATCCAACATCTTTATCCAACTGCACAGCTCCAGGTAATGGTAGATAGGTCGCATTCCAATCATTTCCCCTGAAAACTCCATATCCAGGTTGTAATCCACAGGCATCTAGATATATCACTGTTCCAGACACTATTTCCCAGTCCACTTCGCCGGTCGAGATCGAAGAATTCACTCTTAACGTTTCACTCCACATAGCTAGTGCTAGTATTGCTGATAGTGATATGAGGATGATGGCAGAAAAACCTAATATCTTATTCACAGTTCACACCTTATCTCTAGGGCACTTCATTCCACTGTGCGAACATTAGCACGACTTCGCCAGTATAACTGGATAGCTCTTCGGCTTCCTGGGGTATCGTTATTTTTAATATATATGTTGAATTCTCTCCTGGGTGGATCTGCGTGTTTTCTGGTATCTCCAACTCGGCCATTATTGGCTCATCGAACTCGACACTAGAGCTATACAGCTTAACAGGTATTGTGCCAACATTGTCTATTACTAGATAGACCTCTACAGCGTAGCCTGGATATGCGTTTAACAAATTAACAGCTAGCTTTATAACGTCTCCCTCGTCATCCATTGTTTCCACTTCAATGACACATGAAGCCACATCTTTTCCTTCCTCGTTGTGGAACCCTTCAGCCTGTGGGTCCGGGCCGGTATCGCTACAATACCAATCCGAGAACTTGACATCGACTTCTCCTGTCTCCACGGTTACATTTAATAGAAGTGTTTCACTCCACATTGCCAATGCCATTCCAATTATTGCCAGCGCTAAGATAGGTATAGCTAGGGTTTTTTTACTGATATCACTTTTCACACCTACTAACATAGATGTTAGAAATATTAATGAATCCATGCATACATGTGTATCAGTTATTTATAAATACTCATTACAAATATTTGGATATATCGCCTTTAATTTATGGTTATTCCCATAGTCATTTTCCATGTCAATCAATTTGTTTAAAAACATAACTCATTTCTTAGATAAACTGGTTTTTATAACTTAATCTCAACAAGGCTTTTGGAAAAAGTGTTTCAACAATTCCTCGAGAGTTCTCTTAAACTCAATGGGGTCTTCGAGGAATAACTTAGCCAGTAATCCGGCATCGTGACCTCTCCCCATATCGCTTAATACTGGTTTTAAAATCAATTTCTCGACAATGAACTCAACTACTCCTGGCTCATTATATCTAAGCAACAGGGTGGCGAACTTACCTGGCTCATCCAGTAATAAGTCTATGCACTCCTTGTTAAAGGAAACCAGGCAAACACCGTTCAACATATTTATGAAACCAGGTGCCACATCCTCCAAGTGGTTGACAATGGCTCTCTTAGCCCTGTTTCTCCAGCTCAGTGTTCAACACCTTTCTTTGTAAAAACGCAGGACATATGCCAGATATGGCTAAGCATAGATTTAAACAAGAAGCAGCACCTGTAGTCCTTTGACGTGAATGTGTGATTGGGGAGGGATTATATTTTCAATACATCATTTCTCTCCACGCGTTGTTCAATGAACACTCCTCGGCTATAATACAATAGCGTTCCATCAACCATCGTCTCCACTATTAACTCTCCCTTACCAGTGTACGAGACATCTATGGGATATGGTGGTAACAAGTACTCGATTATGCCTACGGCTGATCTGCCGTTAAAAACAGGCGCCAACAATACTATTTCGGCATCGAGTTCCCCGAGTTCCACGGGTATTTCGAAAGGTGTTCTCACAACTCCCTTTTCACGTGTAAATACCTTGTAGTACACGTATTCACCCATTGGTATCTGATATGGCAAAATATCGGGGGTCACCCGATCCCTTATCATAACACCGCTCTTGTTCACATTGAACAACGCTACTACATATGCGTGCCTAGACTTAGAGGCTGCTTTCAACAAGACCTCTTCATTATATGGATCCCTGAACAACACATCCCTCGTGGGCAAAGCCGGTTCATCAACTCTCACAACCTCGCCGTTTGGCAGGATCATTTTGCTCAATAACTCGGTGTTGGTTTTCTCGGGATGCCTGTCCGTTATATATATTGGGCCGCCACTGATGATCCTCGCAACGGCGTGTACCCTGGCATATGGATCATAGGTTATCCACATGTCATAATCAGGGTATACTATTTTATTCAGAAACAAGGAGTTATACATACATGTCAATGTATGTAGCTTTGCATCCGCTTTCCAGAACGGTATATAGTCCTCCGAAACCCTCATGCAATTGCTAATGAAGTAGTTACTATAGTTCTCGGGTGTCATCGACATACAGTTTAATATCTCTAATCCATTGATAGACGCCCCTACCTGGAGAGCTAGTTGTATGTTTCTCGAGGCTTTGCCAACGCTCATGGTATCCCAGTACAACGAGTTTATAACCCATTGGTTATCGACCTTGACGAAGTCGAATCCCTGTTCTCTAATCCATTTGTAAAACCTCGAATAGAACTCCACCGCCTGCTCTAGCCATGGCGGGGGGACATAGCTGTCGAAGAACTTGTTGTAATAGCCCTCAACCCCTATTTTATCTTTCACAGCCTCTGTGAAACCACTCCAATGTATATTGATGGTATGCCATAGCCCGACTTTCTCTATGCCAATGCGTTTTAGCTCGGAGACGATTTGTTTAAATCCACTTGGAAACTTAGCGGGGTCGGGTTCCAGGTCGTTGAGTAACCTAGCATACCACGGCCCCTCTTTCCTAACTTCGTTTTGCCATCCATCATCTATTATAACCCATTTCAACTTAACACCCTTTTCTAATAATCCCTTCACAATCCTCAATACATTTCCCTCGGATAGATCGTGTGTCAATAACGCGTTCCACGAACACCAGCCAACCCCCTCCATGAACATTGGTCTCTTTTTGAAAACCCTCGGCTTGGCCTGAACCTCGTTGAATGCCTGGTTAACGGCTTTTTCAACCGTTTCATAGGGATCGTTGTCGATCCCTATTGATAACACCCAGCTAGTCTCTACCCTGTTCACGCTTTTCCCTAGGAATAACCTGAGCTTAACTCCAGGGCCCAGGAAACCCGTTAAATCACCATTATTTAATGCCAGGAGAGCTGTATAGATATCCCCGGTTTTACCAAGCACAAACACTGTGTAACCAGGTATCTTGTTCTTATCGCTAGTTATGAATGGATATGTCCAACAAGGAACACTTCTTACGTAATCCTCCGGAGACAGGTCTACGGCCTCAAGGGGATATGTAGGGGTATCTGTGGGTTTCTCGGTTTTCGGCTCCATGTCGGCTGCTAAACTGGTGTAATACCATGCACCTCTATAAGCGGCTCTAAAGGATGGGTGATTGGTTATCACCAGTAACCTGTTTTCAAACGGGATATCCAGCTCAATCTCAGCGAAGAACCTGTTACTGAACTCTATGTTTGACTCAGCGTTTATACCTAGTACATTGTTTCTACACAACAATGTGATCTTGGAGTGGCCACACATGTATTTGTATTCACCAATAGCTTCACTGCTTGAACTTGTCATTGGAGAACATGTCTCCCTGGAGTTATCACTATATATAACCTCGATCCCTTTAACCAATCCCGGGATCATTTCACACTGTTTTAGCATAGGGCCACCGCTTTATTTAAAACACTAGAGTTTAAAACCATTGAGATCTATTGCTTAAGGGCTCACTCGATTATCTTGTAGAGCATCTCCTTAGCAGCCTTGATCTTGTCTGGACCCTTTTTGATCAATCTTAGTACCAATGAGGAGAACTCCTCATCATCTGTTAATAACCTGAGTGCATCGGTTATAACGGCTTCGTCTAGGTATATCATTTTGATTGTCATCCCGCCATCAATAACGAAATTCACGCCAGTTATCCACTCGGCCTCATCCGATACCAGGAAAGCAACAATAGATGCTATGTCCTCGGGTCTACCCACTCTACGGGCTGGGTGCTGTAGGTGGTCTAGCCGAGTTAGGTTAAGCTTTAATGGGGGTATTTGGTATTCACTTGTGTCTATCCAGCCAGGTGAAACAGCCACTACTCTTATACCATACTGGGCCAGGCTAATTGCGAGAGCATGTGTTAATGCAATCAACCCTCCCTTAGAGGCTGAGTAAGGCTCTGTGTTGGGTTCTGATTGAAAGGCCCTTGTACTCGCTATGTTGACTATCACGCCCTTTTTCTTCTCAGCCATCACTCTAGCAGCGTGTTTCGAAAACAAGTAGGGCCCTGTTAAGTTCACATCTATGATCCTTCTCCACTCCTCTAGGCTTTGTTCAAATATGGATTTACCCGAAAACCCTATACCAGCATTATTCACCAGTATGTCCAATTCACCGTATCGTCTATGAACAAGATCAATACATCTGATTACATCGTCTTCATTGGCTACATCCCCGTGTATGAATGTGATGTCTATACCCCTGGATCTCAACATCTCCTCTCTCTTCAAACCACTCTCTTTATCTATGTCGAAGATAATTACATGGGCTCCCTCGATCCCAAGTCTTTCAGCTATTGCGGCCCCAATGCCACGAGCGCCTCCTGTTACGATTGCAACTCTGCCTTCAAGTCTCCTATACATCAATAACACCTGATGCCTTGTTTATTTTATTTAAACCCCTCTTCAATGGCTTCAACCACCATTGATAAAGAGACATCGCGACCCATATCTCTCAGGGCTCTTGCCAACGATATATATGCTACGAGTAAATGCGATCTTGAGGCCTGGACGCCCATGTGTCCTATTCTCAGGACCCTGTCACTCAGTTTCCCCCAGCTACCGGCGATCATGACACCGTATTTCCTCCATATTAGTTGTCTAAACTCCTTGTTATCGATTCCAACAGGGGTTTCAAACGCCGTCACAGTTGGCGAGGAGTGATCAATGGAGCTTGGATAGGGCTTGAGCCCCAGGGCTTCTAGTGCACGCCACGAGGCGTTTCTAGCCATTTCATGTCTCCTATACACGTTTTCAACCCCCTCTTCGTGTATCATCTTGAGCGATTCACATAAGGCATATACGAGGACATCGCTCATTGTGTAGGGGAAAATCCCTTGATCATCAAGCATGTCTCTCCACAATTTCAGATCCAGGTAGAAACCCCTATATTTAACTCTGTCAACTCTATCCCATGCCTTGTCACTGATAGCCATGATGGTTAGGCCGGGCGGTGTGTTCAATACTTTTTGAGAACCACCTATGAGTATGTCTATGCCCGTTTTATCGAAATCTATTGGAACACCGCCAATGCTGGAGACGGCGTCGACTATTAGTAATGATCCATGCTCTTCAACCACCTTGGCTATGTCATCGAGATTGTTCAATATCGCAGATGGAGTATCGCAATGGACAAGAGTCACTAATTCTATGTCCCTATGTCTCTCCAGTTCTCTATCAATAACAGCTGGATCAGCGCTTCTTCTCCAACAATCATCGCATGCCTCGACGAGTAATGGGACACCGCCATACGCCTTAACGAGATCTGCAAAGCCTTCTCCGAAAACACCATTGGCCACTACCAATACCTTTGTGCCGTTCATAACAGTGTTGGCAATCGCCGCTTCAAGGCCTAGCATCGCCTCGCCAGTCATTATGAAGAGAGAGCCCTTGTACACACCTAGAAGTCTCCGCAACATGCTCCGTGTCTCGTTATATATTTCGAGAAATTCGGGATCCAGATCTGGGTTCGTGGTCTCCCTCATCAACGCGGATCTAACTCTATATGGGATCTCGGTGGGACCAGGCGTCATTATGAACCTGTCTGTGTAGAATTTATGCACTAAGACCCCCATATCTATAAACATGTGCCTCGTTATATAATAATGGTTGACATTAGACCAGGTGGTTTTATACGTACTAATGATTAACACAGCGTTTTTCTAAGCGCTTCGATCACTCGTTGTTTAAACACGTTTTGATCAACAATACTATTCATCAACTCGTTTAGCTCGGCCACCACTTCTTCGAGGAGGAAATAAGTCCTCAGCCAGTTCTGCAAATCCCCTCTCTTAATGTGGTAGATCATGGATTCCGCTGGGAGCTCTTCGATCGCTTTTAACAATTCACCGAGACTGCGTGCATATTTACCTGTGTAAACCCCTGGGGCTATGTAAAAGTGAAATGCCTTGTTTTTCGGCAAGACGATCTTATTTACGTAGTACCTTGGTTTACTAGATATCTCGTCTATGACATTGTTCATCAATGTTAACAGGGCTTCCATGTATATTTCGAAGGCCCTGAACGGCGATTTATAGGGGGAGAAATATGTGTGAACCTCGCCAGTGCTCCCGGTTTTCATCGCCATGTAGTAGAAATGGTCACTGGTACCCAGAAGTCTCCAAAACCTTAGATATGGATCGCCCGTGGCCTTTACATAGGGCTCTAGTTCCATGTATAGCTTAAATGCTCTTTGCTGCATCTCGTTACCAAGCCATGCGGAGAGATCTCGCTCATCCGCCCAGCTTATAGTGCTCCATGGTGGTACATCGTATATGTCTATTGGCCTATGGGAATCTATAACCCTGCTTGGAGATTCCAATGCCATTCCCCGCTTAGTTATCTCTATGGGCAGATATCTGAGGAACTCCAATATACCTGTTTCCGGTGGGTGATGTTCCCCGAATGTTTCATAATCCATGGCTATGACTATTACTTCACCCGGTGTTGCCCTCAACCACTCAGCATATTTATCGGCTGTTAATGGGTATTGATCCCAGGTTCTCATCGAGAACCTGAAGCCCACGTCATCGCTTAGTCTATAATTCCTCAACAATACTTTTATAGATCTATCGAGTGATGTGTAAAGGTAATTCGGCGAACGGCCATGTAAAACCCAGTCGACGCCTTCTGTTATAACCGCTCTATATCCTAGATCACCGAAGATCTTGGCTATATCGTTGTTATAGATCATCTCGGTGTTTTCGGCTACAATAGGTTTTGATCCAAATACCTCATTCATAAGTGCTCTGTGTGCTTCGACTTGTTTCTCGAATTCCTCTGTGTCTGGCAATAGGGATGAGAGGCTGTGGTAATATGTCTGCCCGATTAACTCGAAGAAATCTTTCTCAACCCCTTTTCTCAGCAATTCTATTAAATCATGGGCGTTTTCAAGCAATTGTTCTAATAAAATCCCACTAATGCTGAAAGAGAACTTCGCATTGTGCTCTGCCTCGGCTAGTCTTTCACATGTCTCCAACAAGATCTTGGTTGCTACTCTGTAACATCTATTCGCTACTCGTTCAAATATGTGTTTGTTTAAACCATGGTCAATCAAGACTTTTTCCAACACATCATTGCTCAGTTTTCCCTTGAGGGCTAGTCTAAGTAACTCTACATAGGTCTCCGCTTTCAACCTATATGGCTGATGAACCTCGAAGATGAATACTATGTCTTTGCTGAGTCCTATGATAGTGTAACACCCATTAGGGCTGTGTTCGGCGGTATGAATCTACCGGGCCATATGCGTGAACTCTTGATCCGAGCTCCTCTACCTATGAATGTGTTATTGCCTATAATGCTGTTCTCCACCACTACATCGTCATCTATTATCACATGTCTACCTATGATGCTGTTATATATCTTGACGTTTTTACCGATATAACATCTATCCATGACTATTGATCTCTCTATGTCGTTGAAATCAGAGATCACCGTGTAATTGTCTATAACTGAATCGGAGATCTCGACTTTTCTCCCAATGCTACAATGTCTACCTATTAATACATCGCCATTTATGACCACTTCACCTGTCTTAACCCTCTCAACCATTGTTCTCTGTAATTCTCTTGAATGCTCTCTCCTACCCATCATTTTTAAACCATTGTACACGAAATCTATTGAGAGCCTTTCGGATGATAGGTTTTTAAGAAAGTAGAAAACAGCCTCAACATATGATTCGGGAGTGCCGATGTCAAACCATGCCGTCCTGGTGATGAACCCGCATACCCTGTATCCATGATCTATCATCGCCGGTATCACATCTCTCCCGAAATCTACATATCCGTTCTCGTATAATCTTTTACCGTATTCCGTTCCAAAGAACTCTATGAGAATCTGCGGCTTGATCACATAGATCCCGGTGTTCACCAGGTTTGATGGTGCTTCTTCTAGTTTACTGGGCTTCTCGATAAATCTCTTTATCAAGTGGTTCTCCCCTAGTTCAGCTACACCAAATTTTCTAAGTTCCTCTGGTCTCTCGATCTCCTTTAAAACTATGATCATGTCACATGAATATTGCTTTAAGAACTCGTTTAATCCATTGATATCTATATCCTCGAAAACCGTGTCACACTGTGTTATTAAGACGGGGTTTTGTAACTTGTAATATTTCAACGTCACTAACACTGCCTCAGCGTTTCCTCGTGACACCATGTTAGGCATGTACCTGATCCTGAGCTCGTCTTTACCCAGGTTAAATCTATGCGCCAATTCCTCGCCTGTCCCGAAATGATCATAAACCTGGATATAGTTCACGTAACCACTTACCCCTAGATATATCTCCCTTATACCTCTTAAGACAAGGGTTTCGAGAATAAACTCCAATAAAGGCCGATTGAGAAACCTGATCATGGATTTAGAAGTGTCAACTGTCAACGGAAAAAGCCGGGCGCCTACGCCGCCTATTGGGATCACCGCCGTGGTTATACCTGACAATTGCCACACCATTATTATTGTCTCTACAAACAATTATATCTTTTATCTTTTCAAACAAGTTTTTAATAGTCTAAATGATTATCGACCCGGCTTGAATTAGTTTATGAGAGGTGAGCGGCCTTGTGGACACCTATAGAGATTAAAAAGATATGGCACTTGACGTTTGAATACAGCGGTATTGTGAAAGTAGGGGGTTTGGCTGAAGCCGTGAGAACGATGACACAGGCGCTCGCAAACAGCGGTTTAGAGGTATTGGTTTTAATGCCCTCTCATGGAGTTCACTTGAATCCTAATAGGGGCTTTGACCTGGTTCCACTTGATTTCCAAGCATGCGGGGATAGAATAGGTATTGATGGCAATAAGTATCATTACTGCATAGGAGCGGAGATCGCGAGACTTGGCAATGTGAACGTGGTTTTGTTCAAGGGCCTTGATACCCAGACGGGCCTGGTGTTCGATTCCAGGTATCCGTATGAGAACATCGAGGAAAAGGCATCATTGTTCACCAGGGCAGTGGTGGCGTTTGCTGAGAAATACGGGTTACCAGATCTCGTACATGTGCATGACTGGCACTCTGTTTTGGCTGGAGTTGCATTGAAGGATCTCGGGGAGAGAAAGGGGGTTTCAATACCATTGGTCTACACTATACATTTATCATCAACCAGGTGTTTTCCATGGCATTACGCATCAGTTGATTGGTCCGGTATCCACGATAGACATCACCCTGTTTGGAGAACATGGAAACATGAATGGTTCAGGTATAGCGATGTATGGGACTCTGTTTATGGATGCGTAGAGGCTTTTGGAGTGCTCGAAAGTGACTTGATCACAACAGTTAGCCACGGATATCTAGAGGAGTTACTTGGAAAGTATGGTTACTGGCTTAGGGAGAAATCATGTGTCATATACAATGCCGTTGACTGGCGCGTAGAGGACACGATTAATTGGCTCTTAAGAAAATACAATACGGCAAACAGAATTGACACGAGATGGAGAGTTGTCGACGACGTAGATAGTTATTGCCGCGACAAAGTGGGCTGGATTGAGAAACGGGGTCCGTTGTTCCTAGTGATCGGGAGGCTGTCTCATCAAAAAGGAATAGACATAGCTTTGAACGCGCTCAAATACACCAATGATTTCAGATTGATCGTGCTTGGCACATCGGTCGGTGATCGTGGGTATGAATTCTATTTAAACAGCCTTGTAGAGGGATTGCCCGGTAGAGCAGTGATATATAGATGCACGCCTCCGCTGGATTATCTGAAAGCCCTGTACTATGTTTCAACAGCTACATTGGTTCCCTCGAGATGGGAACCTTTCGGCATAGTAGCGGTGGAATCCATGTCGATGGGTACACCTGTCATAGCCTCCTCGACTGGTGGTTTAGGCGAAATAGTCGTGGATCTAGGAGTTAATCCACAAGATGCTACTGGCATACTTGTGTCCACGGGAGATATCGCGGGTTTTGCCAAAGCCATGGAGCGGTTGGCTTATTTAATAGAGATAGATAAAGAGAGTGGGGATAAAATTAGGAACAATTGCATTAGGAGAGTTGATATGTTGTTCAGGCCATGGAGGATCAGAGATATGACCTTATCGTGTTACGAGAAAGCAAGGTTAATGGCGTTTTACAGGGCTCATGCAGGGGTTTATAAATGATGGAATTCCTTGACAAACTTGTCAACCACATTTCTACTAGCTACTCCCCGGAATGGGGCTCTGGTGGTTTATTCGGGTTGAAATACCATAGAGGAGTGCTTTACTATACATTGTCCTTTGAAGCAAGGGCCTATTTCATATACAGAGATGGTGTCGAGGTATATGGGTTTGAGCAATTGGGTAAACCGCCCAGGTGTGGTGGAGATACATATAATGCCGTCACAGCTGTTGACAACGAGATATATTTCGGAGGATGGATTCACGCACCTGTTGAGATATACGAATTCGGTGGACTCAGGTCCATTGATTTCAGGAACAAGTATAGCCATATACACAGATATGTCATTGATGAGCACAGAGTTGAGTTGATGTGGTCTGAGAGTATACACGATAGGGATAAATGGGCTGGGGAGATATCCGAATTACTGTATGATCCACTGAGAGATAGTATCCTCGTGGCCCGTGCTGATGGACACGTGAATCTCGGTGTATATGAACTGGATAGGGATGGCAAGGTGTTTAGGAAAATTAGCGAATTACCGGCATTAAAGGGCGCCTTATACATGGATCACGCGTGCTTTGACATATCCGACTTTGCCAGGATAAGGGGGTTTCAATGCATAGATCTGGATTCCGCTAAGGTCGATACATACATGTTGCCAGACAAAATATCGGAGCTGTCAATAGATGGGCATGGTGTTAAGGAGTATTCATCTGGATACGCTGTGCAACTACATGGCAGATATCTCCACTTTGTCAAAGGGGGATTGTTTATCGGCAATCCACTGGATCCTGGGTTCGAGAAACCGGTTTTTGTGAGGCTCTTGGATTTCGGTAGACTCTCTCTATCACCTAGGAGAGCTAATGCAACGATACTCGCCGGCGGCGTGTTAGCACCTTACAGTAGTTACGTAGAGGCCGCGATCAATATACCCGGAGATATGGATCGATCTGAGGCCAAGTTGTTGAACACCGCTATATCCCCATCAATACTGCTCTATATTTCGCCACCCATGGTAAAGGTGGTCGGAGTGTTCGGGTCTAGGATAACATCCATAGAGAAGGCTGGGTCGAGGATATTGGTGGGTTATAACACAGTGGCAAATCTAGGTGGCCACGACATTTTAAAGGTGGATATAGGCATGAAGGGTATAACCGTTATTAATGAGGAGACATTATTATACAATACACCTCCCTTGATCATGAGAATACCCGGATACGTGTTAGAATCCAATGTGTTTGGCGGAATACCCCTGACTGGTTATAGGGACAAAAGAATGATCTTGTACTCGGATTCCACTAATGAACTAGAGGTCTACGAGTATTTATTAGGTCCTCCACCGGTGTTGCTGAGCAAAGAACGCTATGACATAGACATGGGTAAAAACATTGTCGAATTGAATGGTTTCCACGGCATTATATCCTTTAAACTCGGGAAAATGAGTGGAGTGCAAAACATGGTCATTGAATTGTCGTAATTAAGACATGGAATAATGAAGTGTTGAGAAGGAGAAAAATAAGGGAATAGCCTTACTTGCCTTAACCCCACTTGCCCTTCTTCATATGGGTTTCTAACTCGGCCATGATTTTCTGAATAGTGAGAAGCGCGAATTCTTTTTCCTCGTTAAATATTTTCAAGCACCCTGGATCCAAATTATCCTGTATACCTTTCTCAGCTATGTCTAATAACTCTCTGAGAAGTGTTAAAGCCCTCATGTGTAGGTAATTGGATAGTCTTGACCTTGTGACGAGGCCTAATTCCTGCTCTGTTAACTGCTTGAACTGTTCACGAGAGGCGCCGCACTTGGGGCATTTCTCGGGTGGTTCAGGTGCTTCATATATTAATCCACATACCTGGCATTTCCATGCCTTCATATTTGTTCCCTGTTTATTTTTAACATTATGAAATATAAAAGTTTTAATGATTCTGTGAAATAAGTTAAGATCCGTTATCAATTCTACATGTATGATGGTTTTATTAACTAATCGATTTTTTAATCACTTCTATGCGATAATATACTAGGCAATGACCACGCCATCGTGGTGAGCAAATGCAGGATGTCATGACATATGTCTTGATACATGGCCTGATAGCGGCTTTTTTCACAAGCCTCGGTTCCATGGCTGTTCTGATCAAAAGGGTTATTTCAGAGAGATGGGTCAAGAGTAGCCTTGGGTTTGCAGCAGGTGTGATGCTGGTCACTAGTTTCACTAGCCTGATACTACCAGCAATGGATTATGGCTATTATGTTGAAACGGGGATAGGTATATTGTTAGGGCTTTTGTTAATAGTGTTCATGGACAAGGTCATACCTCATCAACACGATATCGTTGGTTACGAAGGACTCTCCGTTTTCAAGGGGAAATGGCGTAAAACCTGGCTGTTGATCATAGCTATGATCATTCATAACATACCAGAGGGGTTGGCCATAGGGGTTACAACGGTTTATGATAAACTACTCGGTTTCTCAACCACGATTGCCATAGGCATACAGGACATACCAGAGGGTGCAACGGTGTCCATACCATTAATGTCCATTGGCTATAAGCGGTCAAAGGCGATTGCGATAGGCATTATTAGTGGTCTTGTCGAACTCTGTGCAGCGTTGATATCAGCACTGTTGTTTTACCAAGGAGGCTTGATCCTAGGTCTCGGCATGGGGTTGGCCGGTGGCGCCATGATATATGTAGTCGTCGAGGAGTTATTGCCAGAGATCTTTCATGAGAAAAGCGGGGATAGATTATATTCAACGATAGGGTTCTTTGTGGGCTTCTATTTAATGCTTTATCTGGAGCTCCTCCTGGGTAAATGACCTGGTTTAAACCATTCTACACATATCGTAACATTTTCATAGTTACTTACCATTAGATGGGTGAACTACTGGTTGAATCAACGGATCGGGTTACTTGGATTTGAAGATCTTTGTTGACAATAACGTGATGGCCCATATTGTAGTGGTTAATGCGATTAGCAATATGCTTAGAATCAAAGCGTTCCACGATAATTCCAGGAATACCCCTTCTTCGAAATAGTTGAAAATAGAGTCAATTAAAAACATTACAGCAGCTCCGCTTGATATTGATGCTAACACATCTAGCCTGTACTTATCTCTGAACCGGGCTCTACGCCAAAGAACGCTCGATATTATTGCCAACATGGCCAGTGTTATTTGCCACATATTAATTCACCCAACGACGATTATCACGGCTCAAAAGTAGTGATCATTTTCTTCAAAGCCTTGACCTCGAGAACTAGTCTTCTTGAAAATACAAGTGCCCCAAACCACGTGGCTATTACAGCAAGACTCATAAAGCCCCCTGAAATGCCTATTTCATGGAGTATCACTGATACATCAATGGGATTTTGCATAGCCGTGAGAAATGGAGGGTATGTAACTATCTCGCCATGCCACGCGTGTTCTGCTATGAGTATTAATGCACCTCCGATCAACATATATGCCAATATATTGAGCTTTAGCTTATCGCGTAGAGATTTACTCGTTTTACTCAGAATACCAACCACTACACCTATTACTAATGGTGTTATGAAACACGCCAATTTCATCCCCCTGTACACATTTCTAATAGATAAGTGCACTTTTAAACCTTATAAAACAATGATATCAAACACGAGCATTACTATATAGTCCATGTACCTGGTTAATGCAAATGTCTTATATAACTCATCGCCTGATCCAGGGAAAAGAGGCAATTTTAATTGGTTGGGATCAGAATGTATTATGAATACATTAAAGGGTAAAAAAGGATTTTGATTAATCTATTCAAAGGGTTTC
The DNA here is from genome assembly GCA_038824035.1 of Desulfurococcaceae archaeon. Classification (GTDB taxonomy): domain Archaea; phylum Thermoproteota; class Thermoprotei_A; order Sulfolobales; family Desulfurococcaceae; genus UBA285. Next base: position 31,931 of record JAWBBW010000008.1, read on the forward strand.
TCCTGTTTTATGGAAACATCTCTGCCAGCTGACCAATAAACAATTAGTAACCACACCAATGTCCCAATCATACACACTGCTAGTATTAACCACCATTTGAATGGAAAGGCTGACATGTTTTCACCTCTTTTCAATCTCCCTTATTCTCTTTTCCATGTCTATTGCTCGATACCATGTGTAAAATGCCAGTCCCACGATGATCCACATTATTGCGAAGAATATGACCCATGTCATCAAGATCTCCCTGTCACCTTTAGTTCTTTTTCAATGGCTTTGCTCACAAAGAACCACAACATAACCGCGCCTATCGCTAACATGAGGAATCCTGGGAATGTATAGTAAGTGTATGCTCCTTCACCCCAGCCCTTTATCCACTCCCAGTACACGATCCACCATGAGAAGAAGATCATTGGTATCACTATGTTAGCCCTGACCAGGATATCCCACCACTTACCAAGCTTTATGAATGGTTTTATATCCATGTCCATCACTTTCTCTCTAATCCTAGCCGGGTTTGACCAGAAACCCACTATCAGCCCTATGAACACCAGACCTATTGATAATCCAACAACACCCCAGACTGTGTCATAGTAATCCAACCACGTATGGCTTAACGCAGTTGGAGCGCCCACCACAATGGCTAATACGCCAGTGATAACGGCTGCGAGGTGTGTTTTCAAACCAAAGTCCTTTAGAGGCCTCATTGTAATTTCGTGGATCGTTATTAAGCTAGTGAACGCGGCGAACCAAAAAGCTAGGAAAAATACCACTGCATAAACCTGTCCAAGGGGCCAACTCATATGCCTGAGTAATTGCGGTAGAGTTACAAATGCCAGGCCCGTTCCAGCGGCCTTTATGTCTTCATATGGATTGGCCGATATGGCGAATATTAATGGTATTATAGCTGTCCCAGCCAACCAAGCCACTGCTGTATCATTCACAATGTTGCCAAAGGATGCAAAGGTGAGATCATCATTTCTCCTCATCCAGGCCCCTGCACAGATCATGAAACCCCAGGCAATTCCAACACTCCACAACACTTGTGATAGAGATTGCATCCATGTGGCTGGGTCTAATAGGGCCTCGATCCTAGGTACCATATAAAACTCTAGGCCCTTAATAGCACCGGGCAATGTTGTGGTGAAGATGGCTAGCCCTAGTGTGAGCATGAATAGTATTGGAAACATGAATCTACAGACTTGTCCAATCCCCTTGATCCCGAACGCGTTGACCACTATGCTTAAAGCCATCATCGCTGACCCTATTCCCAGTGCTAGCGGTGTTTCACCAAAGGATTGCCAGAAAATCATGGAATTAAAACCTGGTGTCCAGAACGTGCCGATGATCGAGTGTAATAGGTAATAAAATATCCAGCCATTAACTACCCAGTAATAACACATGATCATGAAGTCACACCAAGCCATCCACATGCCTCCAAAAGCCGCTAATTTCTTGTTTCTCTCGCTGAAATTGTAGGGACCGTGAATGGGTCCGCCACGACCTATCTTGCCAATAGAGTACTCTGCTATGCACATGGGCAAGGCCACTATGGCTAGCCATATTAGATATGTCAGTAGAAACGATCCACCGCCGTAGTTGGCAGCTCTCCAGGAAAATCTCCAGTAATTGCCTGATCCCGCCGACCAGCTAACCACTGTCATCAACATAACAAAACTTGACCAGAACTTTTCAATGGTCCTCGCAATTAGATTGTCAGGGATCTTGAATGATCCAGCCATGGTTCATCCCTTGGATAGGAAAATATCTTACAAGAAAGGCAAATATATATTTTTTATGGATTTATGGATTATTTACGAAGAGATGATAGTGTATAAATATTGTGGCAATTAAAGGGTTTATTACTAAATCGAAGAAGTGGAATCATGATCATTAATGCGGTTATTTAAGGGATGTGTTATGAACGAGTGTTTCCCCACCCCGTAGTTTTTCAATCAATGCATCAAGTATATGGAAAGTTTCATCACTCATCAATGACCTGTTGTTCAATAACATAGATAGAACTTTTCTCAGCAATCTCCTCGTGTTCCGCTCTTTAAGATACCTCGATACTTCCTCGGGCGATATAGAGGCGGTTTTCACGAGGTCTCTTAAGGCCTTGGAGATGACATGGCTCATGGTATATATAGCGTCATCTTTTATATTGCTAAACATGTCCTCGAGCCTTTTGACATATACCTCTAGCTTTGTTACAGCTTCCCTAGTACTTTGATCCAGGATTTTCTTCAACTCTTCTCCTAGGCCATCAGTTATCAATAAAGCTGAGGACTTTGCATCGTATAAGTATTTAACATTCATGGCATCCGGGTAGTGATCAGACTCTAATTCCACTAGTAATGGGTTCTCGGGATCCCCTGTTTTCACGAAAGCAAAATACGATCTAATGTCAAGCCTGGTCTTCACCTCCACGTGGATATCCCGTAGTGGCTTAATACCCCGTAGTGGTGGAACCCGGTATTGCAATAACCTAGCCGTCTCACTCCAAGTGTATAGCTTTCCCTCGGTATCCCTGGCCATTAGGGCATAAAGCCTGTATTTATCATATTCGGCTCCAATAGGATAGGGGGGTTTAGTGATAGCTGGTTCCACGCCCTCCAATATAAACGTGAATGTCCAACCCCTGTACTTATCCAGCTTCTCATACAGCCCCTCTTTCTCAGCGAGAACATCGCCTATTGCCACGTATGGATTTACGATCTGGTCTAACTGTTCCACTATTAGTTTGCCTTTCTTGTAATACATATTGTGTAATGCATATCTTGTTGCAAAAATCCATCTACCCAATAATGGGTTGAAATAAGCAGTTAATTGCCATCCATCTATCCTTTCAGAGACCTCAACTGGTATTAAATCACCATATTCGTTCTCTGGAAGACCCGGGGATTTAGCGTAGCTAAGTGCCTTGTTTATTGGATATGCAAGAATGTGTTTGGGCATCTCCTTTTCAAACAATATAATTGTGCCAAATGCGTGAAGCGAGGCAGGGAACACTTTGAATGGCACTTTGGGGCTCCAGGAATATATACAGATGGATACATCACCTTCGCTCACGCATTTCTTTTCAATACTTTTCCCAAACACCTGGTTATACCTCTCTACAACCACATCCAGTTTCTTAGTGGGCTGTCCAAGTAGCTCGCCAATGGTCTTGATCTCCTCTTCTCGTGGAGTGTAATTCTCGTATTGAACCTTATAGATAAAACTCTCTATTGAGAAAATCCTGTTGGCCATTAAACCACCTGGTTGAAATCTTCGCAACCAGTTATTTTTACCTTTAATGCACTCGATCTACGCGATGTCTTTAGATCTCTCGGTGAGGTTTTTCTAAAACCATTACTCGTTGATATATAATTGCCATAGTTATGCCCACGTAATGTGGAGATACTACAGCGTTGATATCGTCTGTGTAAGAGACACCCCTATGGCTGGCCCAAACAAGTTAGGGAGTGGAGAGTTAGGTACAGGATCATTGGCCGGTGCAATACCGGCTACACTCAATGCTCACGATGCATTGTTGAACACTACGTGGACACCATACATGCAGAGCCAGATCACGCTGTTGTTGAGAGGGTCATGTGTTATTTCATCGAGCAATGTTCACCGTATGTTTCTACACATTCACGTATTACACATGGGTCTTGTGATGGCTAGGTGATTAATCTGTTTAATTAAGTGTTCTTTAAATAATCCTGGCCTCAAAGTAAATAATAGATATAAGGTGTTCACATGCTTGAACATTTCGAGACAGAGGCCTTGATCAGGGAAACCATGTACACATTGCTACTTTTTGCATGGGTATTGATTGTTGTGGGGCCTCTCACCAAGTATATATACGTGCTCATGAGGAGAAAGGGCATATCGCATAACCAGGCTGTTTACTACAACAGAAAGATCATACACATGTTGGCGGGGGGACTCGTGTCGTTGATTATACCATTGCTTGGATACACCTCTCCAACCACGATATTGCCAATGCTTGTACTGTTATTCCTTGCCACGTATTTACCGCATAAGACTGGGAAATTGATGTATTGGTTCCAAGACCCAGAGAACATTAACGAGGTGCATTTCGTGATCATGTGGGGCGTTGTCATGGTGGGTTCCTGGGTTATTTTCGGGGATTGGAGATTCGGCGTTTTACCGGTATTGTTCATGTCTTTCGGTGATGGTGTTACCGGTATTGTAAGAAACACCATGTATAATAAGAGGAATAAGTCATGGATAGGGAACATAGCCATGGCCTTGGTCACGGTCCCGCTTGGATATATCTTGATGAATATCCCCGGTGCTCTAGCCGGCTTGGCATCCAGTATCGTAGAGCATTTCGAGATACACAGCAAGGTGGATGACAACATCGCCATTCCACTGGTTAGTTTCTCGATAATAATGTGTTCTCGTGTGCTAGGGTTTATATAGGATCCCCAGTATTTTATCAAATCAATTAATAGGAGTTAAGTGGGGTTCATGGACTTAGCTACACTTGTCTCAACTACTATAGTTGTGACAGCGTCTGGTGCATTGAGCCCAGGGCCTCTCACAGTGGCCACCATTTCACTTGGTACGAGAAATGGTTGGAAAAGCGGGTTTATGATTGCCATTGGCCACTCAATGATCGAGTTCATTTACATCATGTTTCTCTATTATTTCATAAACCACGTGGAGATATTGCTGAGAGGTGTTGTAGGGGATTTAATAACAATAATGGGTTTTTCAATAATAATGTTCTTCGTATTCTCCATGATCAGGGATTCCATCAAGGCATTGAAAAGCGGTGTCGACAACACTGTGTTTCAAAACATGGGTAAAAACCCATTGATAGTAAACAACCCATTAATAGTGGGAGTACTTCTTACTGGTTTAAACATATGGTTCCTGATATGGTGGTTGAGTATAGGTTTCGGGTTATTAACAATAGTGGTTAACATGGGCTTGCTAGCGGTTTTAGCCATGTATTTTAGCCATGTCTGGATAGATTTCGCATGGCTGATGATCCTAGCCGAGGCGAGTAAGAAAGGTATATCATTCCTGGGCACTAAGAGATATAATTTAATGATGTTAGTGCTGGGCTTGATCCTGGCGATCTTTGGGGTTAACATGTTACTGAGAAGATTTACCCCAATAGCTATTCTCCCATAGTCGCTCACGTAGTATCAGTTTCTTAGCCGTATGCCCTGTCACTATTATAGGCGAGTTCTTTGGGACACTCAGTACTTTCGCCAACACGTCACATTTAGCTCTGAACAAGTGAAGGCTTGGCACTTCACCTATCTCTATGTATGCTTCAAGGTTTGCTATGCCCTTCGCTATCACGAATACATCATCACCAGTTATATGGAATAATGGCGATATGTTGCCAGGGGTTTCAACTATGTCGATGTCCTCGGCTAATTCACTCATATATTCGAGGTCATTTAACAATACATCGATCTCATAGCTCTCTTTTCTCACAGCTATCACGACTCTATAGCCATGTCTCTTAAGGGTTTTCGCTAGTAATATATCAATGACCGCCTCTCCGGCATTGTCCAGGACCAGATATATATCTCTGTTTCTCGGTAATTCGGGGATCTCCTCGATGAGCGGTTTATCCCATATGGCTTTCTGAAGATCGTTGGCTTCATATCCAAGGACAGCTGTGTCTATGATGTTAGCGGCTGCCGACAATCTCATTGCCTCATTTAAATCCCAGTTAACTCTCTCCAAATAACTCTCGATCTCGTTGACAAGCTTCATGCCTAGTTGGTTTAACCCATATTTTACATGTCTATAGGGGTCTTCACTATTCAAGAGATGTTTAACGTAGTTAAATGACTCGGCGAACGCCATGCTCCGGCTATTAGTGTTCTTCACCAGTTCTGCTAATTTAATTAACAACTCATGTAGTTTATCCTCTTTGTTCATTTTAATCAAGTCCTTGGAACGAGTATATACTAGGCATAGCCTACATAGTCCGTTATCCATCCACATGGTTTCCCACACACCTCCTGATCCCATTTTCACATCACCATGGCGTTGAGTGAGCGTGATCCATGGCTTGTTGTTCGTGAACAATATTCATGGCTAATAGGGATTTATCCAGGCACCTGGGGGTTGTACGCTGTTTGTTAAAGCCATTTGTTCTCACATAGCGTTGATACTTGGCAATGAGATGAGATCGGGTGTATATATCGATGGGTTTTAACACAACATGTACTCTAGGACAGGTATATATGGGGTTCACTGATTTCTTAACACGATATTGTGTGTTGAAATCGAATATGTGAGATGGGTTATTGATGACAAAACCACATCACCATTCTAATATCTCATTATTGGTTGTGTTTTTAAACATATTCCTCTCGCCGAAGCTGAACGGTCTTTAACCCACTATGGCCATCTCCTTGATCAACTTGTTTTCCCTGAACCTGTTGATTCCAAGGTTTTTAGCGATATCTATGTTCGGCCTACCTCTTAGTATCCAATTAGCCAGTATTTCCCCTGTCACAGGGGCCATCATTAATCCATGTCCGCTGAAACCAGTTGCTATATACAGGTTCTCAAATGGTTCGACAGGGCCGTAAATAGGGTGGTGATCCGGCGTCATCTCGTAATACCCGATCCAGTACCTAGATATATTGACGTATTTGAGGAAAGGCAGGAGCTCCACCAGGGGTTTCAAAGTGTTCTTGAACACGTCTATCCTATGAGAAATGTTCGATACCTCTGCCTGTTCTTCGATATCTCTGGCCAATATTATGCCGCCGTGCTCTGTTTGCGTTAGGTATGGCGCACCTTTCGTATCCCAGTCAACTATTAGAGCCGGCTTTATACATTTTGCATAGGGTTCTGTTATCAGGGGATGCCTGGGTTGATCTATAATTGGTATGGATATGTCAATGGTGCTCAAGATCTCTCTTGTACCTCTACCACCCGCTGTCACCACGAAGATATCGGCATTTAACACGCCTCTCTCGGTCTCAACTGAGATCACTTCATTGCCGTTCTTTACCAATCTCAACGCCCTTGTATATGGGAGTATTTTGACGCCGTTTCTCCTTAGATATGTATATAATTTCACGAAGTTGTCGATCACAGGCATTCTACCAGCTGTGGGGTCGAACATCGCTCCTTCAATGATCTTGGTATTGAGACCTGGCTGTATCTCCCCCGCTTCCAGCGGTGTCAAAGCCCTGGTTAGAACGCCGTGTTGTCTATGGAATCTCATTATCATGTTGAATAAGTCCATGGTTTCAGGTCTTCTAGCGATCCATAGGTAACCAGTCATTTCCAGCTCTAATCCAAGTGTTTCCCGTAACTTGAGCCATTTCTCAATGCTTCTCTTCATCAACACCACGTGTTCGGTGGATGTGAATGATGATCTAAAGCACCCCACGTTTCTCAAGCTACCACCAGATCCGGGGTATTCAGCATCTATCACTACGACATCGTTTACGCCATTTCTAAGTAACTCGTAAGCTGTAAACAGGCCGCTGAAACCAGCCCCTATTATAAGCACTTTCATCAATCCCCACCCACTAGGAAGTATTTGGCTGGAACCGGGATTATCGGCGGTCTCACTTTGTAACTAGATAACACTTCGCCAACGCTCTTACCGGTTCTCTTAGCGAAGATCCTAGCGGCTATCATTAAGCAACCTCTTCCCTGGCATGGACCGAAACCCAGTTTCAAGTACTTCCTCAAGAGCTCGAAACTATCTATGCCCATTTCAATGGCTTTTATCAGATCATTCAGTGTGATATCATTACACCTACATATCAAGACCGGGCCAATCATTTTTTCTCCATCCATATGGCTCTCACCTCCATGCCAAATCCCTTGGGGACCTTGACGGTGACAACTAGTGTTTTATTACGTTCCCAAGTCCTAATCACAATGCCCTTGCCAATTCTCTCGCCCTTTCTATTCATCAAAATAACTTCATCCCCGACTCGGGGACGTGGCAGGAATTCATGTGGAAGTGTGACATAGTCAGCGTCATTCCTTGATAAATCTACTACAAAGGCGGCTAGGCCAGGGCAGATCGCCACGCAGTTACCACACCCCGTGCACTTGTCCCAATCAACTCTCGGTATGTCGTTAAGGCTGTTCATGGATATGGCTTTCGAGGGGCAATGAGCCACACATATGTTACACGGGATCATTTCTGGGCATTCAAGTATCGCGACAGGCCCCTTTTCAAGTCTCTGTTTAGGTGGCATTAAGCCCAGTTTCTCCAATTCCTCGTTATCTATAAACCCATTTATTCTATAAGTGGGGGTCTTCGTGGAGATCACCCAAAAGATATGGGCGATGGATTCGTTCTCCTCAGTTCATACATCTCCTCTTTTGTAACAGTCACCGATTTCTTACCCTTTAACGCCCTTTCAAGCAGCGGCGAAGCCCGGTATTCCTTCCAGAGGAATTCAATGAATTTGTTCATCTCTCTCTCAACGATATCTTGTTTCAATGTGTCACCTAGTTTAGACACGATGGAGAGCGCGGCTATACGGCCCTCGATCATAGCTGCTGTGGCCTCCTCTACGCCTGAGGCATCGCCAGCCACATACATATTTGGCACAGATGTCTCTAGGTCAATGGTTCTAAGCGGGACAATTCCTCCGAGCTCTGGCGAATACTTCATCACTGCACCACTTTGTGTAAACAACCTGGTATCGGGCTCTAGCCCTATCGCTAATAAGACCAGGTCCACGTCGAATCTTTTCTCACTACCAGGTACCTGGTCATAGTTGTCATCAACCGCTACTACCACCGCTTCTCTAACTCTTTCATCCCCGAGGACGTGTTTCAATGTGTGTCTCAATAGTATTGGTACACCATACCTTTTCAATTTCGCTGCATGGACAAACCATCCCCCAATCTCCCCCATTATCTCCACGACTGCCTTTACTTTTACACCTGCCTGTAGCAATTGATAAGATATGATCAAGCCCACGTTCCCCGATCCTATGACAATGGCCGCCTCGCCTGGCTTCACACCGAATTCATTCATAATAGTCTGTGCACCGCCGGCACCTATAACGCCCGGTAAATCATTGTTCGGAAATTCAAGGTATTTCTCAAATGCCCCCGTAGCCACGATAACAGCCCTTGGCTTGACAACATAGCTTGTCCCCCCTCCAGCAATCCCTATTAACCCGCCTCTGAAAACACCATACGCCACTGATTCTGTTAAAACCTTGATATTCGGCATACTTAATATTCTCTTCGCGTATTCCTCTGCTATTTGAAAGCCTCTTAATCCACCCATTAATTCCACGCTACCGAAGAACTTATGTGTTTGCTTTAAGAGTTGTCCACCGAGCTTGAAGTGCTCATCAACGAGGACTACTTCGAGCCCGTGTTGAGCTGCCTCGACGGCTGCCGCCAATCCCGCCGGCCCCCCACCTATGATCAACAGGTCTGTTTCAATCTTCTCCTCTGCAATATCCCTTATTGGTTTGGTCTGCGTGTTTAAATCGAGATTACCCCAGCCCCTTTGTCTCTCAACTCTCATGCCCTCCCTGACTGGTATTCTACACGCCTTTGAATTCGGAACCCCATCCACAACCATGAAACAACTACTACATTTCCCGATCATGCAAAATGGACCGCGCGGTCTTCTTAATTTATGGCTCCAGGAAAAGACATCTATCCCCAATGCGTATAGTGCTATAGCAATGCTCTCCCCTTCATAGGCCTCTAAGACCTGGTCTTCAAAGTAAAACGATATCTTCCTCCCTCGATGGAAGCTTAGGATCGGGTGTTCGTAGATTCTCTTGTCGACTGGCGAACCCCATCACCCTTGACGAATATGTAATAAAAGCCTTTCCTGTGTTTTAAACAATGATACGTGGGATCAATGTTGGAGTAAAAAATGTTTAAAGGAGCGAATGCTCAGCTCTTCGCTTGTTTGGGTTTTAGATAGATCTTGCCACCTATTATCACGTTGTTCGGTATCAACACAGTTGTCCCATCCACCTTGACGATCTTTGTGAACAATGTCGATACATCGTCGACGACCCCCTCCTCACCTGCGATTACAACGTTGTCGTTTATGCGGAATGGCCTCGTGATCAATAGGAACAGCCCAGCTATGGCCTGGCCAAGCACTTGCTGAGAAGCGAAACCAACCACCATGCCAAGGAAGCCGCCGAGCGCGACGCCGGCAGCGCCTCCAGCTACACCACCGGCTATTGCAGCCACCATTGCGCCGACACCTATTATTCTCACAATGTTCCTGACAGCTGCCGCGGCTGCGTGGTCGTATTTAGCTCTCATAGTCCAGTAAAAGAACCATGATATTCCATTGACTATCATGTAGCCAAAGCCTAGAGCTAGCAATATCTGCACATATACTTCGTAATCAATTACATATATCCTGTATCTTGGGAGAAAATCGGCGATTACATAGTGAGTGATGGCTGAGATCGCCACATATAGCACTATGTATACTACGACTCTTGCAATGCTGGCTGTAACGTTCTTAGCTATCTCGGGTTGTGATAATTGTTGAGACATCCCACCCCCTTATACAATAATATGAAATAATAGATCTCTTTATGTTTTAAACCTTGAGTAAAAAGTCGAGATGACTATGCTAGGCAACTAACACGACTTTGTTACACCACTTCCACCCAATTCTATTCAAGAGTTCCGCGACTTTTTCAACGGTTTTCTTAACGAGTTCTCTGCTGACTCCGAGGACTCCGGCAGCGATCACTAGGATTCTCGTTGTGTGCTCCCTCACCATGGTTTCAACGCTATCCCTATGCGGGTATATGTGCATCACCTTGTTCTCGGAGTCGATTAACACTGGGATATCCTTGTCCAACAACTCAACTCCGCCCCCTATTGGTTTGAATACCTCGCCTCCTTTACTCATCGTGATCTTGAGCGGTAGTTTCACGCGTCCAAGGTCATATATCCCAACTGGGACAATGGTATACGTGGACGCTATGTTGCCAGCATCTACGACAGGGTTTATCCTTGGGAAAACACCTTTCAAAGCCCTTCTCACAAGTGCCTCGCCAGCTGGCCTTGTCTTAGTCGGATCTATGCCTATTCTCCAGTAGAAATCCCTATATGCTCTTACAACTGGGTTGTCCTTTAAGTCCTCAATAGTGTGTGTTCTCTTCACGTGTTCGAGCAAGTTCTTCACATCTGTTTCAAATGGGTATTGATTCAACTGCATGGGTGCATCGATCCATAGGATTGTGTACGCGACGTATATTCCCAGTTTTCTACAATCCTCGTCTATTTCAAGCACATTGTCGAGCCCCGTGCATAGCTCACTGGTCAAACCAACCCCCTTGTTGCAGGGCGATGGCTATTTATGTCCTGGGTATTGGTTTTAAAAAATGCTTATCTATTAATAAGCTCAAAGCATGATCTCAATTGATTGGCTATGTGTTAGAGGGAGTTGAGCACTATGTCCTTTATCAAGTCCTCTGTAACAGGGAAAGGTGTATTTCCATGTAGATATCTCAAGCCTCCACGCATAAGGTACTCAACTACTTTGTCAACGTCGTTTTCTGTAAACCCGTAATCGCCAAGTCTCTGTGTTAAGCCCAGTGATTCCTGGAATGATTTGACAACCCTAGATGCTTTCTCAGCGTCTTCGCTCACAGGTTTTAGCGATGGATCCAGCGGCTTCAATAACAACGCTGACTCAGCTGGCAATGCCCTGTATGTATGGTATATGAATCTTGGCCCTGTGATTATCAATCCAAGTCCATGCGGTAGTTTTGGTTGTAAACCACTAAGTGTATGCTCTATTGCATGGTTCAAGTGAGTTGAGCCATTATCTATCGCTATCCCAGCTATCATCGAAGCATATAGTAGGCGGGCCCTGAGCTCCACGTTCTGTAGCTCACCAAGTAGTCTCGGCAAGTAGCTCACTATGGTGTTTATCGAGTCGTATGCAAGTGCCTGTACAAAGTAATTCCTCACAGTCGCTGTCCCAGCTTCAAATGAATGGTAGAACGCATCGAAAGACGTATATATCGTTTGATCCCTGGGTAACGTAGTGGTGTATCTTGGGTCATCTATGCTCACATCCGGGTATTTAATGGCTAATCCATGTTTCTCAAGATTGTCGTCAAGTGTCATGACAGCGTATCTATCAACCTCTGTCCCCGTGCCATGTGTTATGTTTATCGCTAAAAGTGGTAATGTCCGCCTTGGTCTATAGCCCTTTACCAATGCCTTTACATTCCTACCGCCGATTGCTATCAATGATGCTACCTTTGCGACATCTATGACACTGCCACCACCGATCGCTATGATTGCCTCAACGCCCTCTTCCCACATCAATTTACCAGCTCTCTCCGCTTGACTAGCCCATGGATTGGGGCTGATATCGTTGTATACAACATATTCTACGCCGTGTTCGTTCAGTAATTTCAACACGTCATCCAATGCCCCAGAGATCTTTGCTGATTGCTTACCTGTGATTAAACCAACCTTTCTATATTGCTTAATGAACCAGGATGCCTTTGTCAACGCGTTTTCGCCGAAATACAGGATCGTGTCCTGGTATCTAAACGAGAACGTGCTTGGCTTACTCATCTATAACACCATCGGATCCGTTGTTTTCACAAGTTAATAAATATTTTGATGTTTTTTGCATAATAAATAATGCAATGGGTTTGTCAAACAAATGAACCATGATATTCTAATCAATTTGTTAGCAAACACCGGATCAGGCATACTATGATCAAAGTTCTTTTGAACACATCCACGCTCACAATGAATTGGTTAAAAACAAACGAGACCATTATGTATCCATGGTCTTCACGGTGGTCGCGATTGAGTGAGCCATTGATCAACATAGCTATCAGGAGCGTGTGGATATCATCGATCGCGGCTTTCTCGGCATTTATAACAGCTGTGTTTATCTGTTTCTACTTAACAAGTATACGTGGCAAAGCCGTGGATATCGCCCTGGGCGTTTTCGAGGCAATGGTGGGCATACCCACTACTTTAATAGGTCTTCTCGTCTACATGTTGATATACCCAGGTGGTCCACTCGGCCCTCTTAGATTACTCTACACACCTATTGCAATAATTATCGGCGAATTCCTAGTTGTGTTGCCAATGGCCGTTACATACATGTTCAAGCACTTCCACGATGTGAGAGAAAATGTGAGAGAACTAGTGTTGTCGCTCGGTGTCACCGAGGAGCGGGCTAGATGGCTAGTGGTCAGGGAGTTATTGCCCATAGCTATTTCAACATACATGGTTTCGTTTTCACGTGCCATAGGCGAGTTGGGCGTGGCCCTCATAGTTGGTGGTGGCATAGAGGGGCGCACAAATGTCTTCACAACAGCTATAGCGCTTCAGACATCGATAGGCAATTATGAGGCGGCCATTTACACCGGGCTGGTTTTACTAGCGCTAACCCTCTGTATCACTGTTTCAACTAAATTGCTTGGTGAAAGGTTTTGGAAATAATGCTTGAAGATATATGGTATAGTTACGACAACGTGGAATTTGTGTTGAAGGGGGTGGATTTATCCCTGAGAGAGCCTGGCTTATACATTGTGATAGGGCCCAATGGATCTGGTAAGACAACGCTTTTGAAGATTATGTCATTGATTTTAAAACCAGTTAAGGGAAAGGTGCTAGTTAATGGAGTCGACTACTGGTCTCTAAGCGACGACGAGAAACGCGAGATCAAGAGACATATAGTGTATGTTCACGATAAGCCAATAATGCTGAGAGGGTCTGTTGAATACAATATCGTGATTGGAACGCGTTTAAGGGGTTTCAACGATAAGGCACTGATTGATCGTTACGTTGATAGATATGGGCTGAGAAACATACTTGGTAAACATGCATCCCAGCTAAGTGCTGGGCAGGCCAAGATAGTGTCTATTATCAGAGCACTGATTCTCAAGCCCAGAATATTGATCCTAGATGAACCATTCACATTCCTGGAGCCGAGCAAAATAGATCTCCTGCTAGAAGATCTGGGTATAGTGGTCGAGGGCGGCGGGACCGTGGTCTTGTCCACTCATTACATGTATAAGAAGGTTTTATCCATGGCGAGGGATGTACTAGAGTTGTATGGGGGCATGATCACCGGTCGAGGTATTAGTGGCCTTGTTTAATTAGTTAGCTCTGCTTGGGCTTAATTACCCAGACATGGCATTAACCTTGACGTAGTCCTCAAGGGGTTTTTAATATGAATGATTGTAGATTTGGTGTCTATTTACCAGGCGATCTATGCAAAGAGTTGTATAGTTTGATTAGTGGTGAAATGGGTAGAGCTAGGTCAAAGATCATGCAAGAGGCGTTGCGACTATATCTCGTGGAGAACAAGTGGAGGAATGTAAATGGGCAGGTCATAGGTTCTATTAATGTGTTGTATGACCATGGTGTTGGAGACGTGGATGAGAGATTAACGGATATTCAACACAAGTTCTTAAACACCATTGTCTCCTCGTTACATATACACATAGATGCCAACACTTGTCTCCAGATAATAGTTGTACGTGGCAATTCTAGCGATGTGAGGAGACTTGTAGAGGAGTTCGAAAAAACACGTGGCGTGATACTTGTCAGAACAATGATCATTTCAATGAGTGGTTGCCCAGGTTCTACGAAGATGTAGCAAGGTTTTTAACCAGTGCACTTTATGAATAACTTGGTGCACCAACATGAGGATCCAGGCCAAGGAGCGAATTTACCTGGTGGCTATGGTTTTTCTCATCCACTCGATACTTCAGGGTATCGCGGTCACTGAGGGAAATGAGCCGGTCGTGGTTGTGACAACTAGTGTTTTACAAAGTGTCGTGGAGGATCTAGTTAATGGCGAGGTGAGAGTGGTTTTGATAGTCCCACCCAATATATGTCCAGCGCATTATGATATACGCCCAGGTGACTTGGAGATTGTTAGGGAGGCCTCATTGATATTTACACATGGAGTTGAGCCATGGCTTCAACCACTACTCGAGGCTTCACGTACCAACGCCTCCGTTGTTGTTGTGAAAGGAGGGTGGAATACGCCTGATCGATTGAAGCAGGTCTACATATCTGTTGCAAATGCTTTGAGAGAACATCTCGGCCTGGATGTCGAGGAGAGATTGAAGAGGAGCTTGGCCATTATAGACGGGATTGATGCATATCTTAAGGAACAGGCATCTGTGAATGGATTTAAGGACACACCCATCGTAGCCATGAAGTGGCAGGAGGATTTCCTATCATATCTCGGGTTTAGGATAGTCGCCTCATATCCTCCACAAGAAGCCGTAACCCCTGATATCTACACATCGGTGATCGAGAATGCTACGAGGAATAGCGCAGTTCTAGTTGTCGATAACATACATTCGGGGGTTGAGATTGGAAAGAAGATCGCCCAGGAGATAGGCGCTGTTCACGTGGCTCTACTCAATTTCCCAAGACTAGTGCCCGGCGTGAACAATGTAACAGATATGATGAAATATAACCTGGATCAATTGATAAGGGCTCTTAACAACTATAGATCAATGGCCAGTTCATTGAAATTGAGCAACGAGATCTATGTGTTTAAAACAGGTTTCTATGCAACGCTGGGAATAGCCATTATAGAGGCCGTCGCGATAATCATACTCGTTAAGAGGAGATCCAAGTGAACACTGGGTATCTCAGCTTAGAGGAAGCCATTAAGCTACATGGTCATAGAGGGCCGTGGATAGTACTGGGGTATAGGCTAGGGGTTATTGCGAGGGAAAGGCTTTGTCCAGCAACGCCTTTCAGCTTGAAATGCACTGTTTACTTATCATTGAGAAAGCCCTATACATGTATACTTGATGGATTACAGGCATCTAGTGGATGTACCATTGGGAAATTGAATCTAGAGTACAGGGATTCCAATAACGATGAGGTAGAGGTTGTCTTTGAAAACATCGAAACAATGAAAAAACTAAGGTTCATTATCGACAAGGGATCTGTAGAGTATATCAATGGCTTGATCGAGAAACATGGTTCCGAGAAAGCCGCCGATATAATTGAGGGCGAGGATTTATGGAGATTGGTGAAGATCTTTACCTGAAATTTATAAACACCTATGTCTCATACTCCGGCTCCGATAAGCCAGCAATAATTGACATCAATATCGAGGTGAAGCCAGGTAGGATATATGTCATCAAGGGCCCGAATGGCTCTGGCAAAACCACCTTGATCGAGGCATCGATAGGTCTATTGAAACCTATCAAGGGAAAGGTGTTATTATTTAATGTGGATACCCGTTCTCGGAGAGTGATTGAGGCAAGGAAAATGTGTAGCTATGTACCACAGAACTTTATGCGGCCACCACATGAACATTACAGTGCTAGGTATGTCGCATTAATGGGGGTAATGCACTCGGGGAGTAATGGCAACGCATTGATTAGAGAGAAAGAGCGCGAATTAATTCACTACGCAGAGATATTTGAAATAGCTGATCAACTGGATAAGCCGATTGGTAGTTTAAGTGGAGGACAACAACAAAAGGTCTTCATAATACGCGCATTTCTACGTAAACCTAGGCTATTATTACTTGACGAGCCATTTTCAAGCCTGGATACAGAGTCCGCTGACAAATTGCTGGAACTTGTCTGGAAATACGTCAAGGGGGTGGGGGCGAGCGCCTTGATCTCATCTCATCTATCCAGGGAACTCGATTCATACGCTGATAGCGTGGTTTTCCTAGAACATGGGAGGGTTAAGAAAATCGTGGAGATAAATTGAAGTGAGGATATATGTTTTCCCCCATTTTCATGATCCCAATGATAGGGGCTGTTTTAGCTGGTTTTCTCAATGGATTACTCGGCTATTTTGTCAAGAAATTGAATCTCGGCACAATAAGTTTCACGATCGCGCATGCCGCCTTAGCAGGCGTGGCCATATCGATGATCACCCCGTTCAATCAGGTGTTCATTATTGCCTTGGTCACAATGATTACGGCTGTAACAATGGCGTTGATAACTCATAGATACAGGGATATCGCTGATTTTCTCTCAATGGTATTTTTCAACCTATTCAACGCCATTGCCATGTTTTCACTATATATGTCGATGAGAAATGTTCTAGCTTCTTATTCTCTATCAGCATTGTTATGGGGCAATGTATTGACCCTCACTATTGGTAAACTAGCCGTATTGGTATCCATATTAGTGGTGTTGTCGATATACATGATCCTGGCAAAACACGATCTGAATGCACTGTTATTTGATTACAAGCTAGCAGAGGCCGAGGGTGTTAACTCCCTGTTACATATCTTGGTCTTATTGATATTGATCGGTGTAACAATGTCGAATATTATACAATTCATAGGAGGGTTTCTAGCTTTCTCGTTACTATATAACCCTGTTTTGACAGCTGGTTTCTTAACCAAGAACGCCGAGAAACAACAGATAATCTCCCCTGTGATAGGTATGTCGACGTCTCTCCTGGGGTTTTTACTAAGCCTTCATTTCAATACCCCTATAGGGGCGTCGATAGCGTTGATTTCAACGAGTTGTACCTTGATCTCATTCATAGCCAGGTTGATCTACGACTCAGCGATCAAGGGGAAAATGAAGGGGTGATCGGGGTGGTAAGCCTTTTTATTCAAGAAAGAACTTATACCTAGATTAGGAGTATTTATGAGGGAGATAAGCCCGTTTAAAGCACTCGACATGATCCCATATCCACTTGTCATAGTCACGGCTGGAGACCCTGAGAAACCTGGTAAGAGGGGTGGAATGATAGCGGCATGGTTCACCAGGGTCTCGTGGAATCCACCACTTGTCGCTGTCTCGATAGCTCCTAGTAGATACACGTATACATTGATCAAGGAGTACGGGGGATTCGCGATTCACACCATGTCTAAGGACTTGGAAGAGATAGCAATGGAGGTTTTCGGCGGTAGAAGTGGTAGAGATGTTGATAAATTCAAAGCAATAGGCATAGAGCCCGTTAAGGCCAAGAACATTGTTGCCCCCCTTATCCCCGATGCACCTGTTATCTTGGAGTGCAAGGTAGTTGCAGAATACACGGCCGGGGATCACGTGGTTTTCATAGGCGAAGTCGTGAAAGCATATGAAGGCTCCTCCAAGAATCCATTGACATGGATCAACGCTAAGAGCGTTGAAGTCGAGTGAAAACGCGTTCTCTATGGTTTTTAAAGGCTTTTTAACACCTGGCTAGATCCCTTCTCCAGGGTTATCTATGGGTAGCAAGGAGTACACAGAGTTCTTGTTGACAAGGAGAAGCATTAGGAAATACAAGAAAGACCTAGTTCCCCTTGAACTTTTACTCGAAGTGGTGAATGTGGCCAGGTTTGCACCGAGTGCTAGGAATTTACAGCCATGGGAATTCATAATTATAACAGATCCGGTGGTCAAGGATAGACTTGCAGCGATATATCCATGGAGACAGCCACTCTACGATGCACCAGCCGGCATAGTTGTTGTTTGCGATGAGAAAACATCCCCATTATCCTACATGGTTGACTGTGCAAACGCCATAATATACATAATGCTCGCTGCACATGCATACGGGCTTGGCACGGTGTGGCTTGGTGTCATGAGGGATGAAGAAAGGAGCAAGATACGAGAAATACTTGGGTTGCCAAATGAGAAGGTCCCAGTGGCCATAATAGCTATTGGATGGCCGGATGAGAGGCCGGAACCTAGGCCTAGGAAACCACTCACAGATATTGTCCATATCAATAGATATGGCAATAGGCTTGGCCAATAATGGCTTTATCTCCTGGGTTTTTAACCATTATGGCCTGTTCCACGAACCTGTCGAGTAATTGATGTATCACCTGTTCACATGGCCTTGGCGACGTGGACTTGATAGCATTGCTATCTGATTATGAAGTTGAAATAACCATTGCCAGCGATATTTCTTAAGGGAGTTATTCATTATGGTGTTATTCCCTCCTCTCTTCTTTACTAAAAACAAGTCATGGCGTGGTTGGCTAGGGTTATCAGGGATAACGGCATCTGGGTGTATTGATCTCAGCACCATAGATCTCCTCGCCATAGCTATCGGCTAATACTCCGTGACAACTCCGACGAAATAGTGTACCCTGTAGTGATGTTACCAGGTGCACTGGCTTAGACTGGGTTATTCATTAATACCATGAGTAAGGGACCGGGTTTCCACGTGTTTCATTAATAAGGAGATGTCCTAAGGAGGATATGATATGTAGTGGTCTCTGATGGACTAGTGAACGAGTTTACGAACGGCCACGTAGAGATATCGGGTATACTGGGCTATTGAATGCCGAGATCTATGGAAGATGTGTTGAGCAGGGATCCTTGCTTAAATCAAGTGCATTTAACCCATGATGAGGTTTAAAACGAGCCTTGATCTCTACTGAATGCTTCACATAGCCCCTGGGCTCGTTGACTGATATCAGTGCTCTGTACTCTGTATCTACAGGGATATCCTTGGCATTGCTTACCCATGTTGTTGCCCATTGTTTTGGGTTTTATTCAGAAATTGAATATAATTATCACAAGGGGTGGTTTGTTTTGAAAGTAGTTTTAACAACACCTGCGACTGAAATGAGTGAGTATAATGGCAACCCGGCTATCGCGTTTGTATCCGGGTTTTCCAAGCCGTTTTTCATCCCCAGACACTATCTGTTAACCAATTTATACAGACCCGTTGATAGCGATGAAACCTTACGCGTTGTACGTGCACCACTTGGTCTCAGGAGAATTGAGGCTTCGCTTATACATTCTGGGCTTTTTAATTCAAATGATGTGGCCATTGTCCACCCAGATCACCTGGAGGACGTGGTCCGCGAGAACACGAGGATTGTGGGTATAAGTGTTAAGGACCCATTGGGCCTTGGCTATGTCTCGTTGACCTATTCAACCCTATTAGGTCTTGGTGAACCTATTAATAAATTTGAATTCATGTTATTGATGAGGAAGGTTAAGAGATTGAAAGAGAAATACAGGTTCCGAGTCGTCGTCGGAGGACCCGGTGTCTGGCAATTCAGGTTTCTCAACAATATTGAGGAATTAGGGATAGATGTGTTGATCAGTGGTGAAGGTGAAAGAGTGGCACCGAGCGTGTTCGCGAAGCTTGCGAGAGGCGAGAATCCTGGTAGATTGGTGAAAGGGGGTTTTGTCCCGGTTGAAAATATCCCACATATACTCGGTGCTACTATTTGCGGTGCAGTGGAGGTTTCAAGGGGATGTGGCCGTGGATGCATGTTTTGTACCCCTACCATGCTTGTTAAGAGAGATATACCCCTCGAAGTGGTTACGAAGGATATTGAAACTAATCTCAGGCAGGGCCAGGACCGCGCGTTATTAGTGACAGAGGATTTGTTTCTCTATGGTTCTAGTCCACCATGGGAGCCCAATGAATCGGCTGTGACCAGGTTAGTGAACGCTGTTATCGGGCTTAGGAATAGTGGTTTGAGATATTTACAAATAACCCATATGAACTTGGCTGCTATTAGGTATCGGAAAGAGTTGTTCAAAAACATAGCTGACAAGTTACATGAATTCGCCTGGTTTAAACTACGTGGTGATTACATAAACACCGTTGAAGTTGGAATTGAATCGGGATCTCCCAGGATCATAGGTAAATTGATGAGGGGTAAGGTCTTACCATATAAACCCGAGGAATGGCCCAGTATCGTGTTAGAGTCCCTTATATTGATGGAGGAGTGTGGCTGGGTTCCATTGGCGACATTAATTGTGGGTTTACCCGGTGAAGACATCGATGATGCGTTAAAAACACTGGCTCTCATCGATAGTATAAGGGAACATGGGTTGAGGCCATTCATGGTCCCATTATTATTCGTACCACTTGGTGGTTCTCTCTTGGAAAATAGGCCTATTAAGAGCTTTGACGAATTGAGCGATGTTCAATTAGAGATTTTCTCGAATTGTTGGAGACATAATTTGAGAAACTGGGGTATCGATCACTTCGAGAACTACGGTTTCGCCAAGAAAACTATGCTGAGTGTCTTGGCTAGGCTTTACTTGATCACCGTTGCCAGGAGATATAGATGGAGAGAGAGGATCGCTAAGGAGATATACCGTGAACTGGCTAGATTTCTACATAAAGGTGTTGGGGTTGATGGAAAAGGGGTTTGAGACTGGCCTGGATTATGCGATGTGTATCGAGAAACCATTTATAAAGGGATTGACCAGGGCACTGGTTTTACTAGCACTCAAAGAAGGTAGGAAAAAGGGTTATCAAATATATCGATACATAGTCAATGTAATTGGATTAAAGACAAGTCTCAGCACTACGTATACGATTCTGAGAGAACTAACCAATAAAGGATTCATAGAGAGAAGCGGGGACCTCTACCATTTAACCGAAAAAGGCATGAATGCGTTACAAGCCTTCATAAGTAGATTCAATAAGATAAAACTATTTTTAGAGGAAAGCTCTAAACACATCAAGTCAACGTGATCTACACATATAATATACGAACCCCTGTTATATCTTCCTTAGAGAAGTTTTCCAATTCATCCTCGTTTTATCACCAAGCCAGCGATGTTCATGGAGATGTCATGGGTTCTAGCAATGCTCCTTAATGATATATCCGAGTAGTTTTCCACGTATTCGCCCTCGGGCTCTTTTATTAGGATGATAAAACTGTGATGAAATCGGGCAGTGAACATTAATTGCTGCTGTGTCTCGAAGTGGACAGACCTCGTCCATGGCAAGTTGAATTAAGGATTGCAGTGGTTTAAACGAATATGGTTTTCAGTATATTCCAGTGATCAGCCTAGAAGCGTTGTTGTAGTATACACTAGAATAGGGAGGGTTTACACCAGGGGACTTGAAGACCTTGTAACATATATATTACGAGCCTACAACGAGTAGAGCTTGAACGGGTTCTGAGTGGTCTATGCTTATTATCAGCTACAACAGCATTGATAACTATGTTGTAATGGTAAACAAGGGCCTGGAAACCTACCCATGGATTCGACAAACCCTGTTATCCAACACCATGTAGTTTAACCGCTTGTTCATCATATTTGTTGAAGTAAACCATGTTCTCGAATAGCTTGTGTATAGGCTGTCCCGGGGTTTCATTAAAAATGACTAATATAGCATGGAAACAGCTGAAATCAGGCATACCGGGTACTTTCTCTAATGTTCTCGATGTCCATTGATGCTGCTTCAAGCCCTGGAACCCGTGTTTTGAGCGAAAAGCACGCTGTTGATTAGCACTCGGGGTGAACCTGGTGATATCTATGGCCTTGAGCGCTTTCTCGGATGGGGTGTGTTATCCCAGTGTTTCCATGGACTTGGGGAATTCTAAGTAGAAGTAGTCATTCAAAGTGTGATACCGAGTAATCAAGTAGCTATGAAGATAGGGTGTTATAATCTTAACGACGCCGTTTGACTTTTAAGATTCGCCATTATTCAAAGAGGCTGAGAAAGGGGGTGAACAATATGGCCAAGTCCATTCCCAGCGTATACATGGTGACAGCCCTCACCGCACTAGCTGTGATCCTGAGATTTTTCGATTTCCCATATCCACCAGCACCGTTCTTAAAATACGATGTGTCGGGTGTTCCACTAGCTGTTATAGCGTTCATAGATCTCCGGGCGGCTTATAGTGTTTTGCCAATTTACTACGTTATACCCGTTATCATGGGTTCAGACCCGATAGGTATGGCGATGAAGTGCTTGGCCGAGTTATCAACGTTCACACCACTAGCGTTAGCTCTTAAGAGGTTTCATGGAAAACGTGGTGAGGCCGTGGTCGCCACAATAGCCGTGGCGATTGCCGCCATGGCACGCGTAGCGGTCATGTCTTTGGCCAATTACTTGGTAACACCTTATTGGCTTGTATGGGCTGGCTGGGCGAGAGATCTCCAAAGAGCATACGCGAT
>JAWBBW010000009.1:0-50414 GCA_038824035.1 Desulfurococcaceae archaeon
AGCCAAGATCATGGCCATTACAATTATCATCAACACGTATTTATCCACGACTCTCACCAGCAATAACATAGTTGTCGGCTAAAACACTCTTTTATAGGTCACCTTATTTAAACCACGTAATGGTTTAATTATGTTCCTGTTTTGCACTATTGATCCCTCGAGGGATGATTACGGCAAGATTGATAAAAGTCTATTTTAATGACCTATTAATGAAGTGAGGTTTAAACTCGTTGAGCGTGTTCGACGAGCATATATTTCCAAGGTATTGGTGAGATGTTTTGAGGAGAATTATCCTATTAATAGCGATTGCGATGATCGTCCTCATCGCGGTAGAGGGGAATGTGCCAGGTGTCGTGTACAGAGGGGCCTCTCCGCTCAACAAGTACTGGGATGGCACATCCATTATCTCTGAATATCTTTCGGAATTAGGCAACGAGGTGTTATTGATTACCGATTGGAGAGGGTTGATCAGCAAGTCTTTTGACAAAGGGGTTAGAGATACCTGTAAGGTGTTGTTCATCGTTTCCCCGGAGAAGCCTTATTCAAGGGATGAACTAGCCACTATACGTAGCATGGTCATGGACAGGGGTTTTAATCTGGTGTTGATGGATGAGGGGGTTTATGGAAACGATGTATTAAAGGTCCTTGAAGTACCAGTAGTGATAAATAGTTTCAACTACATCAGAGACGAAGATGGTTCTGCAATAGTCTCGGGCTCTATCAATGTCGGTAATTACCGGTTTAACCTGAGATTAGCATATGCTTCGCCACTGGAGATCTCCGGGAACAATACATGTTGGACCAAGGGCGTTGTAGGCGATGTAGCGGTTGGCTCACTGTGTGTTTTGCAAACAGGGTCAAAGGTGTTCATATTGGGCGATGGATCTATTGTGACAAATGCCGCGTTAACACCTATAGTGGAGTATAACCCATACCTGGTTTTCATCGAGGCATTGTTCTTCGAGGAACTATGTAGTGGTAAAAATCATTTATTGGTATTGATGGAGGCAGGTAAATATAGGTTGGGGTTAGTGGATTTATCCGAGGCATTGGCCAACAACATCACATATAGAGAGTTCTTGGCAATGGCAATTAACCCTTCAAGGTATATACTACAAGCCCTCATCGAGATCGATGAACGATATGATTATAGAATATTCATTGCACCAGCACTCGTACTCACCGTAGCGTTGATTCTGCGTAGAGAAAAGAGGATTATAACTGATCTGGGCAAGGAGAAATATCTATATGATACTGGTTATTACTTATCCTCAGTGATTCTGTTGTTAAGGAACCTGTGCATTAATATAGGGGTTTGTTTCGAAGAATTCAATTGCCTGGTTTCCAAGAAGATAAATAGCAAGTGTAGGGAGAGAGTGCGCAAAGCAATTGTGGAAAACCGTGAAATACGAAGAAAGGTGATCAGGGCTCTTTTCCACAGAATATATGGGGAGAAAATGAGTGAGATATATGAGGTCGTGTACTGAGTTAATTAATGCAGAGGAAACCATGTTTTCATAATACATCAACCCGGGCAATCGCTGAGACGCGCTATGGCCTCTATCTCCACGTCGACGTCTCTCGGTAATTTATTAACCTCCACAGCGCTCCGAGCTGGTGGGTTTTCACTGAAATACCTTGAATACACTTCGTTGAATTCATTGAACTTCGCGATATCCTTTAAGAACACAGTCACCTTGACAACATCTCTCAAAGAACCGCCTGCTGCTTCGATTATCGCTTTCAAGTTTTCCAACACTCTTTCAACCTGTGCTCTGAAATCGCTTTTAATCACAGACCCTGTCAAGGGATCTATAGGTATTTGGCCCGAGATGAAAAGCCATCCATCAATACATATGGCTTGGCTATATGGACCAATGGGTTTCGGGGCTTTATCCGTGTATATGACCTTTTTCAACTACATCACCGTGTTTACGTAAGAACTACTTGTCTTTTAAATCCACAACCATGTATACGTGGTAAACGATATAGGTTAAGTGATAACATAGCTTGCGCGTTGATAACATGGCCTAGGACTTCACCTTGTGATCATTTAAAACACGGGATCTCAAGGGTATTGAAACCAACCCCGATGTATAAAATCGGTGCTAGATATGGATAGCCTGCTTATATATCTAGGATTGACATTGGCAGCCATGTATGCATTTGTGATTGGAGCAAACGACATGGCAAATGTGATCGGAGTCGCGGTGGGAGGCGGTATCCTGGGCTATAGAAACGCAGTGTTACTTTTCTCAACAAGTGTTTTGATAGGTGCTTTGATACAAGGCCACATGGTTATGAAGACATTGGGCAAGGGCATTGTACCCAGGCTTGACCTAGTAGGCGCTGTTTCGGCATCTCTCACAGCTACTTTCTGGGTTTTCCTAGCCAGTTTAATGGGTCTTCCAGTATCCACATCTCAGTCGGCAACAAGCAGTGTGCTCGGGGTTGGATTGGCACAAATTCACAAAACAGGCGATCCTAGGTGGATTAATCTAGGCGTTGTTCAGGGAATAATTACGAGCTGGGTTTTATCCCCTTTACTAGCATTACTCCTAGTCATTGGTGTTTACACATTCCTCAACAAGCTCCATAGATCTGGGAGATTGAATGAAAAACTAGTAACATATCTTGCAACGCTCTTCGTCTTTTTCAGTGGTTATAGCTTCGGCGCAAACGATGTAGCCAATGCAACAGGCGTGTATGTGGCTATAATAGGCTCAAATATTGGGGAATCTTATTCAACAATAGCCTTGGCCCTGTACGCGGCTATATTCATAGCAATGGGCGGCTTAGTGATGGGCAAATATGTCGTGGAGACCATTGGTTACAGGATAACAAGGCTTGACAGCATAGGGGCTCTCTCATCTTCACTTATATCGCCTTCTCAACGTGGTTGTTCACCACGATACCCTATGCATTGTTTGGTTTCGGTATACCAGTGTCTACCACTTACATAACAGTTGCAAGTGTGATAGGTGTAGGGGTAGCTAAATACGGGGGGAGAAAGGGGGGATTAAACTTGAAGTTAGTGGCCTTGATCATCTCATCGTGGATCTTCACATTGCCAGTGACAGCGTTGATAGGTATGGGGTTTTATCACTTGTTATCGACAATGGTTAAGGCATAGATAAGGGCATTCATAACGTATAAAACCAGTACAGCTTCGTTTGTTAAGGCCTTTTGTATACCTGTATGTAAGTGCAATATGAATACTAGGCTTATATCCAGGATATCACTCGCGGTGGATGGGTAGGGGGAAGATACTCAATGATATGAAGAGGTTTTATCCTAATTCGAGAACCCTACAAGGAATTGTTATCTACGAGAATGGGAATAGTGATCTAGGGCAAAGGGTATTGAATTGGCTAGGGAAAATTGGTTCAATATAGATCTCGCGATGTTTTGGGGAAAGATTTATAAATCTGATCGATTAATAAAGGAGACTACAGGTCGGTGAACGATATGGAACACTAGCCATATGGGTGATAATAACAGCGTATTTAGTGTTGATGTTGGGCATAGGTGTCTGGGCCAAGAAATACATTAAAACAATAGACGACTACCTCTTAGCTGGTAGGAGACTTGGCCTCGTATTGGCAACTGCTACATTGGCCGCGACACACTATGGTGGGGGATTCGTCCTCGGAGGAGCTTCATGGGGTGTTAAGTACGGTATTGGCGGTTTCTGGTATGGCGCTGCCTGTGGCCTAGGGTTGGCTTTATTGGCTATAACATTCGCCAAGCTCGCCAGGTTATTGGCAGTGTATACAGTTCCCGAGTTGCTTTACATGAGGTACCGTAGCAAGGTAGTACAATTGATCGCGGCGTCTCTGTCACTATTAGCGTTGATCGGGATTACTGGGGCGCAAATAGTGGCGTGTGGCGCGTTATTCGAAGCCATGGGGCTGGATTGGGCATGGGGCGCCACGTTGTCTGCAATAATTTTCATAACATACACCGCTCTGTCAGGTCTCTGGGCGGTTGCACTGACTGACCTAGCCCAGATAATTATAGGATCACTCGGTGTCGTAATCGCAACTCTCTTAGTACTACAACGTGCAGGAGGTTTAGCTGGAGTTGCGAGTAGACTAGGCAACATGTACTCCACTGGTGTCTTGGAGAAACCGCCGAGCTCATACCTAGATATCGCTTCGCCTGGATTGCCCATGATAATGTTGACACTCATGGCCACGATCATGTATACGTTAATAGGCCAGGATTTCTATCAGAGACTATTCGCAGCCAAGGATGAAAAAACCGCTATAAGGGCATCGCTGATCTCGGGTATATTTCTAATTGCGTTGTCATTTCTACCGCCAATAGCGGGTATGGCGGCATTGGCTATATCCAATGACCCATTGAGCTTGGCGAATTCCCCTAGAACAGCTGTGCCGAAATTGATATTGACGGTGTTTGGCCCGGTGATGGGTGGGTTGTTCATGGCGGCTGTATTAGCGGCTATAATGTCCACTGCTGATTCATTGCTACTTGCAGCGACATCTCACGTAGTCAGGGATTTCTACTATGGGTTAAACAAACAAGTCGTTGGTAAAGAAATGGTCAAGCTATCCATAGTAATTACAATTGTAATAGGGTCTTTTTCATTGATCGCGGCGTTCATTGTTAGGGGCATTATAGAATTACTGATATATTCATACGACCTCTACACATCAGGGTGTTTCATGCCATTGGTAGTGGGGTTGTTGTGGAAACGGGCATCTAGGGAAGGGGCTTTGGCTGGAATGGTGGCTGGTATAGCGATGTCAATGGTGAATATACTTGGTTTAACACAGATAGAGATGTACGAGTTAGTATATGTGAGGAGTGCATTGGTCTCATTAATAGCCATGATCGCAGTGAGTTTATTGACCAAGCCCACACAGCCAGAAGAGAGATTGACGGAGATACTTAAATGGACTTAAAAATAATATCTTTTTTTAACTTTTGACTTCGAAGTCCTCACAGTCTTCATCGAATATACCTATGATCTTCCCTGGGACGTGGAATTAAAAGAACATTAAAGCTAGATCAATGAAAAAATATATATTAGTTAGTAAGAAATTAGGAGGTAGATCTCCAGTGGGGTGTGAAATTGTCTGAAAAGTCAAAGCCAATTCACAAATACACCGGTATAGCATTGATCATAATGGGGGCTGTCTTGATCATCATTGCAGCTATCACTGCTTACATATCTTTCCATGGATATAAATTACCAGAGATAACGAGTGGATCCGTTGACATGGCCATTATTTCACTTGTCAGGACATTGGCTGACATAGCTATTAGACTAGGGTTTCTTGGAATAATGGTATGGGCTGGTAGCATATTCCTAAGGTATGGCATTCAGTCCATTAAATAATAGGGACGCGTGAGATGTTCTCAGCGTTTAAATATGCTTTGTTGGTATCCCTGGTAATAGTGATCATAGCGTTAATCGCCCCGCTTATAATATTCATAAACGATTTCATTGGAAACCCGGGGTGTTTATCTATACATAGCGAGGAGATCGAACAAATCAATGAGGATCAATACAGGGTTGTAACGCGAATAAACTATTGCTCCTCTATTTCATTGAAAGAACTAAGGCTGGTGATTGGGAACAAGGAGATCGTATTAAACAACCTTGTCAAAGGAGTAACCGAGAAAGAGATTACATTAACCAGGAACGACCTCGAAATAGGTGTTAGGAGAGTTGAGGTGAACATACTCGGTATTTATAAATTAACACTTGAGTTATCCAGGTGATGAAAGTGTCTAGATCTGTGATATCCAAGATCGTGCTTGGAGTGATCGAAGGGGTGTTGTATTACATAATGTTCGTGGTGATCATACCGAAGATTGCGAAGACCGTTATTGGAACAGAACTCGCCATTACCACGTGGATCACATGGTCCCCTTACATGTTTTTCTTATTAGGGTTCTTCACAGCACTGGGTATAATAGCTTCTATCGTCAAGGAGCCATTAGCCCCTGTCTTCGAGGCGTTATTGACCACAACAGGTCTATTGATCATTGTAAATATACTGGGCACTGGGGTTTTAGAAGAATCCGTCAACATAGGCGGGGTCACGTGGAGACTTAGACTCGATGCGGGAATACTGGTGTTATGTATATTGGGATTCTCAATCATATACTCAATCACCGCGTCTTTCAACAGGGTTGTGAAAATAGAGGAGTAGAGATGATTCACCTTCGCGTGAAATAGATAACAACGGATTAAGCATATGGCCATTATTTTCAAACGGGTTTCACGTCTTTTTCTTTAAAACAAGGTATTCGCCTATGACCGGCTCTCTCGTCAAAACCTCTTTCATGATGTGTGTATCTGTTATAATGACTTCTTTGTTTTTCAATAATTCGTTCAACAAATCCTTTCCAATGATTTCCTCAACTCTCCTCACTGATTCTTCACCGAGTAGATTACAATATGAGATATTGCAGACAAAGTGTCTCAAGTAAGCGCTCTCCACGTGTTCATATCTACATAGATATATCTCCACGTCACTCAGCAACTAGGTCCTCTCTCTTAATTTTCTTGGCCACGAGCCCCTTGATCAATAAAATCGCGTAAAGTAATGCTTCAGGTCTAACAGGGCATCCAGGCACGTAGTATATGTCGTCAACTTCGACACCCTCTTTTTTCAATATCTCTGTTAAACCCCTTATGCCCCCGATTGTGGAATAGGTGTCATGCCATATACCTCCCCCCACGGCGCATGAGCCGATCGCCACTATGAAACGGGGTCTTGGCATAGCCTTGATCGCATTTATGACCTTGGGCAGAGATTCCGCTGTCACCGGCCCAGTTAGTAATGCTATATCGGCATGCCTGGGGCTAGCGACTAGTTTAACCCCAAATCTCTCCACGTCATGAAACGGCGTGAGAGCGTCTAATATCTCTATGTCGCATGCATTACATCCACCTGTGTTCAAGTGGAATACCCATATGCTTTTCTTTGAGAAAGCCGTGTTAAACACCTCCTTTTCTTCTTGAAAGCGTTTTCACGAAATCCGATCTCCTACAAGATGGACATTTATGGACATACTCCTCACTTATGGGCGAGTTCTCTATAACCCACCTCGTCAACCTGATCGTGGCAAATCCCCTGTTACATGTCACGCACCTTGTCTTGGAGTGTATAACGCTGTGATATAGGTCATCGATATTGTCAGTTGCTAATTCGAATTCCCTTGTCCCCTTTATCGCCTTGACAGGACATATATCCACACATCTCCAGCAATATATACATCTACCTATGAAATACTTTATGACGATCTTATCCCCCATATCAACGATATCCAATGCGTTGGGCGGGCACGCTCTCACACATGCACCACACCCAGTGCACTTGGCTGGATCTATTCTTATTAAACCCCTGAATTCGCTTGTCAATAATGGGGGTTCTTCGGGGTATTTCCTCGTAATGCGCTTAACTCTGCCAGCCACGATTATTATTTTAACCGGTTTCAAGACCTTTTCCATGCTGGACACCTATGGTTTTTTACTCAAAACTAATATACGGTCTGTACAAGAGAAACAAGGATCTATGCTGGCAATTATGAGAGGGGCGTCGGCAAGCGGCTGATCCTTCAACATCACTCTTAGAGCAGGTATGTTGCTATAAGTGGGAGCCCGGATCCGCCATCTATATGGCCTCCCCCTACCAGTGACTACGTAATGCACATTTCCACCCCTAGGAGCCTCCACTACTTGTATTCCAACTCTCCCCTCTGGGATCTCATATGTATCCAGCGATATAGGCCCTTTTGGCATAGTGTCTAGTAATTGCTGTATAATGTTAATAGATTCCCGTATTTCATCTATCCTAACCAAGGCCCTCGCCAAGCAATCCCCTTCTGTATAAACGGGTATCTTGAAATACACGTATTTGTATGAAGCATATGGAAGATCTCTCCGAGCATCTACATTCAAACCAGAGGCCCTCGCCACTGGCCCCTCAACACATAGTTTCAACGCGTCTTTCTTGGATAATACACCGGTGCCGCTGAGCCTTTTTTTAACCTGTGGAACGCTTAGCGCTATATCTATCACCTGGGCGAACTCCTTATCGAGCTCGGCAAGGTTTTCAATGACTTTTTGTTTTTTCTCCTCGCTTACATCTTTCCTAACACCGCCAATTATGTTTATGCCATATGTTTTCCTACTCCCCGTTAATAGCTCGGCCAAGTACATGACTTTCTCCCTGATCCTCCAGGTATGCATGAAGCCCGTGTCATAGCCTAGTAAATGAAATATCACGCCGAGCCAGAGTAAATGGCTATGTATCCTCTCGATCTCTAATACAACGCCTCTTATGAATTGAGCTCTTTCAGGGACTTCGAGTTTCCCAGCTTTTTCGACAGCGAGCGCGTAACAAGTGCTGTGTTCGAAACCACATATACCACATATCCTTTCAGCTAGGAAACATACTTGTTGATAACTCATACGGGATTCAGCCAATTTCTCGATCCCCCTGTGTACGTGAAAACCCCTGTATCTAACATCCACGATTTTTTCGCCCTCAACGTATAGCTCGAAATACTCTGGCTCATGTAACGCCGGGTGATATGGACCTAGAGGCACAATCCCTGTCTCAACGGGTTTGACGAACTTCGCGTAGTGAACCTGTGGTGTCGGTCTAAAACTATACTCAACATCTTTTCTCAATGGGTAAATATCACGGGGCCACCAATCAGGCAAAACCAATCTACCTTCTCGCACTCCTTCGAATTCAATGCCGAGGAGATCCCTGGTCTCAAGTTCACACCACTCAGCAGCGGGTATTTCCTTAGATATGCTTGGGGCTATTGGTTTATCCGGGTCGAGATAGGTCTTCACAGATATGTAAAGCCCTGCCCTGTTATCCGTGAACACGTGTATTATGGAGAAAAGGCCATTTAAAGGCCTCTCATCCATTCCAATACACGTCCTATACATGGCGCCCATTTCATTAAAGATCCTCGAGGAAACCTCAACTAGGTTTTCAACCGGTATTATCGCTTGTACGAGGTCTTTCTCAGCAATGGTTTTCCCACCATATCTCTCAAATAGTTTCACGTAGTTATCGATATACCTCATTTCAATCACCTATCATGGCCAATAAAACGATCAATACGAATAGGGCGAGGTATATTTTGAAAAACGATTTAACCGCTAAGTCTATTCTAGTCCTCCCCAGTAACATAGATGGTATAGCGTAGAGTATCCAAGCCGGGAGAGTTGAGATCATCAATAACCCTGTGGCCATCAACCCTCCGCCAGTGAATACTGTTATCAATAGACCTATCACGAGCATTGGTCCAATAAACCTGGTTAACAATGTGGCGTAATGCGTTAAAGCCAAGATAGGTCCACTGAGCTCCACCGCGATCCCAGATGCCAGCTCTGGATCAGCCTCTCCGAGGTCGAACGGGGTTCTTCTAGAGGAGGTATATATGCATAGCGCCAACATCGACAAGATCAAAGCTAAGCGAATTGATTTGATCAATATATTACCACCAATATCGAGGAAGGCGTCTCTAAGGCCTTGAATAAGTAATCCAAATCCAGCTAATAGGAAAGGCTCGTTCACAAGGGATATAAAGATCTCTCTAGCACCCCCTATCTGGCTATAGGGGTTTGGCAATACCAATGGCGATAAAATCGTAGATGCATGTGCCACTGTGAAAAATACCACCGCCAACATTATGTAATGCAGATCACCATAGAAAACACCGTTCAACACCATGTATTGGGATAGAAATAAGCATATCAATGACAAGGTCATAACGTAGATATAATATGGAATTGTGTGTAAAACCACCGGCTTTTTCACCATAAGTTTCAATAAATCATAGAGTGTTTGTAAAATCGAAGGACCTATTCTCGTGTGAACAAATGCCCTGATCTTTCTTTCAATGCCATCATATATTACCGGGAGCAAGGAACTGAGTAGCAATAACAGTTCAATAATCACATCAACCACCTCCAAGAACAACCATCAATATTATGATCAATGATATGAGCCCGAACCAGAGCGATGCCATGATCATCGGTTCGATCAACCTTATCTGTATCTTATCCAGGACCATGGTTAACCTATTGGAGAGAGCTGAGATATATTTGAAGAATATTTCCCCTAAACTAGTGATTTTCTCTGCCACTAGTGTATAGGAGAATTTCACCTGGTCTATATTTCTCCTAGCTTTCTCTATCACGTTTTCAAGCCATTTTACAACTGATGATCTCAAGTGGGATATCACATCTCAACACCTGAGAGCCAATAACTGATCTCTAATTCCCTTACCCTGATTCGATGAATTATTGAAAAAATCAATAGAGGGATTGATAAAATTGATATGATATACAATATCACTGGCAAATTGATCAGTGTTGATAAAGCGAATGGAACCAATAATGTAAGCATTGCTAAATAGACCTCACTTATCAATTCTTCTCTTGGCACTGGTAAAGCCGGTTTCAAGATCTTTGTGTAATCGGATGTATATGATGAGAGTAGCTTAGCACTATATAATACCGAGAACACTGAGATCGCCCCAATTAACGCGAGGATCAACGCTGAAGTGAAAAGCCCCATTTTCCCAATATTGCTAAGTATTGTTAACAATAAACCGGCCTTAGCTATGAAACCGGCCGTGGGAGGTAGCCCGATAAAATTTAAAACTATTATAAAACACAACACACCTGCCTCTGGTAACATGAAATCAATATAGCCGAGTTTATAGACATCGCGGGTATTTGTCAATTGCTCAACTAGCCCTATGTTCATAAATGCCAGTGCTTTTACAACGCCATGATATATAACATAGAGCAGTATTAACCCGGTTAACTCGAGTCCATAGAGCCCACTCATACCTATCAACAATGTTAAGATCCCGCTATATCCAACCGAGCTATACGACATTATCCTCTTTAAATCCCTTTGAAGACTCGCAGCGAAGAAACCATAGAAAGACGAGATAATGCCCTGAATCAACGCGATAATGTAAACCAATGGATGTATCGATATTAACAGGGTTGAAAGCAATAGCACGAAAACCCCTAATTTCGAGACCACGAGGCCACTCAATATGGCGGATCCATGTGATGGTGCCTCTGTATGCACTATTGGCAACCACATGTGTAATGGGAATTGAGCCAGTTTAGCGGTGAACCCGAAGAAAACAAGTAATCCCATGAACCAGGGTGCTTTGATAGGATTTCGCGCCAATTCCACCAAGCTTGTGAATAGAGGCGTTGATAAACCATGTTCCACGCTTTCAATGGCCCATAAAGTGAGAAGGGCGATATCACTGGGCAATACACAGAGAGTTAAATACGTGATAGCTACATGGTAATTCTCACTCCCTTTCTCCATTAGGATCAATATTATGATTAGGAAATCGAGGATAAACCACATTATGAACACCTCGATCAACAGCGTGCTGAGTAAGAACATGTTAATCGCCACAAGCACCATGTCCACTATTAACTGAGGATACCTGGCTAAACCATATAGGACCCTGTAATATCCCTGGCAATGTATGCTTATACCCATTGATATGAACGATGAGAACACGACAAGCCATAATTGATACTGAAACACCTGGTCTATATATAGGAATACAAATAATATCGGAATAGAATATCCAATGATTCTCAGTAATTTGCTCAGTCTAGTGTTCCAATCAACTATGAATGAACCCAGTAACGTTATGGAGATATGCGCTATCTTTATCAATGATCCCTCAATGGGCACCATGGATCTTCGCCTTTTCAATGAAGATCAATAGTCTAGGGGTCAAGGCAAACAGCACAGCTATTGGTGATAGAATTGAGCTGATAAATAACAGTGTCCATGGGAACGAAAAGGCAATCATAAAGACTTGGAACAACACGTTCGCCAATCCAAGGATGAGTATGGCGAACTGCATGTCGAGAGGCGGGGTTCTCACAATGCCTGGATATATCATTTTCGTTGATGGCATGTAGATACTCATGTATTTCAAGGCTATTATGGACGATATGATCACATATGCCGAGATCCCTGCGATTGTCAAGAAGAGCTCAGCTCTATGGCTACTCAGTAACTGTGTCAGGGAGACGTAGATCGAGAGAGCCTTGCTCATGAAACCAATAGTACCCGGAACTCCTAGCAATGTAAACAAGGCTAGGTACGTCCCAGGCAAGGATTTAGTGAAATATTTACCGAGACCTCCCAATCCATATATGTAACGAGTGCCAGTTGAAACCTCGATCAACCCCATGTCAGAGAACAACGTCGTCTTATAGGCCATGTGCATTAAAATCCCTAACATAAATACAGCCGTGCTCAACGTGCCCGGCTCTAACAAGTACATGGAAAACACTATTAATATGAACCCATTAGTCGCTATTGTTGAATAAGCTAACAGTTTTTTACCATCTCTCTGGTTAATTATCGATATGTACGCATATACGACTGTGAGAAAACCCATAACACTTAGCGCCAATGAGATGAAATACCTATAGAGGGATACGTCGATAATGCCTAAGAGTCTGTACAAGCCATAGAAACCAAGCACCGTGCTAACACCGCTTAACAAGGCTGATGCAGGAGCTGGCGCAACGGCGTGAGCGCTTGGTAACCAGAAATGAAACGGCACAGTGGCGATCTTAGTCAGGAATCCAGTCATGAGGATTGGCAACAAAACGGGTGTGATGGAAATGGGGTTTTCAACTAGTTTTACAAAGGGCATCCATATATTATTCAACGAGATCAGCGATGCAAAAACGGATATGGATATTATTAAAAGCGTGAAAACAGAGAACTCGAAAAACAAGGTAGTTGTGAATAAGAAACCCCTTGACGCCCTCAACGTGCCATCTATCGAGTGTTCTTCGCCGATCCTTATGAGAATATATGATATTATCTCAGCCAATGCCCATGATGTGGCAAATAACACCAGGTTTGGCGATATAAATGCCGTTGTCAACGAAAATATGTAGAGATCTATGTATATAGTGAGACCTTTACCATAAGATTCCATGAGAGAGTACTTGTCACTGTAGAAACTTATCCAAAAACCCAGCGCCAAAGTTGCCAATCCAAGTATCGAGGAGAAAGGATCTATTAAGCTATACGCATTATGCATTAGATATATCAATATCGCTAATGACAAGTAACCAATTGCCTTTAACAAGTATTTACCGCGTTGTACAATGCCTGAAATACACACCAATGCCAATGAGCTCGTGTATATCATGGCCATCAATGTATAATTATTCATTACGACACCTGTTTGTTATGCGTTGCCTTGAATTGACCTACCCCAATGCCTCGAACCTGGCCTTAGCCATGATCTCTGCTACTTTTTTCTTAGATGCTTGGAACACGAATACTTCTTCTCCATACAGTATTGCGCCGGCTGGACAAATGGAGTAACAAGCGGGGTCAATGCCCTGGCTCCTGAGATCTCTACATAGATCACATTTCGTTGAAACCCTCATTTCCCCGTCCAATTCAGGTATGCCGAATGGACATGCATATAAACAGGCTAAGCAACCAATACATCTACTCGCATCAACGTATACAGCTCCTTTCTCATCCCTTTTCATGGCGCTTGTAGGGCATACATCGATGCATGGGGCTTTTGCACAGTGCATGCAAGACACGGGTACATCTATCCCTATACTTGTCCTATACACTCTTATGAATGGTTTACCTCCATGTAGAAAATCGCAAACAGCTTCACAGGCACCACACCCAATACATGTGCCGAGGTCTATTATCCTCAGGTATCTGGTCCTGGAATCAACCATGATCTCACCTCGGGGATGGAGATGTTTTGACGATGACTGCTTGAAGCCAATTATGCATGAAACGAGCGGCGTAAAGCCCGCTCTTTATAGCGGGGCCTATCCTCGTGGGCCCGTTAACGATATCCCCGGCTGCAAATACTTTTGGATTCTTTGTTTGATATATTCTGTTCACCACGATGGTTCTATCTTCACTTAGCTCTATGTTTAGTTTTTTCAAAATATCCTCACTTGGTTGGAACGGAGGAGTCGGTGTTTCCCCTGTGGCAAACACTATTAGATCCGCATCTAGTACAAATTCGCTACCGGGGACCGGGATTGGCTGAGGCCTACCCGTTTTATCCGCTGGCCCCAGTCTCATTCTCTGGAATTTAACACCCTTGGAATACCCGTTTTCCACGATCATCTCCACGGGGCTGACAAGCTCCAATAAATGAACTCCTTCTCTCTTAATTCTCTCCATTTCAAATAACCCTGCTGGCGCCTCTCTAATGGTCCTTCTATAAGCCAATATCACCTCTGCACCAGCTCTCACCGCTTGCTCAGCCGCGTCCACGGCGCTATATCCACCGCCTATTACTATTACGCGTTTACCTCTTAGTGGAGGATGGGATGATAAGCCTAGTTCGTATAGTCTAAAGTGCAATAGGTATTCAAGCGCGGTGAGGACGTTTTTAGCCTCTATGCCAGGTATTTTCGGTATTTTCGATGCCCATGTACCCGATGCTATCAACACGGCGTGATAGTTCTCGACCAATTCCTCGAGGGGTATTCGTTTCTCGACAAACATATCGCCTTCTTCACCCGTGCTCTCACCAGTATATACTTTCACCTTGTTGTAGAACTTGACACCAAATCTCTCTTCAAGCTCTTTCACACCTGTTAAAACATTTTCCCTAGGTATCCTCCAAGGTGGTATAGCGAAGAGCATTAACCCCCCTGGTAATGGTAGTTTATCATACACATCTATTTCATATCCCTGGCACGCTAAATACCCAGAAGCAGCTAAACCAGCTGGCCCAGCACCCACTATTGCTATCTTGGTATTAATCGAAGCTGGTTTTTCCTTGCACATCAATGCAAATCTCATATAAGCATACCTATCAACGCCATAATCTGTTTTGTTATGTACTCCTTTATATATATTGTTATATATGCATATAGAGATGTAAAAATACTCATGACATGATTAATTATATAGTTATGGTTCTATATCTAGATAGTTCATGAAAATCGTATAATATACTTGGATAGATCAATTATATATTTAACCGGATCCGCGACCTGGCCTACTATATTCCACAATATATTATCGAGGAATTGAGGTGTAAACGTTGAGAACATTCCTAGAACCAACAAAAGGGAGGACAAGATCAATAGACATATGGTTCCACGTGGCATGTCAATACCCGTTGTCACCATGGGCGGCGATATCAGGGTTATATAGAATAGCCTCATATACGATATCAACCCTATTGCACTGGCTAATATCATCGCCATTGCCGCGAGTAAACTATATTTGAATAACGCGTCATAGAGCAATAATTTGGCCATGAAACCCGGGTATGGAGGTATTCCTGCAAGTGTCAATATCGACGAGATCGTGGAGAACGCCACAATAGGGTTTCTAGATGCAATGCCGGCTATTTTAAGAATGTTACGGGATCTAGCCGTCTTTATCAAATACCCAGCTGTTAAGAACAGCGTTGTCTTGGCCAGGGAATGAATGATCATGTAATATGCGAATGCCTCGATACCTATATGGGAACATGTCCCTATGGCCATGAATATGAAGCCCGTGTTCATCACTGTGGAATAAGCTATGAG
The DNA here is from genome assembly GCA_038824035.1 of Desulfurococcaceae archaeon. Classification (GTDB taxonomy): domain Archaea; phylum Thermoproteota; class Thermoprotei_A; order Sulfolobales; family Desulfurococcaceae; genus UBA285. Next base: position 15,611 of record JAWBBW010000009.1, read on the forward strand.
TCTTTTGACATCGTTTTGTATGATCATCATTAACCCTCCGAGTATGGCCGATACTCCTCCGGTAAATACGATTATGGCTGATACAGCGTTTACAACATTGCCCTGGACATTGGAGTACAATAGGTAAAACACCTTGTAAAGCCCAATGGCTCCTGTATTAACAACTAATCCGCTCAGTAATGCGGATATCGGTGTAGGGGCTGCTGGATGCGCATCGGGTAGCCAAAAGTGATTGGGGAATACACCGCTTTTTATACTAAAGGCCCAGAATGAGAGGACCAGTATTAGGCCTATTGCTATTTGGGAACCCCTTATGCCAGCACTGGTCATAAGTGAAGTGCCTTGTAGATTACGCGTCTTCAACCCTATGTCAATTAGGTTCAACGACCCATAGGTATTATACATTATCGCCGATGCAAGCATATATAGAACCGTGCCCATTGCGCCTATGAATGCATATTTCAACCCGGAGATAATGGCTGAGGGCCTGTTTCTATAGTACATGACCAGTCCATAAGCGGATACAGCGGTAACCTCGAGCATTACGAATAGATTGAAAGCATCACCCGTCAATATCACTCCGAGTAGCCCTGCTTCAGCTCCTAGTAACAACACTGCATACCATGGATAGCCGTCATCAAATATGTAGTCAAAGCTATAGAGAAATATAAGAGTGATTATAAGAGATGTCAAAACCACCATGGTTAAATTCAGTTTATCGCCGAGATACGATATGCCGATAGGGGGCGGCCATCCACCGGCATTATACATATATGGTTTATTCGAGGAAAACACGGCAATGGCCTCTAACACCGAGATCGCGAGTGTTAGGGCACTCATTACGAAGCCATATGTTAATATGAGAGATCTAGACCTCTTGACTAGGTATATCAGGGGCGCTGTGAAAGCCCCTATTACTGGTATGAACGGTATGAGGCCGAGTAGGGATGGGAATGACATCTATTCGAACACCTTGATCGCATATTTCTCGAACTCGGAGCTAATCTCTGTGTAAGCCCTTTCAGGTTCAAACGTCTTCACGTATATCCAGTTGACATAGAAATACCCGTTTTTCTCATAGACAACCACGGTGCCGGGAGTATTGGTGATCGACATAGCCACCAGTAATTTCCCGTATTCAGTCGTAGATCTCACCGGTATCTTGACTATGCCGGGTTTTATATCCATGGTGAAGATCCTCTTGATCACGTCTATGTGGGCTCTCAATTCAATGATCACCATGTATTTCACAAGGTAATATATTAATGTGAAAGCCCTCCTCGGATCCATTAATTTCCTCTCATTAGATACGAGGAATCTAGCCGAGTACATGCTTATGAAAATGCTGATCAAAATCCCTGTGAACATGTCGTACGCTGTGAAACTGCCAGTGTATATTATATATACTGAGAATACCAGTATAAACACGGCAATCTCCTTTATCATTCTTCCACCTCGATTGTTTCAAGCCCCACTAGTTTTCTCGCATCCACTGTTTTTTCAAGCCTATATGTCTGTATTATGGCGAACGCTATGAGGGAGTTAACGGCCATTCCGATCACGATGCCGGTCAAAACCAGTGCTTGTGGTAATGGGTCGACTCCATGGGCTTTAAGATATTCAATATATTCTGGCTTAAGCTCGACTAAAACAGGGGGAATAGATGGAACTACATATCTATACCCAATGAAGATGAAGAACAAGTTCACGGTATCTGATAATATTGTCAACGAGATCAGCTTTTTGGTCAGGGTCTTACCATACACTATGCCGTAAATAGCTATGAGGATGTTTAATCCAAGTGTTGTCAACAACACGCTCCATCCAATAGAAGAAGCCATGTCCACTTAACCACCACCTCTGCTGATCTCCCCGTCCAAGCATCTCTCCGGTATAGATATATAGAGGAATATAGCGGCAAAACCCGATGCTACGGCCAGGTATTCGAATATGTTGTAAAAGAACAAGCTACCACTTATCAATTGCCCCATGAAATATGCTGGGTAAAACCTCGTATTAGTCGCGATCTCCAGTCCCCTGAACACTGGCAATAACGCGATCAAGCCGATAGAGGCCAATGCTAGTCCCCTTGCAGCGATGAGCCTAGTGGTCGTGACTCCTCGATTGACTAATTCATATACGGAGAAAGTCGGGATCAATAGCAATGGTGTCACAGCGAGTGCTGAGCCTCCCTGGAAACCACCACCAGGGGTTAAATGACCGTGAAGAGCTATAGAGGCTGAGACGGATATTATCAACAAGCTCATGAGCTTTGTGGCTGTCTTAGCGAGATTGGTTAATCCCTTGGAAACACCGCTCGAAGTTTCCACGGTCCCGAAAACAGCGAGGCCAGCTACTATAGCGAGGAAGAAAACGGCTGTCTCATATATGGTATCGAGGCCCCTGTAATCCCATACTATCGATGACACCACTTCAGGGGTCATGGCTGACATTTCTCCGAAAAACGAGTTCTCTATGTAGAATAATCCCAGTTGCTTTATATCAACTGGTGTTGTTACCAGGCCCGTGAAAGCCAATGCAATGGCTATTGCCAGGTCTAATGTCAATATTATTAATAAGAACGTGGTTCTCCTATTCAACGCGGTCACCATCGTATCTAGTGGTTTTGCTCACGACATATACCAATAATGCGGTGTAAATGCCAACTGACACAGCTATATAAGCCAAGATCACGTCAACGGCGGCGAAGGCCTGTAGTATTATGCTGTAAGCTATGCTCTGTCCAGCTGAGAAACCTACGGCCTTCAACAGATCTCTCTCCGTCACGGCGTAATAAGTGAACACTAGGCTTAACAAGCTACTGAATAATATGATCATGATTACCAAGCTCAAAGCCCATCCTCCTCTAACGCGTCTTTCACGGGTTTCCACTCAACACTCCTAGACTTATGCGCTGCTAAGGCCAATACATGGCTCCCGATCGGGGATGCTATGAATATAAGCAATGCAGTGATGAACGAACCCCCTGCTATCGCGTATTTACCTGGTAATCCCGGGACACCTAGGGCTATTAGGGATATACCAAGCAATGGTAATACAGCACCGTATATGGAGCCTATTGTGGCGGCATGTAGCCTTACATAGAAATTTGGAAACCTGATCAACCCTATTGACGCCAGTAAGTCAAACACACCGCCGGCGATGAGCATTAGTGAGCCAAGCCAGAATAGCAAAGCCTCTATCAAACCCCTATCTCCCTCGCTATCAAGTGTTTCGATATATATATATCGAGCAAATAGGCCCACAACGCCAAAATTATAGCGGGGGATATCATGATTGGTGATCTATAGTACAGCGCTAGGATCGCGAGAAACACTGCTAGATCATAGGAGATACAATCAATTGCTAACACTATATCGGGGATCGTAGGGCCCTTTATCGCCCTATACGAGTATAATATAGCGGCAACAATGTAAAGGGGAGATGCAATCGTTATTACTAGTGAAAGGTATTCATTCATGGCTAATTCAACCAATTGAAAGTTATTACTCATAAGTAGTTAAAAACAATTCAATACAAACCCATATAAGGTTTTCAATGAACCCTGAACACCTCGTTAATCGATACCCCTGAACAAGGGACATATCCATTCAATAGCTTTATATACAAGTGTTTTGTATTATAACAATGGGGATATCGAGTTGTCAACTATATATGTCGTAAAGAGAGATGGTAGGAAAGAAGAATTTGCCTACGAGAAGATCGTGGTTAGTTGTATGAAATCCGGTGCCCCTCTAAATGTTGCCAGGAAAATAGCTAGGATAATAGAGGCCAAGCTTCTCGAAGGTAATGTTACGGAAATCTCAGCTAAGGATTTAACTAAAATGGTGTTAGAGCTATTGAAAAAAGAGAACGAGGAATGGTATAGGAACTGGGTTGTATTTGATAGGGCAGTGAAAAAGAGGAAAACAGAGGAGCTTGGTTAATCACGGTATTTAATTTACATGTCTGGTTTTTTCAATTTAATCAACCATGTATTTTCCTGGTCATATGTAATATAGTTATTATGGCTATGGCAACGATGATCGATATCGCTATCGAGATCGCAAGTAATAACTTGTGATCGATTATCTCCTCCTCTCCGGGAACACTTGATATGGGTGTCTGGGATATTCTCTCAGTGATATGGGATGTGGTATGTGTGCTTGATATATCTTCACCGGTTTTTTCGGCCACATGGAACGGCGTTGACGGGGAGGCGGTGATCAATGGTGATTGTTGTATCTCTGTGATGGTTTTATTCTTATCCACGACTTCGCTGGTTTGAATAATTGCCGGTACTTGGCTAGCGAAAAGCGGTCTTTGAAATGGATACCTATCCACATCCTGGGGATAATTCACTACATATGGCGTATCACATATACCATCTCTGCCTTCCTCGTCTTGGTTGACTCCGCTTTTCTCGTCGACACATATATAATTACTCCAGTAATTACCTCCACCTGGATAGCCGATGTCCCACTTGTTCCCTGTGGCACCTTTCTCAATGTATACATGGATCTCGTTGTCTATGAAATCGTTGTTAGCTATGAGATTGTCAAATGATTGGTAAACTATGATCCCCTTTCTATTGCTCTGGATCACGTTGTTCAACATCGTGTTAAAAGCCGACATGTAGAGGTTTAAGCCATTTACATTGCTCTTTATAGTATTCTTATTCACTAGAATACTTGATGAATATCGAATAAACAACCCGTTTCTATTGTTAGCTAGAAACGAGTTCTCCACAACGGTGTCAGCCGAGTAGTTTATTATGATGCCGTGTGTATTGTTCTCGGCTATTATGTTTGCCACTACATTGTCACCGGAACTCTCGAAAACTATCCCTATTTCATTACCCCGTAGAACCAGGTTTCTGAGTAACAAGCCCCTTGATGCAAAAGAGAAAATTCCTATGTCGCTGTTATCTATAATGATGTTCTCGACGATCAACTCTGAGCACTTGTTTAAGATCACTTGTCCTGCTTCACCACTTATAACGCCCCCTCTAATGTTTTCGCAGTAAATCAGTGGCTTATTGTTAACGGTATTATTTACAACCACGTTCTCGTAAGATCTATAGGTGGCTAGGCTATCCTTGATCATGGAATTCCTTGAGATAAAATTACCATGGGAATCCATCAGTACTAGCCCTAGGAGTTTATTGTTTTTAATCGTATTGTTCACGATTAAATTATTAGTTGAACCCCAAAGCGTGATCCCATCAGCGTTGCTCTCTATGACGTTGTTTTCCACTGTATTGTTATTGGAATTTGATAGTCTTATCCCAACCCATGTATTGTTAACGATGTTGCTATATGTTATCATGTTGTTGTGAGAATGCTCGAGTGATATACCGTAGTTATTCTCGAGAACGATGTTACTTGATAGTATGCTATTGGTTGAGTTGGCCAAGGATATACCGGTCCAGGAGTTATTGTAGAAATAACTACTCGTTACCACACAGCCATGAGACGATTTAATAATAACCCCGTATTTATTACTCCTACTGATTATACGGCTTATTTCAATACCAGTTGAGTTCTCCACGTAGATTCCGTTAATGAAGTTCTCTACAATAAGGTTTTTAACCAAGACGTTATTTCTACCCTTGATTTCCACTCCATTGGGGAATTCGCCAAGATTTATCGGTGCCGATATTCTTTTGTAATTCCCATCTAAGATGATATTGTCTCGTTCAACCACGATTTTTCCCATAAAGTCTTTTAACAAGACATATGTATTATTCCCCGTGATCATGATTGGCGCATAGAGGGGCTCTATTTCCCCATTAGGCCTTATGTAGACCGTGATTATCTCATTGACCCTGAAATGCCCCGTGGACACGCGTGTACATGCAATTACCAGGCACAATAAGCATAGCAGTATGGCGATACATAATGGGGATATGTTAAAGCGGGGGTACAACACAACACCCGAAGTATGCTATGAGAATAAGGGGTATTAAATGCTGTATTCCTTGGAAATAATGCCTAGCCAGTGTCAATTATCCACGTAAAACCAGTTCTCTATATTTCAAGGGCCGTGTACCTGTTATTTTATTGCTTAAAGCCGGTTAACACGTGATGGGAAATAAAATCATAAAATCTGTGTTTATAAATAACTACTCGGACGCGGTGTGATGGGGGTTATTGCTTATTCAAGGATTTTCTCGATAAATAAGCCAATATAATCGAGAATGCCGATACAGTTGTGATCAAATAACCCAGGAACTCTACGTCCTGGCGTGGATTAGCCAATAAAGGTAACAACATCAAGCCGCCCATTGCGCTAAACACTATTGATATCCCAAATCCAAGTGCCCTGTTCTTACCTGGAAATTGCTTAGCGATGTATGTATTGATAGATGTGTCTTGTAGTGGGAATAATGGTATTTGCCACAATAATAAGGAGATCAATCCACTTGTTTTCATAAATGACCAATACAGGCCGGTATATAGTAAAACACTGATGATATATACACTTAGAGGGCTGTATTTATCGACAAGTATACCTGACAATATCCTCACAGGTATTGATAATATCGAGGTCACGCCACCATATACTATACCGAACACCACGTATTCCAAGCCGCTGTGATCAGTGCCTAGAACCCTTTCTATTTCCATGTTTAGCTTGTAAGGCGCTGTTGCGAATAAAAGCTCTCTTGCAAAGACACTTAGAGATATGGATATCATGAAGGGGAATGATATCTTGAGTAAATCCCTGTACCTCGGTCCATCGCTATCACGGGCCTCGTTGTTAGCGACTCGGTGTGATGGGAAAAAGAGCGTGAACAATATGTATGTTGTCAAATACATTAGCCCCATTATCACCGAGATACCCTTTGGGCCTATACTATTGAATAGAAACCCCATGAGGATAGAGCCAACGCTGAACCCTATCCCCGTTCCAAATGTGAAATAGCTATATGTTTTACCAAAGGCATCTACAGTGTCTACGAAAACGGCTGAGAGTATGATGGGCCATGATATAGCCCACGTGAAACTAGCCATGCTGAGTGGGAATGCCAGTACATATGGTTTGTCAATGAATATTGGTGAAAACATGAAAACAAACCCACTAACACCGAGAAGTATGACATTCCTATCGCCAAGTATCCTGGATAATTTATCTGATAGTGACGCAAATAGCGTTAAGCCCCATTCAAGGCCGGTGATTAAGAGCATCGCTTCAATCCCTCCTTTCAAATCCACTGTTAAATAACGCCTTGTGAACGAGAAGTAGAGACCCCATGTAATAGAATTCAACATAGCTCCTATGGAGTAGATCGTTCTCCACTTGCCTATGAACGTGTTTCTAACCCACATAGAGATCACCATAACTTGGTCGAATGCTTTGTTGAATTGAAATGGAGGTTGTATGGCCAGGTAAGGGACCCGGTTTATCCCTTTATACGACTTCATCAATGTCTAACTAAAATATTAAGATAGTTTTAAAGGCGTTATTTTACGTGGAAATTATTGATAACGTCGTTTTCATGGCTATGAAAAATTGCTTAAATACCCTCTTTTCCCATTACAATGATAACCGGTGGGTCGATGAGGCACTATTTAATTTTAATAATGATTGTGGCTATAATAGTGGCCTCTATAGCTGGGATCTTGATATATCAATACATGTCGAGGACCCCTTCAAGGGAAGTTAAGCTCACAGTTGTGACAAGGCTCGCCCCCGAAGAAGGGGCAGCTCTTAGGGAGCGATTTCTCAATAGCAGTGTTGCAAGGGAATATGGGATCGTGGATATAGAGTTCATAAAGGAGGATATAGCTAAATGGCCCATTTACGCTGAGGAAGGGAGAGCGGACTTATTCTTCATAGGGGGTTATGCAGTGTACAAGGACCTATGTGAAAAAGGATATCTAAGACCTATAGAAGACCCTGATTTGTTAAAGACCATTGAAGCCATTGGCGCCATGGCTTATAGGGATGTAAATGGCAGGGTTTGCTTCATCGCAACCGCTATGACTGTTTTCAGCTACACTGTGAACACAGAGTTCTTGGAGAAATACCAATTGCCTGTGCCAAGGAAATGGAGTGATTTGATGAGGCCAGAGTTCTCGGAACCGCTCTTAGCTGGCGAAGCATTGGTGTCTTTTCCAAAACCAAGTAAGAGCACTACTTCGGCTAGAACGATCCAATTGATCCTCCAGAAATATGGATGGGTCGATGGATGGGTGCTTCTAACAATCATGGGCGCGAACAGCTTCATAGTTGAGAGCTCTGAGAAAGCAAGGGATGATGTAGCGCTCGGCGTAGCGGGGATAGCGCCCACAGTTCTCGTATATGGGATAAGAGCGGAGGAATTGAGTGGAGGTAAGGCAAAGTTCATAGTAGCTGAGGGCGAGGTTTTACCTGATATAAGCCCCGTGGCAATTGCCAAGAACACTGGTAATTTAAGAGAGGCATATGCATTTATAAAGTGGCTTTTAAGCGTGGATGGTCAAAGGGCTTTGGCTGAATTATTCTACTACATGCCTTTCATAAAGCCGGAGGGAACTAAATTAGAAGAGATATACGAGGGAGTTAAAGGGAATATTTTCAACTATGACCCGGAAGATGCAGCTCAATGGGAGAGATCTGCTGTCTATTATTTCGAGGCAACGATAGCGGATCCCGACGCCAATACGTTATTGAAGAATACATGGCGTAAAGCAATGGAGCTGTATAAGAGAGGTTTATTGAGTCAAGAAGACCTGACCGAAATAGCGCATAAGCTCGGTGAGCCATTGGTGGCTGTTATAGGTGGTGAAGTCGTTCACTTCACAAAGGAATACGCCGTTTCCATTAATAAGAGGCTTGCAGAGGACCCAGTGTTTAGATCGGAGTTCATCGATGCGTTTAGAAAGGCGGCCATTGATAGATATAGTGCTCTCCTGAGAAGCTTGGAATTTAGATGATTACGATGAATATCAACGGGTTAAACCTGGCTTTATCATTATCCATTGTATTCATATTTTTATTCCTAATAACACCTGTGATCTACGTTTTCGGGTACCTATTGCCACATATAAGCGAATGTGCAAGGTATTTCTACGTTAAATTGCCACCGGATGGCGAGGTCTTCAGGATATATGAGACTAGAGATGGGCCTCTGATATCTTTTACCGGGTTGGATTTCGGCCCATTTCTAAATAGCATATTTCTATCGATTTCAAGTGCTAGTGTAATAGTGTTGGCCGCCTTGTTATCATCTCTGACATGTCTTGGTTTACGTGGATTTCCAAGGCTCTTAATGGGCTACTTGATCCCATTTATAGCGGCCTTGCCCATGCCCTTATTATCCGGGTATGCTGTCCTCCACTTGTTTCACCGGGATTTTGGCCTATTGAATAATCTAGTCATCAAGCCCTTGTTTGGTTTCAAAATAGCCTTTGAAGGGATAATAGGGGTTTTCATTTACCAGGTTTTGAATTTCTACCCCATAGCACACCTCATATTGTTCACGTATATGGACTCCATAGACAGGGTATTGATCGAAACGGCCCTCTCCCTCGGTGATAGTGGATGGGGCATTACCCGTAAAATAATTCTTCCATTGTCAAAACCCGCCATAATAGCGACATATTCCCTTATAATGATACTTTCACTTGAGGATCTAGGAGGTCCAATAGTATTCAGCAGGTATAATTCAGCTAGAAATGTCCTATCCTACCTAGCATACTACGATTTCATCTCAGAATACGGATACACCATCAGCCTTAGATCACTGGCATACGTGTTAACGATGTGTTGTATAGCCCTTCTGGTGTTCGCTTTTTCATGGAAATCCATAAAGAGATCACTATATCCTATAGTGTCGCCGAGCAAGGTGTATATCGAGTATGGGGGATTCACCAAGGCCATGATGTTGTTCTCGACAACTCTGTTCCACCTACTCTCACTCATTATCGTGTTAATGATATTTGGCTACTCGATCACAAACAACTGGTTCGGCAATCTCTTACCAAGTAGAATAACCATGGAGAACTATCTAGGTGTTTTAACGAATCCATATTACTCAAGGGCGTTTCTCAACACGGTCATTTATTCCGCTGTCAGCGTTTTATTGATACTTGTATTGAGCTATGTAATGGCATATGGCGTGTATAGGTCTAGGTCCACTTTATCAGCGATAATAGACTCCATAACAGGGCTCCCCATAGCTATCCCTGGCATAGCTGTTGGGATAGGGTATTTCACGATGTTTCATGGATTATTCAGAGGAATACCGTTCATGAGCCCTCTTTCAAATCCTGTGCCCTATCTCATATTAGCTTACACGGTGAGGAGGTTTACATACATGTATAGGCCATTGTCAGCTGGGTTGCAGAAAGTAGGGGTTAACATGGAGGAACAATCGTTGAGCCTGGGGGCAAACCCGTTTAAAACAGCCTTATCTATAACGTTGCCACTTATCATGGGCCAATTGATAGCGGGCTCGATGATCACATCGCTATATGTGTCAACGGAATTCAGCACCTCTGTCATACTTGTAGGTGGATATGGTGTCATGGCATCTCATCCAGCACCCATAACGCCGGTAATATTCAACTCACTGATATATAATCCATTGTTGGTGCACATCACATCGGCTCTTATCGTGTTAACTCTTCTTACATCGACTTCTTTCTCACTTGTGCTGGTCTTTTTACTGGTGACCTCGCTTAGTGGGGTTCGCGCCAAGAACCTGGTATATATGTTAAGTGGAAGAGCGAAGACGGGTTAACTAATCACATATGGGATGAGTGAAGTCCTCTACTCTGGGATTTTACTTGGCTATTTTTGTTCATCACTTATTGCCCCGGTGTTTATCTTGTACAGTGTTGATTGAATGCGCTGTATTTGCTGTGTCAATGTGTTGATCATGCCTTGTAATGCCCTTAATTGATTTTCAAGCGATCTCACGACCTCGATTAATCTCGCCCCCTCTTCCAATGCGCTTGTAATGTTTTGTTTATGTAACAGGATCTGTGCTATTCTCCGTATACTTCCATATTTAGTGGCCCATCTCGGTATGATACCTTGTTTTCTCAATTCCTCGATCCTCTTGGCCAAGGTATGCACATCTATGCCGAGTTTCTCCGCCGCTTCTTCAATCGTCGGTGACGAGTAGATCGCGTTTACTATGTCCAAATGCTCTTGTTTAAGAGCTACGCCATATCCATAGAACAATTCGAGGTACTCTGTCAACGTCTCCTCTATGACCTCTCTCATGATGGTGTATAACTCCTCGCTCTCGACTAGGAATACATCTGATAACTGAATAGTTTTCACCCCGAGTTTCTCTGCTAATTCCTTTGCAGCGTCATCTGCAAATCCTTTGCAGATCACAAGTGGTTTTGCGTTAAGGAGTAACGCGTTTATATATGCTTGCCTGATCCCAGTGACATCTAGTTTGCCAGCCTTTACCTCAACGGCATATATGTTTCCCTCTTCATCGGATACCACTATATCGATCTCGCCCACTTCTATGCCTGATAGCTCTATTTTCCTCCTTGTATCCAGTATTTTATAGCCGAGCTCTTCCAGGACAGCCATGGCTATTTTCTCACTGCTTAGCCATCTCCTCTTGGCCGATAACTGAGTGAAATGTTTTTTCTCACTATTCATAGACATTAACCTAAGCTTAAAGATATGGTTTTTGAGTATTAAAATCAACAAATCAGTGAAATCGACCACTACACATCAAACAACGAGCGGTGATCAGGGTGTTCCAGCTTGTTAAATAACAACGAGTTTTGCATAAGATGTACCAGGTGTTGTCGTGACACGGAAATGGTGTTAACATACATGGATATCGGGAGATTAACGAGGCTTGGGCATAAAGGATTCTACAAATTCATCAGGGGTTTCTATAGGCTTGTGAACATCGATGGCCATTGTATATTCCTGGACCCGTCTTCGGGCAAATGCGTTGTCTATGAACACAGGCCGCTTGGGTGTAGGGCATATCCATTGATATATGACGAAAGACGAGGCATAGTGATCGATAGCTATTGCCCGCTTTCGGGGAAAATAACGTGCAATGAGTTAGCCAAGGGGATTAAAGAGGTCGTGAGAGCTCTCCGCGAGATCGCAGATGATTATGGATACGTAGTTGATTGGAAACTAGTGGAGGAATCGAGCAAGGTGATTATGGAAAAGTGCATTGACACTTAGAGCTAGTAACGCCGACTAGTGATCGCATCAGCTGGATGAGCGATCTCCACGACTCCCGGGAATAAGGGATCTATTTTACTAACATTAAAGATTTTTAAGACGATGTGATCTCTACATAATAATATTCGGGGTGAGGGTTTGGCAGAGGAGAAAATAAGTGAATTAATTAAGAGATATCTCGGGATAAGTATTCCGAGGATATTTATTGGCATAATCATGTTAGTGTTCGGTGTATTGATATTAGCTATGCCAGATCTATTGGCAGTATTAGTTGCTCTTTACTTATTAATCAATGGCATAGTGATATTGGTAGACGAGATCATAAGATCAAGGACCCTGAAATCTATGTGAAAGCTGGAACGCCGGGGTAATCGAGGGCGATCCAGCTTTTTAAAAACTTATTTTTCTACTTCTTCATTTGTTTTCCTAGGTACAAATAGCTCCATTATCCTGGAAAACCCTGTCATGAGCTCTAGTGGTATAACTATCTTGGTTGATGGACTCTGTGCCACTGATTTCAATGCATCTAGGTATTGTAATAATAGAGCGTTGGGACCGAGTTTAGATGCGGCTTCTTGTATGAGCTCTAATGCCCTTGCCTTGCCCTCTGCCACTAGGATCTCGTATTGCTTCTCGCCCTCGCCTTTCTTGATCATAGCCTCTCTCTGCCCTTCAGCTTCCAATATTGCTGATGTTCTCTTGCCCTCGGCTTCCAATATCATGGCTCTCTTAGTTCTCTCAGCGGCCATTTGCTTGATCATGGCTTCTTGGACATCTCTCGGCGGCTTTATCTCTTTGATCTCAACTGATGTGACCTTAATACCCCATCTATCTGTGACCTCGTCTAGTTTTGCCCTTAAAGTGGAGTTTATGTACTCTCTTTTAGCCAGGACATCGTCTAGTAACATATCGCCTATTATAGCTCTCAGGGTTGTAACGGCGATACCCGATGCAGCCGCTATATAGTTCTGAACAGCTGTTACTGCTAATTGGGGATCAAATATTTTCATGTAGATCAATAGGTCGACATCCACTGGTGCATTATCCTTTGTAATACATGTCTGTGGAGGTATATCGAGGACAAATTCACGTAGATCTACTTCAACACCTCTATCTATTATGGGGACCAGGAACACTAGGCCTGGGCCTTTTATCCCTATTAATCTCCCTAGTCTAAATATGACCAATCTCTTGTACTCTGGTATTATCTTCAAATGTGCCAGTACAATGCTCAGTATGATTACTAGGAACACAACCGCTATTATCAACGTCACTGGATCTATCATTATAAAACCCCTCTGTATTAAATGATGAATTAGGGTTAATATCGCTATTTCTTGCAATGATTAATCTATTTTCTCAACCAGGAGTCTTAGACCCTCTCTTTTAACAACTCTAACCTTGCTACCAGCTGGTATAAAGCCCCTGTTGGAGTACGCCGTCCACTCTTCTCCTGCAATGTATACGACCCCTGGTTCTGTTTCCCTTAAATCTGTTTTAGCCACTCCAATGGATTCCCTCAATACATCGTCAATGCTTCGCCTCTTCAACCGGGCTGTCTTAGCGGCTGAGAAGGCAATATATATAACTAGCCCGGCCAATGCGCTGATCCCGCCGATTATGGCATAGACAGGGCCTGTCATAACCTCTGGTGGTTGACGAGATGCTGTTAAAGCCAACCCCGCGATCATCAGTATTAATCCAACTATTCCGAAAACCCCGAACCCTGGTGTGTAGATCTCTATTGCCAGTAAAATAAGGCCAGATATGGCTAATGCCAGGTGTAATATGTCTACTGGTATGATCGCCATTGAGTAGAGGGCTAACAACATCAATATAACACCTGCAATCACGTATCCCTGAAAACCAGTGGTGAATACCTCTACCAGGATCAGCAATATGCTGGCTATCAGGATGACCTCGGATACGATCGGATTTGATAAAACAGATATCATTCTCTCCCATAAATTAGGCTCCAATACCCTGGCGATATATAGCCTCTCCAAAGAGGCCATTTCTTCGAGGGATGACGCCTTCTTGGCTAGTCCTACGTGTTCGGCCTCCTCAGCTGTGAAAGTCCTGGCGTTCACAACCAGTTCTCTCACTAATTCCTCTACATTTTTCAAGCCCTTGTTTTCCAGTAATGCCCTTAGCTTTGCCATTACGTATTCCATGACCTTTACATCCTCTGGGCTGGGCTTTATGCCACCGATGACTGAACCAGGGCCCATGTATATTTCCTTACAAGCCAGTGAGATCAATGCAGCCGCCGAAATAGCGTAACCTCCCGGCGGGATCCAGACAAAGCAAGTAATGTTCTTTTCCATGATTATAGATATGATCTTATCGGCTGCTACGAGATAGCCCCCATAACTATTGATCTTAAAAACTATGGCGCCATCCCCGTATTGAGAGATGGCTCTCTCGATGAATATCACGGCTCCGCCATCTATGTTCATCTCTAGGTCGACCACACTACATGTCAAAATATCGCTGGCCAGTAGGATTTGAACTATGATCAGCATTGCGGGGACAAGGAACGCGCTTATTTTACTAGTCAAAAATGCCACCCAGTATCCCTATTATAGAGAACCGTTATTATTCCTATCCCTGAAATAGCCAGAGCTATATCTATGCTTTCTCAAATCCTGTTCATCGATGGGCTTTCTGAGGATATACAGTTTCTCGTGATATATTAATAGGAAATCCCTTTTCCCAATCCTTCTCCAGATCTCTCTAGTGGTCTTCATCTTGTGCTGGATCTTGATGACCTCCTCTTTCAGTATAAAACCAGTTCTCATCAATATATCCAGTACATGGTGAGAAATGGGCACGTAATGTTTATGTATCCTGGTATCACCTATCAATATGCCTAGATATCCGCCTGGTTTCAAGACCCTGTAAAGCTCCTTGGCTATATCACTTATTAATTTCAAATAATCCTCAATAGTGTTGGCACAGGATAGATCGCCATCTTTGCAATCCCTGTGTGAATACCCTATTATATTCCAATAAGGTGGATGTGTTGCCACCAAGTCAACACTGTTATCACCGAGCATTTCCAAATATCTAGCATCACCGTGATAGATCTTGCTCCAGGTCCTGGAGACATTCATGGATTCAGCTGACGCCTCGGTGGAATTCTTGACCTGGTTTTCAAGCCAATAAAGCCTGTGCAAAGATAACATAATGGCCTCGTAGCTTATGTCGACTCCTATGCAATTCCTACCAAGTAATCTCGCCTCTATACAAGTGGTCCCAGACCCGATCATGGGGTCTAGGACGAGATCACCAGGCCTTGTATACATCTCCATCAATGCACGTGGTATTTGAGGTGCCCAGTTACCTCTATAATCACCTCTATGCGTGGCCCAGGAACCCCTTTCAGGGAAACTCCACACGGTTGTAGATATGTCCGTTAATTCGCTATTACTCGGTGTTAATCTCTTTATTTCAATGGGTTCAAGGACAATCTCTTGATCATCTATGGTGATGACGCGGTGTTCCTTGACGAACTCTAAGTACTCAGCGTAGGTTACTTCACGTGGTTTCATCATCGCTTAATCCCATGGATAATTTTATGAACAATGGATATTAAGCGTCCCCTTGTCTTGATCAAACCTGGCTATATCAATGAGAGCAATGAGAGCGTTATAACGATAGTCAACGCGATAGAGGGCGCTATGTATCTATAGACCCTGGTTAACCTGGCTTTGAAATACCTGGCAGACATGACGAGACATGCATGGGAAGGCGAGACCATTGCCCCTGTATAACCACCTAGAAACGCCAATGTCAGGTTCACATCATTGAGTATCGGCATCAGGGCTGGGAATGCTAGCACAACAAATGTAAATTCGAAACCAGTAGCCAACACTATTATAAACGGTATCGTGAAGACAGCTATTGTTGAGTAATTGGAGAGATAACCCACGAGCTCATCTGTCACCCCTGAGGCTTTTATGATGTTTCCAAAAATCAGGGAAACGATCACCAGTGCTATTAATGTGATGTCCATGGAGTTTTTCAAAGCGTTTTTCAAGACATCTTTACTCGGGCGATATATTACGACGAACAAGGCTATAGCCATTAATAACACTATATAGAGTGGGATATTAAGCACTATCGACATCGTGGCGATCAGTGGAAAAGGCCATAAGTGCTTTAACCCGGCTAGATACGGTCGATCACCTCTACCAGGCATCTCCTTGTATGTCTTACTGAGAGTAATCAAGCCGGCGATCAGGGATGAAAACGCTATTATCCATGTATGGGATATTATCTCGATAAAGGATCGCCCGAGTATTGCTGATGCAAGTATTATGTTCTGGTAGAGAGGCCATATGACAACCCATATATGCCTAAACCAGTAATTCAAATATGTCATCTCTTCTCTGGTAAGGCCCATTTTCTCGTAAACAGGGCTGATCATCGTTGCCGAGACGTATGCACCAGCGGGCATTGGGAGTAACCCTATTATGGCTGGCATAGCCATGGAGGCAAACCTTGGCCCAATGCTTTCAAGCGATCTCGTGATTTCCCCTGATATCCAGAGAGACCTGTAGAGATTGGCCAATATCATTGCGAATGCCAGTGATAACGACGTATTCAACATCCGTGCATCAAAGGAATCGATTATCACTCTTAATGCATCTAGGCCCATTGATGGAAAAGCGTACAAGGTGAGCGCGATCAGTATTGCCACAGCTATGTTGAATCCCAGGAATATCAATGACAATGACGCGATTATCGATACTATAAACAACAATGCCAATGACGTATTCCTGTTCACCCAGTACGTGATTGGATTAATCAATATATAGCAATTGGTTTTTAAATAATATAATATGAACTAAGCAAGGCATTCGTTGAACACTCGGGGTCTATTGTGAGAGGCCTATTTATAGGGAGATTTCAACCTTTTCACAGAGGTCATTTACATAGCTTGCAATACATAGCGAGAGAGGTGGATGAGATCGTTATTGTCATTGCAGCGGCTCAGTATAGCTATACCTTGGAAAACCCATTCACAGCCGGGGAAAGAGTTGAAATGGTGAGACTCGGTGCAATTGGTTTACATGACAGGTTATTTATAATACCAGTGGACAATATACCCAGTAACCATGCTTGGCCTAGACACGTCCTCAGCTATGTGCCCAGGGTAGATGTTGTCTATTCCAACAATGAACTGGTTCAACTATTATTCAAGGAATACGGGCTTCCCGTGAAATCCACGCCTATATTACCCGGGGTTAATGGTAGCTTGGTTAGGAGATTAATGGCTGAGAACGATAATTGGCGAAACCTGGTTCCACAAACAGTCGCGGATTTCATAGAGAAAATAAACGGTGTTGAGAGGGTTAAATTACTTTGGAGGATCCAGGCAAGGCTTCCAGGTGAAAGGCTTGGGACGTGAGCCAATAGCCGTTGTGATAGTAGTGGGCACGGAGTTGTTGAAGGGCATAGTGATTGATACGAATTCACATTGGTTAGCAGGCAAGCTTACTTCGCTTGGAATAGAGGTCAAGAGGATCATAGTTGTGCCAGATAGTGTAGAGGATATAGAGGAAGTAGTTAGGAGATCCATTGAACTAGCTGATATAGTGTTGATCACAGGAGGACTGGGTTTCACAGAAGATGATGTAACGTTACAGGGCGTTGCGAAAGCCCTGAACGTAGACTTGGAGTTGAATAGAGAGGCCCTTGAGATGATCAGGAGTAGGGCTGGGAGTCTTGATCACACGCGCCTAGTCAAAGCGGCGTTTATTCCAAAAGGCGGTAATCCATTACCAAACGATGTTGGGATATCACCAGGGGTTTTCATCAAAACCAACAACAAGTATATCATAGTGATGCCGGGGGTGCCAGTTGAAATGGAGACGATGTTTCAAAAACACGTTGAACCAATGTTAATCGAGATATGTGGAAGGATCTCGAAAACTATAACTGTGATCACAGGGCACTCGATCGAGGCCGAGGTCGATGAGAGGATCAAGAGACTGAGACTTAAATACCCAATGGCTTATTTCAAGACACATGCTGAAATGCCGGTTAGGATCTCGGTAACGATTACTGGTAGAAATGAGGAAGAAATAAATGATTTATTGAAAAAAATAGTGGAAGATCTGGGTAACGCCTTAATTGTAAGAGAGATCGTGACCAAATAAAGGGCTGAGGGTTATTTTGCTTTCCCCGCTCTAACACCTCTTGATGTTATGTTTACTTGTATGTCTATACCTCTCTCCCTTAACCTTTGTTGGAGCTCGTTCAACGAGTCTCGTAGTAGTTGTAGCCCTGTAGTATTTGTCTTGGATCTGATCTCAATTATCAACTCTCTGCAGAATTCACGCAGTGACTTGTCCTTCACCATCTCTTTCAACGCTGTCTGATTAATGGTTTTTTCTAAAATACTTGCCACGATCTCTAGTTCTTTCCTTGATCTCTCCTCGATCCTGGCTTCGACCTCTTCTCTGACCTTGTCAATTATTTCTCCCAGGCCTTTGCCAGTGGCGTTTTCTAACCTCTTCCTTATGGTTTCCCTAATCTCCTCTGGTAATTTATCGATCAAGCCAGATGGTAGCCATGGTTTTTCAACTCGTTTGATCACGGAGCTTGTCACATTATCTGAAAGCGCTATTTTAATGGATTGGGCATAGGTCTCTTTAACTAATAATGAATATGCCTTTACATATGATCTATAGCCGATGACTGAATAAGCGAAAGCCCCTGTCACATTGCCTTGACTCAATAGGTCGTTGGCCATTGATATGGCGTGATCGCCACGCTCTATCAGTGAATAGACACGGGTACTCACATTGTAGTTATTGGATACGGCGTATTCCACTGCATTTGTCAATATTTGTTTAAGCTCACCGGCGACTTTTATCACGGCCTCGACGGTTTCATTGGAAATAGTGCCGTTAACCATGGTCGCAGGCACCACTCTAGCCAACACGGCATTGGCAAATGCCGGTGCATGGGAGTAATGACTGGCGGCCACAATGGCGAATGCAATAGCTCTTTTAACATTGCCCTCGGCGTTCATCTCTATTGCTCTATTGATGAATAAATCACCAATACTTAGGGACTTGTTGGCCACTGTGAGGTTATAGCTTATTTCCCATTCAAATAACTCATATGTCATATTTCTAATCACATATGCCATGTTCAACGCCTCTTCGAAACTCAGCTTTGGAGTTGTAATAGCTATTGAGACCTCGTTTTGAGATAAGACCTCGGTGTCCATGGCGATTGATTCCATGGGTACAGCTTCATCGGCATTTGCCATAGGCGTGATCATGAGTTGTGCTAAGCCCCCTATTAACATTGGTAATACCAGTAATATTGCAATCAATTTTTCATACTTCATATGATTCACCCACCTCTATCTATGTGATTGGTTAAAAATAAGGGATGGATAGAAACAGTTGCCTGAATTGTTTCCAGCTAGTTGAAACGATCCGCGATCTGTACATGTCTAATAATGCTTTCGAATCTCCATATATAGTTTAATATGTAATTAAACGTATTTACGATGTCAAGCATTTTTATACCACTTGCTTTCTTATATTACCCCTGCAGGTTGTTCGAGATGCCATTTAGAATAGGCATAGATATAGGAGGAGCCTTCACGGACCTAGTTGCCCTTGATGAAGACAATGGAGATGTGATCTGGGTTAAAGTGGAGACCACTCCTCGCGATCTCTCGGAAGGCGTTGTAAATGCCTTGAATGAGAGCAAAGTTGATTTGAAGAACGCTAGGATAATAGTACATGGGCAGACATTTGTCATAAATTCAGTGATCACGAGAGAGGGGTCCAAGGTTGGCTTGATCACAACTCATGGTCATAGAGATGTCCTCGAGCTCCAGAGATCTAATCGGCGCGATATATATAACTTTAGATATAGGAAACCAGAGCCATTTGTGCCACGTTATCTACGCCTAGAGGTCAGAGAGAGGATTTGGGGCGATGGTTCAGTGTTGACGCCATTGAATAGAAACGACGTGGAAAAGGCTTTTGAGAAATTCCTAGAAGAAGGTGTTGAGTCGATCTGTGTTGGTTATTTGAATTCGTATGTAAACCCTATTCACGAGCTCGAGACACGTAAGATCTTGTTTGAATTAATGGAGAAGAGGAATGTCTACATCCCCATTACATTGTCACATGAGATAACAAGGGAGTGGGGCGAATACGAGAGAATCAATACATGTGTTTTAAACGCCTTTGTCAAGCCAAAGTGGATCAGGTATTTGGATAAATTAGAGAGCGAGTTCAGGAACAGGGGTTTCAAGGGTAATTTCTACTTGATGTTATCAAACGGTGGAATGGCTCTCTCAAGCTATGTCAAGGAGATGCCTGTCCTGACAATAGAGTCAGGGCCTGTTGCAGGAGTTATTGGCGGCATCGCCATAGCCGAGGCCATAGGTGAGAGAAACATAATCGTGCTTGATGGCGGTAGTACAACCACTAAGGCATCCCTAGTGGAGAACTTAGCACCCAGAATAAGTAACGATTACTATGTTGGGAGAGATAGGTTTAACCCGGGATACCCAGTCAAGGTACCTGTCATAGAGATCGCTGAGGTCGGCAATGGAGGTACAAGTATAGCTTGGATAGATGAATTGGGCAGGCTCAGAGTTGGCCCAAAAGCAGCTGGCGCTGATCCAGGCCCCGCTTGTTACGGCAAAGGAGGCGATAAACCAACTGTGACAGATGCCTACGTGGTCACGGGCTTGTTGAATCCCAGATACTTACTTGGAGGTGCCCTGAAAATATATAAGGAGCTGGCTGTCAAGGCCATCAAGCCAATAGCGGATCATTACAATGTATCCATTGAAGAGGCTTCTGAGGGCATTATAAGGATAGCTAATGACAACGCAGCGAACGTGATAAAGCTGATCTCTGTGCAAAGGGGGTATGATCCGAGAGATTTCTCCCTGATAGCACATGGTGGTTCGGGCCCTATGTTTGCACCCTTCATAGCAGAGGAACTGGAGATTAAAAAGATCATTGTGCCAGCGATTCCACCGGGTGTTTTCTCAGCGTGGAGTACGTTGTTAACGGATGTGAGACATGACGTGTTGTTGACAAACGTGATCACCGTTAACGAGAAATCCCTTGAATTAATCAATAAGACGTATAGGGAGCTGAGTAATAGGGTTTTAGAGATATTCCGCGAAGAGGGATTTATGGAAGAGAACGTTGTCCTATTCTATTACGCGGATATGAGGTATAAAGGACAGGAACACACAGTCAAGGTCCCACTGGGTTCCAAAGTATTCGAAGAAGGCGACTTGGAGAGAATAATTAATTTGTTCCACGAATACCACGAGAGATCGTATAGTTTCAAACTCCCCGGTAACCCTGTTCAAATAGTCAATTTCCACGTCGTGGGCATAGCTAGGTTGAAGAAACCGCGGTTGAGAGAAGTGGAGTCGAGGTATTCTATTGAAGACGCTGTTAAAGAGTGGAGGAAAGTGTTTCTCGAGGGCAGGGAGGTCGATGTATGTATATATGATAGAAATAAACTACCAGTGGAGAAGATTGTCAAGGGGCCGGCTATAATAGAGGACCCAACCTCCACCATACTGGTTCTTGAAAACCAAGAGTTTATGAGGGATAAGCTTGGTAACGTGATTATCTACAGGAGGTGAATTGCATGCAAGTGAATCCTTTCACCCTCGAAATAATTAAAAACGCGATAATTGTTGCTAATGAAGAGATGTTTTATGCATGGGCCAGGACAGCTAAGAGCCCCGTCATCTACGAGGTATTGGACTTCTCAGTGGGGATAACAAATGCCAAGGGAGATCTAGTGGCAGAGGCTCCGGGCGTTCCAGGATTCTCAGGTGTTCTAGACTTCGTTGTGAAAGAGGCGATTGAGAAATGGATACACGACCTCCATCCCGGCGATGTGATCGTCAATAACGTGCCCTATGGGTCTGGTACTCATTTAAATGATGTTGCATTGATTGCTCCCATTTTCTACAAGGACGTACTTGTGGGTTTCACAGCTACAAAGGGGCATTGGAGCGAAGTAGGCGGCATGGCGTTTGGAAGTTGGAATCCACATGCAACCGAGATTTACCAAGAAGGCTTGCAACTCCCCAATGTCAAGCTATACGTGGAGGGCAGACCCAATAAGGATGTGATAGACATAATACTGGCTAATTCAAGGCTCCCGGATAACACACTCGACGACATGGAGTCCCAGGTCGCTTCCATGAGGGTTGCCGCACGTAGGATCATATCCTTGGTGGATAAATATGGATTAGATGCTGTCTTAACAGCCATGGAAAGGATCATTGAAGACGGCGAGAGATATGCTAGGATCAGATTAAGGGAATTGCCAAAGGGCGTGTTCGAGGCAGAGGACTACATAGATGCCGCTATAGCATCGTCGGATAAACCAATCTACGTAAGGGCTAGGGTTGAGATAACGGATGAGGGATTCGTGGTGGATTTCACAGGGAGTTCGCGACAAGTACCCAGTCCAATAAACTCCCCATACCCGGCAACAGTGGCAGGTGTAAAGGAGGTTTACATGGCGATAATAGATCCCCATGTTACTCCAAATGCTGGGTTGTTTAAACCACTAAAAGTGATTGCCCCTCAAGGATCTATATTTAACCCCGTAAAGCCAGCACCAACCTCCACGTTCTGGGAGGCAATGGCATTTGCAACAGACCTCGTCTGGAAGGCTCTTGCCCCACATGTGAGAGATAGGCTTACAGCTGGTCATTTCCTCTCAATAATTGCGACAATAATTGGAGGAGTAGATGATAGGACAGGGGAGCCATTCGCGATCGTGGAGCCACAGCCAGGTGGATGGGGTGCTGGATATGACATGGATGGGACTAGTGGATTAGTCGCTGTTGGAGATGGTGAGACATACATAGCCTCAACCGAGGTATATGAGAAGAACTTCCCAATACTAGTGGAGAGATATACACTTAACACCGAGGATGGTGTGGGCCATGGTAAATACAGGGGTGGGTTCGGAGTTATAAGGGAATACAGGATATTGAACAGCACAGCCCTAGTTACAATACAAGTAGGGAGACATGATTATCCACCATGGGGCGTGGAAGGGGGTTTACCAGGCCCCGGTAATAGGGTCGTGGTGTACAGACAAGGGTCCTCACCGATAGAGGTTAGGAGAATGACTGCAGAGATATTTAAGAAAGGCGATCTAGTGAGCATAAGGACATCTGGCGGTGGTGGATGGGGGGATCCACTTGATCGAGACCCCATGTTAGTACTTCAGGATTATATAAATGAATTGATAACCCTCGGGACAGCAAGGGATATATATGGCGTGGTGATAGACCCCTCGAGGAGAACCATAGATTGGGAAAAGACATTTGAGCTTAGAAAGAAGCTCAGAGAACTAAGGGGACGTGTTTAATTACCTACGTGTTTACCAGGTTTTTTCATATCTATTAAAAGCCCAGTCATCAATATAATCGATGATAACACGAGGATCCAGGCTGAGATCGGCAAACCATAATAGGCGGCGATGAAAGTTCTCGCAGCCCCCATGGTTATGAAACTATACATTCCAATGGAGAAACCGGCTATGACCGAGATTATCCCGGTTACCCTGGAGTATTTATTTATGTATTTATTCAAGGCCACGCCAACTATGGTTAATGGTGCTAGCGGTATCAATAGAACCGATGTCAGAACCGATAAATCCACTATGTAACCCACTCTGAAATATGCGATCAACGCGATAATCAGTACTAGGGCTATGTCTATTGAGATCATATGTACCCTCTTCTCACTCTTTGTTATCAATAGGTCTTTGAATAAAGAGCTAGAGACAGCTAATATAATGCTGTTAGCGGTGGATACCGCAGCCGCTACTATGGAGACAGCTATTATAGATGATACGAATGGGTTGATCATGCCTAGTATAGTGGGGGTTACTTTATCCCTCGCTATGTTAGATGGTATTAAGCCATGTATAGCCATGGACCTGGCAAGCAAGCCTATGCCAATCGATAGCAGTGTATATAGGAAGCCGCTGATAGCGAATACGACTAGGCTTCTCCTATAAGATGAGCTATCCCTATGTATGTAGAGCCTGACGACGACCTGTGGATTTGTTATGGCAAAGAAGATCCAGGGTATTGTGTAAGCCATGAAAACCTGGATATTCCAGAACTCTGTGATACCTAAATAGCCCGCTTTGCCGAGTTCTCTTAAAACATGGTTTAAACTGGTTCTGCTGGTTATCATGGAGTAAACGGAGTAAAAGTATAGCAATCCCCCGGCCAACATGATGAATGCCTGGTATAGATCTGTTGTCGCAACGCTCCACATGCCAGCCATCGCTATCCACGATATCACTATAATGGCTCCGAGTAAAACCCCGTGTGTATAGCTAAGACCGCTTATCTCGAATATTGCTCCAAGCCCCTGTATCTGGGCCGCTACATAAGGTATCATTGAAATCAAGTATATGATCGAGATGATCTTTGACAACGATGTTGATCCATAGAGGTCTCCTATCATTTGAGCAGGGGATATCCAGCCGCGTTCTCTCGAATACCTCCATATACTGTATCCAATGGTGGATAACAATATAACTGTCACTAAGAGGTAAAGTAATTCGAACCCATATGCACCAATACCTGTTTGATAAGTTAACCCAACAAGGCCGATCATCATGAATGCGCTATAAGTCGTTGCCATGTATGTTCCAAAGGCGACGAGGAAACCAACCCTACCGCCTGCAATGTAATAATCCTTGGCGGATTTAACCCCCATTCTTCTCGATAAAACCGCTATCACTGTCCCAGCCAATACATACATGGCGAATACTATTAGGAAATGTAACCCCATCATTTCCCACACCTAGACATATATATGATCGAGACAATTATCCAGGCGATTGTTAGTAGAGACCAGAAAGCGAATAGTTCGAATCCTTCACTGTTTTTCAAAAACACATATGGAATGATGTACATAGCCAACGTGACAGTTATGCTTCCAATAATATATGTCTTTGTGTTCACATGGACACCTGAACACATGTTCGATTCAATTTATAAGGGACCTGGGCTTAAAAACCTATCAGTGGGCAACGTGGTTAGCAAAAACCTCCGTGACAGGATATTGGAATTGTTATCGAGTTTTCAAGGAGAACGGATACCACAGTCATACATACACAGGGCTCTGGGAGCATCTAAATCCCGTGTCAGCGAGATATTGAGTGAATTAGAGAGAGATGGTTTGATCAAGAGATATAAAATTGGGAGGACTAGCTTTATTCACGTGTACAAGGGGATTAAGGAAAGAGAGAACATTATTGGGCCGAGAACGCTTAGGATCGGAATTGTCTATTCCAGTGAATACTTGTTCCTAGGGTTTCTCTCGAAGAAATTCAGGGATAACGGCCTAGATCCCAGGGTAATAGTGTACGATGATGGTTTAGATGTGATTAAGGCGATCGCACATGGCGAGATCGACCTGGGTTTATCGCCCCTGGTTGGCCAACTATATTTATACCCGGTCTATAGATCTTACAGGATATTGGCCAGAGGCATGAGCGGTGGGTTTAAAGCCCTTTACAGAGAGGGATTAGATGTTGTATACTCCACAAGGCTTAGCACAATGGACTATGTTAGATACACGTTATCGAAGGACAATGTCATCGGGTATTCGAAGACCATGTATTACTCGTCCCCTTCTCAGTTATTGAATAAAGCACTTAAAACAGGTGGTTATGTGATAACGTGGCATCCATTATACAGGGTTCTCGTGGAGAAGGAGTTCAGGGAGATCGAGGTGTATGAGAACAACGCATTGAATGGTGTTTGTTGCTCACTAGCAGTTTCAAACATCGTTCCACCATCACTTAGGAGTAGTGTTGTAGAGCTATATGAGAACGCGTTGAGTGATTACTCAAAGAACCCCGATAAATTCCTGGAGTATTACTCAGCTATAACCGGGATAAATACATCGGTCTTGAAAACAGCTATAAACGACTACAAAGTCTCACAATCAGATCAAAATATGTATATAAATGAGATCTTATCAATGTTCACGGCCAAAGTATTAGATAAAGACATATATAAAGATGTGTTCATAGAGGACACGTGATCGATGGGATCCCATGTTCAATGCTGTGATCTTGTTCCTGGGATAATAAATGCTATACGATTTTAAAGCAAGATCGTAGACACATTGATGGATCTATTGTCGATAAATAATGAAATAAATATTAACGAGATGGGCCAATATTTATATAATCTACTACATATTATATATATCCGATATATCTGCATGTAGAACCGGGTGATCTCATGAATATCCACGAATATAGCTATCTCTACGTCCAACCAGATATCAAGGTGTATGGAGGTCCTTCCAGGTATATCCAGGGACCTGGGGCCATAAAGCATTTCGGCAACATAGTGAAGAGTTATGGAGTTGGCAAAGTACTTGTCTTTGGCGGCAAAAACGCCATGGATATTGTCGAGAAATATGGATTATTCAATTCCCTGAGTAAAGCAGGTGTTGAATATGTCAAGGAATTGTTTGGTAAAACCCCCTGTGGCCCTGAGACATGTGACGAGGAGATCGCCAGACTTGTCTCCATAGCGAGAGAAAACAGATGTGAGGGCGTTGTCGGAGCCGGGGGCGGTAAAGCGATCGATACAGCGAAAGATGTGGCACACAAACTCGGGACAAGGCTGTTCATAGTTCCCACCATAGCTTCTACAGATGGCCCTTGTAGCTCCGTGAGCGTTATCTACACATGTGACCATAAGTTCAAGGAATACAGGTTTTACCCAAAGGCTGCTGATGCCGTTGTCGTTGACACAGAGGTTATCGCTCAAGCTCCACCGAGATTCCTAGCTTGCGGGATAGGTGATGCACTGGGCAAGTACACAGAGGTTCCATCCGTGCTTAGGGTTAGTAAACCCAACCTGATTCTCAGCCCCATACAGGGCAAGGCACCATTACTGGCTGTGGCCACTCAGAAACTCATGGTTGAGACAATATTCACTTACAGCGAAGACGCCATAGAAAGCGTAGAGGAAAGAACAGTTACACCGGCCCTGGAAGCAATAGTGGAGGCGACAACGTTATTGAGCCAGATAGCTTTCGAGTGTGGAGGATTGGCTGCCGCTCACTCCATTTACAATGGCTTCACGGTCCTAGAGGAGAAGATCAACGCATATCATGGGGAATTAGTATTCTTCGGGATGCTCACGGAGATGCTCCTAGATGGTTATCCACGTAGCGGGATAGTTGAGATGATGGAATTCGGCCATAGAATAGGGCTTCCAATAAATCTCGAGGAAATAGGGCTTGGAGATGTAAGTGACGAGGAGCTCATGCTCGTAGCCAAGAAGGCCTTGGCACCCGGTGAAACAATATATAATAAATACTATAATATACAGCCGGGGGTCTTGTACAAGGCATTTAAAATAATAGATGTGTTGGGCAAAGAGGTGGCGAAAGCAGTGCCTAAAAGAAGTTTTAGGCGTTAGATAATTATTTTTTTATAAAATCATTCATTCAATTATATAACATGATACAAATTTAAATGATCTGTGACAGAGCACTTAGTTGACTAGACTAGAGATCACCTTGCATATGACATAGCATAAAGTATTATCGCGATTAGAAGGAGAATGCTCATCAATGAAAGAAGGTACACCAGTGCACGTTCAACTTCATGTTGTAATCTCTCGATATATATCAATGCAGTGTGGAACATATTGCTAGCTCCTTTCTCTATATTGGAAAGCCCTATAGTGGTCCTTGTGGAGAGAAACACAAAGCCCTCGGCAATGGAATTGATGTATTCTTCGATAACCTTTGAGGTCTCTAACAAGGTGATGAGAATACGTGGTGGGTTTACAGGGTCGAATTCGAAATACGTCGCCGAACGTAGTGATGTGTCAACGATGTCTGCGATTTTTCCATGGATATGTGTAGTGTTGTTCTTAAATACTCTTGAAACTCTCTTGTAGATATGCTTGATCCATGCATTAGCTTTATAAATGCCATTTGCGAGAGCGCTGAAAGCGCGCGATCTACGTGACAACTCATCACGTATTGATACGTGTTTATTCATTGTTTTCAACATCGAGGTAATGGTGATAGCTAGCGATATGAATATAAGTAAATACGTCATGGCCATGTCATGTATTAGCAAGTAGAGATGACTCGTGGCTATGATGTACCAGTTGATAAGTATTGATACGAGCTCAGATCTCTTATTGATATCGCCGAGTCTTAATACGAGTATACATGAGAAAATATATGCTAAAGCCGCTGAGTACTCATTGATGATCGATATGTAGAATAATAGTAATAAAGCCAATACCATGTTGGCGGTATGGAGCACCCCTTTAAGCTTGTTCACAACGAGTTTTAGGAAAGATGTGGTGATGAACACCTTGAACCCGGACTCCACTAATATTGGCTCATTGTGGAACAAGCCTAGTAATGCCGTCGAAATAGATATGGCTATGGCTAAGTATATCGCGGTCGTGAATAACCCCTGTCCACGGCCTGTGAAATAGAGCTTACCCATCACTTCATGAACCCCTCTTCAAGAGACTGAGAACAAAGAGAACAGTGGGGACAAATAAAGCGAGCGACACTATTATTGCTGGCATAGTTTTTCTCAACAATGCGAATTCTGTGAAACCGGGGTAACTTAACAATATGAATACAGATGTGAGTGCGAATGCTAATAGTGTCAGGGCGAAGACATATGGTTGCATAACAAGGGCGTTCATGTCTAGTTTCCTATCTTCACGTGGATTGCCACCTAGATGGGCTTTTAGGTAACTGGCATTGTAGATAACTGAGAGGAATACTTTAATGGAAGCTATGAGTAACGCGAACAAGTAGATCCAGGATTTCACGAGATATTTGGATACGGAGCTGAATAAGAAGACTTTGGCTAGAAAGCCCACTGATGGCGGGAAACCAAATATAACCAGTATTGTCAACACAGCTGTTGCTGTTTCAAAGGGGCTTATCTTGGATATGTATCCAAGGTTTTTGACAACTCGTTCATGAGTCAATGTCTCGATCACACCTGAATCCAGGAATAAAGCTGCCTTGTAAACACCATGTGCCAGTGTGTAGAGTATTGCCGCCTCGAGGAACACTGTGTCCTGGGAATACATGTAGAGGGCTATTAGTAAAACCACTAGCGCTGTATTAGATGTTGTACTGTACGCTAGTATTCTCTTAATATCTTGTTGAACAATTGCTTGAAGCGCGCCGTATATAACCGTGAAACTGCTAGCTATGAGCATGAATGATATGACAATACCTGTGTTTACAGGGTAATTAGACATCAAGTACAAGGCATATATACCCATTTTCACCATGAGCCCAGATAACAGAGCGGAGGCTGGTGAAGGGGCAACTGAATGTGCATCGGGAAGCCAGAAATGAAGCGGGAACACGGCTGCCTTGGAGAAAAACCCCAATGTCACTATGAATGATATGAATGGGTTAAGGAGTCCTGGTGATATGGCTTTCAAGTCTATTTCAAAGGCCTCGGTGAAACCAGTTAAAGCCAATATTATGAAGAGAGAGATATCCGTTGGTATCATTGAGAACAACAGGTACTTTATAGCGGCTGAGAGCGCTAGGCCATTTCTAGCCGTGATGTAATCATATGCTATTAAAAAGAACCCTATTAACTCGGTTAGTAGCCAGAAAGTCACGATCTCTATTAAATACCTGGATGCAAATACCAGTGCCATTGAAACAGTGAATAGATCTATCGCTAAAACCAGGTCCAAGTTGCCATATTTTAGCCGAGAATAATGAGTCGTGTAAATAGTCGTCACGGCGCCTACTCCGATTGTCAATATCAACAACGTGTCCACGAATGGATCTGATAACGTGATATTCAATCCTAAAAGCGCATAGCCAAGAACCCTGATCAACACTCCGATCACAGAGCCCCGTATCGCTGGTGAATTGCCTACAAGCACCATTGCTATTGATAGCGCCTTCGAGTAAAGCCACATTTCGCTATACCGTTATTTAACATCCATAATAGGCATTATAAGTATCTCGATCACGTCTCTACAACATCTAGGGCAATGTCTTTAAGAGCCGTTCTCGTTCAAAGACACACCTACCATGATCAATCACCATGTTCCTGAACTCGCTTGATGTGATCAGAGCTAGCCCTAAACAGATCAAGACTACTAAGCACAGTGTCAAAGCCGTCAAGGGGATGTAACTTTCACTTGGTTTTTCATCTCTGAGTAATATCGTTCCATACCTCTTGCTCATGGCTATTATCAACATGAAGTAGCCCAGTGCACAGAAGCCCGAGGACACGAGCAATACGACCGTCCCGATCAACATTTCTGTTTTAATAAAACTAAGTGTGAGGATCGCTTTGCTCCAGAAACCGGGAAATACCGGGATCACGCCGAAGAGATTCAATAACCCAGTTATAAGGGCCGTGTATACAAGTGTTTTCGTGGCTTTTCCCTTGTAAATACTCGTGGAATAGGCTATCAAGCCGCTACTCAGCAATACAAGCGTGTCCCCGAGTGCATTGACTACTAGGTGTAGAATTGCACCGGCAACGCCCTCG
Source organism: Desulfurococcaceae archaeon (assembly GCA_038824035.1). Lineage (GTDB taxonomy): Archaea > Thermoproteota > Thermoprotei_A > Sulfolobales > Desulfurococcaceae > UBA285. The sequence goes on from JAWBBW010000009.1 coordinate 46,376, forward strand.
AGTATTCCCGTGGATACTCCGAGTAATGCAAGGCTATACTGTGTTATGGAGCTATATGCGATCAATCCTCGCACGTTTCTCTGCCTCATGGCAATGGCCGATGCTAAGATAGCTGAGATAGAGCCAAGCAAGAATATCGTGGACATCATGGAGGTCCTGAAATCGCTTATAATGCTCTCCTCCGTGAAGACAGTGTAATATAGCCTGATCAATCCATATATTCCGAGCAAATCCCCGGATGCTGAGAACAACGCTACAATAGGCAATGGCGCTGACCTATACACCTCTGGTAACCAGAAGTGATTCGGCATAATACCTGATTTAAAGAACAGAACCCAGGTGATCAGGGCCATCGAGATCTTGGTTGTCAACACCACATCGCCGTAAACTCCGCCTGAGAACGTGGTGGAGGCGCCGGGATCTATGGATTTAACCATGACATCCACGATGTTGACAGTGCCGTAAGAGCTGTATATTATTAAGACAGCGAGCAAGTATATAGAGGTCATTATTGTTCCGAAAATACCATAGATAAGTGCAGCCCTAACAGCTCTTCCTTTTTCACTATTAAATGCTGTTAACGCGTAACTGGCAACAGCCACCAGTTCTAGTGAAACGTAGAAATTGAACAAGTCCCCTGTGTATAAACAACCATAGGTGCCCATGGCTAGCAGGAATACAAGGGAGTAATAGATATGTAATCTGCTTTGATCAATGAACCAGGCTGAATACAGCACACAGATAACCAGTAGGAATGACGCTAACAAAGAGATCGTAGCACTGAGTTTATCTACAATGTAAATGACCCCTAGGGGCGGCGGGAAACCACCAAACCTGTATGAAACAACCCCGTGCTCTGAGACAGCTATGTATATTCTAATAGCTAGGAAAAGAAGTATTAATGAGTGAGGGATAGACAGATATATCGATATTTGCCTTATGCGCGTGAGAAAGCGGGTAATAGGCATTATCAAAGCCATGATCAAACACATGAATGGTATAAGGCCGATCTCGAGGACCTCCATGGCGTTTACCCGAAGATCTTCTTAGCCAGGTGTTCGAATTCACCCAGGATCATCTTTGCCGCTTCGCCGATGTCCTCGGATTTCACATCGATCCAATGTATGATCATGGTTTTCTTCTCCGTGTTCACGTGTACAGCTATTGTGCCAGGGGTATTGGTGATGGTTAGCGCTAACAAGGCTAATGCCGTGTTGGATTCGGCTTTGACAGGTATCTCCACGAGCCCTGGCTTGATCGTCCTTCGGCCCAGGATTATCCTGGCCATCTCTAAGTGTTCCTTGATCTCGGTAATGATGAAGTGATATATGTATTTGAATAAGTAGAACATCTTGGGACCCAGTATATTCGCGGCATCGCTCTTTGCTAGGAGTGTTGAAATGGTTAACGAGATGGCGAACCCGGTGATCAGCGTGATCGACGTGATCTTCCCTGTGTAAGCGATGTAAATACCCATCAATATCAATGTCAATAATATATTAGAAAGTAATTTCCTCATACACATCCTCTTCTTTGGCCTGGTGTGTGGTTAAATCCATGGTTTTGAAATGCTCGTAATACTTGATCACGAGGCCGAGCATGAACATGATGATCGATAGCCCTATCACTACGGCTGTTATAACAAATGCCTGGAGAAGGGGATCCACACTGATGTTCACAAATGTCTCTATTTCATGTAAATCCTTCGGGATATCGGGTAATACTGGTGGCGAGGGGCTTAATTGAAGCGGGGTTCTGAAACCCAGGGCTATTGCCAGGATGTTAACCGAGTCATTGAATATCACCAATGCCATGAGTTTCTTGATCAAAGGGCGCTTCACGAATACACCGTAAAGGGCTATTCCAATATTGACCATGAAAGTCGTGAGCACTATGATGAGCATGAGTGATAGCAATTGCTCCATGTTTCCAGCCATATCGCTCACTCAGTTCTATATTCAAGTAATAACAACAATGCATATGATAATGCCAGTGCAATGGCGAATGCCTCTAATACATTGTAGAAGAATATGGATCCGCCGAGCGGCGTGTCCATGAACCAGGCTGGCATTGAGAACGAGGAATCCTCTTTGACCTGGTTTTGCATAATATAGGCATTGCCGATCAGCGGGGTCAATAACACCGGTGATAGCGCTGTCAGGGTGATCAACAGTAGGATGAAGTATCTCGAGTAAAGCATTTTATCCTTTCTAAGGCCGTGCATGTAGATGAAGTTAATTGAAAAAACCGGCACAATTAACGCAATTATGACCGTCAACATGGCGCCTGCTTGGAAACCGCCTCCAGGTGTTAAATGCCCGTGTACAGCTGTGGATATGGCTATGAGCGTTGTGATCACAACGATGAGCCTTGTCGAGAACTTTGCTACTAGGCTTGTTTGATTTTTCACGCCTTTATCCACCCATTTAGTGGTATTGAGCAAGTGCGTGATGCCTATAATAGATGCTAGGAGAACTGTTGTCTCGAAAACCGTGTCCACGCCTCTGTAATCCCATATCACAGCTGAGACAGCGTTGAGTGAGTAGCTTGTGAGCGTGGTGTTTAATGGGTTATATGTATTTCGTAGAATGGTCTCGGCCAATGCCCTTACACGGGCAAGCGGCTGTAGGTATACACCGCCCAGGTAGAGTGCTAGGCTAAGTGCGATCGTGAATACGCCCAGGGATATCGCGATTATAAGGTTCCTTTTCCTATCACTAATGGATTGTTTCAACGTAAATCACCGTGTTTCTCTCTAAGCTTTGTTAAGAGGATTATGAATAAAGATGGGATGATAATGGATGAGACTGGGATATACGCCAACACTATGTCGGGCGCCATGAGTGCATAGTATATTAATGCGTAGAAAACTCCGAAAAGGGCGAGAAAAACACACGAGATCAAGGGGTCTTTCTCCGATATGGCTAAGTATGCAGTTATAACGGATAACATGGATGCCGTCAGGACTATTATGAAGATGAAAATCATGTTTTCTCACCTTTCTCAGAGCCCTCTTCAACACCTTTCACTGAATGCCTCTTTTCACTGGGTTGAGTCGTGAAAAACGCTCTGACCAATACATGTGAGCCCGTGGGCGCGGTTATGAGTATTAAAACAGCTACTCCAATGCAAATCGCGACCAAGTATATCCCGTTTAAACCCATTTCAGTGATGGAGATTATTGAGATGCCGAGAAGAGGTGTGACAGTGCCTCCTACCACTGTCATTGTGGCGGCGTGTGCCCTGAGATAGAAATAGGGCATTTTCAAGACACCGAGTGCGCCTATGATTTCGAATATGCCTCCTATTACGAGGAGTGATATCCCAATATACCTCGGTATTTCCATGAATATTTCCTGGATCATCTCAATCACCACGTCTTGTCTTGTGCTCCATGTACCACGAGACATATACGTCTAGGGCATATGCCCATAACGCTATCGGGATCATACATACGGCGAGAACATGTCTATTTGTGTAGAGAGCTATCAAGGCCATGAAAACGGTTAGATCATAGCTCAACGCGTCTATGGCTAGGACACGGTCAAATATAGTGGGGCCTCTAATAGCTCTGAACACGAAGATCACTGCTGTCGACAGATATATTGCCACGAAGATCTCTAGTGATAATTTCACTAAAGGGGTCAACTGGACACCACTGTGCATTAGTAGTGACGAGCATAATAAGCATTTATTTACACCCAGAATCACCGATGACCATGGTCTTTATCGTGCTTTAAAGGATGGAGATCTCATTTACGCCTTTGCGGATTATGGCCCTAGATAAACAGGCTTTCATAATAATTCTGTCCTCACCTCATCGATATAGATAGTAATTGATCACTTGCCACCGCGTGTAGACTTACACCGGGTAGGTAATAGATGAGAGATTTCGTGAACTCCTCGGAGTACCCAACATAGACCTTTGTAGCACCGGTATCTCCGAGGAAGGATGATATCAGCGCCGATGCTCTATCGCTGTAAAGCCCCGTGGGGTTAAACTCCTCGTTTTTAACTAGTATCCCCTCAACTCGTCTCA
>JAWBBW010000010.1:0-47144 GCA_038824035.1 Desulfurococcaceae archaeon
TTCGATGCATTGGTTAAAGGCGTTTTCGATGACACTACAAGGGATGATCTTAAGGGAAGGCTTGATTGGGTAGGGATCAATTATTACTCCCGCGTGGTCATCACTAAGAGATATGTGAGCGGCGATAGGTATATACCATTCGTAGTGCCTGGTTATGGGCATAATTGCTCGCCGAACGGTAGATCACTGGATAATAGGCCCACATCCGATCTCGGGTGGGAGATCTATCCAGAAGGACTGTATAATGTCCTTGTCGAGATTTGGAGAAGATACGGCTTACCAATTATAATCACCGAGAACGGTATTGCAGATGAAAGGGATCAGTGGAGGTCGTGGTTCCTCGTCTCACATATATACCAAGCTTATAGGGCCTTATCTGATGGAGTGGCATTGAAAGGCTACCTTCACTGGAACTTGATAGATAATTATGAGTGGTCGTCAGGTTTCAAGATGCGATTCGGCCTAGTATATGTCGATTATCAGACAAAGAAAAGGTACCTGAGACCTAGCGCATTCGTGTTCAGAGAAATAGCTTCAAGGAAAGAAATACCAAATGAACTAGAACACCTGGTTAACCCACCCACATTATAAGTCGAGAGACCGTATGAATCAATCGGTTTTCTTCGCAATTGGGTGGATGTAATCAATCGGTGCTTTTTCAAATACCTCGAGGTATTTTCTCAACACCTTTGGAACGGTGATTGTGCCGTCCTCGTTCTGATGATTCTCTAGTATTGCCGTTATAGTCCTAGTACTGGCTATCGCTGTGCTGTTTAATGTGTGGACATATTCCTTGATCATGCCCTTACGCCTGATCAGCCTGATCTTTAGCCTATAGCTCTGCCAATCAGTGGTATTGCTACAGCTCACCATCTCTCTATAGAGACCCTGAGCGGGCATCCAGACCTCGAGATCATATTTCTTGGCGGCAGGGGCGCCTAGATCGCCGCTTGCTATGTTCACGACCCTGTATGGAAGTTCTAGCCCCTTAAACAATTCTTCCGCATTTGTGATCAACTCCTCCATGACATCCCAACTCTCCTCGGGTTTAGCGAACACGTATTGTTCCACTTTGTGGAACTGGTGGACCCTGAAAATTCCCTTTAAATCCCTTGAACCAGCGCCAGCTTCTTTCCTGAAACAAGGGGATATGCCAACATATTTTAATGGAAGGACTTCTTCCGGTATATCCTCGAAAGCATGGAGAGCGGCAAGGGAGTGCTCAGCTGTCGCTATTAGGTATAGGTCTTCGTCCTCGATCTTATAAATGGCATCTTTGAATGTAGGTAAATCTATGACACCCATCATTATGTTATGCCTTAGCATATAAGGAGGTAGCACTAGTCTATACCCTTTTTTAGTCAAGGAATCAATGGCGTACATTAAGAGAGCCATATCTAGAAACACTATATCATCGAATAAGTAGTAAAACCTGCTACCAGCTACTTTGCCGGCTTTAATCGTATCACCTAGTTTCAACACATTTTCAAGCATATCAGCATGGCCAATTGGTTTCCAGTCGATCACCTCGTAATCCACGTTAAATCCATATCTCTCGGTCTGTTGTTTGAATAGATCCAGGTACTCGTGCCATACCTTTGGTTTGCCGTAAAACCTTATTGGCTGGTTATAAGAATCATCAGGCCCTATTGGGACGGATTCATGAACTATATTTGGTAATTTTAATAAAGCCTCTTCACGATTAATCTCTAGTTCACGTAGTTTCTTCTCCAGCTCGTTCAGCTCTTCAAGCAGTTTCCTAGCTTCTTCGAGCTTCTTCTCCTTTTCCTGGCCGCTCAGTTTCGGTATTTCCCTGCTTATGATATTGTGTTTATGCCTTATTTCCTGTACAAGTGTTAATAGCTTTCTCCACTCGTAGTCAAGTCTATATGCTTCATCAACTATATTTGGATCCATGAATCTCTTAGCCACATGTTCTTTCAATTTATCGGGATTTTCTCTCAGTAATGCAAGTATGCTCCAGCTCAACTAAGACACCACAATATATTTTGTAATTTTGATTTAATTACGTCATAATAATCTAGTGAAAGAAGTATTTAATAACCAAGAAGAGATCAAGTCAATAGTGGGGCTTATTAAAACATGATTTATTCCCTATCCGTTCTTGTGCTCTGTATATATGTCTCAACTATGTCATAGCCAAATCTCTCTTTGAATAAAGCCCTGCCTTTCTCAGTCATTTTTGTTGGATTCCATGGAGGATCATAGACTATATCTATGTCCGTGTCTACTCCCAGCTTGTCCTTAAGCTGGTCTATCACCATTAACGGTATATAAGTTGCCAGCGGGCAAAATGTCGTGGTAAACCCCATTGATATCTTGACGTGTTTTTCATCTATGATCTGTATATCGTAGATCAAACCCAGGTTATATATATCGATCCCTATTTCCGGGTCAATTATGTTCTCCAAGATCTCTATGACCTTTTTCTTGAGTTCCTCGGTCATTGTGAACACCTATAACAATGTTAATTATGGAATCCTATTAAATCTATCGCCTCATGTAATCCCTCACAAGCGATGCCCACAAGTCTTCAGGAGGCTTTCTAGATATCTCCTTGGCTATTTTATGTAATATTCTTATCTCGACGTCAATTGCATAATCCAATGGTATTCCACGGCGATTATTGCGTTCCCACTCGTCAAATAGCCTATTAAGTATTGTCTGAACCTCTGGTTGTGAGTAAAAAGCCACTTTGTAGGCGATTTCACGGCTTTCATCAATGATCTCGATGATCTCCTTTTTCATTTTCGATATCTTATCATTATCTGGATCCAACATGTGTCCTACCTTGAATTACAATATTTCCTCGAACCTTAAATAACCCAGCCCAGTTCGCCTCATCTCCTCTAAAACCCATCCCCACATCTCTTTGAGCACTAGTATAGCCGCATAGGGCGGTATAACGCCGTTCTCAGTAACTATCGCGTCTATATACCTGGGCGGTGTTATATCAAAGGATGGGTTTAAGACCTCGATACCGGGATGCTTGTTGAGCCACTCCTCTGGTACTATTTCCCTTGGATCCCTGAACTCTATTACGACTGGATCGCCCATCAATGTCATCGGCGAGAACTTGTAGGATTCGGCGATCACCTGTACTGGCACCCCATGTTCCTTGGCTACAGCCGCTACTTGGCTTGTGCCGATCTTATTCACAACTTCACCTATAGCAGTGACTGTGTCGGCGCCTATCACCACGTGATCTACTTCGTGCATCACATATCTTATAGCTGAATCGGGTATTTGTATGACAGGCACATTGTTTTCCAGCAATTGTGTACTCGTGATCCTGCCTTGGTAGAAAGGCCTTGTCTCAGTACTATACGCTTTCACCACTTTGCCCAATTTATATGCCTCTATGATCGTCTTTACAGCCGCTGTGCTATGGCAATGGGTTAATACAACGGAGTTCTCCCTTATCCTCTTGGCGCCTATTTTACTGGCTTTGTCAACTGCTTCGAGGCTTTGCTTAATAAATCTCTCAGCCCTCTCCGCCACTATTTCATGGGCATCCTTGTAGGAACCGGCGTTGAGTAAACCGCTGATCACATATATCACGGCATTTGGCAAACTCACAGCTGTGGGCCTCGTTGAGATCAAGATATCGGCCACTCTCCCCATGTATTTCTTGAAAACGGCTAGTTCATGGGGGCCTTTGTAATTGATCGATGCCTGTTTCAATGCCTCCGCGGCAGATCTCGCTATTTTACCTGCGCCTCTGATCTTCATCACCTTTATATCATTGGCTATTTGCAACACTATTTGGGGTATCTCGGGGATTGTCATGTCGAATACCTCTTCTTGACCTCTGTTACCAAGTCTCTAAGCAAAGGGGTTTTTGCGAAACGAACGTATTGATCTTTCATGTAAATCTGCACCATGTAGGGTGATATCAAGCCATGCTCAGTGGCTAGGTAATCAATGTAGTGGGGAGGGGTTATATCGTAAACTGGAACAAGGGCGCTGTAACTGGGCGGTAATGTGCTCCTGATATCGCTTGTCATCAAGACCTCCCAGCCCTTCTCAGGTATTTTGGGCCTCTCCCTCTCCATTAACTCGTAATAGAATTTGTGAGTGGGGGTTATGGATATCACTTCTTTGTTAAACTCCTTGGCTATGAATGCCAGTACACTGGTTCCAACCTTGCCCACAATAGAGCCATCTGGTAACACAGCCTCGGCACCTATAACCACCTTGTCTACGTTTTTCATGAAAAACCTCATGGCTGAATCAACTATGAGGAACACCTTTAAACCAAGGCTCTCAACGTACTCGGCCAGTGAAAGCCCTTCGAGACCGGGCCTAGATTCGGCCACGTACACATTTATTTTCAAACCCCTTGATTTCAATAAACCCAGTAATCTCCTAATACTCATGCAATTAGTATTAACCATTAAGGTATCCCCGTTCTCAAAACGCTTAGACGCTGTTTCAATGGACTTGGTAAGGGCTCCTAGGTATTCTTCTCTCAGATTCAACACCAGCGATTTCACCTCGTCGAGCCCTTTTTCGAGAACATGGCTCACTACGATCTTGAGCAAATTCAGTGCGGCAACTGAAAACGGCCTTTCACGCATTAATTCCTCGTATATCTCGATTATGGTTTTCGAGAGAACAACCGAGTCATTTATCGAGGTATTCACGATCTTGTCCATAATGTTTAACACTAGCTCGGAGGCGGAGAGCCTCTTGGCAAATCCATGTTTGATCAATTCCTGGGACATGGACACCACATCTTAATTTACATTTTTGCTTCAATTATAAACTCAACTAGTTTCTCAGCGAAGACTTCGAAATTCAAGGGATCGGTTTTCAAGGGGATATCGAAAACAGTCATTGGCTTACCGGCTAGGTCCAGCACACTGCTCGTTTTAACTCTCCATGTTTTCAAATCAGGTGTTAATGCCTCCACGCTCATCCTATACCTGCTACCAGGGTAGATCAGTAGTTTCGAGGGCGAGGCAACGAGGACTATGTCAGACTCGAGGGCCAGCCTAGTCGGCGCGGCCACGTCGTTATAACCCTCTATCACGATCACATCATATTCCTCTATAATGCTCTTCAATGATCTATCTATTGAGTTATATATCGATTCATTATCCAATAGCTCCTCGAGGAAATTAACCGGCTCATCATATATATGTGCACGGGCTTTCACAATATTGTTCAATACGCTTTCCAATACTTTTCTCAAATACCTTGACAGGTATTTTACATTGTCCGGGAATAAGAAATACGTGTCGATATCGGAGACAGGGTCACTTAACCTAGCTAAGATAGCCTGCTCACTCAGGGACATAGTCGTGTTCACATATGCCTTGAATCCTCGGCGATACTCAAGTGGGTCCAATGGAAATGTCAACACATCTAATGGGTTCACCAGCCTTATTTTACTCAATAAACCCAGTTCACGAGCAACGATATAGGCATCATGCCCTATTAAGAGCCCTAGTTCAGCGGTGTATTGTAATGTATCCGGCTGATACCACCCACTGTGTCCGGCAACAGGCTTTAAATAGAAAACTCTGTATCCGCGGTTTCTCAAGCGCTTTGATAATTCTAACGTGATCGTGGTTTTCCCGGATTCATGGGGCAATAGCCCTGTTACAAGTATTTGCAATTAGAACACCCTTGTTTATTTTTAAACTTGCCTAGGATATGTGAATATACACGAGGTGATTAAATTGAAAATGACTACTTGTTTACTAGTGTTCTTCACGTTGTTCTCGCTATTTTCAACCCTATTATTTAACACACATGTTTATTCTCAACAAGAGTTCATGATACCTCTACATGTAGTTGTACTGTACCTACCTAACAGCGACATCAACAAGTTGTCTCAGAAACTGGCCGAGAGAAACATAAGTCTCTTCTACATGCCAGTGGAGCTTGATGGACCCAGGAATTACGATTATTACTTATACTGGATGATCACAGGTATGCGGCCTGAAAGCGATTATAAAATGGGTAAAGACGCCTATATTCACGTCGACCAGGAATTACTGATTGAAATGTGGAATAGAACTGTGTTCATAGATGTACCCTTAGTTGATCCATGGGTTCACAACGCTAGCATGAACCCCCTTTACAACTTGACAAACAACTTCATATCTCCAAGGATATTTAATGTCCCGATAAATGGTAGTGTGTACTGGGATGAGTTAGAGACAAATGTCTTTGTTACACGAAATCTAAGCGAAATAGTGATCATGCTTGAGAGATTTAACAGGACATATACAATTAGTTCGGTGGGTGGTAGTGTTGGGCCCAGTATAATAGAGATATACAATTCCACGGCACTGAGAGAGGGCGGGTACTACATAATGTTATACCTGGTCAACATGACAGATGATTCTGTTGTATTGTTTACGCCGGGCGTTGTAAGTGATATTGGCTGGGCCTCGCCCAGGTTTGGCAAGGTCCCTGGTTACAACGTGCATTGGTCTCTGTTATCAAAGCAGATCATCTCACAGCTCACAGAGGATGCTATAAGATGGTGGTTTAACCAAACATTGATCACGATGGACAATTACCTGGCAACGGCCATCACCACGATAGGTGTACCTGTGTACTTCGTTTACGCACCATATATCGAGATAGCCATGGAGATGCTCCCACGTGATTTGTTCGAGAAAGTGGAGAATGATGCTTATTACTGGATAGCCGAGTTCGTGGATAGGACGATCACTAAGAGACTGGATAATTGCACGTTCATCGTGTTTAATCCATTTAGTGATCTAGGGGTGGGATATCTAGCATATGTGAACGCTATGCCACTTACAAGGCTTAATCCATCAATAACGACGAGCCAAGCAGTTTCACTAATACTCTCACTTAGTAAGTTATACCCTCTGAGTTTCCAATTGATCCTGGATGAGATGTTCAACGCCAAGGCTGAAGCCACAACGCTCTCTCTCAAAATCAAGGACCTGGAGAGACTCGTGAATAACTTGAACTCGACCATAGCTAGTTTAAACGTCTCTCTAGCTTTCTGTGAAAGCGAGAGGAATATATTAGATGCCAGGGTCAAGGCCATTGACATGGATTTGAAAAGAGCAGAGGATTTGAAAAGGGCTGCCTACACTTATGTGACAATGGGCATAGCAGTCACATTCGTGATCGGGATATCTATTGGCACTCTCTTACTGAGAAGTGTTGGCAAGGCAAGGCAAAAGCGGTGATCACTGGTTGAGAAACCCGTAGACCTTTAAAGAGAGAAGTAATATAGCTATAAACGATATAGCCGCATTCCCAATCAAGCTATCGCTTTTAAACAACTTGAGTGAAAACCTCCTGGTTGAAAAAGGATATGCTATGTAAACGCCTCTTATGGTCAAGGCATCTAATAGTACATGGCTTATCCAGCCAATCAATAGTAACGTGGATTTATCTATGAGCATTGTAAGCTTCAAATACCCGAGGAATATATATAATAAGAGCCATACGACAACGGGCACGAAGATATTATGTAATAGCTTCCTGTGTTTAAACCTGAGATCTAGGTCGGGTATCATGGATCCAATGCTGGCTATAAACCCGTGAACACCGGCCTCGAGAGGACTAGATGCGGTGTAAACTCCTATTGTGAACCCCGTGATCACATGGGTATATCGTTTCATGGGATCGACACCAGGCCCTTTATCTCAGCCGAGGACCATGTCTTCATCAACCTCTGATATCCCGGGGTATTCATCACTGAGCTAAGAATATTTGTTAAATAGGTTTTAAACCTGGAGATCCCTGTTAAATGTAATAATCTTATCTGGGTATCCAACTATGACGATGTCGACTAGTTGTTTTGATGGGAAAATGCCCGTCTCCACCACGCCATGTATTAATTTGAGCGTCTTGTGTATATTTTCGGGGTCTTTGAGCGGTTTTAGTGGTTTCAAATCGACGATGTAATTGCCATTATCGCTTAGGACTGGCCCATCTTTCCCACTTGAAACCCTCAATACCGGTTCAAATAAGTCCAAGTTCTTGATAGATTTCAACACGTGGTTTAAAGTAACTGGCACGATTTCAATGGGTATTGGTTTCAAGTAGAGGTAATCTACTCCGGTGTACTTGGTGTGGTCAATTATGTATATCCTTGTTCCAGACATATATGCAAGTGTTTTCTCTCGTAAGAAGGCACCGCCCCGGCCTTTTACCATGTCTAAATTAGAGTTGACCTCGTCAGCGCTATCTATATAGATGTCGATTCGATCGATCGAAATGGGATCAACAGTGTTCAAGCCGTGATTGACCAAATATAGGGCTGTGTCAGGCGAAGACGCGACCACTACCTTGTCTTTTAAAAACCACGTGCAAATATCTATGAATATCTTGACAGTTGAGCCGGTCCCCATGCCCACGACGCGGGCATTCGCATATCTCCTTGCTAGGAGTTCACAGGCATTTTCACATGCCTTTCGCTTGCTCATTTCAATATCGGGCATGGCCATGTGCATATCACCATGCCAGGCATTTGTCACTTATTACTAATAGTTTTATTTCTTCTCTTACAACCATAGTTAATGGTGAATTACTAAACGAAGACATATATCTCGGTGGATCTAGAGAGATTACCCAGCGTGGCATTGTTAGCCATGATCAATCCGTAAAATAGCCCGTTCCAAGTAACATTGAGAACAACGACAAAGCTGGTTAACGTAATGGTTGAGGAACTGCATGGTGACGATTTCGACAAGGTATTTGTGGCTGATGGCCATGGATTAATGACCAATATTGGTTAAACTAGGCATTGATCAGAGGGCTCACTTGATACAGATATATCCTAGCCTTATAAAGTCGAAGCCATCTTCAAGGAGCCTATTGTAATGAGTATCCTGGAGAAATGGAGAATTCTCGAGAGAAGTGGGTATTATGTTGTCGAATTCAACGTTGACAACACATATGACTTGTTCACCATGATTGAGATCATGTCATTTATCGGGGCTGGTGTCTAATGCTCGAGATCTGCTGTGAAATGGCCAGATCCCTTTGTTTTTCCCAATCACCAGTGGCTATCAGACCAGGCCAGCATCTTCATTGGTCTGTTGAGGTGCATTTCATCATCGTGTTACAGAGATCCCGACACGCCTTAATATCCTCTAAACAAGTGACTTGGGCTTGTAAAAAAACGTTACGTGTATTTGTCTATGAAATCCCTTGTGAGCTCCAAGCCCTTGATTATATCTGCCTCATTCATGGTGACAAACGTGATCCTCAAATGGCCTTTACCACTATTACCAAAGACGGAGCCCGGTAACATGACTACTCCTTTCTCCTCTGCGAGTTTAAGCGCAAAGGAGAGGTCATCTATTTTCATTTTCTCCAGGTATGGCTTTATATCCGGGAACAAGTACATGCTGGCAATTGGTTTCAATACCCGTGCCTCATTTAGATATTTCAAAGTAGCTGTGTATGCTACATCCCTTCTCCTCCTATACACTGGGATCACCTCTTTCAGGTATTTCTCCTTGAAACCCATTGACAAGTAGTAATATGCAAACCACTGCATTGGGACAGGCGCAACTAGGCCGAATAACCCCTTAACCTTGACCATTTCCTTGACCACATCAACAGGCCCGTATAAGTAGCCTAGTCTCCCACCTGGTATTGCCAGGTCTTTGCTGAAAGAGCCACAGACCACTATGTAATCCATCGAGGGGGCCAATTTCTCTATCCAGACGTGTTCACCCTCGTACACCATGTGCTTATACGCAACATCGTATATGACCCATACCCTTTTCTCATATGCCACGTCGATAATGGTCTTAGCGATCTCAGGGTCTATGATTCTGGATGTTGGATTATCTGGGCTTGCGAATAAAACAGCTTTCGCCTTGACGAGTTTCTCCTTGATGCATTCAGGATCCGGGTTAAATTCATTTTCAATGCTTTGTTCACAAGTCTCGATCCTCAGGTCAACGAACATGGATTGATCCCAATAGACACTGTAAGATGGATCGAATAACAGAACAGTATCGCCTGGATCTAACAACGTGTACAGCGATATTAGGAGTGCTTCGGCGCCCCCACTTGTGATCAATATTTGATCTGGATGAATATCCACGTTACCGTATCGCTTCAGATCAAGCGACACAGCCTCTCTCAGTTCTGGCAAACCCTGTGTTGGTATATATTTGAAATGTTTGAAGGGGTCTCGGCGCACTGCCTCGATGAAATACTCTAATGCATCCTTATCGGGCGGCAAACCCGGTTGACCAGCCGTGTAATCGTAGACCTTGACGCCTTTCCTTCGTAGTTCATCAGCCTTGGCTATTAGGATACGATGCGGGTTTAATGGTATCTTCCTCACTCTCGATGCCAATCTTTCCAACGGGTTCACCAATCCCTGTAATGCTGGGCCTTGTTATTAAGCCATGACCTCGAGAATGGGTTGAATATTCCAAGACAGATGGTCTAGGCTTTACGAGATCTTCTTAATAAAGCCCTGTACTGGTTTTTCATTGAAAGAGCTTTTCTCTTTACCGAATCTTTCTATTGGTTTCATAAGATGTTTGAATGCGTGATGAGGTGGTTGATACCAACCAGGCGATATATCTCGTTGTTTAAAAGTAATTGTCTTGGTCAATGAATTGTCCCTGAAACCGCATCTCCTACACTTATATCCTTTTCCTCTCCCTGCACTCTCCATTCTTTTCCCACATCTAGGGCAAACGGGGTTTTCATATACAACCAGAGGGGTGACCCTGATTACGTGGAGTTTCTCGAGATTAAGAGTCATACCATGTTGTAGACCCGGTGGTCTAATGCATCCATATGCTTCCACTTCATCGCCTGGTTCGAGTTTCTCGGCAATATCCCTGAACTCCTTGGTGGGTTCGTACACAGCTACTGTTATACAGCAATCCATGTCGCATAGATCGAAGAAAACATGTCCCCCTATTTTCCTAGATGGCTTTGTTTTAACAAAGCCCTTGACTGATACACACATATATGGTCTCACATCGCATATGGAATCAACCCTGTGTATGTGGCTATCAGTGTGTTGATTTGTCCTGAAAATGGCTATGTATTCCATGGGCTCGTATATCCTGAGCAATTTCAATGCATTGATCAACACTAATGGATCTTCGCCTCTCAGCCCGAATAACACGGGATCCGGCCCTTTAGGGGTTATTAAAGGCCTTCTAACCGTGTAATCGTAATTCAAGATCATGAGATGTCCGAATATTTTGTCTACCTCGATTATACTCTTCTCATCAACGGCCCGCGGCTTGCCGAGGTATTCCCTTGTCCTATACGCGAGTAATTCATACGTGTGATCAGTGTTTCTCATTGTATAACCAATGGCTGCTAAAGCGCCTATTAACCCCCTCTTGCCGCTAATGAAATGCGCCCTTATTGACGGCGTTTTCTCGAGAACACGCATGGCCAGGTCAAGTGTCACTATATCATATAGGGCTTTCCCAGCTAATTTCTTCAAGGCATCTGTAACACCGCCTTGGTGTATAACTAGAGCTGGCTGGTGTTTCGGGTTCCTATATTCCTCACAGTATTGATCGATCTCAGCAACGAGGATCCCTGCTATCTTTTCAACCTCATCTTCTGATCTAGCCAATACTCTCAGTGCGACTGCTCCATTACCTCTTGTTTTCCATGGAATGGCCGGGTTTAATCTGATCAAGTTCGGGTAATCGAGGAACTCGATACCCCTCTGTAGGAGTTTCCAAGACATAATTGTGGCTAAGTGAGTGGTGCATCCTCCTTGCGGGGAATCCACGTCATCGATGCCTATGTTCAGTTCAATTAATTCTTGGTCCAAGATATATGACCCCGTTTCACAGGAAGCAATATGCCCCAGCAACTATTAATGGCAATGCAATGGTCGCGTCAGAATACACGGTTACGTGTTTCCCATCTGGCTTTAACTTACCCCAGCTAATGGCCTCACGTGGCTGTGCACCGCTTAGACTGCCGTCGTATTCTACAGCCGTGGTCACATATATGGCGTAGTCTAATCCCTCTTTCAATTGAGCCCACCAAATAGTGTGGTGTTTACTGATACCTCCTCCTATTATGAGCGCCCCCAGTTTCTTGGCTGAGAACACCATATCTATGATCTTTTTCTCATCGCTAACCAGGTCTATTTCAAGGCCTATGGTTGAATGGGTGAATACTACTTGTGAGCCAAAACTACCGTCAAGGATTCCTGGAACAAAGACCGGTACACCGCGTTCATACGAGGCCCTTAAAATACTGTTTTTATCCATTATTCTTCTCCCAGCTTCGTAGAGTAATTCATTGACACTCCACCTTCTCTTAATTCTCACTAATTCCTCAAACAAGCTCCTAGCGAAACGCTCTATTGCAGGCCCGTAATTCTCAAGTGGTATAAGGATATTTCCAAGCCTATGTATCTCCAGGACCCTTAACATCGAGTCATCATAGCTCCAATCACCTTTATAATACACGTGATTGGTCCCCCTCGCTATGTCGTGGTCTATGGCTCCACATGTTGTTATGACCATGTGGAAAAAGCCATCTCTGATCAACTGAGCTAATACCCCGCGTAAGCCAGTCGATACTATGTTGCCCGTGAACGCCAATATCCTGGTGGTATCGGGGTCTTTGACCATCTCAGCGAGTATCATGGATGCCCTGTAGACATGGCCAGCCATGAAACCATGTGATCTGCCCAGTTTATCGATTAATTGACATAGATCCATGTTCTTCGATATGGTATAATCTTCCACGGGCTCTCTCAGTATCTTTCTCCTGATCTCGCCTATGTCATGTATTTCGCTCTCGTGGACTTTCAAACTAGATCACCGGTCGCCCTTAATTGTTATCTAATATCTTGGGTTATTTTTTACTTGGCTGAGACACAGGTGTCGTGATGTGTGGCGTGGAGAACAAGGTGTTGATGTTATTACTTAAGAATAGGAGAATGCTGGTAGATGAGATACTATCCCAGGTGGGGTGTTCAGAGGATGTGTTGAAATACGTGCTTGAGAGACACGAGTTATTTCTAAGGAGACATGGCTTAGAGATCATTGTTGAAAGGCCCCTGGAATTAGCATTGTTATTAATTGAAAGGGGTGTCGAGGTGTTTAGAGTCAGCGAGTTATTGGATTGGAGGGATTTCGAGAAATTATCATTGAGCATATTAAGGGAACATGGATACGATGTCATCGGCAATGTGAAGTTGACAAGCCCTATAAGGGTGGAAATAGACGTTGTGGGCGTAAACCCGATTAATGGGTTAGCGTTGATCATAGATTGTAAGCACTGGTCAGCCATGACTAGGTCTAGGTTATTGAAAGCCGTCAAAGACCATGTAAAGCGGTTATCGAAGTTAACCAAGTATTATGGGTATTTCAGGGAGAAATACATCGTGTTTGAAAAGGCTAAGTATGTGTTGCCCCTGGTGATCACGCTTTTGACTCCTAGTATAAGGGCTTACGAAAATGTCATCGTGATAGGTATTCGAGAATTGAACGAATTCTTGTTGAATACCCATTTAATACTAGACCACTACGGGGTTAAGCCGATTAAACTCGGAGCCTAACTCGGCGCGGATGATTGATATTATTTAAATAGAAATCAATTCATCTTTTAAACAAGGGTTGTGGAAATGATGCGCATTGTTTTACCAGAGGCTAAGATGTTTAAAGAAATAATAGAGGCCACTGGCAACATAGCCGATGAAGTTGCGTTTAAAATAAGCCCAGAGGGTTTCACGCTGAAAGCGCTCGACATAGATCAATCCTCGTTCCTCGAAGTGTTCTTCCCTCCTGACCTTTTCCTAGAGTTCAATGTGGAGAAGGAGTTCATAATAGGTGTTTCAATTGCCAATTTGAAACGAGTGTTGAAATTTATAAAGAAAGGGGACAACCTAGTCATGGGGCTTGAAGGGGATTATGTGAGGTTTGAAATAGAATCAATTGTCAAGAGGCGGTTTGGGTTTAGAAATCTCGATGTCCAAGTACCGGAGATCCCGGAGACAGCGTTTCAGTACAATGTCTCGGCGCAATTGATGTCAGCAGCTGTGAAAAAGGCCATTGAAGATGTCAAGTCCATTGGAGGAGTAGTGGAATTTGATACCCCTTCAAAGGAACTATTTGTGATAAGGGCTGTTGGAACAGGTAAAATGGAGGCCAAGTTCGCGATGGGCTCCACAGCTGTGATATCCCTCGAGATATCTGAATTATCAAGGGCATCTTACGATGCCGGTAAGTTATCCAATATACTGGATATAGCGAAGGTGTCCGATATTGTCAAGATACAGTTCTCTAGTAAAATGCCGTTGAGAATGGAGTTCCTGGTTGGTAATGGGAAAGTGGCATACCTATTAGCGCCATTCGAGGCTGGTTAGCATAAGTAGCGGGTCATTAGTGGTAAAACACGTTTTTTCATCCATATCCAGGGCCGTGCACGAGTTACGTAGATCGGGATGTAAAATATCGTTATTGAACGACATAGCCGTGATTGTATATGGCGTGGTAAAACCCCTTGAAGAAGTAAGGATCATGGTTAGCGCAGATTGCGTGGAAAACGCGTTGGATAATATAATGAAGTCGTTCAACGTGTTTCAACACAGGTTTATCGCCGAGAAGCGGTTAAGGGAACACGGCGTTGTCGCGGTATCGACTATTTTCTACCCTTTATTGGTAATAGAGTTGGCAAGGAGCTATATTGATGAAGAGGTATTGGCGAACACGGAGATATTTGAGATATCTGGTTACGAGATCCCTATACCGCGTATCGAGCACTTAATAGCCAAGATGTTGTCACTGGGGATGTTTCCCTATAACGTATATGCTTACACGCTGTTGTTCTCGTGGATAGATAACCTGGATCACAGCGTATTGGCCAAGCTCATTAAATCCACTGGCGTTAATATCGATAACTTCGTTAGAAACCTCGAGGACATGATGAATCACCTTGATTCATTTCAACCAATAAGGAAACCACAAGGTATTGATAGATTTAAAGCCCTGTTAAAATCTACATAGTTCCTGGCTGAGACATGTACTTAGAGGTGTCCTGGTATGCCAGTAGAGATATTTAGCAAACTACAGCCCAGTTCGCCTGGCCAAGAAGAGATCGTAAAGACATTTGCAGATAAAAAATACGAGATAATAGGGCTTTTCGGCCCCACCGGGTCTGGTAAGAGCCTTTTCAGCATAATATATGGTCTCGACAGCGTATTGAATAATAGATATAAGAGATTCATAATTACAAGGCCCTTAATAGATGTCGTATCGGGTAGAGAGTATACGGTGGCCGAACTGGGTGAGACCTATTTTAAACTAGTGTACTCTTACATACAAGACATAACCAACCCTTATGTGGAATGGGATCTAATACAGGATATGATAAATAAGGGAAACGTCGTGATCACCGATTCACATTACCTAAAGGGCAGGACATTCGACGATTCAATAATATTACTGGATGATGCACAGAGCCTTCCCATTGAAAGCGCTGTCGAGATCATAACTAGGCTTGGCAAGAACAGCAGGCTCATAATAGCCGGTGACCCTGTTTTCCAGAGAAGCATGGGGAGTAGGGATTCAGCGTCATTGCTGAGAGAGTTATTGCTTGGCGAGGAATCAGCGAAAGTGATAGACCTCGGATTAAAGGACATCGTGAGGCCGGGCGCTAAGAGAGGTGTAAAGCTATTGCTTGAGTCGAAAATGAGAAATAGGGCTCTCAACGACTTGGAGAAACAAGTGATAGCCTCCGCGAGGATCCATGCACCGGATGCCGATATAATTACGGCCATAGATCTCACGGATTTGAAGAAGAGATATAACATAACAAGTGAACAATCGCCAGATGGTTTAATAATAGTTAAAGAAGATTATCTGGGCAGGATAATAGGCAAAGGAGGAGAGAGAATCACAGCCATTGAAAAGGACACGGAATTAAAGCTGAGAGCGGTTGAGCTCTCGCTTGATTTCAAGCCATTTATAAGGGCAATCCACCCAACTAGCTGGATATATAAACACATAGTCGACGTCGATTTCGCAGGCCCTAATCTCGCCGTCAAAGTAGATAGCGATGCATATGGGGCATTTGTGGGTCAAAAGGGCATTTACATCAGGTTCTTAGATCACGTGTTCAGGAAACTTTTGGATATCGGTGTAAGGTGTTATGAAGTAGAAACGGAGAGTAAGAAGGAATCAAGAAAGAAGAAATAGGGAAGGCCATATACTTATTTTCTCCTATATACCATGAAAATTGCTAAAACGATCGCTAGGATTGCGATCAATACGATCACGTATACGTCGACTGGGCTTGTTTTCCTGTGATCTACCGTGGTCGCTAACGACGGGCTCGTTGTTTGGATAAATGTCTCGGTTAATGCGTTGTTTGTAACATAGGTGGTAGCCTCTCCCTCGGCTATATGGCTTCTAGTCTCGTTAACTTGAGTTGTCCCTGTTAAAGACGGCTCGAGGGCTGTGTCACCAATGTCTGTGGTAATATTTGTGACAGGTTCCTCGGTTGTCTCTGTAATGGCGATTTCAGGCGACAATATATTTTGTGTGGCCACTATTTCGTTGAAAAATCCAAGCCACTCATCAATGGCCATGATATCGCCCACGGGTTTATTCGTTTCCTTGAAAACTCCAAGAACCTGTATTGCGTTTATTTTCCTATGTAGATCTAAGAAGAGATCAACTGATTCCTCATCTATGTGAGTGGATCTGGAATATCCCTCTAAGATGAATGGCTGTGTAATGAATGACCCGGCCAGGAAATCTAATGGAAACCAGCCGAACCCTGGTATATAGGCCATTGTAAAGGCATGGGGACCACTGTTCACATATATATACGTCACATTTTCAATGGGGAACACGAACTTCATGCCTTCTATGTAGACATAACCATAGACTATCACTGATGGGATTCCATAGTAATTTAATAACTCGGCTAGAATCCTAGACATATCATCACAATCGCCTTCTCTTGATTCGACGACATCTTCTATTCCACGAGGCACAGCCGATGCATTATACCTTATATACACCATGTACACGAAGTAACCAGCTGTCACTGCTATACCCAGTTTACTCGCATTTGACAAGCTCATCTTGTACTTGTTGGTGAACCACTCCTCGAAACTCGGCACAACTTTCTCCACTACTATTTCCCGAGGAATTGTCAAGAAATCCCTAGCTATCTCCTCCGGGATATTAATACTGGATGAATTAAAGGGATCTATGGATGGATCTCTGAGTGCCATGTTTATATATCCAAGAGCTATGCCGAGCGGCTTAGTGCATATCTCGACTATGTTTACGAAAAACCCGTTGAAACCTTCACCTGGTTTCACTGTGAACGTGTAATATCCAGCACTCTCGTTGAAAATAACCATGTGTGAAACCGCGGGTAGAGATCTCTGGGTGAAGCCATACATTAGCGATATATTCACAGGTGTTTCCAATAGAAGCGTATCGGCTATCGCGCTCTCATAGATCTTTATCGCGTTGTAGAAATATAACTTAGTGCATACATCAGCTATGTTACTGGCCATGTTCTCGTTTGGAGTCACGTAGACGGTGAACATGGCAATGGAGATCAGGATTATCGTGGAAACCCTTTTGACAACTGCCTTATCCAAAGCATACACCTTGCTCAAAATCTGCTTACTGGTAAACGGCCTTTATAAAATAACCGCGAGTAGTGGGTTATTTCAACTCAATGTCGATCACCATTTGATGCGTTCGCGGCCCCACGTTTCTCACTTTCCTAACCAGGTTTACCCGGTATTCATATACCCCGATCTCGCGTAGCCTTTTATCTATTAACTCAATGGATTTATCGATATAGTGTTCTCCTCTATTTGTCTTGACATGCAAATACACGTGGATCCAGCCTTTCCTGTTTAAAAGCGCCTTCACAGCATATGGCAGGTATTCAAGGGCTAGTTCGGGGTATGGCATCAAAACCCTGTTGGAAGAGTTCGATAGCCTTGTCTCAACGACTTCCTTGGCATCGCCAAGTATTGGCTCTACTATGTCCTCAACCTTGTTCAGAGCTATGTTCTTCACCATGTATTGATATGCAAATGGATTTATGTCAATGCTGTACACTTTTCTCGGCCTAGCATACTTGGCTATTATTATGCTGAAAAGACCCGCTCCCGCGAACATGTTTGTAATTACTTCTCCTTGTTGAACCAATCTAGCGATTCTCTTATGCTCATAGTTCAGGCTAGGCGATATATATACCTTGTTTATATCGACTTCGAACAGGCATTTATGCTCCACGTAAACAGTTTCACTACGGTTCTCGCCGGCAAGCCATACGTGTTTTCTAAGCCTATATGGCCCCTCCACTCCTGGTAAAGCTGCCCACACCGATTTCACGAACCTGAATTTCCTCATGATCTCCTCTGCGAGCGGCCTCAATATTATTGGGTCCATGTCGAAAGGCGTCCTAATTACAGCTATATCGCCTATGAACTCTACGCGTTTCCATATCTTATTGGCCACATCCTTGCCGAGGATCTCCGTTGCCAGTTTTTTCAATAGATCTCCTCTTGTCAAGTCACTGCACCGCTTTTGAATCTACACATGTCTTTTAAGATGCATTCCTCGCAAAGTGGTCGCCTAGGTCTACAGGTCTTTCTCCCATGTGATATTAACAACAAGTGTAGCTCCAGGTATTTTTCAGGACTGGTGTTTTTCATCCAGAAATCCTGGATATCCCTGTATCTATTAGAGGCGATGTATCCAAGTCTCCGGGTTATCCTAGAAATATGTGTATCGATGGGGAATACCGGCTTGTTGAAATACATGAGTAAAATTACATCAGCTGTCTTATCACCTATGCCTGGCAATTTCATCAAGGTCTCTTTAGCCTTCTCCACGCCTTCTCTCTCGATCATCGCTTTGATTTCTCCTTCGAAGTCGTTTTCGAGAAATTTCCTAGCCATTTTCAATATCCTCGTCGCTCTTTCATTGTGCATTCCAGCTGGTTTTATCAACTCGGCAAGCTCCTGGGGGTGTAGTTTAATAACCTTGTCAGGGGTGATCTCTCCAAGTACTTTTCTCAGGTTTTCATAGGCTCTCCAGGCGTTTTTATCGCTTGTGTTTTGGCTCAACACCACTGCTATTACGAATTCGAAGAGAGGGATGCCGAAAAGTCTCGGGGCAAGGAACTCCTCTTTGTTTACTCTATAAACCCTGGATAACCTATGGTGTATTTCATCCCCTATGTTCAAGGCGCTTAACCCTATGGATATATCCTCTCCCTGAATCTCGGGAATGGCATCGTTTCTCGTATATGGTCTATGCCAGCAATCCACATCACCGCTCTTTCTATTCCAAGCCCGAACCCACTATGGGGGACTGACCCGTATTTCCTCAGGTCGAGATACCATTTATAGTCATCTGGATTTAATCCTTGTTCCAGGATTCTCTTGTAAAGCGTGTCGTAGTCGTCTTCGCGTTGCCCTCCGCCAATGATCTCTCCATATCCTTCTGGCGCCAATAAGTCAAATCCCAGCACTACGTTTGGATTAGACCTGTCGATCTTCATGTAAAAGCTCTTTACATTCCTCGGGAAATGCGTAATGAAAAACGGTGTTTCGAACTCCTCGGTTAAAACCCTTTCTTCATCCGCTCCTAGGTCATCCCCCCATTGTACATTGATCCCCTTTTTCTGCAATATCTCGATGGCCTCGTCATACCTGATCCTGGGGTATGGGGTATTAAGGGCTTTCCTCAGTTTATCGAGGTCACGGCCAAGATCCACGAGTTCGCTGTTTCTCTCTTCCAAGGTCTTTTCAACAATGTACGAGACTAGCTCTTCTGCGACTTTCATCATGTCGTACATGTCATACCAGGCAGCCTCAGGCTCTAAGTGCCAGTACTCTGCCAGGTGTCTCCTTGTCCTAGATCTCTCGGCCCTGAAACTCGGGGTCAGGCTCCATACTTTTTCCAGCACATAGATCAGTGCCTCTAGGTACAACTGGGCGCTTTGGCTGAGATAAGCCCTTGTGCCGAAATAATCGACGGGGAACAGGGTTGCACCGCCCTCACATGCTGAGGCTGTCAGTATTGGGGGCGTGACCTCCCACCAGCCGTTTTTCACGAAGTACTCTCTGCCAGCCTTTAGAACAGTGTGTTTTATCTTAAATAACTTGGCATACTTGGGGCTCCTTATCCATAGATGTCTATTATCCAATAAGTAGTCAATACCCTCACCGCCTTTTATCGGGAAATCCCTGCTATAACCCCTGATCACGAAATAATCGGCATCGATCTCGTATCCTCCTGGAGCCCTTTTCTCTGGTCTCAGAATACCACAAGCTTCCACACTAGCCTCTAAGCCGATGTCTTTCAGTGTATCCACTAATTGTTCCCCTAACTTAGACGCGTCTACAACCACTTGTATGACGCCACTGTTATCCCTGATCCTCACAAACGCCTTTTTACCCACAACACTCCTCCTATAGATCCACCCCCTTATACAGACCTTTGAATCGATTAGCTCTTCTCTCATGATCTCGCTAATCTGCTTGAACTCCATTTAAAACACCCTTCAGCACCGTGCCCAGTATGATTATGGAAGAGGCCTTGCCATGACATATGCATCTTCGCCGTCCAGGTAATATCCTTTCTCTATTTTCACTTTCCTATACCCTAATTTCTCGTAAAGTGAGATAGCAGGGGTGTTCGAGACCCTGACCTCTAGGTATGTCTCATTGCAATTGTAATCAACATACATGCTCTTCATGGCGAACGCCATTAATGCGTAACCAAGACCCTTACCTCTGTGTTTCTCTAGTACAGCTATGCTAACCACATGGCCGCTTCTCGCTAAGAAATACTTGAAGAAACCCGGCTTTATCTCAACTCTGACCATTATGTAGCCCACGACCTCATTATCAATTGACTCGGCGACATAGAACGCTTTGCCCCAGTTTTCGAGTAATTCTTCGAAAAACCTCCTCGGGTAATGCTCTGGAAGAGAAGCCATGTTTATATCTATCACCTTATCTATGTCCTCTTCACGTGCATTCCTAATTCTATATCCATGTGCTTTTGTCTCAAGCCTTTTTAAGGCCTCGTTATATATCTCGTCAACACTTATAGCTCTCTTAGTGGTGCTCAATAAAACCACCAATTCGGCAAAGCCCGTTAGTATAATAATTGCTTCGAGAAATATATTTCATTGTGCCGCGATAGGTGCTGTATCGATGAGCTCGGTACGCATGCCAGAGGACATATCAATGCTCACGCATCAATCACTGAGTGGTAAGAAACTAATACTCGGCGTAACGGGCTCATCCTCAATATACAGGTCGATAGACTTGGCTAGGAGGCTCATCAGGCTCGGAGCCTCGATCAAGGTGTTGATGACCAGGTTCGCGGCTAAATTGATAAGCCCCGATCTCTTCCACTGGGCCACTGGTAGTAAGCCATACGTGGAAATGAGTGGCGAAACAGAGCATATAGATCTGGCTAAGTGGGCTGACGCGTTAATCATAGCCCCATCCACCTTGAACACTATGAGCAAGATAGCTCATGGCATAGGTGATGAGTTACTCCCCTTGACGGCGATCGCGATGCTCGGGGATGGTAAAAAAGTTGTAATTGTGCCGGCCATGAATATAAGACTATTCAGATCCCCCCAGTATTCCAGAGCCGTGAAACTTCTCAATGAGCAAGGAGCTGTGGTAATACCCCCGTTCATAGAGGAGGATAAAGCCAAGTATCCACCTCTCAACGACTTAGTGCATTGCATAGATGCGGTGGTTAACCGGGGCATAGACCTGGAGAACACTAGGATGCTGGTCACAGCCGGCCCTACAAGGGAATACATAGACCCTGTCAGGGTCATAACCAACCCTAGTTCGGGGCTCATGGGAATCCTAGTAGCTAGGGAAATGGCTTGTAGAGGAGCAATAGTAGATCTAGTGCATGGCTCGGTAAACGTTGAGTTGCCATACATGGTGAGGAAACACAGCGTTGACACAACAGAGGATATGGCAGAGAGAGTTAGAGAGCTTTCATCAAACACGATATATGATGCGGCAGTGTTCGCCGCTGCCCCGGCTGATTATAGGCCAGTTAATTATTTAAAGACCAAGATATCAACACGTGATAAGCCATCAATGATAATCGAGCTACAGAGGACACCAAAGGTGATAAAAAACCTGGTTAATAGGCCCAAGGTGCTTGTGGCATTCGCGGCTGAGACCGCATCTGGCACAGAGCTCGTGGAAAGGGCCATGAAGAAGTATAGCGATTACGCAGTAGACATGATTATCGCCAATAATGTACTGGGCGAACACGTTGGTTTTTCAAAGGCGTTGCTAGATGCGATCGTGATCGCGGATGACAAGGTCATCTCGAAAGGTGTGTTTACAAAGCACGAGGTGGCCAGGATCATAGTGGATTACATAGCTAACAGGGTTAAAGGTGAAGTTAAAAGAAAAGATCTTAGTTGAGAGAACAACGAGTGCCTTATTAATGGGTTGCAATTAATTTCTTGAACACTTCTAGTGGTGAGCCGAATACCTCGAAGAAGCCGTTCTCATAATTCCTTATAGCGGAGTTCATGAACGCCTCGAGTGATGTTTTCACATCCCTTGTGATCGGCATATCAACTGGCATTGGTTCATAGTAATCAATGCCCTTTAACAGGCTTGTGGCAAAATACCACAATGTCTTAACGATCTTTCTCCCTTTAACCGGCTCTAAGCTAACTCCATGGCTGGAGAAACTCGTGTGTAACACATATATCTTAGAGACCTTGATGGGATCTACGAGTTCTCCATCAATTATGTCGAGGTCTATTATCTCGTAACCATGCTTTGTCTTCTCAACGCCCTCTATTTTAACATCAAATAATTGCTTAATCCTTGGATCAAAGACGAGAACCCTTGTTCCACCAACTATTTCCAGCCCTTTATCACTTGGTTTGACAATCGTGTTTTCAGTGGAGAGAACAGGGTATCCATGTCCATACGCGATCGCCGATATAGTGCTCTTACCTGTATGTGGATAACCCAGCAGTAACACGGCTTCGCCGTCTATCGATATACTCACAGAATCCGTGAGCACGATATACCCTGCCTTGGCGAAAGACCTTGCAAATACCTGGACCATGAAAAACACCGGCGACTCGTTGACATATGCCATAGGGGGATCCCCCTCTATTACATAGAAGTCAATGCCACCAGGGCCCTGGAACTCAGCCGAGATCATCCTGAAACCACTACCTCTGATCCACAGGATCTCTGCTTGCTTGGATTGGCAATTATCCGCTATTTTGAAACTGGGTACATATCTCCTCGTGAACGTGGATCTCAGAGCGCTGGTTAATTCATTCGTCATTTCACTGGAGATCTCGATACACATGTCAACGCTCTTTATATATAGCTTATCCATGTGGATCACCGGTGATCGGGAAATACTATGTTGGAATTTGATAACTCGATTAACCTGTTCGCGATAAATCTCAGGGCTTCTTGAAGAACAGAGTTGTTATCATATAATGAGGTTATCTCCACTAATTCATTCACTGGCCTTTTCTTCAACACGCGAACTGTTTCAACCAACTTCGGCATAGCCCTCGTAACGTTGTCTACAATGGTTATATTCGCTGATCTCGCCGTCCTTGATAATGGGTTTAGATCTATTGCTATTACCGTTTTACCCATTTTCCTCAAGGCCTCTGTTCTATCGCCATCTTCCAATGGAACTAACACCACATCGGCAATCAATATGCCACGGGGGCTGACACGCCTTCTCTCACTGAATAACTCCGGTATAGTTGCAGAGGCGTCTTCGCCAACACCTAGGGGGTCTTCTATACCATGCTCCCTCAGAAAACTCGCAATCGCCTTTTCTCTCTCCTTCGTTCTATAGAACAAGTTCACCTCAACTTTTGCATTCACCTCTCTAGCCAGCTCAGCTATATCGCGTGGTACGAGGGCAGCCACGTTCCCATTAACGGAGATCACTGGGTGCTTTGCCAATAACAATGTTGCGGCCGCCGCCCTTATGGCCTTTAACGCAAATTCCTGTGTTTTCTCACCTATTAAGTAGTCAAAGCACTCGCCGCGTCCATGAGCTATTAACCCCTCTGGCACCACCATGCCTTTTCTAAACCCTTCTACCAGTCTCTCCCTGATCAGCAGGCTCTCTCTCCTTGGGTGATTTAGGGGTATAAACAACCACTACACCGTGATGTGAGATACGCGTTTTAAACAATTTAATATTGTTTATCTTCATTGACTCAATGATCTCATCAGCGTATTCCTCCTCAATCCACATGATCAATGCTGATTTTTTCAAGTAGTAGCCTATAACGCCTTTAATGGAACCTGGATCTTTTTTTAAACAATTATAGCAAAAGATCTTGCTTGTAAATCTCCTCGAATACTCGAAGAACAACACAGGGTCCTCTTTCTCCATGATCTCTTTTAGAAATAGACGCCCCTCTTCATATACATTTCCCGGGATCCTCTCCAGCATATTAGCGGTTGACTCGATGTAGCCAAGTTCACCTACTATTAGAGTAGAGACCTCGGGGGCTAAGAGCCTGTACGCGATGCCAATCCCCGGGGCCCCCGGTTTCACCCTTATAGCCAAGCCCCCGGTGTATTCCGCTATAACGTCCCCTAAACCCGTTCTCCACTTGACTTCGATTTCATGGGCCTTTTGCAATGCATTGAAAAGAGGCCTCTTGGACACCATGTGTGTTAGCAATGAGTGCGACATGATTAATGCAGCTGATAACCCAAATCCACTACCCAGTTTGAAAGGGGAGATCGCCCTAGTGGTGAGGGACATACCTGTCTCTATGCATATCTCCTTGGCTTGATCCTCTAGGACAGGCGTATCGTTTAAAAGTATCTTGCAATCGCCATCTTTCAACGTGGTTTCAAGGTATATGGCTAGGTTTACGCCAATACCTATACTGCCTGTTTCAAGGGGGTTAGAGGAGTAATAGGGGATCCATATCCCGGATACATGATGGGGGACGTAGATCTTGATCAAAAGGACACCTTTAACTGAGATATTCCCTGATGATCATTGGTAATAGTAGCCAGCCATGTTCGATCACGCCTAGTGAGCCCTTTGTAAATTCCTTTTCAACAAATCTCGTTATCCCATCTGGCTTTAAGCCAGGCATATAGAAGGCGAGGGGCACCGGATCATCGGTATGCGATTTCTTGCTGGGCGGTGTCGCGTGATCAGATGTCACCAATAAGGCGTACTTGTCCTTTACATGGTCTATCAATGGCTGTACAAAGTACTTGTCTATATCCTCAATCCTTTGTTTTTTCAACTCTATGTTGCCATCATGGCCTGGTTCATCAGGCCCCTTTAAATGGACGTATACTATATCATTGCTCTGCAATGCCTTGAGAGAAACATCTAGTCTCTTTTCAAAATCAACCCTGGGATCGCCGCTTGGAGGTTCCATCACAATGG
The DNA here is from genome assembly GCA_038824035.1 of Desulfurococcaceae archaeon. Lineage (GTDB taxonomy): Archaea > Thermoproteota > Thermoprotei_A > Sulfolobales > Desulfurococcaceae > UBA285. The sequence goes on from JAWBBW010000010.1 coordinate 25,443, forward strand.
TCTCAGCTCCGAAAACCCTGCCTATACCTATTTCGACAGGCATTTCAGCGATAACAGCGAATTTACATGAGTATTTCAAGTTAAGCGGCATTGCCTTGGGCAATTCACCACCAGCATCTCTTAGCAACAATGCATTGGCGGGTAGTAATCCACTCCTTCTCCTAGCCTCATTGACGGGGTGTTTGTCCAAGATTTCAATAGCTCTCTTAAAGAAAACATTGGCTAATTCACTTGTTATCTTGGCATTAACGCTATTATCCAGTGGCTGTATCTCTTTGACATACGGTTCAAAGGACTCAACGGCCACGCTTACCAATCCCTTTCTTCTATAAGCAGGATCGTTGTTCTCGACCATTGGTGATAACCTGTGGCTTCTACTGCCAATGACAACAACGGCTCTATGCCCTACTGTAGCAACAACTCTAGCATATCCATTGTATATGCCGAGCTCCATGCCATCAATAGCGCTGGCCAGTTTCCTGGCTTCCTCGGTGGTGAGACTTCTCTTAACCCTCCTATCAATGATCCTCATTGTAGCTGGATCTATCGTCGTGAAATTGGCCCTAAACGCGACCTCGTAACCTTCTCTGAAATCTATCCCAGCCCCTATCGCTTCCAATGGCCCTCTGCCAGTATATACGTGATGTGGATCATATCCGAGTATTGATATGACAGCTTCGTCGCTCTCAGGCGCCACTCCTTTCCCTATGGTGTATAGTAATCCGCATTTGCTGTGTTCAGCCACCCAGTCTAGGCCCGGTTTATTTGCCAATTCAAGTGTTGTAACACTATCTTCTAGGCTATCCGATAAACCATCCAAGACTAGGTATAGTAATTTATATTTCATCTCAAATCACCACGGGATATATAGAGTAATTGATACAACAATATTATTTTTAACCCAGATAGTTTAATTAATCAAGGTGGTTTATGTGGCTAATCCTGCTGTCGTGGTAAAGGACCTGGTCAAGATATATGGCAAAGACACTATTGGTGTTGATGGAATATCTTTCACCGTGGAGGAGGGGGAGGTATATGCATTAGTGGGACCCAATGGCAGTGGTAAAACAACCACACTGAGAATAATATCCACGTTGATCAAGCCTACTCGAGGCAATGTATACGTCTATGGCATAGATGTGGTGAAAGAGCCGTTGCGGGCTCGATCAATGATGAACTACTTGCCAGAGGAGGCAGGTGCATATAGAGATCTCACGGGGCTGGATTTCATAAGGTTTATGCTAGCCCTCAGATTCAAGGGCAGGCAATTAGAGGAAGCTGTGGAAGAAGCTATCAAAATATCGGACCTGGGTAATTACTTGAAAAAACCCATTAGGACATATAGCAAGGGGATGAAGAGGATACTCGCTGTGAGCGTGGTGCTGGCCTCTAAGCCGAGGTTATTGATACTGGATGAACCAACCACGGGATTGGATGTTGAGAGGAGCATATATGTAAGGGATTTGATCAGAAAATACAACGCCAATTACAGGATAACGATATTGCTCAGTAGTCACAATATGCTTGAAGTGGAATATTTGAGCCATAGAGTTGGGATGTTGTATCGGGGGAAACTAGTAGCCGAAGGCACGCCAAGCCAATTAAAGAGCTTCATGAACGCTGTTAACCTCGAAGAGGTGTTTATCAAGTTGAAAACAGCAAGGGGTGATATAAAATGACCCTATCACACTTACTCAAACGTGAGATCAAGGCATTTCTCAAAAACCCGTCTTTCATACTCGCAGTGGTGCTTGTACTGGGGATATACGGGACACTGGGCAATATAACGGGTAAAGCAACGGAGTCGGCTGTCAGGGAAATGTTAGAGGCCAGAATAGGCCTTGTAATGGAAGAGGACACCCAACTCGTCAGGCAGGTTGTTAGATTACTAAATATCACTCTCAATGGCAAGGTGTATTTATATGACTCGCTCGACAGGGCTATATCAGAGACTGGGATCGGAGTGGTTTTGCCAAGGGGTTTCACCGAGAACGCTACTTCCACGGATAAACCTGTTTTGATAAAAGGCAGTGTCAGGGTAATGGCTTTTTCAATAACGAGTGGACAAGCCAGGATCGGAGTTTTATCAGCTGTTTCAAATACGTTGGAGAGGATATTACCTATAGCTATAGGCGCCATTTACAACGTGAGTATCCAGCCACAGAAACCCGTGGTCCTGAATAGTACTATACTATTATATGAGAGAGAGATCGATTACAGTGTTTTCTCCTCGATCATGTTTATGATCTCGCTTACTCCAATGCTTGTGAGCATAGTCTTCGGCATTAATGCAACATATGCATCGCAATTAGTCGCCATAGAGAAAGTGGAGAAGGCGTTTGAGATGTTATTGGCTCAGCCCATTAAGAGGAGAGACATCGTGTTAGCTAAAATACTTGGCGCGTCAATTGCCTCGATAATATTCGGAACAATTTACTTAATCGGCATGTTCATTATTTACACTGGTGGACAGGGATCAGCGGTGCAAGAGGTATCCGGGATAACTACAACGCCGTTCACGTTAATGCTCAATATATTTGGACCCTGGATACTGATTATAACGGGTTTGACACTCATGCTTGGATTAGTGTTCTCGGGTGCTATTGGAGTGATAATAGGGTCGGCTGTGAGTGATGAGAGAATCGCCGGCGGCCTCGCCACGCCAATAATGTTAATATTCATAGGTGTCGGGTTTTCAATAATGTTCATGGGACTTCAGCCAAGTATTTCAACGGCTATTTTAGCTGGCATGACAATTGCCCCATTGCCTTACATTTACGCCATCTCCACGCTATCTGGGGATGTGTTTTTAATGGTTTACTCAATAGGTATAGCTATCGGCATGTGTGCTTTGTTAATATATCTGGCAACGAACATGTTCAATAGGGACATAGTTGTACTGGGTATAAGGATCTCCTGGGCCAGGAAGCAAAAAGAGCGTGTGTGACTAGCTCTCTTTTTTACTGAAAAAGTAATGTCTCTCTTCTGGGAAAGAACCTGTCTTAACCTCTTCTACGTATTTCCTCACAGCCTCCTTAATCACTGACTTCAGATCAGCATATGCCTTGGCAAAGGGCGGTAAATTCGCAGTTAAACCCAGCACGTCATGTAGAACTAGCACTTGTCCATCGCAATAGGGGCCACTACCTATACATATAGTAGGGATGGATACTTCTCTTGTAACTTCGGCTGCCACGTCAGCAGCCGTGTACTCTATGACAAGGGAGAACACGCCGGCCTTCTCTAATTCCCTTGCATCATTGATTATTTTCTCGCGCTCCGCTTCTCTCAGCCCTCTTTTCTTATAACCACCTATCAATAGGGCTCTCTGAGGGTTTAACCCAATGTGGCCCATCACAGGTATCCCGGCCCTCACCATTGCCCTGACAACATCTGACATCTCTGCCCCTCCCTCTATTTTGACCGCGTCTGCCCCTGCTTTCAACATTAAGCCAGCATTTCTAACAGCATCTTCCGTGCTTATCTCATAGCTCAGGAACGGCATATCTCCAACCACCAACGCCCTTGGTTCAGCCCTCGCTACACTGGATACATGGAGTAACATCATGTCCATTGTCACTGGTAGTGTTGATTTAAAGCCATGTACAACCATGCCTACGCTATCGCCCACCAATATTATCTCAACACCTGCTTCGTCAACTAACTTTGCCGTGATATAGTCGTAGGCTGTTATCATGGCTATTTTATCCTTGCCCTTCATCTTGAGAATGTCTTTCACCGTGATCTTCTCTCCCATGAGATCGCGCCTCGCCTACCTGGTCATTCTTAGTGATGATACATCGGCTTTAATAACATATTTCAAAACCCTATCTCGCCTTCTCAGCCAATTTAACCAGCATCGTTATAATGGCGTTGACGGAATTCTCCCTGCCTAGCTCCCTTGCAACAAAGCCATTTATATAATCGATCTCAGTTATCCTGCCAGCCATGAGGTCCTGTGCCATGCTCGAGTAGTTGTTTCCAGTACTCTTCACTGATCTAATCACATGATCTAATAGCCTATTGGGATCCAGCTCGTATCCATGTCTCCTAGCGACTTCTACGACCTCGCCTATGATCAGCCTTGCGATCTCCAGGCCCTCTTTTTCCAGGATTATCTTGTTCTTAGACCTGGTCAACGCCGTTACCGGGTTGACCACAGCATTCAATGCCAATTTTAACCACCGATAGAAATCTATGTCACTTGTCACTCGGAGCTCTAATCCACCTCTTCTCAGAATGTGATGTAATGAGAGGAGCTCTATGCAAGTCCTGTTCCTACACCCGGCGATCACAATGTCCCCGCCATGATATATCACCCTGTTTCTACTCGCCCTCTCTGCGCCGAAATAGACCACTCCACCAGCCACTTTTAAATACGGTAAAGCGTTCTCCGCTAACTCTAAGCTACCGAACCCGTTTTGAAACATTATGACCACTGTATCCTGTATTGCGAGCCTTTTCATCAACTCAATGGTCTCTGGCACGCTGTACGCCTTGACGGTGTTAAGTATGTATAGGCACTTGTCCACAACTAGTTCTACTTGCCTAGGTATAACCGGCACGAGTATTTCAACCCCCCTTACATTGTCGATCACTGTGATACCTTTATTCTCGTAGATGCTCTTGATACTATCAATTGACGAGTAGTAAACAGGGATCTCAGCGATACCACCCCTATATAGGAAATACGCCAAAGTGGAGCCAACCGCTCCGCCGCCTATTATACAAACATAATTGTAGTGGACCAAACTTTTCACCTCTTTATGTGGAGCTTTATCAAAGTGATTAACTCATCAATACTACTAGCAAATATGTAGTTTATGGCTTCTAGCCCCCTTCCACCTTGATCTAAAATAACAAGAGGCCTCTTCACGGCAACGGCCTCCATGGATCTCCAAAAAGACTCCTCGTCTTCATGGGGCCCGGTGATCGCGAATGGCATGCCCAGTTCCCTTAACCCGCTGATCACGCTGGGCTCATGTCTTGTATTGAATCCAAGTTTCAACGATGAGTTATAACGAGCCATTACCAGGAAAACACGGGCCAGGTGCCTGCTTCCACCATAAGCTGGCTCCCCGGTAACCACGACCCTGTCCTTGCTTCTCACAATCCTACCTGTTAACCCTATAACGCCAGCAATATCAGCCGATTTGATTGGCATGTAAACCAGGTTTGAACCGACCTCTGGGATAAGCCTCTCAATGCCAGGTATCTGCAGTACTCTGTACAAAATACTTTTATAGTACTCAATATCCGGGTCTCTCAATGAACCATTTAAGCAGAAATCTCCGAGGCCGCTGTATACTTTACACGCAGATCTCAGCGCCAGCGAGTTAACTATGCTGTATGATACTATGAAGAATCTCTCTATATTGCCAGATAATACCAGGTTACACATCACATCGACATAGTGTTCCACGATCTCTTTTCCAATGCCCATTTCCTCGAGGTCTTTAATATATTCTTCTTGGCTTTTTTTCAACAACCTGTGGACAACTGGCTGTGTTACCCCGAGTAAATGGGCTATTCTATGCTGGCTTAAACCCTTTGAACTCAGTTTATGCGCCAATAAGCCCCTAATAGCTGGTAATATCCTCGTGTAGATCAATTCGTGTATCAACATTTCTCGTTAATACCTCGTCTCTCCTAACAATCGTACTATTTGTTTTGGGTTTTTCTAACTTAGCTGATACCATTTCAGCAAGATTCAATATCTCCCTGAGCATGGCGATCTCCGGGGCGAAATAATCCTCGTAATACTCCATTTCGCTCAGTACTGAAATGATCTTATCAAGTTCCTTGAAAACAAATTCCTTGAAAACATTTTTATCAGCATTAGATAACTCAGTCTTAAACGCGAGTCTTCTCAACAAATCCCTTGTTCTCAGCGGTTCAAGGCTCCTATACTTGACGAGCAAAGCCTTTGTCCTTGGATCACCTTTATCCACTCCACTGAGCATTTCCCCCAGTATTTCCCTAACTAGCTCTATGTCCCTGAATCTCCACCATGTCTGATTCGAAGATGTGTATGATTTCTCTATTATATTGTACTCCTTCTCCATGATCCTAAGTATGTTAACCGGGTTATAGTTGATACCCATGTTGTAGAGCCTTGAGACGAGGTGTTTGAAACTGAAATCGCCTATTCTATGATCCACGCTCGGGTCTCTTGAAATATCATAAGCTGTTTTCAAAACCATTAAGGCCTTTTCCCCATATCTCTCTAAGAAAGCACGTATGTTTTCACGTAAACTAGTGTTTGACAAAAACACCCCTATTATAGTAGTAAGGGTATTACGTATATAACCGTTTTCTAGGAATATTCTCTACGGTGTGATTGAGTGGTTAACGGCATGAACGTGGTTGAATTAATAGATGTGCACAAGGTCTACGAGAACAGGGTGCACGCTGTTAAAGGAGTTACATTAACTGTGAAAGAAGGCGAGATATACGGCCTCATAGGCCCTAATGGCGCTGGTAAAACAACGTTGTTGAGAATGATTGTGGGATTGGTGAAGCCAAGTAAGGGCGTGGTCAGAGTAATGGGACAGGACCCCTACAGGGATTTCGACGCTACAAGGGCATTTATAAGCTATTTGCCAGAAGACGCCAATACTTATCCATTACTGACTGGCCTGGAACACTTGTATTTCTACGCAAAGATCTATGGGGCTGTCAATGCCGATGAAATGGTCAAGTATGGTGCGGAAATATCTGGTCTTGGCAAGAGGTTAAACGACCTCACACTCAGATATAGCCATGGAATGAGGAGAAGGCTTTTATTAGCAGTCGCGTTAATGAGGAAACCGAAAATAGCGGTGTTAGATGAGCCGACGAGCGGGCTGGACGTCCACGCTAGCGTTAGTGTTAGGAATATGATTAAGAAATACGTGGCTGAGACACGGGCAACAGTCATCGTGAGCAGTCACAACATGCTCGAGATAGAGTACTTATGTGATAGAGTTGGGCTGATACACAACGGGGTGTTGATAGCTGAGGATGAACCGAGAAAGCTCATGAGAGATCATAACGCCTCTAACTTGGAGGAGGTGTTCACAAAGCTCGTGGGTGAGCGTTAATGGTGAGGCTAGACAAGGTCAAAGCGTTGATCTGGAAAGAGCTAAGAGAGCTGTCGAGAGATAGGAAGACAATACTCACGACAATAATATTTCCATTGATATCGCTACCATCAATAGGCTTGCTCACAGTCCTGCTGATAGCTCAACAACCCATTGTGATCGCAATCGTAGTGGAGGACCTGGCCAGGGACAATTCACTGGCAATGCAGTTACAGGATATACTAAGCAACACGTTGTCGCAAAAAGGATATGTAACAATAGCTATGAGCGACAGGTATAGCGCTATCTACAACTCCACCATTGACATCGTTGTCGTGATACCTAAGGGTTTCTCGGAAAACGCCACTAGTTATGACAAGGTGGCTTACGTGGAAATCGTGAGAAGAGCCGGTGTTAATGTCCAGAGAGCGGATCAAGCGGAGTCCGAGATACGTGGAGTCATATCGTGGTTCTCAGATACCTTATCTAGGATAAAGATCGAGAGATTGGCGAACATGGCTGGCCTATTCGAATACAACGTGGATGCCATAAGAAATCCGGTAACAATAGGGGCGCCCATCATCGTCACACCCGGCGGGCAACCAGCAGGGCCGGAGGATGTGTTGAAGGCATTTGTTGCCAGGTTATTGGTGTTGTCGTTCGCGTTCGTAGTGACACCGGCATCGTCGTTTGTAATTGACGGTGTGATTGGAGAAAGGGAGAGAAAGACCATGGAGATGCTCCTCTCATCGCCAGCTGGTTTGACCGAGATATTCTCGGCTAAACTAATAGCGGCAACGCTCGTCGGCCTGATAGCGGCGATCGCTGATATGCTTGGCCTAGTTGTCTACTTTGGCTTAATGTTGTTCGCCATAGGAGGAGTGTTCATGGCGGTGTTTCACCCTGTCTTAATACTGTTACACGCTGTGACAGCGTTTTTCACAATACTAGCAACCATATCAATGGCCATGCCGTTTATATCTAGGACAAGGGGGATTAGAAGTGCGAGCAACATAGCAGGCATAATAACTGGTGTAGGAATAATATTCTTCATAGCCGGGTGGATCGTCGACATACCGAGGTTGAATCCGAATATAAGGATACCATTAATGATCGTGCCATACACACACAGCATACTGGTTATTCAAAACTACATATATTCCAATTATAGGGATATATTATTCAATATGCTTGTATTAATAGCCATATCGGCAATGTTCATGTATATATCGATGAAGCTCATAGATAAGGAGAAACTCCTGTTGGCAAGGGACTAGGTTGTACCAGAATATTTATTTATCGCCCCATTATTGTACTAAGGTAGGCAAGGTGTCATCATGAAATGGGTTTCATACTATCGCTTGGTGATATATGCCAGCGATAACAACGTCATAGATATACCCATGGTCGTTGAGAAAACAGGGCTCAGCTCAGAGACTATTAAGAAATATTTGAAAAAACTGGTACAAGAAGGCCTCGTGGAGAGAAGAGGCGATAGCTACGTTTTAACAGAGATCGGGGTGAGGTTTAGGGATAGTTTAAAGGCCTTGATGAATAGGAGAGATGCACCGCCATATGTAATTACCGATCCCATGACGGGTTCTCCCATACATCTTTCTTTCAAGAACTACGAGCAATTACTAGCAATAATTAAAACAGGCTTAGTTGATGAAACGATAGTGGAGAAACACTTAGAGAAATATATGGCAAGGTGGATCAGAGATGCTCTGGGGGATAGTTATGCCGAGTTCTTGATAACACAGGGTAAGATAAAGACAGCAAAGGATCTCGAGAGATATTTAGAAACCATGATCTTCCTAGTAAGAGAACTGAGCACTTAGGGCCATTCCATGAATACTGAGATCTAGAATCATAACCATCACGCCTGGATCTCGAGATTTATCATTTTTAGCGGGCTCGGCGATAACTCATCTTACAATATCGATTGATCACCTGTTATTTCAAATCCCGTTAACGACAATATTACCTATGTTGTTCATTGTCAATGGCAATAACCATGTCTTGATCTCGTCATAGTGGGGAATTGATATCGCATTGTCCAGATCAATGGTAGATCTGTATTTAATTCCAGGTACTCCTTAAAATGCATTTACCCAGTTATGATCATGAGGGATATCGTCCTCGGGAAACAAGATATCAATGCACGTGGTCGCGATGAACCGTGTTTAATGGGGTAATAGTATTTTTGCCAGGGATTTAATACAGCCATATCTGTGCACTAATGTGTGTGCTAAGTGAAAATGATGGGATAGCTATGTGAGGATGCGAGGCTATGTATATTAAAAATTAAGTATTCTAAATCTAAGAATTAGTGGAGGACTTGGCTTTTTTCGCCAACTCCATGTAATACCTAGCTATTTGTGGATAGTCCTTGTCCCCGTAACCCCCTGTACTCGCAAACATATACATCGATGCAAAAGCATCTGACAACATGGATGGCAATCTCTTCTCCTTGAGCGCTGATGCTAGATACGAATAATCTTTGCCAGCCATCCATACTTTGAATCTTGGCGGTTTCTCTTCTGTGATTCGTGCCCAATACCTGTCTATCACTTGGCCAAACCATATGCTATTGGCCACTTTGCGGAACAAATCGATGTCGACCCCCCAGGATTCGAGTAACATAAGGGATTCAGCTATTATGGCCGGTATTGATAACCCTATATTGTTCAACGCTAGTTTTAACACAGCCGCAGTAGGAGGTTTCCCCGTATAAAATATCCTTGAACTATAGAGCTCTAAAACGTTATTGATAGCCTCTAATATGTTTTCACTACATGCAACCATTGATATTAATTTACAATCCCTGGCTTCATCAGCACTCCCATAGACAGGTGCCTCGACATATTCAACCCCGATTTGGCCTAATTCCTCCATTGCCTCTATGCTGGCCATAGGTGTAACTGTGCTGGCGTTTACAAAGACCTTGTTTTTCAATGAAGCCGAGCCCCTGGTTATATTACGGACAACGTCTCGTAGTGCGTAATCATCAGGTAGAAACGCTATTGCGAGGTCGACTTTCTCGAGTAATTGATGGGGGGATTCGTACACTGTACCACCGATCTCATCTGCCAATTTCTCTGCACGGGACTTGGTCCTGTTATAGAGTCCTGGTTTAATACCTTTACTTGAGAGACATCTGGCTAGATTAGAGCCCATTATACCCGTGCCAATTATCCCGATTAACACCTAGGACACCGTTTTAGATAATGCCCTTGGTATATATTTTATTTATCTCCCATTCAATAAACTATGTTGACATAAGGTGGTATTGCCGCATGCATATTGGGAAACACTTGAGAATGTACCGCATACTAAGCCCTGTCACAAACAGGACTGTGATAGTCCCATTGGATCATGGCGGTTACGGGATGATCGAGGGTTTAGAGGATATAAGTAACGTTGTTAAGGGCGTTGTGAAAGGAGGGGCTAATGCATTGATCCTACAGCCAGGCATCGTGAAACAGGTGTACAAGGAGATCGCCGGTAAAACTGGGCTGATAATAAGGGTAAGCGCTATCTCCGTTTTCAACAAGAATAGAGGGTTGATCGAGGCTGGCACGTACAGTGTCGAGAACTCGTTGATGCTCGGGGCTGATGCAGTTATAACATCGCTGTATATCGGGGGTGAATATGAAATCGAAAGCATAGAGAACACTAGTAGTGTGTGTGGCGTGGCTGATAGATATGGTGTGCCGTGTTTGGTGGAGGCCTTTCCATCCTTGGACAGGTTTAAGAGTGTTCAAGACCCAGAGGGAATAATACAGGTGATTAGAATGGCAGTGGAGCTTGGTGCCGACATGGTCAAGGCCTATCTACCGGCTGATTACGATTTCATGAAAGAAGCTGTTAAGAAAGCCAGGGTACCAGTGGTGTTAGCTGGCGGTGAGGCCTCCTCGCCGATAGATGTATTGAGGCTCGCCAAGCTCGCGATCGATGCTGGTTTAGCCGGTGTCTGCTTCGGGAGAAAGGTTTTCAAATACAAGGACCCGTCTTTAATGGTCAAGGCATTATCCCTTATAATCCATGAAGGCCTGGGCGTGGAAGAGGCATCTAAGATCCTTGTTTAACAACATCTATGTACACTGGGTGTAATTGCATTTTAAAATCCCTTTTACCCTCCATGGCTATCATTACCCATAAGTATTTCAACCCCTTCACAGGCGTTGAGACATTTGGATGATAACCCCTTGTCACCAACACAGCGTCGTAATCCCTCACTATATATGCCTCTTCATGGTCATCGTTAATTATTAATTGAACACCAAGTCCAGGCTCCACATCATAGTACACGAATAACTCGTATTTGTCGTCGTGTCTATGAGGTGGAAACGAACCCCAGCAACCAGGGCAACAATGTGTATAACCCGCGAGAAACCTAGAAGATGCGTCTTCCTCGCCTATGAGCAAGTATCTTCTTCTACGAGATCTCTCATCACCTATATCGAAGAACATTGCATCTCCAAATCTCTTGAGATATGGTTTATATTTAGTATTAGACATGGCCTCTAAGACATAGACAATTGAACCCTCTTGAAGCGAGAGATCTAGGCGGCTTATTCCCATGGGTATGTATATCATGTCCTTTTCAAGGGCCATTAATTCATTGAATTTCACAGCCCCTTTAAGGGGCACAATTATTTTCTCGCTCTCAGTGTTTGTGTATATCGATACTGAGGTTATTTTGATCGATTGGATAAAATGAAGAGCTATGTCTCGAATACGAAATATTTCAATCGGTTTATCCGTAATTCCTGGCTTCCTGAACAACATGTTTAAAGCACCTCCTTGACTCTGCCAGGTTCGTGTAGGCCATGAGTGGGTATTAAACAATTTAATATCAATTAGCTCTAAGACAATTCATTAAAAACACAGCCCTAATGGTTTACAGGAACATGGTGTAAAACAGTGATATGAAACACCACTAACCCTCATTGAGAACACACCACTCCTCTACAAGTCTCCTATAGATCTCAATACCTTTTTTCAATTCATCCATGGATATCCTCTCTTCAGCACTATGTGCGAGCTCTGATCTGCCGGGTCCATAAGCAATCATGTCCTCCGTTATAACTGGGAACAATATATTCATATCGCTTGTGCCGTGTTTGTATAAGACCCTCGGTTTTTGCCCAGCTCTGAGCAAGGCCCTGATTAAGGCCCTTGCAACCTCGTTGTTAATGCTCGACTTAACAGGTTTTGTAAACTCTATTAAATCCCATTCACATCCATCCATGGATGATATAGCATTTCGAATATCATGTATAACCGATTCCGGGTCATTATCTATGCCTATTCTCACCTGGATCAATGCTGACCCTTCTCTAGGTATAACAGGCATATCCTCGCCACACTCTAATTTCAATAGAACAGCTGTATTGTGATTAACACCAACATTGTCATAGCCCCTGTTCTTGAGAACATTCCATATCCCTATTAATTTCTCACAAGCCGATCCACTCGAGCCCATCGAGGAATGTCCCCCTTGCCCAGTACAGTAAACCCTCACTTTCAAACTCCCTCTGTAACCGATGACTACTCCATTGGTGTTAGTTGGCTCAGCTATCACAACCCCCTTTGCCCTGAATCCTTTTCTAACCAAGTGTTTTGCACCTATGCTTTCGCCCTCCTCATCAACCAATGCAATTGCATATATTTTGTATTTCCCAGTATTCACGAAGTCCTTGGCGAGGGCGAATCCTATGAAACCAGCGACCAGTGGGCCCTTGGCGTCCACTGCTCCTCTGCCCTGGATCTCGTCCCCACTTACGCTTATAGGTATCTTCCACGGAATAGTGTCTATGTGGCCTATCAAAGCCAGCGTTCTATCCCCTTTTCCATAACTGGCTATTAAGTTACCGACTTCGTCCACTTCGACATGTTCATAGCCCAGTTTCTCGGCATATTTCCCCAGGATCTCTACTGCCTGACGCTCTCCTCGAGGAGGGCTATATGTTTTCAATAGATCTAGCAACATCTCTACGGCTAAGTTCTTGATCAACGCATTTCTCAAGGAGATTCACCGCGTAATATATGTCATCGGTTGTGATCATATATGGAGGTAGGAATCTCACAACACTCACACCAGCTTTAAGCGCTAGTAAACCGTTTCTCTGCAAACACTTGATCACACCTGTTGGCGGCACCCTGAGGTCTACTCCAATCATCAATCCCTTTCCACGTATATCCTTTACCAGCCTGTTCCCACCTATCCTCTTAGAGAGCACATACATGAATAGTTCCCCGGATTCCCTTGCTTTCGAAGGGACATTGTCTTGTAACAAAACATCAACAGATGCCTTCACAGCTACGCATGCCAATGGATTACCACCATATGTTGTCCCATGTGAACCCTCCTCGAGTTTGTTAGCTATGTCTGACCGAGTGAAAACAGCGCTGACTGGGAAACCCCCTCCTATTGCTTTACCAGCTACTAATATATCGGGTTTGACCCCGTATTGCTCAAATAACCACACAGTACCAGTTCTCCCGAACCCTGTCTGTACTTCGTCGATCACGACATATGCACCGGTCTCCGAGGCTCTCTCAACGACGTGTTTCACAAACTCGTTAAGAGCTACGTTGACACCGCCTTCTCCTTGTATTAATTCAAGTACCACGCACGACGTATTATTGTCAATTACCTTGTCAACATCGTGGGGGTCGTTAAACCTGGCTTGACATGTACCTGGTAATAGGGGTTCAAAACCCTCTCGGTATTTCCTATTTGAAGAAGTTATTGATAAAGCGCCCAATGTCCTGCCGTGGAAAGACCCAGTGAAATAGACTATTTTTTCACGTTTACTCGCCTTTCTACACATCTTGATACTGAATTCTATTGCCTCACTGCCGCTGTTGAGTAAGTATACGTACTCGTAATCACTTGGCACGATCTTTGACAATGCCTCGAGCATTTCATCCCTTATGCTCGTCCTAAAAGACGTCGACAACGTCATTATTCTCTCCATTTGCTCGATCAAGGATTTCACTATATGGGGGTTTCTATGCCCTAGGAAGGCGACACCATGCCCTGTGTGCATATCGAGATATTTATTCCCGTGTTTATCCCAGACATATTGTGCCTCTCCTCTAATTATTTCGAGTTCTCTATCCTCGTACATCATTAGGTATTTCAACATGTTTATTTCCTCGCCACTTGCTTTACGTACTCAATCACCTTTACATGGACCTTATAGCCAGTAACTCTGACAGTGTTCTTGAATTCTGGGACAGCATTGACCTCGTTAACTATATACCCTCTCTCAGGGTCCTCGAATACATCTATTCCCATGAACTCCCCTCCGATGGCTTTCGCCGTCTTAATGGCTATCTCCTCTAATTCACTGTCCACTTTAGCTGGGAGAGCCACTCCTCCTCTAGCTGTATTAGTTATCCAATGTTCACTTGCCCTATATATGGCGACCGGTACTTCCTCTCCTATTACGAACACTCTTATATCTCTGCCAGGTTTCTTGACGAATTCCTGGATCATGAAGATCCTCATGATCGGGTTTGGGATAAAGCTTCTGTGTTCTAATAGCGATCTCAATTCCTCGTGATCTCTTGCCAACGATACCAATCGACCCCAACTACCATCTATGGGCTTTATTACGACTGGATAACCGCCAAGCGCTTCAACGGCCTTTGTAGATGGCTCGTGGTCAAACGCTATGATCGTTCTTGGGACTTTAATACCCCTTGAAACCAGTATTTGAGCTGTCCATAGCTTGTTCATCGCTATGGCTGTTGAGAGCGAATTATTGATCACCCTTATATTCGCTGATTCAAGAGCTATTGTGGAGTTTAATGCAATGGCATGGCTTATTGCGCGCTGTAAGGCGATATCTACGTGGTCTTTGTCACTACTCCCTATGGGCATGTACACTGAGTGGAGATGTATAAGCTTTAACTCTACACCCAGTTCCCTAGCAGCCTCCATTAACGCCTTCTCTTCCCATCTAATAACTTCGTATACTATGCCCAATTTCACCAAGAGAAAACCCCTTTCCAGGCGTTACTCGCCCCAATCTTCTCCTACGCCTTCAAATGGCCTTAGCTTGATCTCCCCGTTTTCAATCACGACCTCAAGTGTTATCCCGCAATCATGTTCCACTAATTCTCCTTCCAATACATCACTTGGCAGGTTTACAACCCCGCCACATATAGGGCACTTGGCCTCAGGCATATAGATCACCCGGTTTCATGCATGAAGGTGATGATTATTGGCAGGGATTATATATGAATCGGTAATTACAAGTACAGATTTCGCATCACATGTACAAGGGGGGTTAGGAATTCGTAATGTGATTAAACACGTTGGGTACGTGATTCGTAATTGTGATTAATAAACTCCTACCGTGTATATTGCTATACCGTTCAAGGGGGTTGGCTTGTCTAAAGTCAATGTGTGTATTATAGGTGGATCCGGCTATACAGGGGGAGAATTACTGAGAATACTAGCTGGACACCCCTATACCGATATAGTAATCGTGACCTCTAGGGAGCATGCTGGCAAACCCCTGCACCACGTACACCCAAATCTACGCGGGTTTTACAAGGACTTGAAATTCAGCCAGATCAATATGGATCAGATCCTCAGCAAATGCGATGCTGTGTTCCTATCGCTACCACATACAGTGTCTCTGCAATATGTGCCAAAACTATATGAGGCGGGATTGAAAGTCGTGGACCTAAGTGCTGATTTCAGGTTAAAAGACCCTGTTCTCTACAAGATATGGTATGGATTCGAACATCCATATCCAGATCTCTTGGGGAAAGCTGTCTACGGCATGCCGGAGATACATAGAGAGGAGTTGAGAAACGCGAGGCTAATAGCTGTCCCGGGGTGCAACGCCACTGCATCTATTTTATCCTTGTTACCGCTCATTAAGGGCGATCTTGTGGAACATGACAAGATCGTCATAGATGTGAAGGCTGGGAGTAGTGAAGCCGGTTCTAAGCCCTCGCCTGGAGATCATCATCCCGAGAGAGAGGGTTGTATTAGGCCATATGATCCACATGGACATAGGCATGTCGCGGAGATAGAACAGGAGTTAAAGACCATTTCTGGAAAGGAGATCAAGGTATCCATGATACCTCATGCTGTGAGCTCTGTGAGAGGGGTATTAGCATCCACGCATGCATGGCTAGTTAAGGATATTGACGAGATGGGTATTTTGAGAGCATATGTTAATACTTATAGAGGAGAACCATTCATCAGGATCGTCTATAAAACAATACCCGGTTACCCCGATCCCAAGTATGTGATTGGGAGTAATTACGCCGATATCGGGTTCGCGATCGAGAGCAGGGTTCGCAGGATCTCGTCTTTCTGTGCAATAGATAACCTGGTTAAGGGCGCGGCTGGACAAGCGGTTCAGGCGTTCAATATATCGATGGGGTTCGAGGAAACAACTGGCTTGGTAATAATCCCCCCTAGACCTGTCTAGGTGATGGTGTTGTCAATAGTTGTCAAAGCCGGTGGTAGGGCTATCGCAATGAACCTGGACAACATAGTGAGTGATATAGTCAACATCTCCAGTACCTGGAAAACGGTTTTCGTACATGGAGGTGGAGACATGGTCACGGAGATGTGTATGAGACTTGGCATAGAGCCCAGGTTTGTGACATCGCCTGAGGGGATTAGAAGCAGGTACACGAATAGAGATGAACTAGATGTATATCTAATGGTCATGGCCGGTAAATTGAACAAGATGATAGTTTCGAAAATCATAGCCCTGGGTAAAAAGGCCATTGGTTTGAGCGGGGCTGATGGCCCGTTGTTGATCGCAGAAAGGAAGAAGAAAATTGTCGTGGTCGATGAAAGAGGTAGGAAAAGGGTGATCGATGGTGGTTATACTGGGAGAGTTGTAGAGGTCAAGTTGGATTTATTGGAGAGATTGCTAGGCGAATACATAGTGGTGGTTTCGCCAATAGCTATTGACCGGGAAGGCTTATTGCTGAACATAGATGGCGATCAAGCGGCATACGCCATAGCTTCTTCCATCAAGGCCGATACCTTGGTGTTGTTATCTGATGTGGAGGGCGTGTTGCTCGGTGATAAGTTGATCAAGGAGCTCCGAGCACAGGACATAGACCTCATCATAGACAAGATAGGGCCTGGTATGAATAGGAAATTATTACTGGCTAAGAAAGCCGTTGAAGAAGGGGTCAACCAGGTCGTGATATCCTCTGGCCTCGTCGCAAATCCAGTGTCTAATGCATTAAAGGGCATGGGCACATTGATAACAAGGGGTTAATATGCGCATAGACGAGATAGATCTGAGGCTTTTACAGCTATTGAAAGAGAACGCTAGAATGCCTTACTCAAGGTTAGCCAGGGAACTAGGTATCAGCGAGGGTGCTGTGAGGAAGAGAATTGCGAAACTAATTAAAATCGGTGTGATCAAGAAAATGACGATAGAATACGAACTAGACAACGAGATCAAGGCTATAATATTGGTTAAGACCCAGCCCCCAATACCAGTGCCCGAGGTGTCGAAAAACATAAGGAAAATACCCGGGGTAGACATAGTTTATGAGGTGACAGGCGAATACGACATAGTGGTGATCACAAGATCGCCGAACATAGATAATGTGAATAGGTTAATAGATGAAATAAGGTCTATCTCGGGAGTTGCCAGTACGTATACAATGATGGTGTTGAGAACCTGGGTCTAGACGAATTTCATATGATCTAGGTTTGTTCTTCATATATATAATCACTTGTTTCACCAATTCTATATACATTTTTCAAAAACAATCACGCTAAATCAATCTCATTATCTTTACGTTCTCCGAACCATTATTGAATTCAATAGTACGTGTTCTTTGATTACATGTATATAAACCTGGAACATGACTGGAACAAATTTAAATGTATATAACGAAATGAGGGCTCACTCATGTATCAGGAATGCCCAGATTTCAATAACAACTTGGAGGGGGAGGAATATTATCGAGGTATATATCCATTCAAAGAAGTGCCCAGGTTTTGTTGCTTCGATAAAAAGGATTTGATGAATGATTTAAACAAGATATACTTAACAGATACAACTCTCAGAGATGGTCAACAAGGATGGAGAGTTTTCACAATTAATGAATGCGAAAGAATATACGAACTACTGGCTGAGTTCGGCAAGGCCGTCAAGAGCACAGAGGTATTTCTGTACACCGAGAAAGACCAGTTAATTGCCAAGAGACTTGTAGAATATGGTTATGAATATCCAAAAGTCATAGGGTGGATCAGAGCTACTAGGTCGGATCTCAAGCTCGTAATGGATGCCCGTCTCGATGAAACAGTTGTGCTCGCATCAATATCGGATTACCACATAAAGCATAAGTTCAATTTAACTAGAGGGGAAGCGATAAGGAAATACCTAGATGTGATCGAAGAGGCGTTGAGGAATGGCATAGTACCCAGGGTTTCACTAGAGGATATAACGAGAGCTGATGTAGAGAATGTCGTGTTGCCTTTTATTAAGAGGTTATTAAAGCTTGGCGAGAGATATGGGTTACCAGTTAAAATAAAACTACCTGATACTCTTGGACTTGGATTACCGTTTTACGAGGTCTCATTACCTAGAAGTATCCCTAGGATCATCATAGCTATAAGGTCCCTTGGAGTGCCATCTGAGAACATAGAGTTTCACGGCCACAACGACTTCGGCCTAGTCGTGGCTAACCAGTTGGCGGCGTGGATTTATGGGGCCGGAGGCGCGAACTGTACTTTGATGGGGATAGGTGAGAGAGCTGGTAATTGCCCTCTCGAAGTGATGGCGATTCATTACGCTGGCATAAAGGGTTCAAGCGAGATCAATTTAAGAGCAGTGGCCAAGGTACCAGAGTTGTTGGAAAACATGGGTTACAGGATCCCAGATCACTACCCCTTTATCGGTAAAAACGCATTCACGACAAGGGCTGGTATACATGTTGATGGGCTTGTTAAAAACCCCGAAGTATACTTACCATTTGACCCTATACATGTGCTTGGAATACCTTTCTCAATCGCCATAACGCCTTATTCCGGTAGATCTGCCATAGTGTTGTGGATTAGGAATCACCTTGGTCGTAAGGACGTGAACAAGGATGATCCGAGAGTAATCGCTATTTACAAGGAGATATTGGAGTATTTCGAGAAAACTGGAAGAACAACTCCATTGGATAACCACGAGGTGTTGTCATTTATTAAAAAGTACTTTTAACCCCGTGAAAAAGGCGAGGTGATCCATTAAATGGGCTTTGTGGACACGTTGTTCTCGAATGTCCTTGGCAGAGAAGTGTCGCCAGGGGAAATAGTGATCGTCGATATCGATGCCATATATGCACATGATGGGACAGCGCCATTGGTAATAGATGTCTTGGAGAAGGAACTTAAACCCCCCGTTTTACTAGCTAGTACTAGGACTTTCTTTTTCATGGATCATCTTGCCCCGGCACCCCATGTGTCAGCGGCTTCTGTGCATAGGAAAATGAGGGCTTTCAGCGAGAAACATGGGATCAATTTATACGATATCGGTAACGGTATTTGTCACCAAGTAATGGTTGACGAGGGAATTGCCAGGCCTGGGATGATAATCATGGGGGCTGATAGCCACACACCAACTCTCGGGGCACTGGGGCTTTATGCGATCGGGGTTGGGAGCACGGATGTGGCAGTGGCCATGGCTTATGGAAAACAGTGGATCAGGGTTCCACCCACGGTGAAAGTGGTATTAACTGGGAGACCAGGGATAGGTATCACATCCAAGGACATAGCACTCAGTGTCATAGGTAAAGTGGGCACGGATGGCATGATAGGTAGAGTCGTGGAATTCCACGGTGATACGCTGAGGTATCTATCAATCGATGCAAGGTTAACCTTGACAAATATGTGTACAGAGATGACAGCCGAATCAGCTGTCATACCCATTGACGAGGTAACTGAGAGATGGCTTACTCAAAAGGGTTTAACACCGTATAGATACCTCAAATACGATAGCTCCAAAGCGTTCTTTATCGATGAAATCGTATTTGAGGTATCAAAACTAGAGCCAGTAGTCGCGGCTCCACCAGATGTCGACAATGTCAAGTCGATCAACGAAGTGGAGGGCATCGAGGTTGACCAGGTGTATATAGGGTCTTGTACTAATGGTAGGTTAGAGGACTTGGAAATAGCGTCTAGGATATTGAAAGGCCGCAAAGTCCACGTGAACACTAGGTGTATAGTATCGCCGGCTTCGAGGAAAGTGTATATGGATGCCCTTGAAAAAGGGTACATAGATGTGTTGATCAGGACTGGATGTGTGATAGCCCCTCCGACATGCGGGCCCTGTGTAGGAGCCCACATGGGTATTTTGGCAGAGGGCGATGTAGCGGTGTCAACTACTAACAGGAATTTCCCAGGCAGAATGGGGCATAAGGATAGCAAGGTCTACTTGGCCTCGCCCGCGGTGGCGGCCGCTACCGCTGTGGAAGGTAAAATAACTGATCCCAGGAAATACCTAGGAGGTGTCTAAATGAAGATCAGAGGTAGATGTTGGAAACTAGGGGATAATATCAGTACAGACCACATAATATCGGGCAAATATAAGTTCAGCGCTATTGATAGCCTGGACTCGATGATCAGATATGTATTCGAGGAAGTGATACCCGGGTTCAATGAGAAGGTTGAAAAGGGCGATATAATAATAGCTGGTAGGAATTTCGGCAAGGGGTCGAGCAGGGAACATGCGCCGAGACTACTAAAGGCAGTTGGGATCAGCGCTGTAGTTGCCAAGAGCTTCTCCCACATATTCTTTAGAAATGCGATAAACATAGGCCTCCCCGTTGTGATTGCAAGAGAGATACCTGATATAACGCAGAACTGGGATATTATAGAAATAGACCTAGAGAAAGGCGTTATCAGGAACATGACAAGGGGTTTCGAGGAGAAAATAACCCCGTATCCGAGAGAAATAGCATCCATATTAGAAGCAGGTGGGATTGTGGAGTTCATTAAGAAACAAGGTGGTTTAAAATGGTGAGGAGGTATAGGATAGGCGTGATCAAAGGAGATGGTATTGGGCCAGAGGTCGTGGATGCTTCACTGAGGGTATTGGGTGAACTGGGCTTAGACCTGGAGTTCATCGAGATAAGCGCTGGTTATGGTTATTACAAGAGGACTGGTAAACCAATTGAGGACGGGTTCGTGGACAAGGTAATGGAAATGGATGCTGTGTTGAAAGGGCCTCTTCACACACCTCCACACGACCCTAGCTTTAGGAGCGTGAACGTGTTGATTAGGAGAACGCTCGATCTCTACGCTAACATAAGGCCTTTTAAGAGCTATAAGGGGATCTCCCAGCGCGAATTCAATTTCGTGATCATCAGGGAGAACACTGAGGGCGAGTACATAGGTATTGAAGGGGTTTTCAGTGACATGGCGATCTCGCTCAGAGTTGTAACGGAGAGAGGTTCCAGGAGAATCTGTGATTTCGCGTTCAGGTATGCGAAACTCCATGGATTTAATAAAGTAACAGTTGTCCATAAGGCCAATATCCTGAAGATCACAGACGGGCTATTCAGAGACGTGTTTTTCCGAGTGGCCTCTAGCTACCCGGATATAATCGCGGACGAATTAATAGTGGATACAGCGGCATAT
>JAWBBW010000011.1:0-45802 GCA_038824035.1 Desulfurococcaceae archaeon
ATATGCACGAGAAGATGGGCGTATTTCTTGCAAAACCCATATTGGACAGGGTCCTGCGTAAATTGATCCCAGATCCCTTTGCGCGAGTAAAAGTGAGACAAGAAATATTACATGCGATTTACTGTACCAGCTATGAGGTTGAATGTCTCACGATCGAGGCTGGATGCGTGAAGGTTGGCGATGGACTTGATATGGCGGAAGGCCGGGCTAGGATACCTTATAAGCTGGGAGAGATCTCTATACACAGCGTCTCAGCCTTGAGTATAAGATCAGTTGAAATTGTGCCAGGTGATAACTGCCCGATCAGAGTGAATGTCTATATGAATGAGAGAGCTGGTGTTTTTCAAATAGATGAGATCCTTATTCCAAAGATCAATACAACGATGTTGAGAGATTACATTGAGGTTTACGCGATAATTGGGGATAACATTCTGAAAACATATTCCCCTCGTAAATAAGGAAAAATTTAAAAACCCATACACAATGGATAAATAATATAATCATAGAGCTGGAAAAAGGTTATGAGGTATGAGTTTTAACACAAAGTAAAATAATCCACATATTAAACTCGAATGGAAACCGCGAATTCGAACTCCTTGCCTGGATAAAACCCCTTGGAAACAATAAGGTCTTGCTCAAAGACGATACAGGAATGGCTGTATTTGTCCTTGACAATAATGAAAATGCATCAGAAATATGCAAACTACCATGTGAATCGTTCTTAATGCTCAGGGGCGTTGTCAATGGAGATATATTGAATATTTCAGAGTACAAGGTCTTACATAAACCGAGATCTCCGGGTAACATATGTGTAGATATGTTACCGGAGGATCCCTTGGAATATGTTGCTAACTACCACATATATGTAAGACATCCGGCTATGATCAGGATAATCAAAATGTCTTCACACGTAATGAATCACTCTCGGGGATTTTTATTGAACAAAGGATTTATTGAGTTATCGTCACCAATTATTGGACATGTGAGTGATCCCGGGCTAAGGGGGGCGGTCAAGGCCACTACAACTTTATATGGGAGAACATATGAACTACAAAGCAGCGTGATCATGTATAAGCAATTATATGCAAGCATACTTGGCAAGATATTTTACATGGCCAGGAACATTAGAGTGGAACCAATTGAAAACGTGAATACTGGAAGACACCTCGTGGAATTTGTCCAGTTAGATGTCGAAAAAGCACTTTCTGATAAAAACGAGATGATTAAACTAGGCGAAGAACTGTTCTACACGCTAGTAAAGCGAATTCTTGAGAACCATCTTGAATTATTGGATCAAGACCGAGTTAAGCAATTGGAGAAAGAACTGGTTAAGCCGCCTTATCCTCGGCTTACATATGACGAGGCGGTTGAAATCGCCGTTAAAATGGGATTTCATGTTAAACATGGACAAGAGCTTAGCTTCGAAGCAGAGGCAGCCATAGCCGATAAATTCGGCTCACCTATTTGGATCTTGGGATTTCCAACTAGGAGTAGGGGATTTTATTATTTACCGGACCCGGATAAAGACGGCTACAACGTGGATTATAACCTATTATTGCCAGGTGGGCATGGCGAGGTCCTTGATGGAGGTTGTCGTGAATATAGATACGAGAAAGTACTCGAGAGGCTTAGAGAGAGTGGCGAAGACCTATCTAAATATAAATGGTTCTTGCAATTGCTCGAAGCAGGTGTAATACTACCGACATGTGGTTGGGGGTTTGGCATAGAGAGGTTTATCAAGTACTTATATAATTTAAAACACATAGCATACGCCACGCCTCATCCACGTATTCCGGGAATTATCGGCCCTTAACTAATTAACAGGAGAACTAGAATTTAATACAAACCATTTTACACCACGTCTTTCCCCAATTACACGGGATTAAGTCTATAACATATAAATGGCTTTGAAACAAAAAACTCTGTGAAGGTGTGTCTTTTAATGCTTGATCCAGAAGAGATCAGAAAAGATTTTCCAATATTACAGAGAACAGTGAATGGTAAGAAACTAGTATATTTCGATAACGCAGCTACCACGCAGAAACCCATCCAAGTTATTGAAGCTATGAGGGAATTTTATCTCAAACACAATGCAAATGTTCACAGAGGGCTTCACACATTGAGTCAAGAGGCAAGCCAGTTATTTGAAGAAGCGCATGAAAAAGTAGCTAAGTTCATAAACGCTGGTTCATGGAGAGAGATAATATTTTGCAACAATACAACTGATGCACTGAATATTGTTGCCTATGGATGGGGGCTATGGAATCTAAAGGAAGGCGATGAAATAGTGATCACAATAATGGATCATCACAGTAACATGCTCCCTTGGAGAATTATCTCGCAACTCAAAAGAAACAGGATAAAATACGTAGATATTACGAGAGAAGGATATTTAAGATACGATCAATTGAGCGAAGTTATAACCGAGAAAACAAAAGTAGTAGCATTTCCCATAGCAAGCAATGTACTAGGCACAATAAATGATGTCAAGAAAATAGTGAAATTAGCCCATGAAGTCGGTGCAATAGTTGTGGCTGATGGGGCGCAGAGCGTGCCGCATATGCCAACTAATGTGAGGGAACTAGGGATTGATTTACTAGCATTTAGCGGTC
This sequence comes from Desulfurococcaceae archaeon, assembly GCA_038824035.1. Lineage (GTDB taxonomy): Archaea > Thermoproteota > Thermoprotei_A > Sulfolobales > Desulfurococcaceae > UBA285. The sequence goes on from JAWBBW010000011.1 coordinate 2,613, forward strand.
ACAAGATGCTTGGACCCACGGGGATCGGTGTCTTATGGGGCAAGACGGATGTGTTAGAGGAATTAAAGCCTTTCAAGGTTGGCGGTGATACAATAAAGGATGTCACGCTTGATAACATTGTATGGCATGATTTACCATGGAGATTCGAAGCTGGAACACCCAATATAGCTGGGGCAATAGGGCTTGCAGCAGCCGTGGATTATCTCACCAAGATAGGCATGGAAAATGTGAGGGAACATGAAATAGAACTTGTCAAGTACACTCTCAAGAGATTCGAAGAATTAGGTGATGAGGTAATATACTATGGGCCACTCAATCCAGCTGATAAAACAGGTGTGATAGCATTTAATTTAAGAGACCTCAATCATCACACAGTTGGTGCGGCCTTGGATATGTTCGGAATAGCCGTGAGAACTGGCATGCACTGTGCACACCCACTTCACTATAGGCTAGGTATTAATGGCACTATAAGGGCTAGTTATTATATTTACAATACATTTGAGGAAATAGATTATTTCATAGATGCATTGGACAAGATAATATCACTCAAGGATTCTCTAAAAGGTCAACAGATACGGAATATGTGCACAGGTACGTGATCACATGACAAAATAGACCTAGGAATAGAAGGCGGGAAGCAAAAAATTATTTAATTATGTATTAATAATGACGTCTATTTTGAAGCCTATTTGGCTGGGCCTAGTATCCTGGCAAACTTCTTACCGGTGTATGGGCTGACTGCGAATGCGATCTTTATCTTGCCTCTCTTGGTCTCCTTGACTACGACTTCATACTTGTCTGTCTCAAAGTACTGCTTTGCTTTTAAGTCGAAGAATTTTAATTTCTCGGGCATGACTTATATCACCTATCCTTATCAATATATGACATTTTTCATGGGCATATTTAAACTTTATGTTTTGTTATCATGTTTTTCACATACACACATTTATGTAAAATGTTACATGAAATAAAATAATTATATGAATGTCTAATTTATCCATTTAAACTAGGATCTACAAATGAAATTAAATCTCATGTATCCAGTTATTTGTAATTTCTCATATACATTAGTTATTGATTAATGATGTTTTGAACCGTAATACGTGATCCGGACTTATGTGTTTGTATTACGTCGTGTTTCTATGTCCTCGTAGTAAATGGTTTTATTACTCACGACATCGCTCGAGCCAGCATGATCATATATTACGACGCTATATCTGATCAAACCATCCTTAGCCTTCTCTAACTTATCTAAAATCTCTTCGCACCTCTCTTTATTCACATCGCTCTGATTACAGATGAATTTTGTGATCTCTAGAAAATCCTCTATGATCCCCTCTACCGTGGTTATATAACCCTGCGAATACGTTCCAGGCATTATGGATAAACCCAGTTCGGGGATCTCGATCTCGCTATGGGCATTTCTGATTACTATAGCGTTTTCATCCCCTGGTTTCTCGACTATGTACACTATCTTCCTAGGTTTCTTGGTCTCCATTAATTGCACGTCGTTATGCCTGAACCCGCATCTCTGGCAAAGCCCAGTAGAAATAATCACATCACCATAATATGGTATATTGTATATGTACTCGGATATTTGCAATGAACTGCCGCATACAGGGCAAGTTGAACCATATTCCATTATTTTCCTAAGCTCACCCATGAATATCTCCCACTCCTAGACCTTATCTATGTAATGCACAGGGTTGTTTTCCTATTAAGTGACTACCATCACAGGAGGGGGCATTGAAAAACTCATTGCCCAATCCCTCTCTGCAGGTTGCAACGGTAAGTCCATATCTCATACACATCTTCACAATTGGCTCTAGCATAGAACGTCTGAGGTCTTTGGGTAAATACATATAGCCATGTATTCGAGATCCCTTTGAGACATAGTACTCCCTTAGCTTAGAGGCTATTTCTGGAAAACTGTCTTGAAGTCTAGCTAGGCTATCCCATTTAGCCTTATACGTGGAAGTAACCACGTGTTGAGCGCCAGCTTCTTTAACATATGCAATGATCTCACCCATCATATGTGGATCATCGTTTATAAATGGGATCACAGGGTCTATTCTTACGCCCACAGGTATACCGCTTTTACTTAATGCCTTCACTGCATATATTCGTTGACGGGGTAGTGGGGCTCCTGGTTCCAAGATCGTGGAGATCTTGTCATCAAGCGTAGTGATGGTTATCATCACGGCTGACCTGGTCTGTGATAATATATCTATGTCTCTCACCACTAGGTCTGACTTAGTGGTTATGAGCAATTTGACATTGTAATTTAATAACAACTTCAGAACGCTTCTGGTTACTTCGAGGTCTTTCTCAATAGGTGGATATGGATCGCTACTCGTACTTAATTCTATGATCTGATCATTCCCGAGCTTCCTAAGATCGCTTGATATATTTTTCAACAAATCCTTTTTCACTATACTGGGTTTCCTACCAATATAGGATGATGCATAGCAATATAGGCAGTAATGACTACAACCAGTATAGGGGTGTAAACTGTACTTGATTGGACATGTACAAAGCGGCGATCTCCACGGGTCAAACAATCTTATAACTCTAAGCTCTTTGGCATCGAAAACCTTATTGACCATCTAGATCCCTGGTGAAACCATGGTAAAGAGTAGTTTGTAGTTTGGATAAGCATAAAAATAACAGCGTTGTATGAAATATATTGTCCTGTACCCCGCCTGACCGACCTCCTTCATATCCATCCCCCCATATACGGGGTCTCGTGGAGGTGTGAGGAGGCGGGGCATGTTAATCTTTGTTGTAATCCCTTAATATTCATTTTTATATTGCCATGAGTCGATGACATAACATAGAAACATGGTGAATTAAATGGTTACCGGGTTGACTAGGGATTCCATGATTCAAATCATAGATTTCATATTGAAATCCATCGATATGATCAGCGATAGCGAGAAAGACAGCCTGGTTGAAGCACTGTTAGAAGCATTGAAAAATAAGAAAAAGATCTTCATAGTCGGGGCTGGAAGAAGTGGTTTAGTGGCCAGGGCATTTGCCATGAGATTACTACATCTGGGATTCAACGTATACGTGATTGGGGAAACGATATTGCCAAGGGCTATGCCTGGCGATATACTATTGGCTATATCCGGATCTGGTAGGACTAAGACCATTGTGACAATAGCCGAGGTTGCCAAATCCATGGGGGTCAAAGTAGTGGCTATAACAACATACCCGGACAGCCCGTTGGGCAAAATAGCCGATATAGTGGTGAATATACCGGGTAGGACTAAATTGGCCAAGGAAGAAGACTATACTGCGAGACAGATAATGGGTATTCACGAGCCCTTGGCACCTCTTGGAACACTGTTCGAGGATACTACGATGATATTTCTAGATGGGGTTATTGTCGAATTAATGAATAAACTAGGCCTCACAGAAGAGGAGTTGAGGGAAAGACATGCTAATATAGAGTAATGACGAACTAACCATTTCATGGAATGTGTTGTCTCATCGGAGATCAGTTGTATTAATTTCTCGAAGTTTAAATTAAGTTGTTTTGAAACTAAAATGTTAAATCCAGCTATATTACATAGTTTTACTTTTAATGAAATATACCTAATCATGTTTTCACATACTTAAATACTAAGTATTCGATTATTTATAAAATGAGTAAAATAGGTGATCTTGATGCATGAGGAACTGAGAGAGGCATTGAATAAACAGTTAAATCAAGAACTCAGAAACGCATACCTATACCTGGTCATGGCGTCTTATTTCGATGCCCACTCCTTATCGGGATTTGCGCATTACTTCAAGGTACAAGCTAAGGAAGAGCTAGGACATGCCATGAAAATATATGAATACCTTGTCGATAGAAATGTGCCCTTGGAATTCTACGAGATACCACCACCTAGTAAAAAATGGAATAGCGTAGTGGATGTCGTGAGGGATTTCTACGAAGCTGAAAAGGCCAATACACAGCGCATATGGGGATTAGTAGACCTTGCTAAGAAGCATAATGATAAATCAGTAGAGAATTTCCTACAATGGTTCATAAACGAGCAATTAGAGGAGGAAAAACAAGCAAGCGATCTCCTGGCTAAGATGGAGTTAGTGGGCGAGAATCCGGTAGCTATATTATTATTGGACAAGCTTTTGGCTGAGAGGAAATAACCTCAGTTAAAAATAAGAAGTAATAATTTTTTATGGCAATAACCATGGATCAAGAAAAACTAGCGGAATTGCTTGGATTATCGCTATTACTCGAGGTATCAAGTTACCCTAAGCCTGGGAATGTCCATAGGTTATCGGATAATCCCGGGCTCAAATACGAGTATTTCCTGATAACAGGTGTTTTCTCCGTGAAGTATTTCAGGCGATCAATAGAGAGAGGCGTGAAAGGGTGGGGAGAAACAGTCCTGGGTGACCTGGTATATGGCCTTGTCGAGGATGTCGTGAATGCTGTGTCGAGCAATACTTGTCTAGGTTCAAGCCTTCTATTGATCACGCTGGGAGTAGGCATAGGTATTTCGATTAGAAGTGGGAAAATGAATATTGATAGCATTATCGATGGCTCAAACTATGCAATTCGCTCAACGACAGTAGGAGATTCTATTTACTATTACAAAGCTATTAGAAAGGCATCTCCGAGTTACATCAAGCCGATGGACGATGTTGGTGATTATGTCAATGTATGGGATCCGTTGTTTGAAGTAAAATTGAGGGAAAAAGGCCACCGTCTTATTGATATCCTAGAATATAGCTCAACATTCGACATAGTTGCGGAGGAAGTAGTAAAAGGGTATCCAAGAAGTAAAGAGGCAGAGGTTTTTCTAAGAAAAAGGCTAGAGGAACACGGTAATTGGAATAGGGGCGTGGTGGAGACATATCTTTACATACTTTCTCGTTCCCGCGATACCGTGGTTTTCTTAAAACACGGTGATGAAGTCGCCAAATGGGTTTCAGAACAAGGCAGACTTGTGTTGAGTGAAATCATTGATAAAGACATCGAATGGGTGAATATTGTTCACAGCTTTGACGTGTCCTTGAAAAAAAGAGGTATAAACCCGGGCTCAGTCGCGGATATCACGTCGTCCACAATTGCTATTTACTTGCTTAGGAGCTATATAGCAGGCAATGGGAGATTTCATTTTAGGTTTTAGACCATTCCTATTTATTAAGATATTCATTGATATCGACTTCTTTACCGTGTTTAACAAATTTTATCCGCAGATCCGGCTTTATATCAAGGCCGAGTGCTCTGATTATGCTGTAAACAGTGATCCCATCTAGTTCCTTTAATTGACCCGTCTTAAGTACGTTGTAAAGCTCCTTTATTATCCCCATGTAGATGTCCGGATAATACGCTTTTAATTTATCCATTAATTCAACGGCTTTGTCATCGGAGAGTTTGCTTCGCACATATTTCTCGGGATCCTCTGTTGTAGTTTCACTGGTCTTTTGACTCGACGATAACAATGCCATGTATTTTTTGTATAGTTTAAGCCTAAGGGCCTCTGGTAAATCCTCGCTCAATTACATCACCTAAGTATATTTTTCTGGTTATTTCCATTTCCAAGGGGGAATAAATATGGGAAACACTTTCGTTGTGATAAAGCTTGTTTTTAAATACTCCTTAATAGCTTTTTACCATGTGGAACTCGGCGCTAAATAGCTAAGATATTTATCACCCATATCGTGGTGCCCAATTAATCAATGCTCATTTACCCCGTGACATTCCCGCAAAACTTCCAACTATTGTTTTAACTGCTCTAATAAGTCGCTCACAGTTTTTTTAAATTCCTCGATACTTCTCCTGATTTTCTCCATTTGAACTTGACTAAGTGTTTCAGCTTTGTTGAAAATTTCTTTAACTAGATCAAGTAGTTCGGGGAAACCCATTTCCCTGAATCGCCTTAACCTGGCATTATATAATCTCGCTTTTTCAACGAGTTCACGATTTTCTTCCAGGAACTTTAAACCATTATCGGTTATAGAGAAAAACACCAACCGCTTGTTCTTTACATTAATGTGTTCTGATCTAACGAACCCTTTTTTCTCAAGCAATTTCAAAACTGGATATATAATGCTCGGCGGTGGTTTAAACCCCGTGATGTTTTCAATTCTCTTCATTAAACCATATCCATGCATTTTGTTATCTCTTAGAATATCTAGAATGCTGATCATGACATAAGATCTTATGTACTTTCGATCCATATTTATCACTATATATCTCATTATATATAACTTTAAATACCTTAATAAGCCCTAACTTAATATATAAAAGGCAGTAAAAACTGGTGGCGATGTTTATGGCAGAAGTTGTAAAGTTAATGGATGTGTGGAAGGTTTACTATGTAGGCAAGGTGGAATTCCCAGCTTTGAGAGGCGTGGACTTGTCTATAAACAAGGGCGAGATGATAGCGATAATGGGGCCGAGCGGATCTGGCAAAACAACTCTTCTGAACATGATGGGTCTACTGGATAGGCCAACCCGGGGTAAGATCTACATAGAGGGTATAGACGTTATGAAGCTCAGTAGCGACAAAGTAGCTGAAATAAGGAATAGGAAAATAGGCTTTGTTTTCCAGCATTTCAATTTAATTAATAGACTCAGCGTCTATGAAAACATAGAGTTACCCCTAGTAGCGAGAGGGCTTCCTCGTAAAATAAGGGAGAAAATGGTCATTAATGCATTGGAAATGGTTGGTGGTGAGATATCCTGGTTAAGGAAAAAGCCAAATCAACTCAGTGGAGGACAGCAACAAAGAGTTGCAATAGCTAGAGCTATTGTAGGTGAACCCGAAATATTGTTGGCAGATGAGCCAACAGGTAACCTGGATAGGAAATCCGCCAGGATCGTTGTAGAGACCTTTACAAAGCTCAATGAAGGAGGGCTCACTATTGCCATAGTAACACACGACCCTGAGATAGCTAATTGCACTAATACGATATACGTGATAAGGGATGGAAAGATCGTGAACACGGCGATCCCCGATATTGATAAATGCATATTGAAAACATCGGTATAGGCGATCTCTATGAGGAAGTTATTTATAATATTGTTGATGTTCTTGATCATCGTTTCACAGATACCTTTTATATCGGCGCAAACAATGGGTAACTGGATCTTAGAGGAAGTTTCATTTAGATCTAATACGGGTGGGAATGTATATCCTGGTAGCAATAACGCTGTTTTAACAATCGTGGTAAGATATACGGGCTTATCAGGTAATATTGTGATCCACCCTGTTGCATGTATAGAACTTCCAAGCGGGTTTGAAACTATTGGTACTAAGTGTAGTGGAGCACGTAATTTGAACAACGAATATTTGCCGAACGCTACAACCGGGGAGATACTGAAGTTCGAGTTCAGACTAAATGTTAATAAGGAAACTAAACCGGGAAGCTATATAGCGGTGATCAGGATCTCTTTTCTAACAGGTAATATCTACTACCAGGATTACCTAAGTATTAGCCTCTACGTGGCTCCATATCCACCGTTAATGGTGAATATAGAGGAAGTGTATATTACGCCGTATAGTTACCCAGGTTCTTGCCCTGTCTCGGCAAATGTGAGGATACGCAATAAAGGCGAGACAACCATAACATCCATGAGGTTGACCCTAAGATCATCTCCTAATATAATCACTCCTAATACTGTTAATGTAACAATTACCCAGAGTTTGAGGAGTGGAGAATACGCCATTGTATCTTTCCCCAATATATGTATAGATCCAACGACTCTCCCCGGCTCATACATGGCTGAATTACTTATCACAGCCTCCTTGATGACAGATGATGGCGTGTCATATGATGATAAAGTGGAAACATATTTAGCTTTTAACGTGGAGCAAGCACCAGCTATTAAAATATCCCTACTGGATTACTCGTTGACATCTAATATACCATTGCCAGGTCTGAACAACACTGGTATAAGAATGATTATACAATCAAACGAGCCGGGCTTGATCAGGTTAACGCATTCTCAGGTCGAGTTAAAAGGGGCGACCTCGCTTAATGGTTCATCTATATTTGTCGTCGAGAACGAGATCAACATGAATTACTTAGATGTGGCTGAATTGGTGTTTCGCGGATTGGTGATACATGATAACGCATCCTACATAGTAGTTAACGTGACATTACATGGTATTGTTCAGAGATATAATAGCGAATACCCAGCACATATAAACATGTTGCTCCTGGTGCCACTGAGAGATGACGAGTTGGATTTGAGAGTGGAGAGAGTGGAATGGGGCAATGTATATGCTTATCCGAATTCTACTGGCAATACACTGGTGATCTCGGTGTTGAACATGGAAATGGCAAGTATAACGGCTTCCCTGATTTCGTTGAAATTGCCTCCCGACGTATTTTACCCCAGTGATATTGTTGTTTACAATGTGATTATCCAGGGACTATCGATTACCCAAGTAGTTTTCCAGGGAATATCCATAGGTGAATCAGCCAAGCCGGGGATTTACGAAGCAGAGCTAACAATATATGGTTTCATACAGTGTAATGATGGCTCAACGAGATATCTGAAATTCGAAAAGAAGATCTCAGTGATTATTCACAGCGTGGATGCATTAATGACATGGAAACCTAGCTTTAACCTGGTATCGGCGTTCTGGGGAGAGGGTACACCGCAATATATATATCCCGGTAACCCGAGAGCCGGATTAACGCTTACCATACAAAATATTGGATTATATATCGCATCCGATGTCGTTATCACGTTAATCCCAGATGACGAGTCGATCAAGCCATTGAGTAATAGCGTGGTTTGCGGCTCCATAAACCCTGGTGGAATATGCCAGGCGATGTTTTACCTGGACTTAACTAATGCAGATCCGGGCTCAAAGCAATTCACATTGTCATTAACATACTCGCTCAACCAGTTAGGCACACGTTCGAGGTTTTATCAGCTGATCAATTTCACGTTATTTTTGCCGGAATTTAAAGCGGGAGAGGGCATAGAGATCGCTAGTAGTGGATGGCTAAACAATAACCCCGTGTATCCAAGGACAAAGGGGGCTGTGTACACCATAACACTGGTTAACCTAGAACCATACCCAGTATACTCCATGTGGGTGACATTGGATCTACCGAGTTGTATGAAAATACGTGAAGGTGGATCATCAAGTACCTACATAGCTGGGCCCATAGCTAGCCTACAAACGACGAGTACTTCATTCACCCTTGATATCACATGTCAGCCGGGGATATATAGAGGAGTCGTGAAAATAGACTACTATGTTCAATATTATGGAGGTGGTTATAGGAAATATGTGGAGAAACCAGTAGAAATGGTGATTAGTAATGATGAGAACTCCATAGAGGTTATCTCCGCGGGCTGGATAGGTGGTTTACCGACATTGCCTATCAAGGGCGCTAACTACATGGTTGTGATAAGGAATAAGGAGTTTCCAAGCATCTCCAACCCCGTTATGAGGATCAGGTTACCAAAGGGCTTTGTTGAATCATATTCAGGTAGCAATACGCCAAATATAACCCCTGCATACATAATACCGTCAATGCGGTTGCAGGGTGTCCCCCAGTTACAAGGTATAACGCCAGAGGCGATACTCTCCATGGCCACGCAAATGACATCTCCACAAACCAACAATATAAACAGAGGGGATGTAATGGTATTTGTACTGACGCTTAATGTAGAAAATGTGACAACAAGTCTATATGATGTTCCATTTGAATTAGTGTTCATTGATCACTGGGGCTATGAATACTCTGTAAACCATTCATTCACATTAAATCTCGTAGGAAAACCACCACTAATCGTGGTAAACCCCACTTCTCCCTTAGTGGTGTTTTCAAACGGGACTGCTATATTGGACTTGGAAATATTAAATGAATATGAAGCATCAATATATAATGTATATATAATGCTCATACCCATGACAGGAATAGCGATTCCACAGGGCAATGTGAAATACATTGACGAGATACCGAGCAGGGCATCACTGAGTATTAGGTATGAACTTCTATATAACCCCATGAGCGTGGGCAGTATACAGGTATCGGCACAGACCATTTCATCCATGTCAGCCGTCTTCACCGTTACATTGATCTATAGGGATTACAGCGGTATGTTGAATTCCATTAATTCGACTATCGCTGTATTGGTCAGGCCTTTCATAAACATCGAGATAACAGATCTATTGGCCCGTTACCAGAACAATATCCTGGCTGTGAATGGCTTAATAGTAAACACTGGCTTAACCAGGGCGAGGAGTTTAGTGATATACGTGAATTATGGGGATAAATATTCATATACACTCATAGGTGATGTAGACCCTGCATCACAAGTGCCGTTCAGAATAACCCTTGACTCTCAATTGATAGGCGATGAGTGTGAAATTATCGTGAAATACATGGACGATTATGGCGTGGAATACTCGATATCGAGATCTGTGCCAATCAGAGTAATACAGCCTACAACGACTACGCCAATCACGCCGGGCCAGGCGACCATAGACATCTACAGATTAACAATAATAATGATTACTGCAACGTTTCTATTAGCAATATTCTTTGCGCTATTTATATACATAAGGAGAAGGCAAGGCGTGAGAAAGTGAGGTTACTAGACGTATTAATTCTAAGTATAAAGACGCTTTCAGAGAAAAAACTCCGTGCTACATTAACAATCATAGGCGTGGCTATAGGTCCCCTGGCACTGATCATGATCGGCAGTGTTGTTAGTGGATATGGTTCATACATAGTGTCGAACATAATGGGGTTAGGCCAAAACATGATCGTGGTGACGCCCTCGAGTAATTACAAGTTAACACAAGAAGATCTATCATTTCTCTCGTCACTGGAAGGAGTTGTTGAAGCAACACAGTTTTTTTCAATGCAGGGAGAGATATACATGGGAGGTTCAAGGAAAACCGTTTTCATATATGGGGTTGACCCTGCATTTGTCTTAAATGCGATAGGTAGTTTAAGGGTTCTTGAAGGAGATGTGCCATCAAGGGTAGATCTTGGCAAAGCACTTGTGGGGTATAACATAGCTCACGACGAATTTGGAAACAAGGTATATGAAATAGGGGATGTCTTGACAATTACTACTTATCAGGTAAAGGAGAGAGGTAGAATTGAGATCAGAAGACTTAACGTGGTCATAGTTGGTATACTGGACAAATACGGAGGAGCGGCATTTCTCAATCCAGATATCACTATATTTGTGCATTTCGATACCTTGGAGAGAATGCTGGGAATTAAGGAATGGAGTGGCATATTATTATTAGCGGAATCACCGGAGAAAGTCGACGAGATCACGGATACCATAAGGAATATCTATAAGAACAACGTGGATGTGATCTCATTTCTAGCTATAGCTAGGATGGTCTCCAGTGTCGTATCGGCGGTAGATTTCATATCCTTTGCAGCTTCTACTTCGGCATTTGCCGTGGCCGTGGCCGGTATAGCCTCAACCATGATCACAAGTGTGATTGAGAGAACAAGGGAAATAGGAGTAATGAAGGCACTTGGATTCAAGGATAGACAAGTACTAATGCTGATAATACTGGAAGGGCTCTGTATCAGTTTTATTGGATGTGCTATAGGAATTGTAATGGGAATAGTAGGTGCCCATGTCTTATCTAGACATGGTGTGGTTATATCTGGCGGAACATTTAAAATAACAATAGAGGCTTCACCAGAATTCACGCCGCAATTATTTATGAGGGCTGTATTAATGACGTTATCAGTGGGATTATTGGGCTCTATTTTCCCGGCATATAGGGCTATGAAAATACCACCAGTTATGGCGCTTCGATATGAATGACCTAGTCTATTAGTACTTATAATATTATTTCAAGGTAATAGCTATTCAGGGGTGCGAATTTTGACAGATAGTGTAAAGGACTTTATCAATAAATGGTTAATCGAGGAATCCTTTATAGTCTCTAAGCTAGATGCCCCACCAGAGGCCAGGATCAAATGGGGATTGAACATTTCTACATCCGGAACACCCGGCATAAGATTCACTATTATAAACCCCTTGGATAAGCCGGATCGAATGATCTTGGCACTGGGCATTATGATTTCAACCGAGCATAGAAGAGAAATAGAGAAGGCCAAGCTAGTGGATCGGGTTAGAGCTATGCATTCGATCTTGTCAAGAGCATTATCTGTTTGCATTGATTGTAAGATCGCGGTGCAGCCGAGTATCATTGATCCACAAACAATAACGGTGAACATGGAGATCTTCGAAGAAGAAATACTGAACTATGGTAAACCATATTTCCTCAGGTTAGTGACCAGGTTTTTAAACACTTACTTGGCAATAGTATCTGGTTTCAATGAATGGTTTCCCGTGATCCCTACTGAGGAAAAAGGAAGATTACCCTCATTTATTTGATTAACAAAAGACCTTGAAAACAATGTTACTAGATCACTTCACATGGTTATTTAGTTCTTCGAGGAACAACGCAAACATGCTTTTATCCATCCTAGCCCCAGCCGCCTGGGGATGCCCTCCTCCATGTACTTTCAACTTACGACTGATCTCTCTTAAAGCCTTGTTTAGATCAATGCTTCTATCTGAACGGAGGCTCATAACCAGGGTCTCGCCTCTAGTCTCCACGGCTATTCCTACCTTGGTGTTACCATATATACGTGAATAATTAGCGGCTCTTCCCAAGCTACCAGGTGGATTAATGACATATGAGACGTTATCCCTAATTATTACATTGTTCTTGACCCAGATCCTCAGTTCCTCGTTCTTAATCGCCTGTTTAAGGCTTTTATCGACAAGCTCGTTCAGGGAACTGGGTAACTTATTCATGGACAAATGCTCTACAACGCGTCTCTTGAAATCATAATCTTTTCCAGCACCTTCCAAGCCCTCTACTAGGATACCTGCCTCGAGGTAGACAGATCTCTTGTCCCATGTATCTAACATCTCTTTAACCCACGTTGTATCGTCTAGGTAGTCACTTATAGCTCCATATATGGCGACCCTGGAATACTCAACATCGAGCCCCTTTTCATGGAAAAAATTAAATGTCAATTCAGATGTGGATTTAAAAGGAACGTGTAAAAAGACAACATTTCCCCCGAATTCAGCTTTATCGAGTAATGGATGATGATCAATGTATATGACCTCGTTTCGCCTAGAAACCTCGCCCAGAATCCTAGATATATCTTCTATGTAATTCTCATTTAGTGCTATGTCGAGTATGATCACGTTAAATCCTTCTTTCAGAAAACCCTTTAGATCGCCAAGTAAGCCGACAGGATGTGTGAAGATGACATGCGTGGTAAACCCCTTCTTGTCCAGGAAAGCCTTGGCTAATGCAGCGGAGGCAACGCCGTCGCCATCTCCATGTGTGAAAATGAGCCAACCACTCATTATTACCCCTGACACACAGTTAGTAATGATATCCGTGACTGGCCTAAAAATATCTGACTTAGACTTAACTCTGTTAATTAATTATCGATGAGAACTTGGTCAAGGAAAATATTTATTTATCTTGATGATTTATTTAATACACCTTGATCCACTATACAAATCCCTTTTTAACCAACAGCTCTGCGATTAGAACACCTGTGCCAGCCGCGCCCCTGATGGTATTATGACCTACGACAAAGTATTTAACACCCTTGAGGACAGGGTCCTTTCTAATCCGACCCACTACGACACTCATACCATTGCCTTCTAATCTGTCTAGACGTGGTTGGGGCCTATCGATCTCTTTCTTAAATATGACTGGTCTTTCCGGTGCACTAGGTAATCCTAGTCCACGGATCTTGTTATTCCTGTATTCGCTCAACACTTTAACGACTTCATCTAGATCCGGTTCTTTCAGGAGTTCTGTGAAAACGGAGAGGGAATGTCCCTCTAACACCATTACCCTGTGACAACTAGCCGAGACAGCTATTTCTCTATTCAGGGCTATTTCATCTCCTCTGAATTCGCCAAAGATTTTCAACGTCTCTGTCTCTACTTTCTCCTCCTCGCCTTCTATGTAGGGAATTATGTTATCCAGGATAAACATCGATGGAACACCTGTCAGACCAGCACCAGATAACCCCTGCATCGTGGACACGATTACGCGTTTTACCCCGTACTCATCGTGAATGGGCTTCAAACTGAGCGTCAATATAGCGGTTGTACAATTAGGCACTTTGACTATTGCTCCGCTCCATCCACGTCTTTTACGTTGGGTTTCGATCACGTCGATGTGATCAGCGTTTACCTCGGGATTTATCAATGGTATATCGATATCCATTCTCATATTGCTTGCATTCGATACGACTACGAGGCCTTTCTTGGCTAGTTCTGGTTCAATGCTTTGTGCAACATCACTTGGCAACGCCACGAAAACCAGATCTACTTTTTCTTCAATGATCTTGTCAATGCTTGTAGGTTCAAGAACCATATCCTGTACATTTCTTGGAATAGGTTTCTCCAATACCCATTTAACAGCTTCTTCATATTTCTTACCCACCGACTTCTCAGCGGTTAACATGGATATTTCAAACCATGGATGATTAGAAAGGAACGAGACAAATCTTTGACCAACAATACCAGTGGCTCCAAGTATAGCTACGCGTCTTTTCATATACCACACCCATAGAATATATAATCATGTAGGTTCCTGATAATCTTCAAATGATCATTTCCACTAATTGTCATTATCAGTGAAGGTCTCTCTGAACTAGTCTGTAATTCATTGATCTCGATTCCATGACTAACTAAATAATCCATGATCTCCTTTATAAATATCGCTTTAGATACCCCATTACCAATTAGCGCTATTCTTGATCTCTTGTTTATTACTTGATTAGTAATAACTTTTGGCCCCTCTTTGCTTGTTTTTTCAATTATTTTCGTGCCAAATTTCTCCCAAGATCCTATCAATACTCGTGGCCCTGGCCGCCTTATCAAAGGATCAAATGATTTACAATTAATACCCTTTACATTATATAGAGATGCCTCGAGGGCCTCGGCATAGCTCATGTCATCTACAACCCTGGCGGTCGGAACCACGCGTGGATCAGCTGTCATTATTCCATCGACGTCTGTGACTAGATATATATCTTTTAATCCAAGTAATGATGCGATAGATGTAGCGGTATAATCTGATCCCCCTCGTCCAAGAGTCGTTATTACGCCATTTATATTCGAGCCTATGAAACCCTCTATTACTACGACAGCGTCATGTTCCCTGGCAACTCTGTATATTTTCTCTAGCCTAGGCAAGGTTCGATCGTAGTCTATATTGGCGTTGCCATGATTATTATCTGTCACTATGATATCGGTCGCGTCGATTTCAATAGTTTTCACGCCCATGTTTTCAAGCATATCTGCAAATATAGTTTTACTCAGTTTCTCTCCAAAGGATAAAATTAAATCCCTGAGAGCGGGGGTATACGTGTTCACGTTTTCCACAATTCGTCTTAGATCGTTTAGGCTTTTCTCAACTCTTTTGATTAACTTACATGAACCCACTTCATTTGCTACTAGCAGGTATTTCGATTCAATGTTTTCAATCTCGTTTTTATAGCCATTAGCGATCTTAAGTAAGCTATCAGTGATGCCCTTCATAGCCGAGATCACTATGAATGGCCTAAGGCCCCTCTCTATGAACAACTCCACTACTTTTTGTGCATTGATCACATACGACTTAGCATCTCGGAGTATGGAACCACCTATTTTGACCACAACATATTCTTTCACATCAACCCCCTCCTCGCAATTGATATGGACAATATATCGTCTAGGACAGAGTGGGCCGTTTCAAATCCACCACCTCCTTTACCCATGAAGAATAGCTTACCAATATCGCTGTATATTTCAACAGCATTCAATGTGCCATTTACCTGTGATAATATCTCGCTTCTCGGTAATTCAAATGGTTTGACCTCTGCGTACCCATTTTTTAGATCTATATAGGCAATGTATTTTATTACATGGTTGTTTCTCATAGCATTTATGACATCTCGCAACTTAACCTTACTTAAGGAATCTCTCTTAATCTTGTCCATCGATACTGGTTTGCCTAGGATGCGAGATAATATCACCAGTTTAGCAGCGGCATCGTAGCCTTCTACATCGAGCCTTGGATCCGCCTCAGCTATTCCCAATATCTTAGCTTTCTGCAATGCTTCATCAAAATCTATCAGCTCATTATGCATTGTGGTTAAAACGAAGTTTGTAGTTGCGTTTAAAATACCACGTATTTCTTCTATCTCGGGACTTCTAATGTTCAACAACATATCTATTAAAGGAGTTCCACCCATAACGGTTGCTCTGAACTTCACATAGACGCCTTTGGCCTTTGCAAGGTTCATTATTTCCTCATAGCCCAGGACAAGTGGGGCTTTATTAGCAGTGACTACGTTAACACCTCTATTCAGAGCAAATAACAGGTTGCTTAACCCTGGTTCTCCGGTTTCATAGTTAGAGGGAGTTAATTCGACGTGAATATCGGGTTGCGTGATTTTGTATAATAAATCTAAGTCCACGTAATCATATGCATTTTCTCCATATGTTCTTATACCTGATCGAGGTAATTCACATAGTTTCAATAGCTCATAGCTAGAAAGCCCGTTTTCCTTGATGATCATTCCTTTAGAATCAACGACACCTACTACGGAGAGATATATGCCATATTTTTTCTCGAGAACTGGTTTTTTAAAGGATAAGATCTTGGCTAATGACCTACCCACATTGCCAAAACCTATGATAACTATTCGTATGTTTCCATTTCCATCCCCCATCACCTTTGATAGCTTCGATTCATATTTTTAACACAAGCTGTCATTTATAAATCTTCTTTACTTTTTTCCCAAAGTTTTGTGTTATGAAATAAATTAAAATACATAGAACGATCTATGTATATCGTTATAACGATCATAGGAACGAGCCATATTCTCTAATTATCCACTTGGTATTACGTGGTATTTAAACCACTTTATATTATAACGACTCTATACTCATGCGATGGATTTCAAGCCCTTTATTTCACCTGCTCCAAGCCATTTTTAATGATATTAGTCATAGCTACAACATCATAGCTATCAATGACAATAGTGATAAGATCTAAGGTATTATCTCTAAAAGAATCAATGCATATCAAAGTTGTCAAGGCGCTTGGTGTTTCGAGAGAACACATGATATGAAGCAATATATTATCAGTGTCCCACACTTTTACTATCATATATGGTATTATTGATTAGTAATGCTACGCTGGTTGAGATTGGATCAAGTTACCTGGAACTGAGTGATCCCCTATCTCCAACCCTTACAGTGCTTGGCCTGAATTTCCTGCAGAGATTTTCTGAATCGTTATCTCAATACACAAATCGAATATAGGGGACGCAATATTATTACGATATGTCGTTATTTTAATGTCTCACTTAATAAATCTTAGTAATAAATTTAATTCATGATAATGCTAATGAGAAGTAGTTATTTATATTCCTTATGGCAATTATTCTATTGATGATTGAAATGAGTGTTTTAGAAGATAACCATGGCACGGAAATAAGCATTGTTATTGGGATTAAAAGGCTTGAAAGAACTAGTTTATCGTTTGCAATTATAAGCATGCTTTTATTATTTTCACAATCACTTTCATCAAATTTCGTTACCCAGGTATTTGCTTTTATAAACGCGATGTATGAAGGAATACTTGTTCAAGAGGAAATGGTGGAGAAATTAACTATTCTGATTAGAGAAGAGGCAATGAATTTATTAATCAGCGGCGTGATACTCATAGCCTCTTTTATACTCTCGTTACTATCGTTGTTTAGATATGGGTTACCGGGATTCTCCGATCTAAGGAAATGGAGATCGCGGGATTTCAGTTCAGGTGTCTTTTTATTCAAGGTGGGATCTATCGGTGGCCTCGTATCATTGACACTTGCGATCACAACATTATCCCACATAATTTATATTATCTGCACCACTTTCAGTCTGAGTGAACAAAGCTTACTGGAAATGGCACTATCCGGGATATCGCTTTTAGTTGGGCTTATACTAGTGTTGCTGGGATCTATTGGTGTCACGATCGTGTTTTTCAAACTAGGTAAGATCTCCGGGATAAGATTATTCTATGTCCCAGGGGTATTGTTACTTATTGGTGTTTTGCTATCCATATTGACCACTGTTTACGATCTATCCATTTTCGCTATTGCCTGGATCTTGGCGTATATAGCGTTTAGATCGTTACATAAGAGCTATCCGAGGCTTAAAATGACAGAAAATACATCTTTGCCTTTCCCGGAGTGATCCATATTGAATTGTTTTTAAACCCATAGTGAAACATAGTATTAAGTGCAATACCCTTCGACACCCCGATTTGGGGAGGATGAAAAAGGGTAGCCGCGGGGTTATTTCACAAATCTCCTATTCATGCTTGTCCAATGCTGTGATATTGCAAAATACAAATGCCGTGAATACTGATTAGACATCGCAGGTGAATTAGATATTATTTTATTTTTATTCATGGAGGATAAAGGGCGTGGTATCAATGGTGATACATCTCAGTGCCAGGGATATCGAGGCATTGGTCAAGGCTGTGAAATTCGGTGAGGAGATAAAGCCAAGTCAACAGGCTAAGAGAGAGGTTTTCAGGGAATATAAAATACTTGGCACAGAGAAAGACCAGGCATTGACGGGGATATTCTATGATTTGTGGAAGAGAATGGGTATCATAGACAGGATAATATGTGAGGTCACGGGGATCAATAATGTGGCTATATTAGATCCATGGTTAAGAGCGGCATTACGAGTAGCGATAAAGATACTTGTCTTTCAGAGGCATCTAAATGAGCCGAGAAACAGAGATCTCAGGGACATGTATATAAATTACTTTAAAACGAGGATAGCTAAGTTCCTCTCCGATACAACGCATCCCTATGTTGGTGTATATTTCTGGGATGTAGTGGATAAAATAGCCAATTACAAATGGAGACCAAGGGATATGTATGAGATATGGGAGTACAAGTACATGGTATCGAGCTTCATAGTAAAGAAAATGATTGAACTAGTAGGTAAAAAGGACGCCAAGTTGATATTTAGGAAATTCAATGAACCATACCCAATAAATATAAGGGTTAATGTATTGAAAGCCAGCGTCGAGGAGGTCTTGGAGGAGTTGAGAAAAGAGGGGTATAGACCGGAACGAGGAAGATTTGTACCCACTGTGATAAAATTTCACGGACCTTACAACTTCGAGAAATCAAGATTATTCAACGAGGGTAAAATCATAATACAAGATGAAGCAGCGGCAATGGCATCTATGATCCTAGATCCGAAGCCAGGAGAAGTGATCGTGGATATGTGCGCAGCGCCAGGTGGGAAGACAGAGCACATGGGGGAATTAATGCGCAACGATGGCTTGATCCATGCTTTCGACATAAATGAAGATAGGATCAATAGGATGAAAGAGCTCTTATCAAGGGCTGGGATAAACATCGTTAAGATATATAAGGAGGATGCCAGGAGAGCTTGTGATATCCTCGGTGAAGGTATAGCGGATAGGGTACTTTTAGACGCTCCCTGTACATCGAGTGGTACTTTGATGAAAAACCAGGAATTAAGGTGGAGAATTACGAGAGAAGGTGTGGAAAAAGCGTGTAAGCTACAATATGAGTTATTGGAAACGGCGATCAGGCTTACAAAGAAAGGTGGTAAGATATTGTATACAACATGTTCGTTGTTCAAGGAAGAGAACGAGGATATTGTTGAGAAAATACTTAACAAGTACAGGGATAGAATACGGCTTATCACGTTGAATGGGCCTTTTAGTCAGGGATTTATCCCTGGGACTATGAGGGCATGGCCGCATATACATGGAACTATAGGGTTTTTCTACGCATTATTTGAGAGAATCGGCTGAGCTATGCGTTGTTCAAAACATGAATATGGTCTTCAATATTGTCGCACCAAGCAAGGTGGCGATTAACACGATCGATGATGCCATTAACACGCCGATTTCTATTGCCATTATGGATTTCTTCCGGTCTAATCCAAGTATGTAAGCCACAAGTGTCCCCGTCCATGCACCCGTGGCTGGCAATGGTATACCCACAAACAGTGCTAATGCTATGTAACTTTCTTTTCTCAGTTTAACAGCCTTTCTATTGCCTATTTCTAGGATCTTGTAGTAAATACTTTTCACGAATATGGAAGTACGCCTATGTCTCACTAACATATCTATTATATCAAGTGCTTTGAATGCTATAAATGGAACTGCCATGTTTGATAATACACTGAGAACCACCCCTAGCACGAGATAATGGCTATCACTTGTAGTTATGAATATATATGGTAATGCCCCCCTAATTTCACTCACTGGTAGAAGCGCTATCAACATGGATATCACAATATCTCTCACATCCCCCTGCAATCATGGTCACCACGTGTGTTAACTGGTCTCAGGTATCTCGTACTTGTGTCCATGTATAGCGTCTTTGATTATGTCCTCTGCTATCTGAATCATCCTTGCCAGGTCATTCTCGTTTAGTTTTCTGTATTTATCTCTATTAACGTAGATCGTTATTAAGGCCTCTGGTATTAGTCCTTGCTCTCTGGCGAATATATCAAGCGGTGTAGAAGTGATATGTACCACTTTCCCATTCTTAACATCAGCTATATCTATTGTCTTAAATACCTCGGATCCCGCTGATGGATATATATCTATCTTGTCTATTATAATGTTCACGTCGTTTTCACTCAGCCCTCTGTGAGATAGGCTCGATGATATCTCTTTCGTTATTTTTTCCTTGAGATCTCTTTGAACGCTTTCACCAAATCTCGAACTGAATAGAATAGGTGCTGTCCTTAGGTCAAAGAAAAATCTCTTGATTTGTTTCCATAATGGTTTCCTGTGTATGAAGAGGCTTTCAAGGGCGTCTTTGGCTAGGGCTTTGTCTTCGCATTCGTAACTAGACGGGTTTTCAGCTAGTAGTAATCGTAGCAACGATGAATATATGAAATGATCGGTTAAATACAAGTACTTGTCAAGGCCTTGTGAACCTCTCAATACGTTGTCAATAATGCTTGCTATCTCTGTCTTAATACATGGCAATAAGAATCCAATGGTTTCTATAAACGCCCTGTTAACCGGGTGTAAATACACGTTCTTATACATGATCTTTCTTGCATCAAATAACCTGGTTATTTCATCTATAGCCTTGTAGGCTATGGCTATTCCAAGTCTCGAGTCTTCTTTTTCAAGTATATATGAGTTCCTTATTATCCATTCCTCGTTTATCTGGCCAACTGGAACTCCTGTGAAATAGCTATCTCGCCTCAAATAATCCATTATATCGCTCGTGTATATATAATCCCTTACAGTCAACCTGACTATGTTTTCAAAACCATGTATTTCGCTCGGATTGTAGAAATCACTGTCGTTCAACACGCCATTCGATACCAGGTCTGTGAATTCACGTGTGCTTTGAGAAGGCTTCATACCACTGTCTAGGAGATGTAGTAGGTATTCTCTATCCAGTCCCAGGGTGTTTGCATTCTCAGCTATTATTTTTTCCAACAAATCCTTCACGAAATCTCTATACAGTATATACCCTATTATTTCATGATTTCCAACTCTATATCCGAGGAAATCCCGTTTGCCATAGACATATTGATCAAATGCGTGGCTGAAGGGACCATGTCCTATGTCGTGTAAAAGCCCTAGTAATCTCGATGCGAAAACGAGTTCTCTTTGCTTATTCATCAATATGTTCTTGTTCTCGACAGATAAGTTAGAGCTCGCCGATGATTTGATCATAAATGAAATATACCTATAAGAGACATGCATAACTCCAAGTGAGTGTGAAAACCTAGAATGTGTCGCTCCGGGGTATATGAAATGAGCAGCCTGTAACTGATAAATATACCTAAGTCTCTGGATGACCCAGGAATCCATGACTCTGTCTTCAAACCCTTTGATATAATCTATGTATCCATAGATCGGGTCTTTGACCTGTGCGTTAAATGGTGTAAACATCTGTGGCTCCTGGGCCGGGAAATCCATGGGAATATACACCGCTGGTAAATAGACCTCGGTGCTCAACTTACTACCCTTATCCACGATCCCCTCTATGTTCAGGGTTTATTAAAAACTTTTGAAAACTAGTGTTCCCTGTAGAAAACCTTATATGGGTTATCCATGAAAAATCCCTGTTTACACCTTGGGCATATTACCAATATAGGTCTTTCCCGTTCTTCTCTTGTAATGCTGGAATTGACCATATACAGTGTTGTTTCATACATGTAGTCGTAGTTTTCACTGGAGCCTTCAAACCCGCAGAAAGGGCACTTTATCTTCATGTATTCACCGTTTTATATATCCATAGTGTAAACTTATTTAGCTTTTTGGCTTTTATATGATGATGTGGTTAGTTTTATTAACATATCCATTAACAATTAGATTATACATGGAAAAATTTATAAACCAATCTAATTTTTAAATTAAAATAGTGGTTGGTATGCCTGGCACCATACCATTGATTGGTGAAAAGTTCCCTGAAATGGAAGTAGTAACGACTCATGGTAAGAGAAAACTGCCAGATGACTATAAGGGCAAGTGGCTGGTCTTATTCAGCCATCCAGCAGATTTCACTCCTGTGTGCACCACGGAGTTCGTGGCATTTGCCAAGAGATACGACGACTTTAAGAAACTGAATACCGAGTTGCTTGGACTGAGTGTTGACAGCGTGTATTCCCATATAAAGTGGATGGAGTGGATTAAGGAGAAATTGGGCGTTGAAATACCTTTCCCAATAATAGCTGATCCCAATGGCGAGGTCTCTAGGAAACTCGGGTTCCTCCACGCCCAGAGCGCTACGCACACTGTGAGGGCTGTGATAATAGTTGACCCTGATGGAGTAGTCAGGGCTATATTGTACTATCCACAGGAAGCCGGTAGGAACATGGATGAGATACTCAGGTTATTGAAGATCTTACAACTGAATACTAAATATAAGAGAGCTTTCCCAGCTAACTGGCCAAATAACGAAATCGTGGATGACGCTGTAATAGTTCCACCAGCATCGACTATTCAGGAAGCGCAGGAAAGAGTAAAACAATACAAGTGCTTTGATTGGTGGATGTGTTACGAAGAGGGCAAAATACCAAAGGAGGAGGTAGAGGAGGTTAGAAGCTGGCTTAGGAGAGTGGCTAAGGCCCTTTAATAATCTCTGCATCCAACTCGTTTTTTACTATTCTTTCTTCACATCGTCCTGTCGTTAACGTTATTTTGTTTAAAGGAGAAACAGAGATGAGGGGGTGTGATGGCGTATAATACACACATAGTAAAGGTTACTAAGGACCTGTATTTACTCAGGTTTGATGATCACAATACAAAGTATTTCGAGGCTCTGTGGGAAATACCCGAGGGGATCACTTATAATTCATATTTATTAACCACTAGTGAAGGCGCGGTTGTCTTTGATACATGGAAAAAAGGCTTGGAAGAACAATACATTGAGAGTTTAAACAATGTCGTTGACCTCCGGGATATCAGGTACATAGTTGTTCACCACATGGAGCCTGATCACAGCGGTTGTGTGAAAAAGCTAGTTGAAATAAGTAATGCCAAGGTGCTTGGACATCAATTAGCCGGTAAAATGATGTCATCGTTTTATAATTTTCACTTCGATTTCAAGCCAATAAATGATAACGAGGAAATGTCGATCGGCGAATATAGGATAAGATTTACGCATACACCATGGCTTCACTGGCCAGAGACCATTATGAGCTATGTGGTTGAGAACAAGGTTCTGCTATCCTGTGATGCGTTTGGATCATATGGTGTTTTCAACAAGTTTTTCTATGATGAGCTAGATGAAAGTGAGAAAGGGAATTATAGGAAATTTGTGAGGAAATATTTCGCGAACATAATAGGCTCGTACAGGGATTGGGTTGTTAAAAACATGGATAAAATCGCTTCGCGAAACATCGTCCCCAATATTATCGCGCCTTCTCATGGGCTTGTGTTTAGAGATGGCAATGTAGCCGAAATATTGGATATGTATAGACAGCTCGGCCTAGGCGTAACCAGTAAGGACAAGCTCGTGGTGATCTATTCGTCTATGTACGGGTTTGTGAAAGAATTGATCGAGCAATTGAAGGATAAGATCGCGGGAATAGGCATGGAGTTCAAGACATTTGGATTCACAGATACCTACAGGGATGCATTGAGCGAGATGGTCAGCGAGGCCTATGATAGCTGGAAAATAATCATAGCCACCTCTGCATACGATGCAAAGGCTTTCCCGATTATAAGGCACGTGGTGAACGTGATCTCGAGGAAAACGCCGAGAAATAAATCAGTAGTTGTAATAGTTCTCTCAGGATGGGGGGTTAGAGTTGGAGATGAGATAGTCAAGGTGTTTAAGGAAGCCGGTTACACTAGTATCGACTTGGTAGAATTCCCAGTGGGGGAACAGGACAAGTATATTCACAAAATATTAGACTTGATAACGCGTTGAAAAACAGTGATGTGAATGAGTATTTGGAAATTGAGGAAAGCCATGTTCAATGAGCTGTTAGGCCATGAGATATATCTTTTTATATCTAAGAATATCAGGGATCCCTCGCTCAGCAAAGCTCTTCGCCTATTTGCAGAAATGGAGAAAAAACATTACAATATTTTATGCAAAATAACAAGCGAACTGGGATATAGATGTATCAACCAGGGTTTTAAATACAAGTTGAAAAAGCTATTATACAGCTTATTATTCAGGGTGGTTAGCTATAAGTTGGCGTTGTTCTCAATGGAGTTGTCGGAAAAAGCGGCAGTTATTGATTACTGGGAAATGAGCAATGAGCCTGAATTCGTGAAATACCGGGATAAGTTCAAAGAGATCTTGATAGACGAGATAATTCATGAACAGCAGTTATATAGGGAGTTAAGGGGTTTTAATGTAAAGTTCGAGGGATTAAAAGACGCTGTATATGGCATGATCGACGCGTTAGTAGAGATCGAGGCCGGCGTGGTTGGGATAGCCACGGCGACTAACCCTATCATAGCTGGTGTAGCGGGATTATTAGCCTCAATAGCGGGTTCATTGAGCATGGCCTCTGGCGCGTACTTGTCATCCAGATCTGAAAACGAGGTCTTGGAAACGGAGAATAAGAATATGGAAATATTGTTATCGATTAAACCAGTGGTGTTTATAGATAAGTTAATAGGTGATCTCAAGGACATGGATGATCGTGTTGTGAACGAAATAAGCGAGCTAGTAAAGAGACAGCCTGGATTATTGCCAATATTAATGGGTCATATACACGAGAAATTAAACCCAAAGGTCGCGGCTTTAAATGCCGGCGTTTTCTATATCATGGGTTCTATAGCCCCGGTGTTGCCATTTCTACTCGGTTTGCCCCTGTTGCTTTCTATCGTGCTCTCGATAACACTTACACAAATAGCATTATTACTACTAACAGCGTTGATATCGATAATCACGGGTTCCAACTTTTTAAAGCTATATACCGAATACTCGGTGATAGTGTTGTTGTCCACTAGTATGACCATATTAATAGGTAAATTAGCGAGGTCTATGATAGGCATAGAGATGTGATCGACCGATTCCGACTCTATATATGTATTTCCTCTTTTAAAACCTCCATCAATATCGCTGGGTAAATATCTACGACGCCATCTATACTTTTGATCTCCTCGTGATGCCTTCTCAGTTCCTCAGCGTTCTTAGCTAGTATTAGTGCTAATATCTCGTGATCGCCCGTTGTCACGGCAAGGTATTTTATGTATTCTTTCTCGCAGAGGATTTTTGCAACATCAAACAGCTTCTCAGGTTTCACATTAATGCCCGTGAAACTGGCCTTTTCATAGCCCAGGGCCTTGAGATCCACTATTGTAACATATTTCTTGATAACGCCTTCTCTCTCTAGTTTCCGCACTCTCTTTATGACGGCTACATCGCTTATACCGGCTTTTTTGGCGATCTCTCTGAATGGTTTACGTGCATTATTCATCAGCTCATTTATTATTATTTTATCCACTTCGTCTAGCATCATAATCGCCTCGTAACACAATTCAAAGATTACTGAGTATTTACTTTAAAAATGCCTATTCTCTTGTTAACATCGTTATCTGGTTCAACATATTCTATGAGCAGAGCTCTATGGCCGAGTTGTTCTATTATATACACTAGGTCCTCTACCCAATCCCGCACTCCACATGTAAAGCAGAAATAACCCGTGAACTCTATTTTCACAATGTGATCACGTTCATCTATTTCAATGATCTTCGCCATCGCTTCAGGACTTCTCGTTTTGTTGTAGATATCAACGGCCTTTTCCACGACTTTTCTTAGTGAACCATTTTCTTTGAACAGTGAAATATACATGAAATATCCCTTCAAATACGATCTAAGTTTTATTAACCAATTGATTACAAATGTTTTACCAGTTAATAAGCTTTTTACCTTAATTACTCGTGGAGAAGGATACCATTAAAAATATCTTTTTAGCTTAACTACTTGTTGAATTAGTTGTTTAGATAAGCACTGGATCGTAATGGTGATCTGCTTGGAGCATGATTTATTGGAATTATTGAGAAAAATGTTTATGCCCACTGGTGAGAAGAAAAAAGGAGTACCTGGTATGGAGTTCGATAAGGTAGAACCGGATTCACCAAACGGCGTTTATGTATACGACTTTTCAAAGAATAAATGGGTTCTCAAACAAGTGGATGATGGCCCTATTCAGCCATGGGAAGATGGCTATTATGTTATATATTTCGATAACGCCAAGTGCCCGGCGTGTAGAGCATATGATAATTATTGGTTTCCATTTGTCAAATTATTTGGAGCAACATTTAAGAACACCCATTACGTCATCGTCCTCTGTGATTGGTTTGCAAGGGAGTGTTCATCCGATGCGGCAAGCGGTACTTTTAGGAAATTCGACGTTCATGCATCCCCTACTACGATATTGATCTACGTGATGAACAATGAGATCAAATCACAGGAAGTGATAAGCGGCGTTAAGAAAATAGATGAACTCCTAAATGCAATTACACAGTTTATTAGCAAGAACACTGGCTAAGTAACCCAGAGTATATCAGTGAAACTTTATGGTCAATATCGATGTACCAGATATTCACTATGAGAGACCATTAGAGAGGATAGGTATAAACAGTGTTGGCTTAAAGAACGTGAAAACACCGCCATTACGCAATGATCGTTACTGGTTATACCCGGCATTCCATATTCTCGTATCTCTGCCCCCTCATATGAGGGGGGTTCATGTCTCCAGGCTTTACGAATCACTGGTAGAATACATTCAACCAGGCATGGAAATAGGAATAGATGTCTTAGAGAAAATAGCAATAAAGATCTTGGAAAGAAACGAGTACACATCTAAGGCGATTGTATATATGAGGGCATATGTAATGCGCCAGGATATGGATAAAAGGGGTTTCCCATATTATAGTGGAGATGATTTGGTTTATATAAAGATAATTATGGCCAGGGATCGAGGTCTAGTTAGAAGAGACCTCGGCATTGGATTATACACGCCAATAGCATGTCCATGTGCATTGGCCACGGCTGGCCATGTCTTTGGAAAGCCATATACACATATGAACAAGGCGTGGTTAAAGTTGATCATATCCTCTAATACCCTGGCGGTTTTCCCTACATTGTTCTTACATGATCTGGACAATATATTGAGACCGGTGAATTTATTGAAGAAAATGGATGAGGCCTTGATGGTTAAGAAAATCGTTGAGAACCCAATGTTCCTAGAAGACCTGGTGAGGAGGGCTGTTTGTATACTTGTCCATAAATATATTGATAAACTACGTGGGGACGATACCATAATCGCAAAGGCACATAGCATAGAGCCCTTACATGAATATCAGTTAAAAGCGTTTCTCAGGGGAAAAATCAGTGAATTGATCGGTGGATGCAGAGTTGAAATGGCTAATACCTAGAGATGAGTGGCTCCATATATATGGACATTTAATAAAAAACAAGCTTGCATTAAGTTTTCAACTTGATCAGAAGTCGACATCTATCCTGAGTAATATCCTGTCCCGTAAAAGCAATTCAATCACGGTTGAGACGCTATTCGAGAAGATAAGCAATAGGTCATTAGCCATCGTAGCTGGGTGCGCAGACTCTATATATAGAGATCTAGAGTTATTAATAGAAAGGACAATGGATCCTAAAAAACGCGGGGATATCCTAATAGTATCGGCTAATGGCGCTACCAAGATCTTGTTGGACATGGGGATCACTCCTGATCTCGTCACCACCGATTTAGATGGCGATCTAAATGCCCTGGTAACAGCATCAAGCAAAGGCTCGATCCTAGCCATACATGCACATGGCGATAACATCGATAAATTGGCCAATGTGGAGCTATTTAACGGGCCATTAATAGGTACGACCCAGGTGGAGCCATTGCCCTTTGTCTATAATTTCGGCGGTTTCACTGATGGGGATAGAGCTGTTCATATCTTGTTCCATGCTGGCTATAGGAGGATCGCCCTAATCGGGTTCGATTTCACCAGGGTATTCAATTGTCCTGGCGAAATGGTGAAGGACGCGAACACGGGGTTTTCCAAGCTAGAGATAGCTAGGTATTTACTTAAAAGATTAATTGACAGAGGGTTGGTGTTGATTAAGCCAGATGGTGGGATATTTGACCTTTGACCCTGCCATGAAGTTTTTCTCCAAGAAAGTCACTGAAAGAGATAGGGCTGTTTTCGAAGCTGGGATAGCCCTTGGAATGGCTATTCATCAGTTCGTGGGCATCCCCATTAAAAGATTAGAAGATGTACCATATTTGGAGAAAGTGATCGAGAACGCTATATTATCACAGCCGTTCAGAGAGATGGCAAGAGTTAAAATTAACATGGAAGGAATAGACATGGGAGGTGTTTACTCATATACGACCTTGAAAACGAGGCACATGGATATCACTGTCGTTGTGAAATATGGCAACACTAGAGTAAGGGCCAGGCTTAGGTATATACCTGAATTGGATTTCAATTTAGCGTATATAGAGGACATAGAGGAGATAGGTTAATGGATAAGGCCTTTGCAATTGCCTGGGGCATTACAGGCGCTGGCGCGTATATCGAGGATTCAGTCGACGTGATAGGTAAGTTGATATTAACCAGGGGAATACCTGTCACTGTGTTTGTATCGCGGGCTGGAAAAACCGTCTTGAAAGCATATGGTTTACTAGACAAGTTGGAATCAATGATTAAAGGCGATTACCCAACTGGCGTGATCTATGAAGATAATGAACAACCCGGGTTTCCCGTGACTGGTAGGATGTATAAAGGGGTCTATGGAATGGTTGTAATAGCTCCATCAACCATGAACACTGTTAGTAAAATAGTCAATGGAATAGCTGATACATTGGTGACTTGTCTCGCAATGCACGCGATCAAGACAGGGACCCCTCTATATATATTACCTGTCGACGCGTTTGAAACCAAGAGTAAGATCCCATTGGTAATAGAGAGAAAGAAGTGTGCTCAGTGCTTGAAATGCATTGTTGCAGAAATATGTCCAACTGGTGCACTGAAGCCTAGTCATATGTATAAAGTGGAAGTTAACCCGGTTCTTTGTACAAGATGTTATAAATGCCTATATGCCTGTCCACAGGGTGCAGTGAAATTCGATGTAGAGATAACTGTGAGGCCGCATAAACACTACCTCAGCATTATAAACAAGTTGAGGGACATAGAAGGGGTTAACATAATAGATCATCCGGCAAGGATCTTAGAAATGGTGTGAGGGATATGAACATAGTTCTCGTGACAGGTCAATTGGCGTACGATGTGATCAATAGTATTGTGGCTAATTATGTCAATGCCAGATCCGGCGTCAATGTAACTGTAATAAAGCTCCCAATACAAGTGGCTGCAATGATGAATGAGAAGTTCCTTGAAAGAGAACTACCTAAATATATGGAGTTATTGAGAAATGCTGACATCATCATAGTCCCCGGGTACACAAGTGGTGATCTCACTGAAGTCTCTAAAATAATCGGTAAACCAGTGGTGAAGGGCGTTAAATACGCTGGTGATATACCGTTAATGCTGGATGCCCTGTTAAACGGCCTTCAGTTATCGCCCATAACGCCGGCTGATGAACTTATTCAACAATATCTAGTTGGTGTGGAAAAAACGATATTGAAGAGTGCTAGGCAAAAGGCGTTTTCGGAGAACTATTTCTTGATCGGCGGGATAAATGGCATTCCAGTGAGTAGGCACTATCCTTGCGTCTTAGCGGAGATTTTCATAAGCGAGGATCAATCGTCGATATCCGTAGGGAGTGATATATTGAAATATGCAGATGTACTAGTAATAGGGTTTCCCTACGAATTCTCTCGTGAAAGGGCAAAGAGGATCATAGAGTTGCTAAGAGGCGTTGGAAAACCATTAGGTATAGATAGCCCTGACCTGGAGTTGATTAAGGAAATAAGCCCATTCATAGATATCGTGATGAACATATCTTTGAAGGATATACAGGGATCGCCAGACCTATTGGATGTGATGAAAGATAAGCCAGTGGTGATAGTGCCTGATCACCCTGAACACGAAATCGACAACCTCTTACTGGCTGTTCAGAAAATACGAGAAATGGGGCTTACAAAAATAATAGTGGATCCAGTGCTGAATCCACCATTACTAGGCCTCGCCCATTCACTGAAAAGGTATATGGCACTCAGGGAAAAACTACCAAATACACCGTTATTAATGGGTGTTGGAAATGTGACAGAACTCATGGATGCCGATAGTATCGGTGTCAACGCGTTATTGGCATCCATAGGCGTGGAGATAGGCATAGAACTATACCTGACAACAGAGGCCAGTGTTAAGACACGTGGATGTGTGAGAGAACTTAGAAGAGCCCTGGATATGATGGTTATATCCAAGACTATGAATAGACCACCCAAAGACTTGTCAACGAATCTGCTTGTTTTAAAAGACAAAAGGTTAAAAGGATATATGCCCATGGGTGCACAACTAGTCGTTGAAGCGAATAAGAGACCAAGGAAAAGAGTTGACCCTGGTGGATGCGTCAAGATATATGTTGATCACACGGCTGGAAAAATAATCCTCGAGCATTTTCCATTAGGTAGCTCTAGGCCGGATATAGCCATTGCCGGCGAAGACCCTTACGCCATCCTAGGGGAGATCATGGAGAGAAATCTTATCTCTTTGCCAGAGCATTATTTCTACATAGGGTTAGAGCTTTGCAAAGCGTTTATATCGTTGAAGACTGGTAAGGAATATGTACAAGATATGGACATGTTCTAGCTTAGCCCATGATCAGGGTAAAGTGAGAGAACGCTATTAACTATCAAGGGGTTTATCATTGATGTGTAGATTAATAGACTTGTTCATGGTTTGAGGTATTTCAATTTAACAGGCAATTTCTCAATGAATTCCTCGGGTGTCTTGGCGTATATATATAATCCATGTGGGGAAAGCTCTAATTCCTCGCAATCGAATATGTGTAATTTCTCGATACTTATCATCTTGCCATATAGGTATTCGCTCTTAGCGTTATTTATACAAAGAGCGAACTCAGCGTTATTGTGGGTTAATATGGCTAGGACGTAATCGCCCTGTCTCTCTGAAATCACTTTTGTATATCTTCTTTTCAATTGCTCTAATAAAACATCGATCATGGCAATCATATCCCATATAAAGCGTTCTGAACTGGTAGAGGTAAAGCCTCTTCGCTGATAATGGTTGCTGTTAATGGCGGCTTCTTTGTCTTAACCCCTGTTATAATATACCTGGTTGGATTAGATATGTCTATCTCCTGTTTTTTCTTAGCAAATCTAATGTTCAAGACCCTTATTTTGACATACCACCCGTCTTTTCTCTTCACATATATGTATTTGCCGTGCTTCAATCCCATGATCACACCTTTTCAAGCCTAATCCTATGTATACTCCACGTATATATATAACCTAATATAAAGTTTACAATAAAACCAATTACTATTCCAATGAATTGCCCCAGTATGAACGATGTCTTAAAAAGAACTGGCAATAGAGTGGAAAATGTCGCTTGGGAAGCCCAGCTAGCTATGCTGGCGAAGTGGTATTTGAGAAGTCTTTTCAACACGTTTTTCAAGTCCCTACCGAGTTCCATCCCCTTAAACGTCCATAACTCGTGTAATAAGAAATTCCAGTTGACACTTGCTTCAAAGCCTATAGTTGAGGCTATGGGTTTGGCTATTAACTCGATGTTGGATATGTGTCTATAAACGAGTTCTGCGAGAACGAGGTTAACGATCATGCCGCTTCCACCAACTAGTATGAATTTCACCACTCGGTCTATCTCTGATAGCACAAGGGCAAGGGTCCTCGGCAATTTTGTCCTCAACACCATGTACCAGTCTTGTGAGGTCAATGTAACGAAGTATAAGGGACATTTGTTCGGGTTGATTGGCTTGTTTTCCTCATGAAAATATCCCCATATAAAGAGCCCGTTCTCATACCTCGGAACAGATATACCCAGCGCTTTAAGGACAAGTTTTCTCAGCGAAGATATATGCGAGGCGATCACGCCATTTCTATGTATAGGCTTTATGGTTATCTTGTTTATGAGAATGTTCCATGGAAAGGGGGCACATATCGTTAAGCCATCTCTGTTATGGCAAACAATCTCATCTGGTTTCAAAGTATTACCCATTTTAATTAAAAATAAACCCCCTGGGTAATATTTGTTGGAGAATCACATGGAGGAGTGGCTTAGATTAGAGAAAGAAATCGAGACTTGTCGTAGATGTGAGTTACATAGGTATAGGAAAAAGCCCGTTCCCGGGGATGGTGATAAGAGATCACCCGTGATCTTCGTTGGCGAGGCCCCCGGCAGAGATGAGGATGAAATGGGGAAACCCTTCGTGGGAGCGGCTGGGAAGCTGTTGACACAATTAATAGAATCCATGGGTTATAGAAGAGAGGAGTTCTATATAACCAACGTGGTGAAGTGTCGTCCCCCTGGTAATAGGGATCCCCTCGAGGAAGAAATAGAGGCGTGTCTACCATATTTAATAGAACAGATCATGCTAATAAGGCCAAAGGTGATAGTGACCCTGGGTAGACATGCCTCTAGGACGTTGTTTAACTTAACTGGGCTAAAATGGATAAACATGAGTACTCAGCATGGAAAGATCTACGAGGCCGTTATAAAAGACCTGAGAGTCAAGATCATACCGACATTTCATCCAGCCTCAGCACTTTATAACCCAGGGTTGAAGAAATACCTGGAATTGGATTTCAGAAACGTAATCAAAAAGGCCATTGAAGAGGTTAAAGGGGCGCAATTGACAGAGAGACGTAGATCTTTACTTGATTTTGCAAAGAGACATGGTTACACATCATGACGTCTTAGAGTGGTTTTTAAGGAGATCGAGACGAGGAAAGCTCCTATTATGCAATATATAACCGAGATGGCTAGAACAGTGTGAACCAACGTATATGGAGAGGCAGTGTACATTTCCTTATCTACATGTATGCTTAGTTTTAACGCCATGTATAGGAATAGTTTTGCATATTCCTGGTAGATCATTGAAATGAGGTCCTCCTTTCTGATCTCGTCTAGTTCGATGTAATTACCTATTAGTTCTAGCAATAGCAATGATGATAGAAAGGCATTTGTGTCGGGACTTATGTAGCTTAGTGAACCCCTGAGCCATGAAGATAGCTTAACCAGGTCGCTTGTTTCATAGCCATTGGTGAACATGGCTTGTATTTCATTGATTGAGTAAAACGATTTCGTAAATGCTAGGAAATTGGCCACAATGTCTACGTACCTTCTAATCGGGTCTATTTCCTCGTGGTTGATATCGCTAGATCTCGGCATTACGAATATGACGTTAAATGATTGTTCACAATATTCCAGCAAAGTGTTCACGAAATCCTCGATATATGGCATTATAACATATAGGTCATCGATATTTACACGCCAAGCGTGATCATCGCGCTCTACTAGCCTGAGAGTTATGTTTACCCAGGAAACAGCTGTCAAGGCTCTTCCATATGAATACGACAATAATGAGTTAAATAATGTAGGAGAGGTAGAGGCCTCATAGTTTACCAGGTTGTTTAAAATGATCTCGGCGTCGATAACCCTGCTCTTAGTGGTTATAAGCGAATCCAGTACTATGGTGGGTATCCAGCCCTTTCCACGGTATTTATCGAAAACAGTGTTGAGCACGGTTTTAACGTAGTTCACTAAGTGAAGGGCTTCGTTGAATATCTTATCACGTGTTTCATTGTAAAGGGCTCTATCTGTCTCGTAAAGGTAGTTGAGTAGGGATATATATGCGTTATAAACACTCATGAATCCGAGTGAAGACGCTGTGTAATGGTAGCCTTTTTTGTAAAACAACTCTGCTAGATGTAGATATCTCAAAGATTTATCGTAGTATTCATCTCTCCAATTGTCCCCGATCATGCTTAGCACATCACTAGAACTAGCTGAGAATTGATGAAATGCACTAGATATCTCTGGGAGCCCTGCATATAGCTCTGACAAATGATCATAAGTATCCCCATATACTGGTTGAATATACCAGTTCGTGCTGTACTTTGCATAAGCATCTATAACTGTGTACGCCGGTATGTATGTTGAACTATTTATAGGAAGAGCCGCTCTCGCTATCACTCCTATTAACCCGCCTTTCTCGGCAGCTCTTAACTTAGCGTCGATTCCGAGAACAGGCCCTATCACGCCTCCTGGCCCTAGAACACCGGTGGCAGAGATATCTGATGGAATAGTCTTATTGCTCAGTATAGAAGTAAATGCCAGCGTAAACAACAACGTAGCACTCACTCCTTTAATCATGTATGGTGATTTCGCGTTTACATAGTAGTCATATCCCCTGTGATCAACGCCGCTGATTATCGATGCATAGAGGAGAGATAATTTGATTGAAAGCGCGGTGTCCTCGCCTATGACTCTCTTATCATAGTATAGTTTGCCAGAACCAGGCCTCCTTACAATTATCTCCATGGGTATCACGACGCCTGTGCCATTATCGCTTACGGCGAGTGCTTTTAACTCATACCTAGCTATAGATGCGTAGAGGTCGGCGTGGATAATAGATGTTAGTAAGGCCTGTGTGAGAAAAGCTATTATGAAAATGGGCAGTGCTTTACCCAACATATACAGGACACCATCAGCGTAACACTGATCAATCATGGCGATGCTCATACTTGCCGGGTTGTCATCATCAAATGTATTATATAGCAAGAGGGGTTTATAATAGGGATGGCCCTTAATAATGGTGCTTTTTCATTATTTACTTTCGGGGGTGTTTTGACTCAAATGGATATGCCCATGAGGCTTTTATCCGAGACTTTCGAGAGAATAGAGATCATAACATCCAGGACCCAGATGACATCTTTGCTAGTTAATTTATTTAAGAACACGCCACCACAGATCATAGATAAAGTAGTGTACCTGTTACAGGGTAGGCTTTGGCCTGATTGGAAAAACATGCCAGAGCTCGGTGTCGGGGAGAAAATGCTGATCAAGGCTATTGCATTGGCAACGAACACTGCTGAATCACAGGTTGTCCAAATAAGTAAAAATCTAGGAGACCTCGGCAAGGCCATTGAGCACTTGAAAACCAAGACGACCGCGCAAGGGATATCAATATTTAGTTTTGCCCAGAAAACAACGGAAGAGCTCGGTGTGATCAGAGTATATGATACATTGGTTAAGATAGCAATGGCCCAGGGTGAGGGTAGCAAGGACCTCAAGATAAGGCTATTAGCTGGTTTACTAAGAGAGGCTTCTTCAAGGGACGCCAAGTTCATAGTCAGGCTTGTAGAGGGGAGATTAAGGGTGGGTGTGGGGGAAGCAACGATCATGGATGCTTTGGCGATAGTATATGGCGGCGGTATCCATGTAAGGCCCATTATTGAGAGGGCGTATAATCTCAGAGCAGATCTAGGGGAAGTAGCCAAGATACTTGCCATAAATGGATTAGAGTCGTTGAAAAACATCAAGCCAGAAGTAGGGATACCCATAAGGCCTATGTTAGCTGAGAGACTTAGTGATCCAAGGGAAATATTGGAGAAAACGGGCGGTATTGCTTATGTCGAGTACAAGTACGATGGCGAGAGGGCGCAAATACATAAGGATAAACAGAAGGTGACGATATTTTCCAGAAGATTAGAGAACATTACGTATCAATACCCAGATGTAGTTGAAATGGTCATTAACGGGGTGAAAGCGGAGAGAGCTATTATTGAAGGGGAGATTGTGGCCTACGACCCCGAGACCGGTGAATTAAGGCCTTTCCAAGAGCTTATGCATAGAAAGAGAAAATATGACATACACGCTGTGATAAAGGATTACCCTGTAAAGGTGTTTCTATTCGACTTATTATACTTAGAAGGCGAGGATTACACTATTAAGCCACTATCTGAGAGAAGAAACGCATTAGAGAAGATCATAGTGGAGTCAGAGAACTTCATGATAGCCAGGTACATAAAAACCGGCGATCCAGGGGAACTCGAGAAATTCTTCATGCAGGCCATAAGCGAGGGTGCAGAAGGGGTCATGGTCAAGGCCATTCACAAGGACTCGATATACCAGGCAGGTACTAGGGGCTGGCTTTGGATAAAGTTCAAGAGAGACTATAGAAGTGAGATGACGGATACGGTCGATCTAGTAGTGGTGGGGGCTTTTTATGGTAAAGGTAAGAGAGGAGGTAAGTTCGGAGCATTGTTAATGGCGGCGTATAATCCTGAAAAGGATGTGTTTGAAACTGTGTGCAAAGTCGGTTCTGGGTTTAAGGACGAGGACTTGGATAAATTACCCGATATCCTGAGACCTTACATCAGGAACAAGAAACCCCCCAGGGTGGTGTCTGAAATGGAGCCAGACGTGTGGGTCGAGCCAGCACTCGTGGCAGAGATCATAGGGGCTGAATTGACCTTGTCACCAGTGCACACATGTGCTTATGGCGAGATCAAGCCAGATGCAGGTATATCGATAAGATTTCCGAGATTCATACGCTGGAGGCCTGATAAAAGCCCAGAGGATGCCACGACCAGCGATGAAATTGTAGAGATGTATAAGAGGCAATTGAGGAGGATCGAGGCAGAACAACCTACCCTAGGAGAGGAAACCATGTAGTGTATCTTTGACCGTGACCTCGAGTCCAGGGATATGAAAATGCCTGTCGCCGTCGTGTTCATAGGGCCAGCTGGCTCTGGTAAGACATCTTTGTCGAAATCATACTACGAGTGGATTAGGAGAAATCTTTTCCTAAAAGCTGCTTTGGTCAACTTAGATCCAGGCGTTGAAGGCTTAGATTACAAGCCAGTGTTCGATATCAGAGACATGTTCACCCTAAGAGGTATAATGGAGAGATATGGCCTAGGCCCCAATGGGGCTTTTGTAAAGGCGTCTGAATTAATAGCTGAGAGAGTGGATGAGATTTTTCTCAATCCTCCTTTCATCAATATAAATGAATGGGACATAGTGATAATAGATACACCTGGGCAAATGGAGGCATTTATCTTTAGACCTGTTAGCAACACCTTCTTTAGGAGACTAGTTAAGCACGCCAACACTGTGTTGGCATATTTAATAGACGCGTCGACAATAGAGACTATATCGGATGCTGTTTTCTCATGGTTTATCTACGTGTTGATACAGATCAAGACAGGTCTTTTAACAGTACCCATTATAAGTAAAAGGGATATTGCCAAGAACCCGGAAATACTCAAGGTGTTGATTGAAAAACCCGAGAAACTAGCGGAGATCGCCTTAGAGAGGGAGAGTGGTCTCTCGGTAGAGGTCATACCAGATCTTGCAGAGATAGCGTTGAAGACCAAGAGCGCGTTAAGGGCAATCATGGTATCCTCCATGGATAGCGACGATATCAGCAATTTACATAGGTTTTTAAGCGAGGCTTTCTGTGTATGTGGTGATATGACCTAGTCAGGGCTATATTCGTGTTTTTAAATAGTTTTTGCAATAACCTAATCAAGTACAGGTTCATATAACTTGCGGGCCAATCACGAGGATGATTAGATGCAGATCCAGCTTCAAATGCATGTTTTACTGCCACATATGAGCTGGTTTTCAGCATTATCATTGGTGTTATTCGGTATAGTGATGATTTTCGCTGGGAGATTCATTGCGAAAATATTGGTGTCATTTGCAACTGGGATGATAGCCGGCCTAATAGCGTTTGAAATAGCAAATATCCTGGGCATTGGTAGAATAGGCTCGTTGTTATCATTTCTCGTGTTTTTCCTGATCTTCGCGTTGATTGGTTGGCTATTTTTCAAGTTGGCGATTGCATTAGTGTTTGCCACGAATATGTGGTTGTTATTACAACCATTACTTGGTTACCAGGATATTTCACACCCGATCTCCATTATCATGTTGATGTTATTGTTGATCTTGGGTTACATAGCGTCAGAGGTATTAATAGGGTTAACGGTTATAGTGGTGGGAGCGCTTTCATTATTCACGGGCTTATTAGTTTTAACGGGTCCACTGATCTCGCTGATCGTGACCTTGGCTGTGTTGATTCTAAGAGCTTATATTAAGTGGCGGTGAGTACATGGGTTTATATAGACCTAAGACCGTAGTCAGTAAATACTATGCCATATTGTTCTCACTCCCGGGATGGCGGATATTGGCAACTTTAATGTTGATCACAGCATTGACAATAATAATGTATATGGGTTATAAGGCGATACCCCTTCTCTTGAATTCCCTGTTAATAATCGCCGTGTTAAAGGGGTATTCCATTATATGGAGGAAAACCGTTTTCCATAAATTGAAAAGGATTGTTGGCCTGGCATTGGCAACCCTCGTGTACATGGCGGTGTTCACAGTGTTGACGAATAACATAGAAGTGGTGTTAGCGTCTTCCGCAACACTCACTATAACAGTGATACTTGGGCTTGACGGGACAAGTGCTTCAAGGTACTTGATCTCCATAATACCCCAGCTAGTGACCTTGTGTATCGCTGGCTTTCTCTTACATATTGATATGGATGTGGTCAAGGGGTTAGTAGCTCTCTTCATAGTGATTGTGCTCGACATGTTGATTTACCAAGTCATGTCTAGGCATAGGATAAATGGCTTTAGATCGCCAGACCTCGGCACGCTTTTTCTGAGGAATTGGCTCGATAAACATAAGGATATAGAGATGGTTTTCGAAAAACTCGGAGTAGATAGTAATATAGATTCGCGAATACTGGAAATGGGGGATTTATTAATAATATACACGGATCTACACTATGGGCCCTTCTCTAACACGGGGAGCAGTGAATTGCCTGCTTTACTTGTCAACACATTTGGGAATCTAGGTTATAAGTTGATGACACTTCATGGATTTGGATCTCACGATAGGAATGTAGTCTCGTCCAGGCTCGTGGATGAATATATCAGGAAATTGTTGGATTCTGTGATCAGCAGTGATAAGTCAAGGATAAAATACCACGGCTCCTTCAAGGTAAGTGGTTTAAACGGGTGGGAAGCCCTCTCACTCGTCTTCGATAAGTCAACACTAGTGTTCGTATCGAGAACTGATAAGGGCATTGATGACTTACCATATGATCTCCAGGTCAAATATGCCAGTATCAGTAAGAAAAGGGGATTAGGCGATTTATTGCTCATTGATTCACATAACTGGGAGAAAGAGGCTAAGCTAGATATAGAAAGCCTGGATGATTTGTTGAGTAATGTAGTGAAACATGTTGAGAAGTATAAGAAAAGGCCTCCTGTAGACGTGTTGTTCAAGTATAGTTGTTTTAAAACAAAGGCAGCCGGCTTAATCAATGGGGATGTTTGCATAGTGATTATTGGTGGAGATGGCTATGAGAAAGTTGGCTTGGTCTACCTGAGGGGGAATAACATGAAACCGGGTGTGAGAGATATCATAGTGAACATTGTTCATAGATGCATGGAATTGGATTACGTAGAGGTGTTCACTAATGATGAGCACACGGAGACAGGTGTTAGGTCATTCATCACATATATACCAGTGCATGATAGTCCAGATTTGTTGAGATCTATTGAAGACAAGTGTGCTGAATTGGCCAGTAGCGATCATAAGAGAGGTGCTTACTACTACGGTGTCAGGACAAGCATGAAGTTGATGGGGCCTAGTGCGATCTGGATGGAGGAATTGCTTAAGAAATCATATAAAGAGGCGGCATTGCTCCTTGTCTCATATGTCTTCGCAACGCCTGTTTTTCTCAGCCTCGTACTCTAGGCGTTTAAACCCCTTTTAAACCA
Source organism: Desulfurococcaceae archaeon (assembly GCA_038824035.1). Lineage (GTDB taxonomy): Archaea > Thermoproteota > Thermoprotei_A > Sulfolobales > Desulfurococcaceae > UBA285. The sequence goes on from JAWBBW010000011.1 coordinate 42,869, forward strand.
CGAGGTGTTATAAATCCCTAATAGGGTGGACGATTTTGTCGGATAAATTGTCATTGAAAATTAGCTATAGAGTTGAGAACATAGTTGCCACTGTGATATTGGAGCATGAACTCGACTTAGAATTGATAGAATCGCTTATCCCCAATATAACCTATAAACCAGAGCAGTTCCCAGGCTTGATATTCAGATTGGATAGGCCAAAGGCCACGGCCTTGATCTTCAAGTCGGGTAAAATGGTGGTGACAGGCACCAAGAGCACACAGCAATTAATAGAGGCGGTCAAAAAGATCATAAGGACGCTGGACAGGTATGGCATAAGGATAACTGGCCGGCCAAGAGTTCAGATCCAGAATATCGTTGCAGGGGGAGATATCCATGCATATGTGAATTTGGAAAAAGCCGCTTATCAACTAGAGGACAGCATGTACGAGCCCGAGCAATTCCCAGGCCTCATACATAGAATGAGGGATCCAAGGGTCGTTCTACTAATATTTAGTAGTGGCAAAATGGTTATAACAGGGGCCAAGGAGGAGGGAGAAGTGGAGAGGGCTGTCAAACAAGTAGCCAGGGCACTATGGGATGCGGGCTGTGTCATAGGTGTCAGAGAAGAGGAGTAAAAATAATAACTCTCAACAACACAATACAATACAGTGATGAAGCGGGCAGCCTCTTTGACCATGAACTGGAATGAAGAGCCTAATGCTCAATCTGATACTCCTCGCTTTTTGACAGATGGTCTAATCATAGTCATGGATTTAGATCGTTTTGGAGAATACGTTGAAACCAGGGGTATTGATCCCTATAAGCCTAACATAGTTAGCGGGGATTTAACGAGATTAGTGGAGGACTTCGTGATCAAGCACAGAGGTGTGTTGATATATGGCCTGAGTTATGAGAGAGGGACAGAAGAGGTCATAATAGAGATACCCTATGGGCATGAATGGGTCGATGATGTGATAAGAGACATTGTGGAGCTTAAGAGAAAAGTGGAGTCGCACGGTGTGACGATCAGCATAGTAGTGTTAAGGGATTTTGTACTAGCTATGCCAGCTAGGAATAGGAGAGAGGCTTATCATGGAACACCTGGTAGGAGAAGGGCATTTCACCTATTGACACGGTTGAAGAGAAAAAAACAAGGTGGTTTATTGATAATGGTCTAGTACTTTATAACCAATGTATCTATGAATCTTATCCTCTTGGGTATTGCTGGATGAGTTGAGAAGAACTCTGATACATCGCTTGTTTCCATTTTCTTCAATTCCTCCACCACCCTATCAATATCGATCCCCCTTGTGTCAAATGACCTTGGCGGTGTATAATGATAAAATGGGTTTGCAACAGCCTGTGTAAGGGCATAGATGAACAAAGCCTTGATCTTACTGTTAACGGCAATCTCTCTGGCCCAAGTATTTCTATTGTAATACACGTGTAGCCTCGCTAAGGCTCTTTGCATAGATCTTCTGCCAGCTAGCATCGCGCCCACTGAATCCGCGTAGTATTCCCTTAGCCTACTGAAAGCAAGCACTAGTATTTGGAGCAGGAAACTAATGGTAATGGCGATGACGCCTATCAACGCTATTAACGGTCCACCGCCACCTCGTCCCCTATCCCTCGATGATAACATGGCAGTACTCATTAAGAGACCGACCCTTATCATGCTTATGCCTAGGAAGTAAAGTAGACTTGGCAATAACCCCATGAACAACATGATCGCGTTGTCACGATGTTTGTGATGTCCGAGTTCATGCCCTATTATTGCTCTCAATTCGTCCTCTGTCGTTATATTTATTAGTTCTTGTGAAACGGCAACATATTTACCAGTCAAGAAATTGCCGTATGCAAATGCGTTGGGAGGCCCCCTGACCACGACTGCTTTAGGCGGTTTCGAGAAACCAAGAGATGTTGACAGATTATTCACGATTTCCTGTAACCTGGTATCAGGCCTGGCACCATATGCTATGTTTATCATCATGGGGGAGAACAGATATGAGATCATGTTGAGTATGACCACGAACACCAGTATTGCTGGTAAATAGTTGATAAACCCCATGCCGAACATGCTTGCTAATATATAGGTTAATAATCCTATGCTGGCAAGCCCTGCTATCACAGTTATTGTTCCCAGTATGGCCATGGATGCTTGTAACGTATACTTACCTGCAACTTTCCTTGCCACTCTGGGTGCTAATACACCAGCTGCTGTTGTCAATACTATGAAGCCGATGATATACGCTATTATAACCGAGATCATGGTTAACGGGTCGTAAAACCATATAATGGGCATTCTTTTGAAATCACCCCTTGCTGAGTATGTACTTGTTCACATTGTATAACTTATTGAAGGGGTTATTAAGTAAGTTGGCTTGCGATCAAGTCTTTTCTCCCTCGTCGCGCGCTTATGACAATGGCTAACATGATACTAGCAAGCGCTATTAAGCCCGCTAGTATATACGCCAATGACCTGATCTCCCGTAACTGTGACAACATGGTTGGGGTCTCCACTTTGACTGATAATGGATTGCCCGTCTCACTGATGATCGATGCTGTGTTGTTAACTAATACACTGGCCGTTTCGTTAATCTCGGTGTTTATTTCCTTAGTGGCGGTGATGACGGGGTTGACGATGGATAGAGGTGTTGTGGTTTCATGGCTAATGATGTTCTCCGTAGTGTTTGTTGTCAATTGATATGTGGATATAGTTCTATCAACGACTGGGTTCTCCACGGTCATCATTACTCGTGTCACTAGTTGACACTGAGCACTAGCTATGGAGATGGATAATGAATAGAGAGCTGTATCATAATCGTTGTTTGCAAACGCTTCTCTAGCCATCTCCAGGTACAACGTGGATATGGGGTTAAAACTGTTGTTAAGATACGTGGTTAATAGATTTAGTTGACTTATGTATATATCCCCCTGTGGCATTGTCCTCAG
>JAWBBW010000012.1:0-39929 GCA_038824035.1 Desulfurococcaceae archaeon
CTCCACTATACACCTGGATAACATAGGTAATGAGGCAAGAAAGGTAATACAGGCATCTGATCTGATAATTGCCAAAGGTATGGCTAATTTCGAATACCTATATGATATTGATCTAGGCAAACCAATCGCGTTTATATTAATACCTAAATGTGATCCAGTTGCGGCCAAGATAGGCTCAAATTCGAGGAATAAACCAGTCGTTTTATTGAAGAAATAGGCTTAAAGTTTATTATAGCGTTAAATAACACTGTTATTAGGTGACTATGTTTTGAAACCATTTTGTGAGATCTTGAATAGGAAAATTATGCCAGCTGTTAAGACATACGTTATCCGTAAACTAGTATTACAATACGGATTCACGCAACTTAGTGCGGCCAAAATACTAGGCATTAAACAGACATTGGTGAACTACGTTGTAACAGGGAGAAGAAAAGTCAAATATTTAAATATCATCGAGAGTATTGAGGAATTAAGGGATTTCGTGGACGACATGATAATAGACATAGTGAATGGTTCTACGAGCAGGTTTGATCAATGCAAGCTGTGTAGCTATCTCATCAGCAATGAAAATATATATAGATCTATTTTAAGCGCGATCGGGGAAGAATATATATACGTGAAACCACCGTTTTCAAAGTACACTGGATAATTTAATATAGTGTTCCCTAGAAACGCGGTTATTTACGATTTTCACGTCTTCTAGAATTAGTAATTTGCTCTTAAAGCCCACGCCCCCATGGCTATATCCACCTATCCTTAGATCTTTGTGCACAACTCTATGGCATGGGATAGCAATGATGTTCTCGTTGATCGCTAGGCACTTGGCCACGATGCGGGGACTAGTGTTCAATATATTTGCTATATCACTGTACGATACAACTTTACTCATGGGTATCAATGACACCAGCATGTATATGGCTTCACAAATATCTCTCAAGCCGGCTGCTCTTATTATTACATTTCTATTGCTTTTCTCGAGAACTATTAACCTGTTGACCATTGGCATCACTGAATTATATTTGATTGAACTTTTTACTTATATTACCTAACCTCTATTGACTAATCCCGAGTGATAGATATGGTTATGCCAAGCAATACTTGTGTACATATCGTGGTGGTGAGTGATAAAGTTGTGAAAGGAGAAGAGATCGATCAAAGCGGTGAAGTGGCTAGGCGCATTGTATTAGGGAGAGATCGTTGTGTCTCGGCAAAGACTATTATAGGGAATAGTTACAGGGATATATTGAAAGTGATCAGAGATTCTAAGGAGCGCGTATTGGTACTCATAGGGGGTACGGGGCCTGGTCCACGCGATATAACAGTGGATGTCGTGGAATCGATCGCGTGGAGGACCTTGCCTGGTTTTGGCGAGATCTTTCGAAATATATCGTACAATAAAATCGGGCCTAGGGCGCTAATTAGCCGCACGGGTCTCTACATACTACATGATGGCAGGATCGTAGTGGTTTTACCGGGTTCACCCAATGCAGTGGAAATAGGGATGAACATATTGATGGATATTGTGGATCATTTGATCGATGAAATAGATCGGTTCGAAGGACCTCATTTAGGTGATATCCATGACAAGGTGCTTAGCCATTAGCTTCGATATATGGGGCACTTTATTGGATTTAAATGGAACCTTAAGGCTCATAGCTGAGTCTGCGTCGACTCTATATGGGCTTGAAAACAATTACGTAATGAAACAAGTCATGAGATCTCTAGAAGAGGCTAAGGCTTTGCGTAGGACAGCGATAAACATGGATATCAAGGAGGTTTTAGAGAGGTCTAGAGAAATAATGGCGAGGAATCTAGGTATTTCAAGAAACCAGGTAACGAGGGTTATCGAATACACGTTTGAGACCATTAATAATTATGATGTCGTATACCCAGATGTCCCAACAGCTCTTTCGAAATTATTAGAAATGAATGTATATATGGGTGTAATAGGTAATGTGCTTTTCTGGCCTAGTTATTACACAAGGATCTTGCTTGATAGAACTGGTTTATCCAGCTATATGAAGCTGGTGTTGTTCTCCGATGAAATTGGTTATTCAAAGCCGGACCGAGGCATTTTCCTGGAGTTCTCCAGGAGATCTGGATATCCACCAGGCAGAGTGATACACGTGGGGGATAACGTCGTGGAAGATGTGGGGGGCGCGCTATCAGCCGGGTTCCATGCCTTATTAATCAATAGGAATATAAAAGGCAGAGTATTTATTCAGGAATTGAAGTCAGGCGTTATAAGTAATTTCCACGATCTACTCGATATTTATAGCGATTTGGAAAAAACAGTGTGTAGATCTAATTAATAACATCGAAACAAACACGTCTAATCACTTATGCCCCTTTAATGGTGATCAAATAGTGGTGTTCATCAGGGATAACGTGTTATATGAAGGAGTGTTGAGCACGTTATTTGATAGCAAGCCTTATTTAGCGCCAGTTGGTTTCATCAAGGACAATGATTTCGTCGAAATGAGAATATATAAGGGCACATTTCTACATGAAGTGTTGAACAAGGTCGATTACGTAGTCATCAATATCACGCATGATCCACTGATGTATTTTCTATTCTGTTTCAAAGAAGAGGTAGGCAGTGCCGTTTACCATGATTATGTGTTCTTGGACGAAAAAGGCGTTCCCAGATTGATAAACGCGCTTGGTTACGTAGACTTAGTTCTCCTGACAAAAGAGAATCGTGACGAGTATACATTGTTTAGATATAGGGTCAAGGGGATTTACGATAATGACAACTACATTAGAAGAGTAGAGCCTTATACCAGGTGTTATAGCTCGATAATAGAGGCATTGATATATCTGTCGAAAATACGGTTCATGGTTAGACGCGATCTCAACGAAGCGATGAAGATGTTAGATAATTTCGAGAGATCACTCGAAATAGCCAAGAAAACATGTAAGAATAGACAATATAGCGAGCTCGTGGAGAGAATAAAAACGGTGGCTAGAAAATGGGTAAGAAACTATTGATCAAAGCTCCTTCGAGACTTCATTTCGGCATAGTAAACCCCTTTAGCAATAATTACCGCCTCTATGTTTCAAGTGGTGTGGCCATTTCACAGCCTTCTACAACGGTCGAGATCCATGTCGATGGAGATTTGTGCTTCGAGGGTTGCAGGAGCGATGAAGTTCAAGCCAAGCTGGGTTGGTTCTTGAGGAAATATGAAGTGGAAAAAGGCTCAGTGAAAATCATAGAGTGTGTTGATAAGCACGTAGGACTTGGCTCTACTACTCAACTTTTATTATCAGTTGCAAAAGGACTGGCAATTGCCAATGACATTGAAATTGATATAGAAACCCTAGCTAGAGAACTAGGAAGAGGCAACATATCAGGTGTCGGCACATACGTATTTACCTATGGCGGATTCGTGGTAGACGCCGGTAAGAAAGGACCGGAGGATTTCCCGAAGCTACTTTTAAGACTAGAATTTCCAGAGGAATGGAGATTCATAGTGATAATACCACCAGGTAAAGGTCTTAGTGAAAAAGAGGAGCGAGAAGTCTTCACTCAGCGTCATCCAGTTAAAGAGGAGTTAATATGGAAAGCATCTCATTATCTATTTCATGAATTGATCCCGGCATTACTTGATAGGGATTTTCACGCATTTGCTAGGGCATTAGGGGTTCTTCAGGAAACCATTGGTATCATGTTTAGCGAATTACAAGGGGGGATTTATGCTGGTTATTCACAATATGCCGTTAAAATTTTGAGAAAACATGGCATAGAAGGAGTTGGGCAAAGTTCTTGGGGACCCTCCGTATACGGTGTAGTCGAATCAGAGGATCAAGCCATTAAAGTGCTGAATGAAATAAGGAAGGAGATAGAGGGAAAGGTGTTCATAGCTAGGCCTCAAAATCACGGAGCTGTATTTAATTTGAATTAAATAGCGATCGATGCGCCCTCACTCCTCGGATCGTTGGTTAAGCCTGCAACCCCTTTACATAGGAATAATACATGTACATATCCGGGGCCATTATAGTAGTCTACAACTTCTGTTTTTATGGTTTCATGTGTTTTCACTGGAAATGGAGACTCAACTACCACTTGTTGTCCATTATATGGCTTAGTATATATGAACCTGGGGACATCCACAGCTTTAGAGGGATGCATATTATATACAAATATGTTCTCGTATACCCTTAAGTGGAGTTGAGGTCTATAATCTCCTCCAACACATCCGATTATATATTTAGATCGATCGTCGTCTACCAATAATATGGAAAGTGTGTGTAGAGGTTTTTTCCCCGGTGCTGGGCTATTTGGCAGGCCTTTTGTCTTGGCGAACCCAACACCTCTGTTTTGTAATGGAAAACCATGGGCCACTAGCCCTGAGCCAAAGGGGTAGAAAAGACTTTGAATAAATCCAATTAGAGTTTCGCCATCTGACACAGCGAAGAATGTTGTGTCACCTCTATTTATATCAAATGTGCCTGGCTTTGTGGTTACACTGTGTAGTGCCCTTTCAACTTCGCGATAATTTATGTAGTAATTGATATCTATCTTCATGTAGTCGGGGTCGCCGAGGTATATATCTCTAAATAAATAAACATTATTAATTGGTTCACTCCATGCAAAGATCCTCTCAGGGTCATCAAATCGATATCTATATAGCTCTAGCTCGTAGAGAGCGCTGATCAATTGCAGTGTCGAAGCCCCCTGAGTATTAGGTGGGAGTTCATATAGGGTTTTGTTATCGACATTGAGTTTTAATGGCTTAACAGCCGAGCTCTCGTGTTCCATTAAATCATCCAGGCCTATGTCTACACTCTGTTCTTGTAGCTCGTTCACAACAACCTCCGCTAATTCCCCATAATAAAACTCATCCCATCCACGCGTGGCTATTAGCCTGAGTGCCGTATACAGCTCCTTGTTTACCACTAAATCCCCTTGATTGATCCCTCTAAAATACCTAGCCCATTTATACCTGGATAACTCGGCTTCATATACACGCGACGCCGTTGCAAGGGACCAACCTGCGTGGAATCCGTTATATGCGAGTTTTATCGCTGGTTTGATCAAGGATTCCAATGGCATGGAGGAATACTTCTCATATATATACCCCCATAGGTGGACAAGACCTGGCACTGTGACAGTTAGAGGTCCTCGTGTTGGTTTCTCCTCTAGGTATCTATCAACCTTAAACCCTTTTGGCGATTTTCCGCTGGAAGCGATGGCCACTATGTCATCCCCCATCACTCCTAGCAGGAAAGCATCTCCTCCTAGTCCACCTAGATGAGGTTGTACCACTGCTAGGACAGCGCTCACAGCTATAGCGGCGTCAAAGGCGTTTCCACCACTTTCCAATATTTCGATCCCGATTTTAGTAGCCAATGGATGATCAGATGTGACACCGATTTTACCATACGCTGTCTTAATTGGCAAGCCATCACCAATTAGAACAAGGTCCAGAGGTATTAATATCCTTAGCCACGGTTAGTTTTTCAATAGCCATGTTGGTAATACATAGATATCACCTATACCTGTCTTTAAAAAACATCCCCGGAACCATAATCTGTTAGACACGTAGAAGGGGTTTCCAGAGATGTCTATAGCGAGTAGGGCAAATATACTTGGTAAATTTATCTCGTTATTTAAAACAAGAGATCCTGTTAGAAAAAGCATATTTGATTCAATAGCATTATTGGAAAGGATGATCAGGACACTTGAATCATCTAAGAGAAGCCTCGAAGTAGTGATGGAGGAACATAAGAAAAGGGTTAAGACGAGTGGCGGAGATAAGGAATTGATCGAGATAATCGATGAAGAAACACGCAACGTCTCTGGCTATCTCGCGCTACTCACAAAAGTGGTATATGATTTGGCTAGAGTTAGATATAGATTGGAGACATTAGCATATGTAGAGGAACCCATTAAAATACTGCCCGAAGTGCTTGACGAGCTTAGGAAAATAGAGCCAGAAATAGAGAAGATCAACCCACAATTGATCAGCCAGATCAAGACAATTGAACAAAAAGTTAGTAGCATATTGATCACGTCTTCGTCCGATATTATACCTCATACAAGTATCTCGAAAAAGGAAATCACCGAGTCTAAGGATGTTAAAACGATACAAGAGTCCATGCCTAGTGAAAAGGTAAACGTTAGCTCAAAGACACTCCCGGCACCACCACCGGAGGTAGTTGTGAGCAATGTTGATAAGACAACTACACAACAAGTAGCTATACCTATTCCCCAGGAACAAAAACCGGGTATCGACTTAGAGGAGGTCCCGTTAAATGTTATTGAGCAATGGCTACTAGATGAGCTGAGAACCTGTGCAGGGATCTTAGATGTGCAATTATTTGAGAGAAAATATAGAGTAAAACGCGAGAATGTGTACAAAGCATTGAAATCCCTGGAAGATAAGGGATTGATAAAGATCAAGAGACGCTAATACACACTCTATACTTTTTCTTTGAAGTCACCGAGGGGAAAGATCTATAGAGGTGTTTATAGATGAGCATGCGTTATTTAGTAGATAAGGGTACCGAATACGCGCAAAAAGCTGTCTCAGCCGATAAAGCTGGTGACTATGAAAACGCGATAAAATACTATAGAATGGCAATAGATTTGTTCAACAAGTACTTGAAACTCTACCCAGATGCACCATTATCCGATCTATATAGGGAATTGATAATCAAGTATGAGAATAGAATACATACCTTAGAGAAGCTGTTAGATAAATCAATAAAAATAGGGGCCCCGGTGGGAGAGGGTGGTCAAAGCGATAGCGATCTCGAGGTCCTTTGGCCTGAGAATAGGAAAATAAGCAAGAAATTCGACGACCTCGTTGACCTAGAGGATGTCAAGAAAGCGCTTAAGAGAGCCGTGGTTTACCCCGTTAAAACACCGCATTTATATCCACTTGGATGGCCGAAGGGTATATTGCTTTTCGGACCTCCGGGATGCGGTAAGACGGAGGTATCGATAGCCCTTGCAAATGAGATTGGCGCGGTGCTGATCAATGTGAGCCCGGCAACCATTCTAAGTAAATGGCTTGGCGATACAGAGAAAAATGTGAAAAAAGTGTTCGATAAGGCCAGGGAAATAGCCAGCCAGGGTAAACCAGTGATCATATTCATTGACGAGGTCGATGGACTTTTCCAACAATTCAGTAACGAAATCGGTGGAGAGAAGCGCATGAGAAACCAATTCTTAATGGAGATGGATGGCTTGAGGGAGAAGGAGAATAATAAAAACCTGTTATTTGTCATAGGGGCAACGAATAAACCATGGGCCCTTGACATAGGGTTTATACGTAGATTTGAAAAGAGAATATATGTTCCGCCTCCCAATAAAGAGATTAGAAAACAGCTTTTCATATACTACATCGATAAATTAAAGACAGCCTTTAAAGTAGGCAATATTGACTATGATTTGCTAGCCGAGATCACCGAATACTATAGTCCAGCTGATATATCAGCTATTGTGAAAGAAGTTCAAAACAATATAGCAGAGGAATTAAATGAGAAAAACGAGAACGCGGAGAGATCGATATCCACGGAAGACTTTGTAAAAGTTATTAAAACTAGGAAACCAAGCATAGATCCAGCGTGGATCGATGCCTATAAAGAGTGGAATGAAAAATATGGTGCCCTATAAAAGGGACATCGAAATTAAATATCTATTTTGATGATGAAAGTCATGCCTAGTGACCTTTTTAAACGGGATGAAAACCGCCGGGGTATCTGATTAATTAGCCTTTAACACTGTTTATTTTCTAGCTCGAACAGATTTTTGTTATGTCAATGTTTGATATACTGAAAAGAAAAATATATAAGACCAATCACACTTTATTTTACCATGGTGATAGACATGCCCTGCACAGAGAAGGTAAAGGTAAAAACACCTAGTGGTAAAGAGCTGGAATTAGTTCCTGTGAAAGTATGGCAATTAAACCCGAGAGGTAGAAAAGGGGTTAAAATAGGGTTATTCCAAGACCCGGAGTCCGGCAGATACTTTAGGACAAAAGTCCCCGATGAATACCCAGTCTGTGGTTAATAATATAATCAATTTATTTATATTTTTTCTGAGTTAATTAACAATAATATAATTGATTTATAATTGATTGTTAGGTGTAGCAATTATTTAACAACCAACTATGTTCAAATTAAATAAATTAATATCATAATATCTTCTACATGGGTCAGGATATGTCCAGTACTTTGTATTTGCCTAGATTACCTACATTACGAGATCTCGATATTAAGGAGAAAAGGTCTTCATGAGAATAGATATAAATGCACCAATAGACCCTGGGACAGACAAGATCGCGGATGATAGGAGGATAAAGATACATTCCCACTATATAAAAAGAGTGATCAATGAATATGCACCAGCCCTAGTGCTGGGATCACATCAGGGTAGACCAGGGGGTTACAAATTCATCGCACTCGAGCAACATGCCGAGTTATTGGCCAGGTATAGTGGTTTGGATGTTAGGTATGTGGAGGATGTCATTGGCCCCACAGCTCGAGAGGAGATAAGAAAACTCCGACCAAGGGAAGTACTACTATTGGATAACTTGCGGTTTGTATCAGAAGAGATACTAGAGGCGCCGCCCGAGAAACAGGCGTTCACAATAATGGTTAAAAAACTATCCCCTCTATTTGAAGCATATATTAATGATGCATTTGCTACGGCACATAGGAGTCAACCAAGCATAGTGGGTATTCCACTGTCTCTGCCAAGCGCTATTGGCTTGTTGTTTGAAAAAGAATTAGATGCGTTGAGGAAAACAATGACACCTCAAAATATCCAAAGGATCTTTATATTGGGTGGTAAAAAAGTAGCGGAGACTCTAAGAGTGATAGAGAACTTGACGAGGAATAAATTAGCCGAGAGGATTCTTACAACAGGTTTATTGGCTCAATTATTTCTCGTAGCTAAAGGCATTGATATAGGAATTGAGAACATCAGAGTTCTTGAAGAGAACGGGATTTTGCCGCTCGTTCCACGGGCTAGGTATATATTGATGCGAGGAGCCCCCATAGAGACCCCCCTCGATTTCGTAGTGAGGGTGAACAACAATGTCAAGAATCTACATGTCGGCGAATTGAAAGGAGGTGTGATCAAGGATATAGGTGAAAACACTATAAATATATATATAGGGAGTTTATCAGGGAGGCAAAAGTAATTGTCATGAGAGGTCCTTCGGGAGTTGTAGAGGAGGGCTTTGTCAATGGAACACTTGAATTAGTGAACGCCATTTATAATTCAAATGCATTTACACTAATAGCTGGTGGTCAAATGGCATCCATGATCGACGAATCGAAGATCAGCGAAAAAATACATGTATCAACCGGTGGAAATGCCGTGTTGCTATTTCTCAGTGGTGAGGAGTTGCCAGCATTGAAAGCAATGGAGTTATCCGCACGAATGTTCCTAGGATGGACATTGTTGCCATGAGTGGCGATAACTTGAATACCCATTTCAGCCTTATATAAGCTGGGTCTGGTGGTGAGAAATGAGCGAAGGACCTACATATACTGTGAGCCTTTATTTCAGGAAAATACTTGTCCCAGTAGATGGTAGTGAGTCTAGTTTCAAAGCGTTGGTATTTGCAATTGATCTAGCCAGGCATTATGGCTCTAAGATAACAATATTGTACGCAAGGCCAAAAGGCACTCATGATGATTTGCTAGAGAAAGTTAAGTATAGATTACGTGGAGAAGGCATACAGGTGTCATATAAATTATTAGAGTACGACTATATGTCAGAAAGCGCGTCATCGGCTATTTTAAAAGAAATCATAGAGGGGGCTATGACGCAGTGATTCTCGGTGCTAGAGGTAGGTCATTGATAACCGATATACCTGTGGGAAGTGTGGCGTTATCCCTCGTTGTAAGCGCGCCTATATCAGTGTTCGTTGTACGATAGTGACCTACTCATTTGTTATCCAGAATATAATATTTTTTCAGGACATTGGTTATGTCGACGGCTTGTGGTGTATCCCTATATGCATTCAAGGATATTTCGAGATATCTCTCGGGATCCGTATAATATAGGTCAATTATTTTGAGTAATTTATCTCTGAATTCGACATATTCTTTTTTATCTATCTCATGAAACTTCGGATCCGAGTATATATCTATGAATTCTTTTCTATTTTCCCCGAAAAACCAGCCATTATGATCCTCTCTTATAATCTCCAAAGCACCGCCATCTCGACTTGATAGAACAGGAACACCGTTCACAAGGGCTTTCATATAACTTGTACCACACGCCTCCCATCCACTAAATGATGTGAACAACCATAAGTCAGAGCCTTGTACTAGGATTTTGGCGATTTCAAGTGAATAGTTATTTAAATATATGAAATTGCTGATCTTCAGGCTCAGCTCTCTTGCTTTCTTGGAATAAGTATACCCATCGATATCACTAGGATGAGGTTTGCCGGCGACTACGAAAATGGCGTCTAAATCAGGATGTTCCTCGATGAAGCGGAAGACGAAATACGGTCTCTTATATTTCGTGAATCTCCGTGCCCATGCGATCACCATTTTTTCCTTGTTGCTACAAATGTTTTCTTTGTATTTCTTGATAAGTGAATATAATGCATCTTTGGCTTCATTTCTAGCCTCGTAAATAACCTTGGTGGATATGTTGTTTTCAATAAATGCTTTATATAGCTTTGGATGCATCCAGCGTTTTATATAAATACCGTTTGTAATGGGTTTAAACGAATCCTTGAATTGTGGAAAAATAATCTCCATGATCTCCTTGTGTTTCCTCGATACTACGATGGCGTTCTTGAGCTTTTCAAGGGACATAAACGTCATGTTAATCTCTCCTTGGCATTTTTCATCAAATTCCCTTTGAACAAGTTCACACGGGAATGTTGGATGGCCCCAAGGACCTGGTGTATGTATTATTATCCTGGTTTTAGCGTTCAGATCTTTTAACAAGTATAACACTAACGAAGTATATGATTCCTCGAGATCTATTGCTATAACGTTCTCGATCCCAACCACATTGTTCAAGTAATATGCAGAGGACTTAGCTAGTAGTGCATATTTCAAAAACTTCTCTTCCATACTATTTTCTAGATAGACCCTCTCTGTCAATGAACGAGCCCATTGAGGACACACGGCTTCGAACAACACTGCCTTAGCTGATTTATATCTGTAGACCCATGGCCTGACGTATATATCGGTATTCTTCAACCTTATGGTGAACTCCTCTTCGGGGAATAATCTCTCCATGAACTCCTTTTCATGTCTTTCAGTAGAATACAGGAGATCGCCATTGACGTTAAAATCGATTGACACATAGCCATGTCTATATAACAGTGATAAAACCAGGTAATCAAGGCCAATATCGCCGGCTCCATAGAATTTATCACCTTCTAAGACTCCGAGACCCCCTGCATAGTTTCTTGAGTAATCCAATGCTATTTCCGGTGTAATACTCACGATAACCATTTAATCACCTTGGTCTATTATATTAGACAATACTCAAATAAAGGGTAGAGGCCTTATTCATGATAGACAATGGCGTGATCCACGGTTATCTGGGGAATATGAGTGTATTTTTGGCAAAGGATTTACTCAAGCTATTGACAAAGTATCATAGGGTTCAGGGTAGTTCTGGATTATTGAAGGCTATTAAGGAAATCAAGGAGGAATTGGATTTACTGGGGATGTCGACAAAGATATTTGAAATACCCAGCAACGCGATTAAAGGATTTGTGGAAACCCCTGTTTCCTGGGATATCGAAGAAGGGTCCATGGAGATTAAAGTGAGTAATAGAACCTTTGCTAAGTTAAATATGAGTGAACGCCCAACTCTTATAGCGGCTCATTCCCCTCCTGGTGAAGGACATGGCAAGCTAGTTATATGCGATAATAATGATATAAGTACGTGTGAAGGAGAAGTTGTTTTAACTAGGTTACCAGCTTACATTGCATATAAAAATATTGATGCTAACATGATATTATTATACAGTGATAAGAGATTTCCAACCGCAGTACCTTACACTGGATTGTTCATACACAGGAACGAGATCACTAATAAAGTGGTTATTAACATCCCATATACCATGGCCTTGAAATTGAAATTAGCTGTGAGAGAGGGAAAGAATATATCGGTAGAATGGGTTGTGAAATCTAGGTATATTGATAGATCTCTTCATGGATTATTAACATGTGATGGAGATGAACCGGGCATACTCTACATAAGCCATATATGTCACCCAAAACCAGGGGCCCATGATAACGCTAGTGGCAGTGTTGCAAATATATTAACACTACTAGGTATCGCTAGATCGGGTCATAGGTTTAGCCATTGCCATGCATGGGTCCCAGAATACGCGGGCACAGTTTTCATAGGCCAGCACCTTCCCTGGATACCTATAGGCGTGGTTAACTTGGACATGGTTGGCTCGAAGCAGTGGATAACCGGCTCGATATTCAATATAGTTAATGCGCCACTTTACATGGATTCCCATATGACCATGTATACATACCTGGCATCGAAAATAGTGTTGGACGATGTTTATTCGTTTGACGGCTTTAAATTACCCGGACATAGATATTCGTTAATTCCATACACAGCCGGGAGCGATCACGATGTGACGCTTGCATGGGGATGGGATAGTGTTATGTTGAATGAATGGCCAAGTAAATACTACCACACAGATATGGATGAAATAACGTCAATCAGCCCAAAGTCCTTGATCAAATCAGCCCTAATAGCTATTTTGGCTGGATTCATGAGAGTGCATAGAATTAAGGAAGATATTGCCAGGGATATTTTCAACAAATATGTTATTGATTGGTATAGGATAGAAGCTCTCAAAAACAATTTAGAAATAGATAAGTTGTTCAAATTGGTACATGCATCTAAGATTAATACGGAGAAAATAATTAAGCTCGAATCCCCAATAATGTCTAAGAGCCTATATAAAGTGATTGGCCACCACGTATACCTGAAATTGAAAAATATAAGAGGATCTTTCACATTTCTATCTCTATATGCACCACTAGCTTATTTAAATGGTATCGGAGAGAAAGACATTTTCGAGATGTTTCAATTGGAAAATCTTATAAGATGGAGAGATGAGGAAAAAACATTAATTGAATATGCTTGGAGCGTTATTAAGGATAAATACATGAAGTGACTTTTATGCCGGTGATCAGAGTTAATATACATGATCTAGAAGGTTTGTTGGGAAAGAAACTTTCAGATAAAGAGATCTATAAGTACTTGGCTAAACTGAAATGCGAAGTTGAATTAATACATGGGGATATACTGGAGTACGAGGCGAATAGTGATAGGCCAGATCTCTTCAGCGTGGAAGGGTTAGCACGTGCTTTAAAACCATGGTTGGGCATTGAGTGGAGGGATTTAGATATCAGGGACTCGGATATCAGGGGTTATGCAGAGAGAATTAATGAAAGGCCGTATGTAGCACTAGCCGTTGTTAGAGACGTGGTTTTATCTGATGAGGCTATTTCCCAGATAATGCAATTGCAAGAGAAACTGGCGATGACTTATGGGAGAGGTAGGAGAAAGGCAAGTATAGGGGTTTACGATCTGGATAAGATCAATCCGCCAATATATTATAAATCTGTGGATCCAAATACGGTTGTTTTTAAGCCATTGGGGGAACAAGATGAGATGACTCTTCGAGAGGCGTTGTTTAAAACGGAAAAAGGCCGTATGTATGGTTATATAATTCAGGAAATGCCTAGATATCCTGTCTTGATGGATAGCCAGAGAAGGGTTCTCAGCCTTGTCCCTGTGATTAATAGTGACCATTGTAAAGTGACCACGGAGACCCGTAACATATTGATAGACTCAACTGGTCTATCCATCGATATGGTTGTCAACATGGTTACGATCATGGCTTTTAACATCGCGGAGAGATCTAGATCTAGGATCATAGAAGTTGTTAAGGTTTACCATGACAACGAGTTAGTAGAGGCGCCTCGCAAGGAGAGGAACAAAATACACGTGAATATAAGAGATATTAACGAGATAATTGGCCTAGACCTATCCATACGCGATGTCATAGAATTGCTGAGTAAGCATTACTACGTAGTTAACGTAGTTAATCAAGACGAATTAATTGCAGAACCTCCCGTGTACAGGCTAGATGTGAGGACATGGATTGATGTCGCCGAAGACGTGGCCATAGCCTATGGATATGAAAAATTAGGCAAAGAGGCAGATAGCTTACCTGCGAGTTCTTCTATAGGTAGAATACATCCATTGGAATACATCTCAAAAAGGATTAGGGAAATAATGATTGGACTGGAATTCACTGAAATAGCCAATTACATGATGAGTAATAGAGCAATACAAGTAGACCTTTTCAATACTGAATACGAGTTATTCGAGGTGGAAAACCCGAGATCAGAGAAATACACAGGTCTCAGAGTATGGCTAACCCCTGGTTTAATAGAGGTGATTTCAGAAAATCAAGAAAAATCGCCTAAATTAACAATATTCGAGGTGGGAGATGTAGTGGTTCCGGACATGTCCATGGAAACTGGTGCTAGAATTGATAGACGATTGGGATTTGCCATAACTCATGAAAAGGCTACATTGACTGATGGTATAGCCTATGTGAGGGCTATTTTGAAAGAACTAGGCTTGGAGGTTTCGTTTACAGAGATGTTGTTAAACGGCTTTTTACCCGAAAGGACAGTCAGTGTGAATGTACATGGAGAATCCCTTGGATTTGTAGGAGAGGTCCATCCAACAATATTATATAAGATTGGCATTAAAAACCCCGTTGTCATAGCGGAGATCTCTTTAGGCAAATTATTAAAAATTATTAGCCATAACATCTTATTTTAAAAATTGTTAAACGAGGATGAAGCTTGGAAGGGATGACCTCAATGGGGATGAATTCACGGGCCTAGCTGATATCTCTTTTCCCAAAGATTTATGAGCGAGACGGTCGAGATCGAGATCACCAACAATAAGAGAGATGCAAATATCAACGTGTTAAGGTAATAAACATCGAGTAATCCTGCCTTAAACCCCATAATCAATAATGCTAACTCCAATACGCCTCTACTACACATGGCGAAACCTATTTTCACGCCGGTCAATATATCTCTTTCCCTTAACACCACATACGTTGAGTATACAACTAGCTTACCCGGTATGCATAGTAAAACTAGATTCAACGCCAGTACTGGACTAAGCATGGACGTATTAATAAATAATCCAATATAAAGGAAGAATAATGGTATGAATACAGCGTTTATCAAGTCGCTTAAAAATCTCGAGAACTCTATTATCCTTAACCTATATTTAAGCATTGGGTCCCTGGTCAATGTTCCCAACGAGATTATTATGCCTGATAAATATGCATATATCAATGGAGTAGTATCTAATATCAACGATATTGATACTAGCGTTAGCAATGAAAGCAGTGATATATCGATAAAGTATTTGCTTTCCCTTGCCATGTATCTAAACAATTTATTCAGTACAATGTATGGAATACTATGATGTTTAACGTATAGAATTATTATTGAAAACAATGCGATTAAAATGATGATCCCCGCACAGATATTGACTATATTGATATACAAGCTCGTAGAGTCTGAGTACATGGAGATATAAATAGTGCTAACCACGAGAACCAATAAATCATCTATAAGACTGGCTGAAAGAGATAGGGTTCTCAGCTTTGGTGGTATTTTATCAGTTATTAATGCTATTGCCTCGGATGCTGTATTTGATAATATTATTGCAATAAATAACGCTGTTGGTGTACTCGTATTCATTGTTAACAAATAGGTCGCGATCAAAGACATGGAGAGCATCACAGAGAGCGAAGACAATATACTTGATATCCTCAGCTCTCTAAACAAATCCTTATACTCACTTGTAAGACCAGTATAAAACACGGTAAAAATAACTGAAATGTAAGCTATCAGTGAAAGCTCTCCAATATACTCCTGTCTACCAAAGAGCATGCCATAGACGATCCCAGCGATCATGTAGCCCAATATGCGCCCAGTTCCGAGGGATTCCGTCAAATACCCTACGATCTTACATATTAATAGCCCTACAAAGACATAGATAGCAGTGTTCATTTCACATCAAGCCGTTTGTTTAAATAACGTGAAGACACAGTTTATTAGTATTTCCCGTGTTTTATCAATATCGATAAATAATCTAGCCCGGTGGATCTGGCGATAAAAATGATTAAAGCCATGTATGCATTGTTTTTATCTCTTATATCCCTATTGTGTTGGATTGTATATCGTAAGAGAAAATCGTGTGTTGAGAGAAGAAAACGATCACTTGCCCGCTCTCAATAGATCCCCTTGAAAAATATTTTCCCACTCCAGTTAATCCTGGTCACTATGGCTTTTTCAAGTAAATTATGCAGGGCAAGAATACCGAGATCCCCATATACCAACGAGATCTCTTCATGTCTTAGAGGTTTTCTAAGCAAATGGTTATAAAGAATTTCATAAGCATTAGTTATATTCAACTTAATACTGCCTAAGCTATCTTCGAGCTTATTTATAATATCTATCCCATGTTCTCCAAGAGCCTTTTTAACTTGTTCAATATATTTTAACGACACATCCTTGGCTTCATGGCCTATTGAAGGTCTTTTCAACGGTTTCACTAGAACCCTGTAAACACTGGTTTTTTCAATGCACAATATAACCTCGTCTACATTCGCTAAACTAGGGTAAAACCTATCCCCGGATCTAAACACCGGTAGTTCTAACACCACTTTATCGGGGTAGATTCTATTAAATAGCCTTAAAATTTCGATGTAACTGCCTATGGAGAATTCCTGTGGCCAGCCATTCGTAAATGGGTCTTCACCGCACCACATGAATGGAACTAGAATGTGGTCTATTTCATTAATCAATTTTTCCTTTCCCATAATTCTCGTTAATGTTAAACCACTGCTGTGTAGATACATGCTTATTTCCATGCCTCTTTCAGAGAAAATTTTCCTCACACCGAATACTACTTCGTCAATATTTGAGATCAAAAGAGGGTCTCCGAAACCCCAGACATATATAGGGGCCCGTTTAGTTATCCTTACCTCGTTATCGATATATCTGTTCAAAGACTGTGATATCTGAGCACTGTTTACATATATCTTGAAATCTCTTGGAAAAACCACATCCTTGCCAAGAGGACATGTTATACAATCCAATAAACATTTACGCGGCGGAAATATTGGGTCTACGCCAATGGAGAACCCGAACACATCACTTGGATGTATCCCATAGAAATGCAATAGAGGGGGTTTCACTTATGATCACCAGTTCTAAAGGCACATATGAAAAAGCCCTGTCCACGTACTTTATCAGCCACGATCCTGTATGTATTATTAGATATCTCGTAATCTTTATAACCCTTTGATAACATTGGAAAAGAAAGCTCCTCAAGCTCTATTCTATATTTTGAATAGATCTCGTCTATTACCTCCTCGCCTTCGCTGGGATGAATACTACATGTCATGTACACTATTCTCTCGCCATATTTGATCAGATTATCGAGTAGCCTGATCTGTAATGATCTGTATTTATTCAATTGATCGCGTGTGAGGCGGAGCTTTATGGCTGGATCTGAATATATTGCCCCACTTCCACTACAGGGGGCATCTACTAATATTGTGTTAAACTTTGTATTAAATTCTAATAAGGTGGAATCACCATTTATGATTAGAACTTGTCCCTTGATACCTACTCGATTCAATATGTGTTTTATATAGCTAGTTCTCTTCGCACTATAATCCACTGCTATAGTTTTAACGGGGTTATAAGTGGTTATAATTTGTGCAAGTTTTATACCTGGAGCGCTACAAGCATCGAGTATTACACCTTCATAAGGCCCTGTAGCTTTGACTGCTATATATGAACTTATATCTTGTGGCAATGCTAGGCCGTTTAAAATACATTTGTTGTTTCCGATTTTCAAGAAAGGGTCTTTGACATAGAGAATATCGCTGAAAACTTGATGGCGCTCTACCAGTAATCCTGTTTCCTCTAGGCACTCAATGGCTTCCTTAACTGATGCCTTCGAGGTATTAACCCTGATCCATCTTTTTCTCTCATTCAAACTCCCTAATAACGAATCAAGCTCTTTCACCGAGATCTTATCATACAGGTCCTTGACAAACCATAATGGGTATCCATGAATTATTGACAATCTCACAGGCTTTGCCATGTTCTTAGCAATATCGCTGGCAATTTCTCTATAATAGTCAAAGTTAAACCCGATTCTCGACAAATACTCTAATATCCCGAGTGGGCTTTGGCCATATCCATGGTACTTGGCCACGTATTTTAATCCATGGTAATATATCAATGTATAATAGGATATTTTGTATAAATACCTGGCCTCTGATCGTCTTATTCCATATTTCTTCGTCAACTTATTAAATGCCTGATCAAAGCTGATATTTCTGGATATCAATGTCTTTAAAAGTAGTGTGATGAAGAATTTTGATTTACTCGGAGAAACCTTGTCCATTTGGTACCCTTTTTACAAAGGTATTTCCACGACGTGTACATCTTTTCCACTATTTTGCCTTGTAAAGAACTCTAGCCCCCTATACTTTATGTTGGCGAGAGAGTTGAGATCTCTTGTAAATAAGAGCCTTATATCATCGATGCCTAGCACGGTCATAGCCAATCTATCTACCCCTATGCCCCATGCTATTGCTTTAACGCCTTTAGCACCGAGGATCTCCATCACCTCAGGCCTAAACACACCTCCTGGAAACACCTCGATCCAACCAAGTCTTGGATGCTTTATATAGCCCTCTACACTGGGTTCCGTGAATGGGAAATAACCAGGTTTAAACCAGACTTCTTTAATACCAAGGGCGGCGGCCAGTTCCTTAAAGAAATAGAGTAAATGTTTGAAATTGATATCACGGCCGATTATTGCTCCATCTAGTTGGTAAAACTCCATGCTATGTTTTGCATCTAGGTTTTCGGGTCTGAAATTCCTGTCAATGGTGAAAATCCTATACTCGCCTGGACCTCTCTCATATATAGCTCTGGCAGTCACAGCGGTTGTCTGACTTCTCAGAATAAGTCTCATGGATCTTTCGGGGCTCCATTTATAGCCCCACCCCCTTTCATGTACTATTTTAGCCCGCTCCATGAGCTGGCTGTCTACCTTAGCCTTTAAATCGTTTTTGAGGAAAAACGTGTCGTGGATTTCTCGGGCAGGATGGTCTTGGGCTTGGAATAGAGCGTCAAAGTTCCAGAACTCGGATTCCACATGAGGCCCTTTCACTTCTTCAAAGCCCATGTTTAACATTATTTCCCTTAGATCATCAATGAATTGCATGAATGGATGTTTCCTAGATATACGTGGACTAGGAGGTTCGATGGAGAGATCAAATTTCTTTATCATATAACGCTCAAGGATCGGAGCTAGCTCGGGCCGCACTACAGTGATTAGCTCTTTTTCAACGATGTAACCCTTCATTAGGTTTTCCGCTAGTTTGGGAGTGGGGATCAGTGTAATGATTGATCTCTCACGAATATCTACTAGTTTCCTTCTCCTTAAGATATCCACTATGTCTTCGCTTGGTTTAATGCCTATATGATAAATAGCACTGAGTATTTCTCTAAGTTTTTTAGCATCTGCTAACGTTTTCTCACAGTTATTTATGTTATGCACTTTCACAATACCTTTTGATATTTCAAGGCATCTTGATCTAATGAGATACTGCAGCCCAATGGAGAAATCCTCATCATCGATATTTACATTGCTTTTTACACAGTTTTCGAACTCGTCTAGTCTCCTATCGCTACATTTGTCTACAACACTATATACCCGTTCCTCTGGAAGAGATTCCTTGAGATATTTGAGGCCTATGCTGGATAAAACATAATATTTTTCAGTTTTCCTTTGTATTATGATTAATTTCTTGGACTCCAACTCCGCTAGTTCTCTCATTAAGTCTTCCGGCTTACATCCAATGATCTCTGCTAGCTTTTCTATAAGAATTCCGCCCTTCTCAGCGATCTCTCTGATCATCTTCATCTGTCTCGGTGTAACGTATATCATTTCCTCTCTCAAGGCATCTCACCGGCAATCAACTAGACACTATTAAAATCATGATTAAAAATTACAACGATGCTTTATAGCTTGAGATGAGTAGCCTTGTGTACACGGTTTTCGGACTGTAGATCACCTCTTCTATCGGGCCTTCTTCGACTATAACGCCGTTGTGTAATATTATGGCTCGATCAGCTATGTATTGGGCAACGCCGAGATCATGTGTTACAGTTAAAATAGCTAATCCTAGGTTTTTGTATATTTCGTTTATTAAATTTATAATCTGTGCCTGGATCGAGACATCCAAAGCAGAAGTTGGCTCGTCAAGTACCAGGATCTCGGGATCGTGTACAATAGCCCTTGCTATTAAAACACGCTGTCTCATACCTCCGCTGAGATCTTGTGGATATTTGTTCAAAACACTTTCATCTAATTTAACCAATTTCAACACTTCGCGAACTCTGTTCTCCTTATCCTGAACACCCATGGCTTCAAGCGGCTCTTCAAGTATTGTCTTGATCTTGATAGATGGATTGAGCGCCCGGTACGGGTCTTGTGGTAAATAGCCAACATGTCTCAAAATGCTTATTCTCTTACTCCAGGGTAGTGAATAAATATCCTTGCCCATGACAAACACCTTCCCGCTCATGGGCTTCAACAATCCCATGATCACTTTTAATAATGTGGTTTTACCAGAGCCGCTTTCTCCTATTATGACTATTCTCTCGCCATCTCTAGCTACTAGGTTTATGTTCCTTAACACTATGTTGTATTTCCTAAAAAGCGATTTAATGCCTTGTTGAAAAACCTGGTAACCTGCGGTTACGTTCTCGACCTTTATTATATCGCTACTCACTTTTCACATCACCATATAACCAACAACTAATTACATGGTTGCTTATTCTGTGTATGGGTGGATCTCTCTTACATTTCTCCATGGCATGTGGACATCTGTGGATGAATACGCATCCATTGATCTCCCTTGATGTTGATGTTTCCCCTGGCATCGACCTCAGAGTCTTTTTAACACCAAGGATTGGCACAGCATCTGCCAACATCTGGGTATATGGATGATATGGGGCTATTAGCATATCGTGTCCGGGCCCTTTTTCCACTATCTTACCGCTATACATGACAGCTATTTCGTCGCAAATCCTACTTGAAGATACCATATCATGTGTTATAAGTATTAATGTTAGATTCTCCGAATCTTTGAGCCTTGTCAATAGCTTTATTATACTCAGCCTTAAATGTGCATCGAGGGCAGAGGTTGGTTCATCAGCCACCACTATCTTAGCGCCCGTGGATAAGGCTAATGCAATGGCAACTCTCTGTTGCATTCCACCACTTAGTTCATGTGGGTAATGATCTAGAACTTTTCCAGGCTCCAACTCTACTTCAGATAGATATTCATGGGCGATCTTCCTGGCTCTCTCTCTATCATAATTGTAAATACTTTTTAGCACGTAATAAAATTGATCTTCTATGGTTAAATATGGATTAAGGCTTGTGCCTGGATTTTGTGGTATGTAGGTCACTACTCTCCCTCTAATCCCGGTGTAATCTCTTGTATCGTCATTTATAACTAGTTTATTGAATATGTACAATTTGCCATGAGTAATAGCATATGGTGGGAGGATCCCGGTAATGGCATATCCAAGCGTGGATTTACCACAACCGCTTTCACCAACAATGCAGAATACAGCTTTCTCTTCTATTTCTAGGTCAACTCCTTTAACTGCCCATAATATGTTCCCTTCTTCGTCTAAATATCCTATTTTCAGGTTATTTGCATATATAGCTAAAACCATAGTCTCCACTTCCTTCTCAACCTTGGATCTATTTCTTCTCGCAAACAATCGCCCACTAGACCGAACCCTATAGCTGAGATCAATAGGAATAAGCCCGGAAATAAGCTTATCCAGGGCGCTCTCTCAATGAACCTTATCCCCTCATACATGATCACACCCCATTCAGGAGAATCGAGTGGCATGCCAAGGCCGAGGAAATTTATAGCAGAAGCCTCTAAGAGAACACTGCCTACATCAGTTATGGATTGGACAAATACAGGTGGGAAAGCGTTTCTAAGGACATGTCTGGTTATGATCTTAAATGGGTTTACGCCGCTCAGCCTGGCTAACACCACATATTCCATCTCGGTGATGGCTCTTGCATAAACATACGTAATTCTTGCATACCATGACCACCAGGTTAGGATCAACGATACAATGACTACCACGATGCCCTGGCCCATGGTCAATCTCAGTGCAAGCGCCATTATAATTGCTGGGAGCCCCATGAATAACTCAATTAAGTAATTAATTAATACCTCCACAACGCCTTTCAAATAAGCAGCTAATATGCCTGCGAAGAGACCTATCACCAGGCTTATTGAAATCACGGTAAATACCTGTAAAAATGCTGATCGCGCGCCCAACACAACACGTGAAAATAAATCACGTCCACGGGTATCAGTACCGAATATGAATGGGTAGGACGGTGGTTTTAGAGTTCTTTGAAAGGCGTTTTCCGGAACGTAGCCATAGCCTTCATGGGGGAACGGCACTATGAATGGACCTATTAGGGACAATGTAAACATTAATAATACAATTGAGATCCCCACTTTGAACTTCAATTTATTCCATGCTTTACCGAATATGGTCAAGATAACGTCGTGCTCGTGTCTAGAGCCGCCTTGATTCTTCATCATAACTTCACCCTGGGATCTATTATTGCTTGGATGAGATCAGCTATGGTGTTTACAACTAAGTAGAACACCGTGACGACTATGATCAAAGCTATTGCGAGGCGGAAATCACTATATTGAAGTGAAGTGATTAGCAAAGTGCCGAGGCCCTCTCTTCCATAAATGGCCGTCTCTATCACCATGGCGTCAATTAGACTATATGCAAACGCTAATCCACATATCTGTATTACACCAGGCATGACGGCTTTTGTAACATAGTGTCTTATTATAATGTTTTTGTTAACACCCCAGGCAATAGACGCCCTTACATAGTCTTCGAGAAGTATTTCAGTTGTCAGGGTTCTCACCACCCTTATCATCAAGCCGACAGGATAAACGGATATGGCAACGGCAGGCGGGATCATGCGTAAGAACACATCGTAAAAGACCTGGAGATTACCTTGAACCAGGCTGTCAATTAAGTAAAAACCGGTAATCGGGGTAAACCCGGTATCTATGGCTAATTTAAGGTTTACCCTTCCATGAGGTGAAAACCCCATAGATATGAGTAATAAGAATAAGATGGTTCCAATCCAGAAAGTAGGTGTATTAGCTAGTACTATGCCAAGTGTTTGTAAAAATCCATCGATCCAGGTCCCTCTTTTTAAAGCCGAATATATGCCAAGCGAGATCCCAATAGGCAACGATATCGCATAGGTAAATATAAGCAATTCCAATGTAGCTATCAGATTTCTTTGTATAATGGAGATAACAGGTATTTTGAACGCGATACTCTCTCCTAAATTACCAGTAAGAACGTTGTATATGAAGCCTATAATTTGTATGTGGATCGGCTTATCTAGTCCAAGCTCTACCCTAGCACGTTCTATTGCCAAGGTGGCATTCGGCCCTCTTGGATTTCCAGCCCACTTCACAGCCGGATCTCCTGGTGAAAGGATAATTATGAAATACGTTACAAGTACAACCCCGAGGATTACGAAGAGACTTAAAAAAACCCTTCTAATAATGTAATTAAGGCTGATCGGCAATTCACTATGCACCCACTTTTACGTACTCAAATCTTATCACATACATGTATAGCGGATTTAGTGCTGATTCTGGGATATCGATCGATGGCTTGTATATGAATGGTCTGATCTCATCCCATAGATTTACAGCGACAGCTTCCTCGAATATCATTCCCTGTGCATCATGGTAAAGCCTCATCGCCTCCTCGTAGTTAGAGCCTTCATATCTCCACGCAGTATCTATCAATTCATCGAATTCTGGGTTTTCATAGCCTGCAAAATTCCACTCCTTTGACTCGCTGTGAAACATTGTATATAAATAATCATATGGCGACAATATAGTTGGCCACCAGTCAGCCAGGATCAAATGTGGTGTCTCCTCGGGGTTATTCCATATGTTCTTTGCTATGTCTTTCAGTTGTGACCATGGTCGTGGAACTAGGATCACGTTTATACCTAGGTCCACGAGCCTGGACTTCAAGTACTCGGCGAAAATAGCGCTTTCCTCGTAATCCACTTGATATAGTATTTCTATGTTAATAGGTGTTTTAACACCAGACAACTCTAAGTACTCCAGCGACTTACTTGTATTAAATTCGTATTTAAGGCCTTCGACAAATCCTGGGAACCCGTGCGGCACTATGCCACTACCTTCTAATGCAAACCCACGCATTGATAACTGAACGGCCTCGGTTATGTTGATTGCGTGGAGGATGGCTTTTCGGAACTCTACTATGTTTGTTGGATATCTCTTGGTATTAAAGAATAATATATAATTGTGGAAAGTTGGTAACATACGATATTTAAAGCCCTTATCTATGAGTATCGATACCATTTCTCTAGGCACACTACAGGCTATGTCTATTTCACCGGCTAAGAGCCCGTTGTACTGTGACTGGGGATCTTTGATTATCCGGATTACGACTATGTCGGGGGCCTCAGTGTTATTGACAATGCTCCACCCCCACCATTTATCGAATTTCCTCAATCTAACCTCTGATACAGGATTATAGTATTCCAGTACATAGGGGCCTGTTCCAATGGCGTTACCTTCGTTAAACCATTTCACCAGTTTCTCGTCTAGATAATCACCAACATTGCTTTTTGCTAACACACTCGGCGAAAATATATATGCAGAATATGATGCTGCGGCCATCAGGTCCAGCCTTTGTGGATACTCTAGTACAAACTTCACGGTATATTCATCCTCTATGATCACTTCTCTTACTGCATCCCATATGTATCCAAGACCCCGGCCAGTTGCCCTGTATATGTCTCGCGCCCTTTCAACACTTATCTTGACGGCAGTAGCATTGAATGGTGTGCCATCGTGAAATACCACGCCTTCCCTTAGCCTAAATACCCACACAGTATTGTTCTCGTAACTTTCCCATTTTATTGCAAGCCTTGGCTTGACCTCACCACTCTGATGATCATAATATGTTAAAGTTTCATAGACCACTCCTATGACAACGAGGCCTGTATCATCTTCTATACTAGGATCTATGCCTGTTATGTCATCGTTATAAGCGTATATAACGATTTTCTTTTTACCTGGTTGCTCTACTATTTCGGTAATAGAGGTTATGGGGCTTGTTGTGGGCTGTAATGGTTTCTGCCCCATGTAGAAATAAACAGTACTTAGGACAATTATTATCAATATCACACTTGCTAATAGTACTGAGACTCGCGGATTTCTCACCACTCATCACTGGGTACATCACTATACACAAGTTAAAATCCCAGGATTTTTAAACTATATTCAATGCTGTTTTATAATTATACAAAAATTTTGAATCACGAATGGCTTGGACTAAAGAACATTGGCCTATGTCAATTATTCTATGACAGGGATACAGCTATTTGTCTGATTAAATCAGCTGAATCCTCCACTTTGTCTGTGGCTGTCTCAGCGGCGTCTACGATCTCCTTGGCTAATATACACCACGTTATATCCTTTTCCTTGCATTCTCTAAACAGTATTTGATATGTATTGGCCTTGATATCATCTACCTGTTCCTCGATTTTCTCTACGATGTTAGCATATCTAAGTGAATTGTATGGATGATGGGCCAGCTCCTCAATCGCTTTTACCAAGTTCTCGATCGATTCGATCAATTTGCCGGACACATTGATCAGATATTCTTCTATAACGTGTCCCACATATTCCTCGATATTTATCAATGTCCTAATTCTCTTCATAGATGCCTTTATATAAGCCGCGATCTCATCAACTTCTAGTATTAGAGAAACGAGGTATTCTCTATCAATCGGGTGTATGGTGCTCTTGGCGAGTTCATCAAGCATGCTTCTCTTCACATCATCCGCTTTTCTCTCTAATTCGTTCACTTCATCGGCTTTAACATATAGACACTCATAGTTCTTGTTAACGAGACATTCAATCATTTTCTCGAAAGTCTTCGCGATCTCCAATATTAACCGTGGATGATATAGATATTTTTCCAGGAACTCTTTTTCCCTCAGCCTGGAAATCCACATCCAAGAGCTCATGATGTTCCAACCGTGATTCAAGGGATATATAATGTGATGAATAGAAAGAGGCTTATAAATAGGTTTCGACCTG
Organism: Desulfurococcaceae archaeon; assembly: GCA_038824035.1. Classification (GTDB taxonomy): domain Archaea; phylum Thermoproteota; class Thermoprotei_A; order Sulfolobales; family Desulfurococcaceae; genus UBA285. The sequence continues at coordinate 26,337 of JAWBBW010000012.1, forward strand.
CTCTCTCATGTCCATGCAATGGCCATTTCAAATATATCGTTATACAAAAATTCTTGATTAAGACTTAAAAATTGATGCGTTTAATTTAAAAATCACTGGGTGATGACGTTTTGAAGAACATGTACCGGGCCTTATTTATTGATGTCGGCAAAAGGAGTTACTGGATAGAAGAGTTCTCGTTGAATACGATATTAGGGCCGATTACACTTGGCATAAAGATCCACACAGAGCGCTATGAGTCATGGAGTAAACCGGTATATCATCCTGACAATGTATTGGTGATTGGGGCTGGAATATTAGCTGGTTCAAGGCTGTATGGGGTACATAGGTTAATCGCGGTGTTTAGAAGCCCATTGACAAAGGGGTTACACGTCTCTGCCATGGGTGGTTCGGCTTATCAATTCAAGGTAAATGCTGATGCACTGGTGCTAGTAGGTAAGAGCCTTGTTCCGCTGATAGTTAAGGTATACGACAATGGTGATGGAAACCCCGTTGTAGAATTCTATGAGATAGGTGAGGAAGAGTTGATCAATATATGGAAAGATTATAAAGGCTTAAAGGGCTCATACGCTCTACAAGAATACCTCAGCGACAGATTCAAAGAATTTTACGAAGAGTTCAATGGAAGGTCGATCTTAACCGGCCCAGCTTCGATGTTCACGAACATGGGGGCATTAATCTCTTTCACTCTCTTCAAGGGCAAAATCGATTATGGAAGTGAGGATTTTGCTGCAAGAGGTGGCGGGGGCAGCGTAATGGTGAAGGCGCATAACGTAGTGGCGTTGATCTATGGAGGGCGATATAGGAGATCCGATAAATTGCCAACAGAGCTGACGAATACGGCGTTTCTCGATGATATATCTATAAAACACTTGGGTCAATCCTATGTACAGGCCGTGATAAGTTCTGGGGTCAAGTATAGGTATGATCCAAAGCTGAATACTGGAGGTACATTTGGAGGTAATTACCCAACGCTGAGGTTAACGACTCCGATGTTCAACTGGAACATGATCTACTGTGATAAATCGGTTAGGGGAAAGTTGTATGAAATGATAATGAAAAACATGTGGGAGATCTTTAATAAGGAGGCGATTGAAACTAAGAGCTGGAAAACATGTGGAGAACCATGTCCGCTAGCCTGTAAGAAGGTTAGACTGGGCAGATATAAAACAGACTATGAACCATACAATGGCCTAGGGCCGATGATAGGCGTGTTCCACATACATGATATCGAGAAGATCGTGGAGTTAACTGATACATATGGATTTGACGCCATAGAACTGGGGCAAGTGATTGGATTTGTTTTCGAGGCCATACAAAAAGAGTTGCTTAAACCAGAAGAGGTGGGCTTGAGTGCAAAACCATTTTTCCATCCCGTGGAGTATAAAATGGATTACTCAAAGCATAATGCTGAGTTGGCTATTAGATTGATCGAGCAATTGGCATTTGGGTCAAATAGCATACTGAGATTAATTGGCGAGAAAGGCCTTAGATCAGCCGCTAAAATATTAGATATCATGTATAGGGAGAGAGTAATTGAGAGGAAAACCAGGTTTGTTGATATACCAATATATGCCGTGTTTGGAGAAGAAGGCCATATCACTCCAAACTACTACTGGACACCTGGATTAGTAGCTCCCTTACCTATTCTCGGCAAGTACTGGACTCTGTACTCAGGGATTTTCACGGATCCGGAGGATTTCGCGAAGAGGGCATTTGAAAGAGCTATTTATGAATTCATGATCGAAGATCTGGGCATATGTAGATTCCATAGAGGGTGGGCCGAGAAAATCGTGCTACATATTTTGGAGAAAGTGTATGGAATCGAAAAGCCGCTTGAAGTATATAAGAGGAGTTATAGAGAGCTGGTTAGATATCAAAAATTAGCAGGGGCTATGCCTGTTTTCTGGGATTCGGGTAAGATAATAGACTTAATGATGTCAGCTGCGATAGAATATGGTAACACGGCTTGGTCGGAATGGTTCAAAGAAGACAAGCAAAGAGCGGCCTATGAGTGGTGGACAAGGTTTTACAACACATTATCGGAATTGGTGGGGAAAACTCAAGGATAATTAAAAACAGGCTTTTTTACCCTCAGTTTTTCTAACACCTCTGTGGCGTATGTGAAATGAGTGTTGACCTTTCAAGTTGTATCTTGGAATATGTAGTCAGCTCTGTTACAAACGTATTAGGCATAGACGAGGAAATAGTCAGAAATATGGTTAAGCAAAGAAAACTAAAGATCTCCCCTACTCCAGAGAGTTCACTTGGGGATTATGGAATAGCGCTACACCCTTTGCTTAAAGATGTGAATAGATCAGAATGGGGTACTGTCGGAGAGTTGATCAAGGAGAATTTCCTATCACTGGCAAGGGATAAATGCTGGGTTGAAGAAGCCAATTTCATTAATGGTTACTTAAACGTGAGGATCAATTACACCGAGTTGTTTAAAAACCTTGTGGAAAAGATATTGACTGGTAAGGTGGATCAAGAGTTATATTCCACAGGTAAAGGGCTCAAAGTAGTGGTGGAACATACCAGTGCTAATCCTGTTCACCCCCTTCACATAGGTAGTGGGAGAAACAGTGTAATAGGTGATGTATATGCAAGGTTACTGAGAAAACTAGGATTTAACGTGGAGACCAGGTTCTATGTAAATGATCTAGGTAGACAAGTGGCCACATTAGTATATGGAGTGGGGATTGTGAAATCACATGGTATTTGTAGACCTGACGACATAAAAGTAGATCATTGGTATGGCGTAATATATGCACTTACAAATATAATAATAGAGTTGGACAGGCTCAGAGACGAGTTATACAACACGCTTACGAGTTTTCGCGATGAACTTGTCAAGATCAAAAGCATCCTCGAGAATAGCTTGATCAGCGGATTTGATGAAACATTACTTAATTTGTATAATTTAGTAAACAATATCGTTGCGAAAAGTAGATTCAAGCACAATATTGTGGAATCGGCAAAAACCATCTATAGGGAGCTCAGGAATATTATACAGAGAGATAAAGACAACGAGACGGCTAGAAAGATATACGAGTTAATAGCCCCTCGTATAACCAGATTGCGCGAATTAATCCGTGAATATCTCAAATACCTGAGATCGGAGAAAGAGCTGGCCATACACTATCCACATGTGTATAAAGCGCTGAGATCCGGGATAAAGAGCCATGTCGAAGCCGAAAACTTTATTAGAAACCTAATGGAGCGGGCTGAGAAGGAAGACCCTGAGATAAGGATGCTTTTCAGGTCAATAGCAGAGGATGTGTTAACGGGTTTCAAGGAAACATTATCGAATCTCGGTATATTTTTCGATGGCTTTGATTTCGAATCTAGCGATGAAATACTTAGAAAAGCACACCTAATTGTCGAGGAGTTGTTGAGAACTCAATATACCAGGATAATAGATAACGCTGTTGAGGTCAATTTGGATTTGGCAATGGAACATCATGAATATATAAGAAACCTGTTTTACCCTGATAGACCTGGGAGATTCATAGTTAGGAGAAGTGATGGGACAACGCTCTATGTTACAAGAGACATTGCGTACACCATTTTCAAATTCAAGGAACTCGGTGCTAAAAAGGTTTACAACGTCATAGCGGTTGAACAGTCAAGAGCGCAAAAACAATTAAAGGCATGTCTATATATATTAGGGTACTTGAACGAGGCTGAGAATCTTCATCACTTTTCCTATGAATTTGTTCATTTAAAGGATATGAGGATGAGCGGTAGAAGAGGGGTTTATTACTCGATGGATGAGCTATTAGTGGATATGGAGAGATCACTTGTATCGAAATATGTCTCTAAGAACCTCAAAGATACCTCATCCCCCAATTACGGTGAATTGATAAGGAAACTGGCTGTGTCGAATATACGGGCACTGTTGATATCAGTGGAGCCAGGTAAAGTGTTATCATTTGATCCAAGTAAAATAGGTGAATTTGAACATGGAATTACCATAACATATAGCAATGTCAGGGCTCAAAGCATTTTGAGGAAACTATGGGAGCTCGAACCACTTGATGCGCTCAACGATGTCAAGAACAGGGCATTGGACCTGTTTAGGGAATTCATATCACAACAAACACGATTGGAGTTCTCTGCTAGTGAGAAGAGGCTTATGGAGTTGTTATCACAATATGAGAAAATCTTAGTAGATGCCTACAATGAAATGAAACCCAATAAAGTATTTGAATACGCCGTGAGCATTTCGCTAGAATTCAACAAATTCTACGAAAAACACTCGGTTATAGGTGAAAGTGATGAGGTCAAGAGAGCTATTAGAGTATTGTTGACAACCATGGTTTTAATAGTATTAACAGAGCTCATGAATATACTTGGCATGCCGTTGATAAGGAAATTATAGGTCATGGATTTGTCCAGGATAAGCCCCAGGTTTATCAACTTATTGTTATTACCATTAATATGGCTGTCTATAAGTTCATCGAGTATTTTCGTGGTCATATCTCGAGCACCTGGAGAGATCTGCGCCTTTTGGAGACTAGCATTCACGTTGCTGATATTATTGCCATTGTGGATGAGATCTCGTGGCCCTATAAGGATATACCACGTTATCTCAGGCGTTTCATTGGCAATGCACTTCATATGTTGGATGCAGAGCTTATTCTTAATCCCTGTCTATACGAGTACATTGCTCGTGAGCACATATCCCATTTACGCACTCTTCATAGATATGTATTTCCACAAATATAGGCCAACGATCATGCACATTATTGGATTAATAGGGACATTTGCTTCGTTAGCTATTTTCCTAGATGTAAATCAACTCTTCTTTGACACGGGTACTTTACTTGCATTACTAGGGGGAGTTTTTGGCGCGATATATTTTGAACTGGGTAGTTATGCGAGACAACGTCTCGGCGAGAACACTGTATCGTATTCCTTCCCTACATACCTTATAGCTATGGTCTCCTCATTGATATATAACTTGATATTCTCAAATGATCTACTTCATTATCCGCCATATACATTTCTATGCTTTTTACTCATGGCACTTATACCAATGATGCTGGGCCATACCATGATCAACTATTTGCTACGGTCATTCAGGGCATCTGTTATCACAGCGTTATTACTGGGAGAACCATTTGGATCGGGGCTTCTTGCACACGTTTTCCTTGACCAATCATTGACATTGCTTAATATACTGATAGGTCTTTGTATAATGTTTTTCATAGGATTAATATTATTCGGAAAAGATAGAGATCATGTGTAGATCAGAGGGTAACCGCTTCTTCATCCACGAGGTCTATATCCCCGAAAATCACATCATCACTAGTTATTTAGATATTCAAGCAATGGTTTTTATTCCTCATTGATATATACATGTTGATATTAATGTTCTCTGGTGCTCGAAGTGAGTTATGATAAAAAGCTGATATCGCTTAGCAGTGTTGATGAATGTGTATGGAAACTAGTTGATGTACTTAACAGAACCATCGAGCTCTCGATAGAGATCGTGCCCATTAAATACGCGCTAGATAGGGTTATGGCAGAAGATGTTTATGCTGTTTTAGATAAACCATGTAGGGATTCCAGCGCGGTGGATGGATATGCCCTGTACTCGGATGATACAATTGGTGCTTCGCATTACAACCCAGTGGAATTAACTATAGTGGGGTATCATAGGCCTGGCAAACCAGTTGAGGAATGTTTGACACGTGGCACGGCGATAAGGGTTCATACAGGGAGTTTCATTCCATGTGGTGCTAATGCAGTGGTTATGGACGAAGACGTTGTTATTAAAGGTGATAAAATACTGGTATCGAGGCCCATATCTCCAGGTAGTAATATATTGAAGAGGGGAGAGGATTTCAGAAAAGGGGATATAGTGGCATCCAAGGGTTCTATCGTCACGCCCTTTATTATGGCATCGATAGCCGCTAATGGGATATCATCAGTTAAGGTCTACAGGAAAATACGGGTATCAATAATATCTATAGGCGACGAGATCGTGGAACCAGGTTCCAATTGTGAGAATTGTGTGAAAACATATAATTCAACCACATATTTGCTTAGTGCGCTTATGTCACGAGATAGAATATTCGAGATCGTATACCAAGGGATCTCCCCGGATAACGTGGACGAGGTATTCGATCTAATCAATAAAATACAAAGCAACACTGACATAGTAATTACGACTGGCGGTACTGGCATCAGCGAATCCGATATAATCTACGACTTGGTTAAGAGATATGGCAAATGGATATTTCGCGGGGTTAAAATGAGGCCTGGTAGACCTACTAGTTGTTCGCTTATAAACAATATACCCATTATACATCTCTCTGGGTTCCCTGTGGCGGCCTGGGCTGGTTATGAGGCGATAGTGAGACCGGCGATATTCAGGTGGCTTGGTGTAAAGGGCTTAGAGAGAGTGATCATATATTCGAGGTTGAAAAGAAGGGTTCCCAACAACGTTGGCTACAGGTCATTCATAAGAGTTTCGCTGGAAAGGGTTAATAATGAGTATTTAGCTGAGCCATACATGCTGAGAGGTAGTGGCATTCTCTCAAGTCTTCTGAGGACAGAGGGGTATATAGTAATACCAGAGGATGTGGAAGGATATGAAAAAGACTCCATTGTACCTGTTTATTTATATTAATTAAGCTGTTCGCCATATACGACAACGCGATTAGATATTTCTTGCATTGAATGCGTTTTGTACATACAGGACCTCAGTGGTGGACCCGTATGATGGGGAACGATCAATATGATTTAAGCGAAGAAGAAATAGTAGACCTGATAGCTAGGAACATTGTGTCTAAACCCGGTGTAACAGAGCATTTGTCGTATCCCGAAGACGCCCGTGACCTATTGCCACGGGCGCCTCGCATACTATTTTCCCTGGATGCCTATAGCATTAGCTCATTGAAATTGCCATGGAGGAACTATAATGATGTTGGCTGGTCAGCCCTAACAGGCGCTATTAGCGATGTTATCGCGAAAGGGGGGACACCATATGCCTGTATGGTGGGCCTTGGAATTAGAAAAGAAATGTGGAGAGAAACATTACTAGATATGATCATGGGATTAAAAGAGGCATCCGATTTCTACAACGTTCATATATTCGGCGGTGATACAAATATTAGCAATGACCCATGGATAGCCATTTCTGTAATAGGCTTTACAACTGCCAAAAAGCCTCCTTCGAGAAATGGCCTGAAACCAGGTGATCACATAGTTGTCACGGGCATTTATGGTGCAATGGGTTATGTAGCTATACATGGATTCGAGAAGTCGATTCCTCAAAAATGGGTAATAGAGTTAACGAAAAGGCCAAGAACGTTCAGTGAGGTGGCCAATGTCATATCCAACAATTACAAGGGGGTTTCAGCATCAATGGATGTCAGTGATGGCCTAGGCTATACACTCGAAACCATGAGTAAACTAAGTGGTTATGGCATAGATCTGTTCAATCCACCGAAAAGGCCTATGGAATTAGACGATATATGCGCTCACGATCTACACTGCATATGGGAATATGTTCTAGTGGGGGGTGAAGAATATGGAGTTGTAATGGGTATTCGTGAAAAGTGGCTCGAAAAGGTAACACGCGATCTAGACTATTTCAAAGTGCCTTATTCTATCATAGGTAAAGTTAAAGAAGCCCCTCCAGGAGTTTACATCAATGGCGTACGTTTCAAGATCAAAAGATATGATCAATTCAGGGGATGGGCTGAGACACGTGTTCACATGGATAATAGAGGGTAAATTGGCGCAATCACCTTTGCCCTCAATTTATGAGTTAGAAAACATTATACCCAAGACTTTTACGGGCATGATATCACTGACAAACTGGGGGGAGACCCCTGCTTGGCTATCTCATAAAGTAAGATCAATAGGTTTAGAGTACCTTCATTTACCCACTCCTGATCATTATCCAGTAGAGTTGATCGATCTGATCAGGGCGGTATTCTTTATCAAAAGACACGTGGAAAGAGGAGGCTCCGTTATAGTTCATTGTATGGGCGGGGTAGGAAGAAGCGGCATGGTAACAGTAGCATTTCTTATTTCAACTGGTAAAAACTTATATGAAGCACTTAGATACGTTAGATCAAAAGTTCCGGGTTCGGTTGAAAATACATGGCAACATAGAATGCTAGAAAACTTCGAGTTATTTATAAACAATGTAGGACTTACCATGATGCAGAAATACCTTGACACACTCCTCAATAGCATTAGAGAAGAGAATGAAGTAAGACATGTTTTTAAAACAATACAAATGGTAATAGAGTTATACAATTGGTTAAGTCCATCAACGACATCGATCCTAGATGAATTGAAGAACGCAATGTTACATGTTCACGATGATCATATATCTAAAAAATTGGAGAACATAGTTAATCCCAGTGATAAACCAAGCATACTAGTTGATGTGGCACATTCCCTTGATTATAAATTGGATTCAAGAGTGGTTACAACGGACCTCGTCGAGAATGATAAAAAAACGATACTGCTACTTTGCAGGGATTTCTGCGAAGATATAGTGAGAGAAACCAGTAGATCTTACGAGAATATCTCAGGGTATTTTGAAAATAAAATTAGGTTTTCCTGGGATGATTTCATGAACTATGTATAATCCGTGTCCTATGGTTTTTAAACACCGATTTTATGGAATATTAGGTATTAGGTTAAGCCACACGGTAATATCACCATGGATGTGCTAATGTTATCCCTGATCATGGCGACGATCAACACAATGGATTTGGTTACGAATATATTCGGCGTCATAGTTGCAGGTATGGGCCCGGTGGAATTGGGCATTATGAACGCCCTGTGGACAGTGGCGTTCATTTTCGCGATAAGAGTTGCGAATAAATTAGCTGATAAGGGGGAGATACGCGCTCAGTTGATCATTGCATTGTCCTCATTCATTCTCATGAACATCTTCATGCTAGTGTTCTTGTACTTAAAGGACCCATGGATACTCATATACACATATATGGTTCATGCACTAGTATTTTCATTTGCTAGAACAGGTATATCGTCCTATATTCATGAAAACTATAACAGCTATGAATGGAATAAAATTCTTTCGAGGCGGATAAAGTTCACAATGTTGATAGAGGCTATATATTTTGCGATCATATCATTGATCGGAATAAATGTGTTGATCAAATCGTATATCTTCTTTTCATTGTTTAATACCTTATTGTTCTTCACGTTACTATTATCTATACGCGAGCCGGTTCTTAAAATAGAGCGATTAATGTATAGCCTTGAGGGGAAGTTAAGCGATATACTCGCGAGGCTTAATTATTTCCTCATGTTATCAAGTATCCAGGTCGAAGGATTAATACCAAGAAGTTTCCGCCTATATAATCTTAGAACAATAGGAATGGGTTTAATAATAACAAGTCTACTTGCCTTCAGAATAAGTAATGAGTATCTGCTAACACCTTTCCCTTTCTACTTGAATAGAGTTCTTCATATAAGCCCTGATAACATGGTATTGATATATGGAGCTGGTAGATTAATAGCTGCACTGTTCCTGTTCATCTTGTCTACACATGTGAGTCCCATAATATATTTATCATCGTTAGCGATACGCATTTTAGCAATCTTCTTGTTCTTGATAAAACGAGATCTCGTGGTAATAGGCCTAGCACTCGGCTTGATATATTTCACCAATAACTCAATAGACCTTGCAATGTATTTGACATATGTTAGGAAAACCGGTGGATATGGCATAGGGATGTATTTATTGCTCGGCGAGATCGGGAGTTTAATAGGCACCCTTACCTCGGGATTAATATTCAATGGTATCGGGTTACAAGGATTCTTCATACTGATAATGGCTTTATCCATGCTATGCATGTTCATAGTAAGAGCTCTTGGGTGAAAGGCATTTTCGCATAAACTTCCTTATATTTGTCATCAGGTCCTCTCACTACAGTGCACCTTGGAGAGTATTTGGATGTAGTATTTAGAAATGTTAAGTATAATAAATATAATAAATTAGGATAGGTCAGAGCCCGCTTTATTGAGTTGTCAATTCATCGTGATCATTACTCTATCTCCCGGGTTCCTCGTCATCCCATTTAAAATAGTTTCTTTGACCCATATATAACCCTTCTCAATACTTTAAAGATCTTTATAAACAAGTCAAGAAAGGACCTGGAGATCGTGTTGAATAAATATTCGATCGCTCTCCAGAAACCATGTTCTTTGTACACATTTCCCAGCTTCACTAAGTCTATTGAGCCGATTACATACATCAAGATAGCTGTTGCTATGACCATTAAGGGCACGTAAACCACAGGTGGTAGATCCGCATAATCTCTTACGAGGTATACGAATGTCTTGCCATATATGGCAGTGAGAATAGTTATGATTAACTTACCAGCAAACAGGGCTATAAAGAATAGGACGACGTTGTACCTGGCAACACCAATGGGTATATAAACAACATCATCGGGTAATGGTAATGCAGCGGTCATGAATATTACTAAGAACGTTGCAGCGGGGTGTTGTCGTGATATATGATGCAGACGGTCATGATATGTAGATAGGCGACGTATCATGCTGAATCCTCTGCCAATGAAATATATTATGAGTTTCCCCATACTTGCCCCCAATGCCGAAAACAAAATTGCCAAGTACAGGTCAGGTGGCTTTAACATGGCGAACAAGGGAGCGAACCATAAGAGGTATGGTATAGTTGAATATGGTATAGCGTTTGAAATAAGCGAGACAGTGAAGAACCATGTTAAACTGATGTATCTAGGTACCTCGAAGATCATAGCTGTCACCGGTCTCCTCTCTTTTTGATTCCCATGTTAATATTATCCCAGGCTCTATTTGTATATCTGCAAATACATTTATTGATTCCATAAATATCTTTATAAACCCTATGTATAATGCATATATCTTTAAAAATACCTCTTGGAATAATAGCGGGCCTCATACCATAGGGCCTTTTTAACTAGGCTTTTTATGTAACCCCTTTATTAATATTTGCATTAATGATTAAGCCATGATCTCTTTAAAACAAAATAATCTAGTTCATATTTGTAAGGATTTTTCAATAATATCCTTGATCTTGGCGGAGAGTTCTGGTGATAGGAGGTTTAACTGGTACTTGAACACACAGGATTTGCAAATAATATTGGATGCTGGTTCACCACATATCGCACATGTTTCGTATTTCTCGCTTTTAGATCCCACACACATGTTGCACTGGTTTATTATTTGTAAAAGGCTTTTCAAAAGCCCATATTTCGAGCCAGGATATTTATCCTCTAATTCGTTCACCAATCTTCTGATCAAGAATCTTATATTGTACTTAGCATATGGGCATTGAACATATTCTGGTTCGATCAAATTGTTAGACAACGCGTATAGCGCACTTTCCTTTTCAAGGACCTCGTAGAACGGCTTAACCCTCTTTATAAATGATCCTTCTTTTCTAACGGGTGTTAACCTCATAATTCTATCTAGGCTGTTGTTAATGAGGTTCATTAAATATGTCTGTACAACATCATCTAGATTATGCGCTGTCGCGATCACGGTGGCGTCGATTTCTTTTGCGACAGTATTTATCACGTTTCTACGAAATACGCCACAATAGCTACATGGCTGATATGGCAGATTTCTACCTCTGCCCTTATCGACTATATCATCTAGGCTCATACCTATATAGTCGCGGAAACTCGCTATGATGAATTTTATCCCTCGTTCATTGGCATATTTAACCAAGTTCTTTATTGTTCTTTCCCTATACCCCTTTATACCCTCGTCGACTAGCACTGCCGTTATCTCCCATGATGGGTTCTTTTTCGATAATTTCCATAATATGTGGAGAAGACTCATCGAGTCCTTACCGCCACTTGTCGCTACGAGTATGTGTTCCTTCTTGCCGAACATATTATATTTCCTAATTGTCTTCCTAACTTTTCTCTCGAAATAATCTATGAAATGTTGTCTGCAATAAGCAATACCGCTTACTTTATTTATATACATGGCTGGTTTGCCACACATAGTGCAATTAACCATGGTGTCCGCCTGGTCATGGATTTATAATCATAAATTTGTTTATAATTGAATAAACCTTGATTATAAATGAATAGTTAGGTAGCTTTGAGATGAGATTATTGGTACTCAGTGATATACATGAGAGAATAAATAATGTGAAGAAGTTGTTAAGCATCACGAAGACATTGAACGTGAATCTAGTTTTAATTGCCGGGGATCTAACGTATTTCAAGGACGTGGAATATGCCAAGAGAGTTTTAGACAAAATTAAAGACTTAATTAGGGCCAAGATATTGTTCGTACCAGGTAATTGCGATCCCGAGGAACTCATCAACGAATATAGGGATTTAAATGGCGACATATTGAATATCCATCGCTCAATCTACGAATACAGTGGATATGTATTCTATGGAATAGGTGGTAGTGGTATAACGCCTTTTAACACTATTATAGAATTCGACGAGGAGTTCTTCAAGAATTCGCTGAATGCTGTTAGTAACATTGATCAAGACAAGCTTATTATATTAACTCATCAACCAATAAGAGGGTTTTTCGACGAAGTGAAAGACGAACATACGGGTTCCAAGGCTTTCATGGAATTCCTAGTCGAAAAACAACCATTGTTATGGATAACAGGACACATTCACGAATATTCCGGGTTCACGAAATACGGTAAAACAACAATAGTGCATCCAGGCCCATTTATGAGAGGATATTATGGCATTGTTGAAATACATGGCAATAAAGTTATGGTTGAACTAAGCAGGGTGTGAAGACAATGGTTTTTTAGCGAATTGGATAAGGCGCTTAAAGGATAATGAATACCCGGAGATCTCGAGTAAATAATTAAGTATTATAGACAGGAGGAGAAGGTTTCTGGCTGTGGAAACATGCTGTGTAAGTGAACCGAAAAACCATGGTGCACCACTGCTGAATAATTCGTTGAAAAAGACTATGATTAATACAGCATTCAGGAAATCTGTTATTAAATACACGAATATCAAGGCTAGTTTTTCAATGGCGATCAACGCAAGTGGCGAAATCATGAGCATCATTTGCGGTGTGAAAACGTAGTTGAATAATATAAATGCTGTTTGAAACAAGAATAAATATACTGGCCTACGCTGTTCTTTATATCGCCCTCTTGTAGAGACCTTGGTAATAAACGTGGTGAATAAGGTTATTGACACTGGATAGAGAACCCTGTGAACACTTGAGTAGATATCCCTTATGATTGGCAAGTATAAACAGTTTTCACAATACCACTCAGCATGATGAAAGATCATGTATGTGAATCCGTGAGGCGCCATGAGCCATATGGCTATAAAAGGGAATACGCCGGTTAAGACAGCGCCACCTATGTATTTATACAAAGACGAGATCTCGCGCCTCAGGAACAACATTTCTAAGAAAAACCACAATGCTATACCTATTGGCAGGATCTTCGTTGAGATGGCCATGCCGATCAACACACCGGCTAGAAATGGTCGCTTTTTCTCTAACATATAAATACTTAGTAATGCAAAGGCGACAGCTATTATATCCCAGTTGTAAACCAAGTAGACAATTGTTGAGGGAAGT
>JAWBBW010000013.1:0-37800 GCA_038824035.1 Desulfurococcaceae archaeon
CGGCTCAGGCGGGTCAGAGCTCCGCCGTAGAGTGCAAGGGCAAAAGCCGGCCTGACCGGACCCTTGAACACAAGGGGTCCGGCCGGGAAACCGTGGCCTAGCGAACGCTCGTGCCCCTCTCGGTGGTCGCCGTATCATTAAAAAAAGCTACCCCGGGGATAACAGGGTCGTCGCGGGCGAGAGCTCCCATCGACCCCGCGGTTTGCTACATCGATGTCGGCTCTTCCCATCCTGGGGGTGCAGCAGCCCCCAAGGGTGGGGCTGCCCGCCCATTAAAGGGGAACGTGAGCTGGGTTTAGACCGTCGTGAGACAGGTCGGACTCTACCCGCGGGGGGTGCGGGCCGCCTGAGGGGAAGCTGCCCTCAGTACGAGAGGAACGGGGCGGCGCGGCCTCTGGTTTACCGGTTGTCCTGGCGGGCAACGCCGGGCAGCCACGCCGTAAGGGGTAACCGCTGAAAGCATCTAAGCGGGAACCCCTCCCCGAAAAGAGGCGGCCTGCTACCGGGTTCTCCCGGTAGCGCGGGCTCCCGTAGAAGACGGGGTTGATGGGGCGGGGGTGTAAGCCCCAAGGGGGTTACCCCGAGGGGTTCAGCCTGCCGCTCCCAAAAGCCCGAAGCCCAACTCACCTAGGGGTGAACTACATGTGATTAATGCATGGATCCCGCGAGATTCGTGCATAAATCCCATATTCCAGCCCCTTCACAGCGCTCAATAAGTCTTTCCTCGTCCTATTCTCTTTTACCTGGTTCACACGTTGATAACACCGGGGATATTATATGGGGTTTAAACACTACCTGAGCACTATGAGGCCATTTAATAGCCTTATGAGCGGCGTCGGCGTCATATTTACAGCTCTATTATGCTCCAAGTACACCGTGACAGGCATTGATAATGTATTGCTACTCCTACTCGGTTTTTACACAGGTTTCGCAGTGACAGGTGCATCCATGGCAATAAACGACATAGTCGATGAGGAGGTAGATAGAATCAATAAACCGTGGAAACCATTACCAATGGGGTATGTCAATAGAAAATTTCTCATAACGACCTCGATCGCTATGGTCGTGTTAGCGTTATTGTTAAACGCACTCGTGGATATCAAGTTGTTAGCAATTACATTGGTATACACGGTAATAGGGATCTCCTATAGCATGTTAAGAAAATACTGGTGGAGCCAGTTACTAGTGGCGTTATCTACAACGGGGCCAATAATATATGGATATGTGTTATTCACTGCCAAGGATGTGTTAGCCTTAGTAGCCATGTTTTCCACGACAATATTCCTGGTGACATTGGCTCGTGAAATACTCAAGGCGATCCAAGACCTGGAAGGCGATAAGCTATGTGGATATAAAACAATACCCATTAAAATAGGAGTGAGAAAAGCCAAGCACCTCATGATCATCGTAGCCGTTATGGGTGTGGCCATGGGTATTATAACAGGGGTGATAGCTACTACGAATATACTATATATGGTATTGATTGTGATATCAGGTTCATTTTATTTACATAACATGATAAGAGCACATAGAAATACATCAAGGGAAATACTTGAAACAACCAGGAGGAATACATTAATATCGATGATGATGGGACTAGTGGCATTCTGGCTGAGCAGAGTATAAGTAATACAATGCAATTAATCATGGTTAAACATGATCCAAGGAATAACATGGAGAAATAAATTATGGCGATTAAACCCCAGCACTAGATCCCCGCTTTTTGTGAAGAGCCAAGGTAGCCATCATCATTGATATTATTGAGAAGATCATCGAAATAAGGGCAACGATGTATACAATACCCACGTCTCTGTTTAAATCATCGATTCTCCTGTTAAGATCGTTAATATTGATGACAACACTATTCACCGTTAGTAAGATCTCGTTATTCCTCTCCGTTATATTGTCCAGAACAAGAGCAATATTATTCATTAAGCGCGTTATCTTATGGTCAACACTATAATTTATTTCATCGATCTTAGTTTCATATAGGTGAACGGCTTTCTCGAGATCGCTTCTATATGTGTCGATTACATGTTGTATAGGATCTTCTGGTAACAGCTTTATTACGAAGAGATAAAAATATTTCCTACCACCTAGAGATATTACGGCATTTAAAATGGCTATGTCATCTCTTGATAGGTTTTTCTCAACATAGATTTTAACCCTGTAAAGCGTCATATATACTCTTTCATAGTCGAGGACCTTTACCATGGATGCATTAGACTCCACAGGTTTGATATCTAGTAAAATAGCCTTATAGAGTCCTAGATTGATATATAGAAATCCCTCCTTTCCAGCTAAATAGTATGGCTCGGTGTAAAAGGACACAGGGATAGTCTCTGGGATAACTGGATTAATGTAAACTCTTCTCTCTATTGATATGTAAGGATAATTCCGGTCAATCAATTTAATCTTGTAGTAGCCTTCGCTAAGAAATGGTGTTATTAGGTTAACTGAGAGAGTACCACGTAGGTCGCTATGGGCTATTGAAAGAACATTGTTTTCCAAATATATGACTAATTCATCGCCAATACCTAACCCTGAGGCAAAGATCTCTATCCCACCTCCAGGATAAGATGAACTCGTTGTAAGCATGAGTGGCAAAACCCTAATTAAACCTCTTCCATATACTCCATCGCCAATAACAGCTATGATGTTTCCATCCCGATGAGTGGGAGGTATAAATATGTCTATGCCTTCTTCATAGACCCCGCTATAAGCTAGGACACCGGATACGTAGACATCAATGTTCATGCCTCTGAAAATGCCTGATACTTGGATCTTAGCGTTGAAACCGGGCTGGATCACATTTGGCAAAACCGATATATTAACCTTAGATATATCCAAGCCCATAGCTCTCGAAACAGCGTAATAAGCATCTACTAAGCCGTGGCCCTCCCCAGGGGTGTTAGATTTAATACTCGATTCAACCAAGATATCATATATAATTTCAATGAGCAAGGGACCTTGGAACCCCCTCTCATGTAGAACGCTGTATAAAAGGGCTGTAATACCTGAGATGATCGCTGTAGATGCACTAGTACCACTACCTATCAATAATAAGTTGCCAGGCCACGCGCCAGGAATATCTATACCTGGAGCTATAAAATCTGGTTTAACATACTTGCTGGGATAACGACCCTTGAATGGCCATTCCCCCGGTCCCTCTGGATATTCCACTTCACCATAACTGCTAAACCATGCTACATTGTCGTTGAAATCGCTTGAACCACTACCTATGACCCCCCATATATTCCCAGGGCTCGAGGTCACATAGGGGCCGTTATTACCTATTGCGGCGACCGGTATTATACCGTTCTCCAATAGCTTTGAAATAGGGTTCAGGAAGACCTTAATATATTCTGCTTGGTCATGAGCGATATCAATGCCAAAGCTCATGGATACTATATTTGGTTTTAGATCAAGTTTTCTGCCTTCACAATCATATGGATCGAGCGCCCACTCAAGACCAGCTAACACTTGTGCTAAATTACCAAACCCACCTGGCATTATGTTGGCTACGATGAGTTTAGCACCTGGAGCAACCCCTAGTGGGTAACGCTCTGTGTCACCCCCAGCAATTATACTGGAGACCCATGTCCCGTGACCTATTTTATCATGTGGTTTCGAGCAAACAGGATTGCCTTTGTTGTCGAACTCTATCCAACCAATGACCTTGTCTCTTAGTAATGGATGGGTTGGATCAATGCCTGTGTCTAATACAGCTATTATCGCATTAGAACCATTCACGCCAAGATATCTCCATACTAAGTCAACTCCAGTTCTTGATATAGCCCATGACCAATATTTCGCGTATGTTTTGTTTGAACTAACGACCTCTTCTTGGAAATCCTCAAAACTAAGTATTTTTAATCTGCCATGAACCCAGCTCACGGATACATTTACATTAGGTGAAACATGGTAACCGAGTTGCTTTAAATAACTTACCTTGTTAATAGGACATGTAGCTAGAACTATGTTAAAATATCTATACTGTCTAATAACCACGCAACCAGGTATAGCGGATAATTCGAGTTTTCCATTAGGAGCAACGATTAACACCTCCTCTAAGTTCTTTGAAATATCCGAGTAGGTAACTAGGCATTGGGGGTACAAGATAAGGGAAAATGTTAATACGAGTAGCAAAAGGACTCTGAAAATACACATTGCCTACACCTGGAGTATAATATGATGAGTTGCCCTTAATATTGGGAATACATAACATAGAAATAACCCAGCATACGAACACTGGATAGAAAGAATAAGGCATTGGTATTGCTCACTATTTTCAATAAACTATGTAAAAGATCCATATCATGCGGAAAATATCTGCCTAAAAATATTTTAACCATTTATAGTCTTGACAATTTAAAGGGTGTTTAAGCTGCTTCAAGACGATATCATTGAAATACTTGATAAAAATCTCAGAGGAGATAAACCAAGCATAGTCTTTACAGATATAGATGGCGTTTTAACGATAAAAAGGGGTAGTTACGCGCTGGAGCTTGATGTTATAAGGTTATTGAGAGATGTGGAGAAATATGATATACCGATATGTCTGATTTCAGGTAATGCTTATCCAGTTGTATTGACATTGCAAAGATATTTAGGGCTTTCACCAATATTTGTGGCAGAGAATGGGTGTGTTATCCAGGTCTACAAAGAACTGATTGTTCTTTGCAAAGAATCATTGGATTATATTGTAGAGGAAATACGAAGGGATTTCGGCCTAGAGGAATCAAGTAGCAATAGGTATAGGTTATGCGACAGGGCTTTTCATATACCAGCTGAAATAAGAACTGATCCCAAGAAAGTTAGAGAACTTGAGAAACAAATAATGGAGAAATATCCAAACATATACGCGCTTTACACTGGTTATGTATTACATATATATCCAAAGTATTGCTCAAAGAGCAGAGGAATGGAAATCATAGCTGAGAAATTATACATAGATCTCTCTAAGTCTATAGCAATAGGAGATAGTGTGACAGATTATGATATGATCAAGACAGCCGGCATAGGGGTCGTGGTCGGCGATGCCGATGAGGAGATAAAGAGAGATGCCACTATAATACTTCCATACAATGCGGGTATGTCTACAAGGTATTTCCTAGAACAATTATTGTCTTATTTAAAAAGGACTAAGATAAATAAGCTTACATAGCACAGATTGTGTTATGAGGAGTGGGAATGTTTTAGATAACACCTCTCTCAGTTACCATCTTTTTGATCCTAAGCGTACGCAAAGAATCCTCCCTGTAAAGCTCTTCAAATCGTAATGATAAATATTTTATCGTATTCCTCAGTCTGGGTATATATACCTTTTCAAGGATATTAGCAATCCTTTTTAATCTTAGTATCTCATTACCTATGTTAAACATTTCTTTTTCATATTCTGCTATTTTGAATAGTAGCTCAAGGATCTCCTTTCTTCTCGCCTGTAGATCGGCTAGTTCTATTGGCACGGCCTGGGATGATGTGGGTATATTTACTATTTCAAAACTATATGTCCAAACCCCGCTTATGTTTTTATAATTAGTTTTAACCACCAGGTCGGATGATACAGTATTGGCGGCTTTCTCAAGTAGGTAATATCCGTGTAGACTGATTGCATCATAGTATTTCGTATAAAGCTCGACGAGCAGTTCATTCAATCTCCTACGCGCGTCATAGGATTTTCTCAAGACCTCGCGAAATGCCTGCACTAGGAATACAACTCTCTCTTTTACTATTTCATGGTATTTTATAGCTAATCTCAATCTTCTCTTTAATCTTAGAAGTTCTATTTTTGTTGGTCGAGGGATTTTAATGATCTTTGAACTCATTTAGATCCTCTTTGTCGATATTTTGGATGGTATTTCTTTATTAATTCGTATCTCATTCTCGTTAATTCCTCCTCTGGCAATATGGACAATAGCTCCCAGGCGATGTCGAGTGTTTCTTCAATGGTTCTTCTCTCGTATTCTCCTTGATTAATGAACCTTGACTCGAATAGGTCAGCGAACTCTAAATATTTTTTATCTCTATTAGTCAAAGATTCCTCCCCAATTATCGCTATTATCTCTCTTAATCTCTGCCCCTCTGAATAAGATGCCATTAATTGCGAGAATACCGATGGATGATCCTCTCTTGTCTTACCCTCGCCAATACCTTCTTTCATCATTCTCGAAAGTGAAAGGAACACGTCTACTGGTGGATATATGCCTTTTCTCCAAAGGTCCCTTGACAACACTATTTGCCCTTCTGTGATATAACCTGTTAGATCTGGTATTGGGTGAGTTATGTCATCGTCAGGCATAGTTAATATAGGCATTATTGTTATACTGCCCTTTTTGCTCTCGACTCTCCCAGCTCTCTCATATATGGTGGCCAGGTCTGTGTAGAGATAGCCTGGATAACCCCTCCTTCCTGGCACCTCCTCTCTAGCTGCCGAGATCTCTCTCAAAGACTCTACGTAATTGGTCATATCTGTCAATATCACCAAGACATGCATGTCATACCTCCATGCTAAGAACTCTGCAACGGTAAGTGCTGTTCTAGGGAGTGCAAGTTTCTCCACGGGTGGCGCAGAAGCTGGCGCTAAAAACGCGATGGTTCTATCCATAACGCCCATATTTCTTAGTTCATTTAGGAAATACATAGCTTCCTCATGGGTAACCCCTATAGCGCCGAACACTACTGCGAATTTCTCAACGCTTCCTTTCACACTGGCTTGTCTAACTATCTGCATAGATATTTTGTTATGTGGTAAACCACTACCAGAGAATATGGGGAGTTTCTGGCCTCTTACAAGGGTTAACATGCCATCTATGACGGATATGCCTGTTTCTATGAATTCCGAGGGAGGGATTCTAAGTGCTGGGTTCAAAGGCGAGCCATGGATATCTAAATAGTCCTCGGGAATAATGGAAGGACCTTTGTCTATTGGTATTGCTAACCCATTTAATATCCTACCCACCATATCAAAGGAGACACCTATGCTCAACTTCTCCCCTTTGAATTTAACAACTGATTTACCAGGTGCGATTCCCTGTGTAGAACCGAACACCTGGATCACGGCAATATCTCTGCTTATATCTACAATTTGACCTATCCTGGTTTCCCCATTTATCTCGATCTCAACTAGCTCGCCGTACATCACGTTGCCCAATGATCTTACAAATATCAAGGAACCCTTGGCGCCTACGATTTGTCGGCTTTTTCTAATTAAAAGCTTGGTTTTAGCCGTATTCATACTTGCCCACCATCTCCTTTAACTCCTCTCTAAATTTCGTCATGAAGTCCTGGTATAGTTTTCTAGCCTCTTCTAGATCGTAAAGCTTAAGTTTATAGATAATATATGGGCTTTTCAATTCCCTGATCTTGAAGAAAGGTATTCCTTTGGATATCAGTTCTTGTGCTTTCTCATAGAATTCCATGATTGCATTCATTATTAACAAACCCTTTTCAAGGGGGGAATACGCGTCGTATGGATCAAAAGCATTTTGCTGGAGGAAACCCTCTCTTATCATACGTGCTACTTCAAGTAGGAGCTTGTCATCCTCTGGTAAAGTCTCCACTCCTACGAGCCTTACTATGTCCAAGAGCTCTGACTCTCTCTGTAGGATTCTTAGAAAAGTGTTCCTATAATATGTCCATTTGCCAGCTGAGATGTCATTTAAATATTGTGCTATGAAGTCTACATATAGGCTATAACTGATAAGCCAATCTATGGCTGGGAAATGTCTACGAGTAGCGAGATCGTAGCTAAGTGCATATAGGCTTTGGACAAATCTGAGAGTATTCCTCACAACTGGTTCACTGAAATCACCGCCAGGTGGTGATACAGATGCAAATATAGTCACGCTACCCGTTCTTGCGGGGTTGCCTAACGCCTTGACCTTTCCAGCTCTTTCATAGAACTCTGCTAATCTACTTGTCAGATAAGCAGGGAATCCTTCTTCACCAGGCATCTCTTCCATTCTACTGCTGATCTCTCTCATGGCCTCTGCCCATCTACTAGTTGAATCGGCTACTAGTAACACATCATATCCCATGTCCCGGATGTACTCTCCTAGGGTAATACCGAGTAGCACACTTGTTTCACGTGCTGCCACAGGCATGTTGCTAGTATTAGCGATGAAAATACTTCTCTCCATTACTGGCCTGCCTTTTCTCATATCAATTAACTTGTTAAAGCTCTTAAGGGCATCTGCCATTTCATTGCCTCTTTCACCACATCCCACGAAGATGACAACATCTGCATGGGACCATTTAGCTAGTTGTTGTAGAATGATTGTCTTGCCGGTGCCGAAACCGCCTGGAACAGCCGCCTTGCCGCCCTTTGCCATTGGGAATAACAGATCTATTGTTCTAATACCAGTTATGAACAATTCGTTTGGCGATAACTTCTCTGAATATGGTCTTGGCTTTCTTATAGGCCAGGTGTGATACATTTTAACCTCTATTTCTTTTCCATCGTTTTCTACAATTGCAATCGTGTCCTCGACTCTGTAATCACCATCATCCATTACATATTTTAGGTGACCGTGAATATACGGTGGGATCATTATCTTGTGTAGAAAAATCGGTGTTTCCTGGACATAGCCTAAGATGTCTCCTGGACCTACTTTGTCCCCTATTTTAAGGCTCTTTTCCCTCGTAAAGTTCCATTTTTTATCTCGATCCAGCGAAGTTATTTTCACGCCTTTTCTAATGAAAATATCATTTAATATCCTACCTATTTCTGTCTCTGGCCTTTGTAACCCATCATATATAGATGATATGATGCCTGGACCTAATTCAGCTGATATAGGTTTTCCAGTCGCCTCCACTTTCTCGCCTATGGTCAATCCACTTGTCTCTTCATAGACCTGTATATATGTTTTATCACCTCTTATCGCAATGATCTCGCCGAAAAGCCCCTCTTCCCCTACATACACAGCCTCGTACATGAAGGGCCTTGGAATGCCCTCTGCTATAACTAGTGGGCCAGATATTCTATAGATTTTTCCAATGCGTGTAGTGCTCACGTTATCTCCACCTCATATCCGAGTAGTTTGATCGCGAATTTTTTATAATACGTTAGTGGATCTTTACTTATATTACCATGTGAATCTGGAATTATTACTACTGGGGGATATAGGCCTTTTCTATTCAAAAGAGAGAAGTCATGATTTTCTGGGAGAAGGCTTTCTTCCACGAAAACAACAGCTGTGTCTTCTCGTTCAATAAGCTCCTTTAATTTATTTAACGTGTTCTCTTTGTTTTCAATAACGATGATATCATTTATACCAAGTATTTTATAAAACGGTATCGTATCCCTTTTTGCAATTACGAATACCTTGGTCCTCTCGATTACCATTTCAAAAGACCTCTGGTGACTAAATATCGCAATGTATACGCTTCATAATATCTTGTCACCAGATAAAATGTTAATAGAGAGAGGAGATCATTTGAATAATATAGCTCGTTTTTCAAAAACCAGTAAATCTCTTTGGCTTCATTGATGAATTGAAATAATGGGTTCGAGGAATACTTTTCCCATGTTTTTTCAAGTATATTAACACATCTCCATAAAATGTACTCATCAATCTCCTTGAACATCTCATATCTTTTTTTCAGAAAATCTGAGGAAACGATTTGCCTTACAATTCCAATTTTTTTCTCGTTTTCCAAATACCTAATATATTTCGACATTGCTATGGTCATCGCACTTGCAAGGGCCTTTCCACGTCTACCTTGTAATACAGTTACATGGTCGTTTATTTTTCTAATAATACGTTCTAATACACATGTATATATTTCAAATGGATCTTTTGTAATACATGAGTTGTAACCACGTAGCTCATCGGTACCAGGCCCAGTTATTCCACGGCTCTTGGAATAAAGTGATGCGTATATCTCATCCACTATGAAAAACTCGAAGAAAGTATCAATATACATAGCGTACTTATGAGGTAGCAGGGACCCTATGTTGCGTAACTCCTCTCTGTAAAGTTCGGTTATCTTTAAACCTATTTCTAAGGGGTCCCTAACACTGAGTAAATATTGTAACCATGATCTCACGTATGGTCTAGAGATCATTGATATAACATCCATTTCCTTGTTTTCCAATATACTGGAGATAAGTTCTTCAATCAAAGGGGGCTTGGATAATTCGATGTAAAGCAAGCTGAGACCATAATTTTGGGAAAAGCTTTGTTTAATCAAACTAGGTAACCCTGTATAATTCTGGTAGGATAAATCTCAGTGCTTTTTCAAATCTACTCTCATATGAATTATCTATGACCACTTCATCATTACAGCATGATAATATTGTGCCCCCCTTTATATCGATTGGTTCGATCCTGCTTATATCTATGGTACGACCAAGAAATTCAGGGGAACTAATGATCTCTTTTATTAATGGAATATCTTTTTCACTTACCTTTATCACAATATTCCACGGCTCATTCACAGTGAAAAATAACTCCTCTATGGATTCTCTCAGGATATTTTTGAGCGATTCTCTCCTCTTTTCAAGATCTAGTGAATTAATTATCTCCAACGCGTTTTTCTTTATTGCTTCCACGATCTCATTCTTGGCCATTAGGATAAGCGCTCTTGCCCTTAATCTCGCCTCGGAAAGTCTTACCTCAGCTTTTATGGATTCTATGATCTTTTTCCTCTCTTCTTCTATTAGCCGATTTTTCTTCTCTATTGCTTCTTTGATTATCTTAGATGCCTCTTCCTCGGCTTTTCTCAAGATCTCGTTTGCCTCAAAACTCGCTCTCTCGATCACAGCTTTACGTATCTCTTCAATGTTCATTAACCTCCCTCCAAAACCATTGTTACATTAATGCGAAAGAAACAAGTAGTCCAAACACCATACCTAAGATACCAATGAGTTCTTCGTAAGCAGCTAATATTATTCCACTACTAAATATACCTCCTCTAGTCTTTATAAGCTGAGATGCTACATAGCCACATACTCTTCCTTGCATCCATGCTGAGAACATTTCAGCAAATCCCACTACTAGGCTTATCCCAAATATAGCTCCAGCTATATGAGGAGGTATTGTCTGATATTTAGCTAATATTTGTGGCAATATGAGATTATATGAGAGGAACATGTATACGAATCCATATAGTAGAGTTTGAGACATTGGCAACATTGCCAGTGCAAATACCCTGCCCCTATAGGCAGGGTCCTCTGATATCGTGGGTATGCCAGATGCTATTGCCTCAGACATACCCAGGGCACTTCCAGCAGTGGCAAGGGCCTCAGCGATACCCGGCCCTATATATGCGATCAATGTCGAGTACTCCACATCAGTCACCATGTTATGAGCAATACCATGGAGAATTACAATTAAAGGCGGCTTTAATAAAATTTCGGAGATCACCGCTTCATTGACTGAGTGACGCGTGTTGGCCTATTTTAAAAACACCTAGCGTTACTTTCACTGGGTTCATCCTCCTACCTCCGCCTTCATAGAATTTTGACGACACCTCATATATCACCAATCTTAACGAGTGTATAAATGGACTTAAACTAGATATGGCTAGGTTAAATAAATGCGCGATCATACCTGTGAAAACACCTGCAAGAACCCCTATCACAGGGCTTAGAGCAGATGTAGATACGTATACACCCAGTATAAAGGAGTTTATTAATTCAGCCAATATAGCACCACCTATGGCTATGCCTGCTATTCTAATAAAAGACAATATGTCTGTGAGCACGCCGAGCAGGTCAAATATCCATAACATAGCGCCGATTAATTTATCCGACAAAACCCTGATGACCACATAGATCACTATGAACATGTAAACAACGTATTCAATAATTACTCCTGGCAACACACGCGAGAACCCTATAACCTCGACATTGATGGGAAGTTTCATGGATATCAAAGATGGTGATAGAAGTATTATACCTACCAAAACGATTTCGCCCGCTGATCTGATCTTATCCCTGTAATACAAAGCTTTCCATAATCCAAGTACATGAGATACCAAGATCACGAAATAACCAATTATAAGCGATATTGTTATGTACTGTGTTATAGACCTACTTATTCCTTCAACATACTGCAAACGCGGTGGAAGAGATGGTATTAAACGGGGTATATATTGCGATATATATGTCCCTATAAGAGAGCCAAAGAAATTACCTGCCAATAAACCGGTTATAGCTGAAACACCTGCCGCTATGTATACTATTGTTTGTAATCTTTTCAATGTATCTCTATTCTCAATAAAAAATGGTAATACAAATAAAGCACCTATGACTAAGCCCAGTGCATAGCCAGTATCGGCTAGCATCAGGGACGTGAAAACAAGATACAGGTACGTGATTAACGGCGTAGGATCTCTTTCAGAAGGGGAAGGGTAACCTATGAGTTCTGTGAAGATCTCGAATGGCTTAAATGGCCTTAGGTTTTTAAAATCCACAGGAGGATTTGATGCGTTTTCAAAGACTATATAACCCCTATATCTGTTCACAATCTCTATTAACTCGTCTTTCTTCGACTCGAGGGTCCAGCCAACGATCAATGCTAAATATTGGGATTCCATGGCTTTCTCTAGAAGTGAGAGCTTATTTCTTTCCATATCTATTAAGACCTTGAAAACACCGAGATCTCTTAAATTTGATCGCAGAACTTCTCTGATCTTGTTTCTCAGGGCTAAGAGTTCCGATGAAATAGTTTTTATTTTATTTCTTAATTTCTCCAAGGCCTCATTTAACTTAATTACCCCGTATTCGTTGATTATATCCACACATGTTATTTTCAGGCCTTTCAGTTCACTATATTTCGATCTCTCGGCTAATAGAACAGCAATTGCAACGTTCTCATCCAATTCCACATAAGTAATGGTTTTCAATGCGTTGTCTATCATTTTCTTAACATCTGCTACTTCACCTACAATGGTTTTTGCCACAATAAGATCTCCTTCATAGTCTAGAATAGAGGTGTCGAGATCTCCGCTATACTTGGTTACAATTTCATTTAAGACTGTTAGTAAAGCTCTAGAAATAAACAGCTCTCTTTCAAGTTCCCTGGTTTTATTCTCCAGTAGTTTAATGGTCTCCATAACATTAGACAACTTGCCGTAGAGCTTTCTCAACTCCTCTTCTGTATTGGGTTGGATATGATTTATTTCCAAGATCACAGGTTCTTCGATATATGAGTTCAAATATTCAAATACCTTAACTGAATAATCCAGAAGCACTATCCGTGATTTAATTTTCTCATATTCAACCTTGCTTACACTTGGGGCAAGGGGCTCTAACAAACCTTTCTTGACAAGTTCCTCGTGAACGCTGTCTAAGACATCTTTTGGGACAATGATATAAGACTTAACTCCGACATCAGGCTTACTTAATAGTAACTGACTGATTCCCGGCATGTAAACACCTAAATTTCAATTGCAAGAACAAGAGAAGCCAATTTAATGGCTATTTCCCTAACTTTATCCCTGTACTTGTTCCTTATATTAATGGCCTCTTTCTCAGCCTCCTTGATGATCTTCTCTGATTCAGCCTCGATCTCTTTCTCGATAAGTTCTTTGTACCTGAAAAGTTCGACCTCGTACGACCTATCCGACAATATTTCCTCTGCCTTTTTCTTGGCATCTTCGATTATTTTATTAGCCTTCTTTTTTGCATCCTCAATAATTCTTCTTCCTTCAGCTTCTAACTCGTTCATTAGATTGGCCATAGTAAGCACCGGTTTTGTTTTTCTAACTATCACAATTATTGATAGCTCCGTTAAATAGATTATCCAGAATATAGTGCTTCACCAACATCTAAGAGCTAGGAAAATATAACGATATTAAGGCTGGTTATCAATTTAAGACATATATCAAAGGATTGAGATCGAATGATATTAATTAACCGATTGATCCACTATTATGAAATAAACAATGGGCTCTTCGGAGATCTCGCCAAGAATGATTTGACTTAGACTTATGGTTAGAGCCATCGATATTTTTTCCAGCTGTATGTTGTTTTTCAAGCACTTTAAACCATATTTGTTTATGATATTTTTTAGCTGTTTATTAATTTCATTCATAAATAACTTGTACTTATCTAATAGATTATTTAATTCATTTCTTAATTTATTTAACTCACTGGTTAAGAAATATGGAGCAGAGAGTTTGTAATAAATCTCTATTTTGAATCTTTTTGGTTGTTCCTTTGCCTCGGTTATTATGCCGATCGATTTAAGTCTCCTCAAATGATCAGACACAGTGGAGGGTGATAGACCCAATTTTTCTGAGATCTCCTTAAGTGTTAGAGGACCCTCTGTTGCCAATAAGTATATAATAGCCTTCCTGGTGGGATTAGCCAAAATCGAAAACTTTTCCATAACAGCTCCGAAACCAGCAATAATAACCCTGTCTTTCAATTGATCAAGGCCTTCGTAGCTAACCATATCCTGCCACCTACTTCTAAGTTATACTTGGTGAGCAAGGTCTATATAGCTTATTAGGTTATAAGGTTATTAGGAAAAAACCGAAAAAATTATATACTCCCAGAGATAATCATATTCACAGGTGGAATTGTGAACAAAGGTGGGACAAAGCCAAAGATAATTATATTAGAAAGGGAAATAATAAGGATCGAAGAACCTAATTTTATTCCTCCATGTAAGTTGTTCTGTGGGCCAATAATTGCTAGTAAAAAACCATAGAAATCCTTAACAATGAGATGGGGTTTTAATGAAGATATCCAAGTATAATTTTGTTTTTCCCTTTGATCAACATTACTCTCTTGTTTACAATGCTCTTTCCAGGTCGATAATTCTTCTTGAAAACAAATATGCCCGGGAAATTTTGAGTGGTCAATTGGCCAATATACTTGTAGACGAGGAATTGGTTAAGACTTTAAAGGACTTGTATATAATCCTGGATGAAGATATTGATGAAAGAGCTCTTTTCAAATATCTCACATATTCCCTGAGATTTTCAAAGGAAAATCTATTATTGTTCCTATCTCTTACCAATAGGTGTAACCTGGCCTGCATATATTGTTATCAATCCCATAGACCTATGCTAGAAGGTAGCGATCTCACGATTGCCAAATGGTGCTTAATGAAAAAATTCGTGGAAAGAAAACTACAAGAAGGTTCAAAGGAGATAGATGTGGCTTTATTTGGCGGCGAGCCGCTACTCAATGCAAATACAGCCCGCGTTATACTGAAGGATTTAAACAAATTGGCCAGTGAGCATGGATCAAGACTTCGTGTAATGTTGGTCACAAATGGAACAATCATAGATGACGTAGAGGATGTAATAAGTAATGTGGACACCATTCAAATCACGATTGACGGTACCATGGAGGTGCATGATAAGAGAAGGCCCTTTAAAAACGGAGCCGGAAGTTTTGAGACAATATTCAAGAACACTTTGCAATTCATTGATAAGTACAACAAATGGATTGTAATAAGGGTTAACGTGGATGAGCATAACATAGATAAGCTCGTAGAGTTCGTGGATCTCCTCGATGAACATGGTTTAAGAAATAAAATTGACTCCATCGATTTCTCGCCAGTAATACCGGATCAAGCTGGGAAATATAAGCCATTCAAAGGTAAGAAAACATATGCCCAGTACTATATAGATATATTACATCGCATCGTGGAGATAATAGAGTATGCATCGTCTAAAGGTTTTGGCACTGTAAAGAACTTTATCATAGGCCCTTGTTCCTGTAGATCTATAAATGGTTTCTCCATAGATGAGCAATTAAGAGTGTATAGATGTCCTGCATTGCTTTATGAGAAAGCAGAGGGATTTATAAGAGATAATGGCATAATCGAATTTAAGTCCATGCACTGGGTTAAAACCCTTGTCGAAGATGCTCAGTGTATGTTTGAGTGCAAGTATGCCCCTTTATGTTTTGGAGGATGTATTTACTTGAGATCTCGTGGTATACCATCATGTGTCAAAGCATTGTTCGGCGAGAATTTGTTGAGGAGAATTCTATATGCATATGTAAAATCAAGGTATAGAGGTTTAATGGAAAATGCATGACCCCGTTATATTTGTTAAAGGTGTTACCAAGATCTATCCGAACGGTATCGTCGCCAACAAGGATGTAGCAATAGAGGTTAATGCAGGTGAAATAACCTGTGTTGTGGGACCTAACGGAGCTGGTAAAACAACACTTATACGCCAGATAATAGGGCTTTTAAGGCCTACAAAAGGTGAGATCAAAGTACTCGGCGTAGACCCGTTCATGAGTCAATCCATTATTAAGAGAGAAGTGGGATACGTGCCACAATTACCTGTAATGTTTCCCGCACATAAACCCATTGAAGTCTTAGAATATGTCGCATCCCTGGCAAGGACTCGAATAGATGATGTTGTCAATATATTGGAGAGACTTGGTTTAAATGATGTAAAAGATCTTCTTGGATATCAATTATCCCTTGGTTTAAGAAAACTCGTATTAATGAGTATCGCGTTGATAAAAAATCCCAGGATAATGATCCTAGATGAACCAACATCGTTCATGGATATAATTAGGAAGAAGGCGGTATGGGATTTGATCAGCGAATTCAAGTGTAACAATAAGGCTGTCTTACTGGTATCGCATGATCTAGAAGAGGTTAGACGGTTATGTGAGAGGTTTTACTTAATGATGAATGGACAAGTGGTTTTCCACGCAAGATCTCTTCCAAGCCTCAGTGAGGCCGAACTTAGGATCTATCCAAGAAACATGGATGATAGTGATTTGATAAAAATAATGATAAGGAACGGTGTGATTAAATATGACTCGGACACGCTTATAGTAAATTACGATTCCTTGATTAAAGCTGCAGAAGACCTTGAATACATAGCCTCTAATGGGGTAAATGAGATCAAATTGATACTTGAATATCCCTCCTTCGAGTCTTTCATGGAAGCGGTTTTCAAGAAAGTAAATTCGAGGTGAATTAATGAATTTATATGAATTATTTAAAACCATGTGTTTCAATATAAGATCACTTAGACTATATTGGCTTAATGTATTGACCACGAGCTTGTTAATACCATTATCATATTTGATAATAGTGATCTTACTAAGCCCTGATTCCCCCAATCACATAATAATGGCATTGACCGGCTTCATAGTTATTTCCGAGTTCTCCACACTAGTATTACCTGTGGCGTTGCTCGTAGGCGGTATCTTCGATGAAAACGTAGTGGAATTGTATGCCTCTCTTCCTACCGGCTTCTCTGAGATCATATTATCGTATGTACTAACATACTTAGTGTTCTCTATTCCAGTATTGTTTGGCTTTTTACTGGTAATAAGTAAGTATACAGCTATGGTTAATTGGCCTTATTTATTGATTGGGCTGGTGTATTTGTTGACTTTATGCTCGCTCATAGGCATATGGCTTGGGCTCTACATTAAAAACAGACTAATTTTGGAACCACTTCTATCATTAATGCTCATAGCGGTAATAGTGTTTACACCGGCCTACTATAGGTTAACTAATGTCTCCGGACCACTTCGATTGATCACATTGGTTAACCCAGTAACACATGTGGTAAACCTGCTAAGAACAGGTGTAAATATGTGTGAGGGTGTTGAAACAAGCTTTTCAATACTATATTTGACCTTGATCGTAATGGTTATTTCTATTAGCATAGTACTCAGGCTAAATAGGGGTTTAACAAACTTCTTGGAGGTTAAATAAAAATGACATGGCAAGAGATCATAAGTGTTATGAGAGAAAAGATCAGGAACCACGTTCCCGGACTTCTCGAAGCACTGGATCTTATGTGTATTCGCGAGATCGGCACTACGTGCCACAACGCGTTTTTAGAAAAACCAGGTAAATTCAGGGACATGTTATTAAAAATGTATGGGAGTAGCATCGATTCAGTCCTCTATATAGTGTTTAATGTGTTCGTTAAGCCGTTATTCGAAGACAAGGATGACCGGGCCTGGGAATTAGCCAAATTATTTATACGCGATCCCGATAAATCTATAGAAATTATTAAGGAAATAGTAGAGCTGGTAAGATATCGTTAGTTCACTGGCACATATGAAATGAAATGGCACGTTCTATGTAGTTGTTTCTCATCAATCACCATATATACCTAGTTCTTTCCGAACGTATTCATCTATCTCCTTGCCTATGTAACAAGATCTTTTATATGCGGCTTCAACGGTTCTCATTAAAGCCGCCTTAACACCTCTGGACTCGAACACCATTAACCCCCTTATAGTTGTGCCGGCAGGCGTAGTGACTTCATCTCTTACTTCGATTGGATGTATTTCGTTTTTATTTTTAAGCAAGATGGCTGTGCCCTCTAGGACATCTAATATTGCTTTATAAGCCAAATCCCTTGGCATACCTGTGGCCACGGCACCTAGGACCAACGCATCTATGATCTCAGCTATATATGCTGGGCCACTACCGGCTAACGCTGTCCATGCATCAAGTATTTCCTCCGGAACCCAGTACACAGATCCTAAACAGGTGAAGAGCCTCTCGACGATGTCCTTATGAACACTTTCGCTCAAGGTTGCGATGGCTGTTGAAGATTTTTTCACATATGCATTAATGTTGGGCATAGCCCTGTAGAGTTCGGCGCCTTCGAGTATTAGCCTCAACGTATCAAGTCTCACACCGGCTATTATGGAAATTACTATTTTATCTCTCCAATTATCTTTATTTACTTGTCTAATTACATCTGGCAAATGATGGGGTTTTACACTGAGAATCACGAGATCGGAGGAACTGACAGCTTCATTATTATCCCTAGTGGCAATCGCTCCTAATAACTCGGCATTTTTAAGAGTGGACTCTCTTCTACCTGTTGCTATTATTTCGATATATCTAAAGCAATCCCTAAAAGCCTGGATCATAGCTGAACCTATTTTTCCAGCACCTATAATGGCTATTCTGCGAATATCGTCCATATCTTTCCTGTCCATGTAATACACCACGTCATGTATATAATCACAAAATCAGGATTTTGCTTAGAGTTATATATAAAAATATTGTTCGGAATCCTAGAGATCCATACCATTTGGATACAATAGCTTTAATATCATGTTTATTTTATGCCTAACTTCAACTAGGTCTCGGCCTACCACATTTACATGGCCCATTTTTCTTCTTTTTCTTACTTCTTTTTTACCATACCAATATAATTTACCATACTTATTTATCTCTAAAGGTATATCAGATAGATCTAATCCAATGATATTAACCATTCCACCCGGCGATAAGAGCATAGTAGGAGCTAGTTCTAACCCTAATATTGATCTAATGTGTTGTTCAAACTGGGAAACAAAAGCAGCATCTAATGTGTAATGTCCTGTATTGTGGACTCTGGGAGCGAATTCGTTCACCAATACTTCTTTGTCCTTTACAAAAAATTCTATTCCCATGGCCCCTATGTAATTTAATTTCTCGCAGAGCCTTCTCGCGATTTCAATCATCTTATCAAATATTTCCTTGTCTTGCAAAGGCCCATAATTGTAAACTAAGATCCCCTTTTCATTATAATTGTAAGTTGGTGGATAGGCAACGAATTCGCCATTAATGTTCCTTGCAACAATGATTGATGCCTCATAGTCGAAATCCACATATTCTTCGACTACTAAGATATCATTTAGATGCAACAAGGTTCTTTCGTATTTGTCAAGATCGATCTTGTTTTTTATAAAGTATTGCCCTTTACCATCATATCCGCCCTTAGATTGCTTTATGACGCAATGATAATTGAATTCTTCTCTTACAATCTTGAACGCCTCTTCAGCATTATCTACGATATGAAACCTAGGAGTAGGTATACCATGTTCCTTGAAAAACAATCTTTCTCTCCATCTTTCTCTTTTAAGCTCCACGACATGGAGTTTTGGAAGTAACTTCTCCTTGTATTCAGCATATTTAAGTGCATCTTCATAGACATGTTCGAACTCGAATGTAACTACATCCACGGAATCTATTAATTCCCTGTAGTTGTCTGGATCGTAACATTTATCGGCTATTTTGCATGCCGGATCATCTTTTGCCCCCATTACGTAGAATTTCAATGGATACTTTCTGTTCTCCAGTATCATCATCCAACCTAATTGCCCACTTCCCAGTATTCCTATTTTAATATCATTCAAGTCTTGTAGAGAGGACTTCATTTTTCATATCCTCCGTGAATTTCTTGATCTTCTCAGCGATCCAAGAATACTTGATCCCGAGTATACGTAAAGCTAATAAGGCAGCATTCTTTGCATTACCAATCGCAACCGTGGCTACAGGGGTTCCATAAGGCATTTGAACAATCGATAACAATGAGTCAAGCCCATTCAAATACTTAGATGGGATTGGAACACCTATTACAGGTAAATGAGTCAAGGAAGCTGTCATTCCAGGCAAGTGTGCAGCACCACCTGCGCCTGCTATTATGACTTCTATTCCTCTCTCGGCGGCTGTTTTAGCGAATTCAAACATGAATTCAGGAGTTCTATGAGCTGATACAACTCTAACCTCCACATCTACCCCGAATTGCTTGAGAACATCTACGGCCTCTTTCATATATTCCCAATCACTTTTGCTACCCATTATAACGGCTACTTTCGGCATATAGACACCTGGAAAATATTATCACATCCAGATTATTGAAAAGCCAGGCATGTAAAAAATACTTTATGAAGTTCGCCCTAATTATTTAAATAACATTTAAAAATGACTTTGATAATTAAATGCAGTACTGGGCATCAATGATTTATGAAAATAAGTCCAAAAAAGAAATAGATCAAGCCCTTTTACCAATACCAGCTGATAAAAGGCTTTATGGTAGGTTAACCTTTACCTGGATGATGTTCAGCATGAATGTCTGTATTCCACTGTTTTTCCTCGGCTCGATAGGTTATTCTCTTGGTCTAAATGCGCTCGAAATCGCGCTTGGGGCATTTCTGGGTAATTTAGCCACTGCAATAGTATTGCTATTGAACGGATTACCAGGTGTTAAATATGGTATACCTTATCCGATTCAGTTAAGGGCAAGCTGGGGTTCACGAGGCGCCTTAATACCGGTTGTGTTGAGAGGTATTGTGGGTGCTGGATGGTATGGTATTGAGGTATATAATGGTAGTTTAGCCATGTTAATGGTAGCTCTTTACATATTAAGCTATGGCGGGAGAAACCCAGAGACCATAGTATCGGCGTCGTTCAAATACGTAGTAATCGTTGTAGCACTATATGTGGTGTTCGCCACTGTGATCATGGCTAAAGGCCTGAAGACTGTGGCCAGGTTTATTAATTTAACAGGGCCAATGCTCTTGCTATATTTCATCTGGTTGACCATTTATTTAAGTGGATATACATCGTCTCCCATGGCCCCAGCTGGCAAGGGCATATTCTCAAAGGAATTCGCTGTATACCTAGCAGTGCAGACTAATTTCTGGGCTACAATGTGTTTAAACATAAGTGACCTGGCAAGAGGCCTATATGCTGATAGGAGAGGCGTGGAGGCCCTCTTAATAGGGCCAATGATAGGTATTGTGTTAACATCCGTTGTGGCATCATTATTGGGATATTACATGGTGTTATTTACGGGTTATTCGACGCCACAAGAGATAATATTGTACACGGCGCCTGGAATGATCTCGATTATCTTAGGCCAGGTGTTCGCGTTCATAGCCCCTTTCAGCACAGATATAACAGCTAATATACCAGCATTAATGAACATATTCACAGCCGGTTTCAAATTGAAATGGGGCATAGCGGCCGCTATAGCTGGTGTGATAGGTTTTGTATTAGCTCCTTGGTGGGCGGTCGAAAGAGGCCCCGACATAGTCAATTATGTCGCGGCATTTACTGCTAATTATGGCATAATACTGGGACCTATTGCAGGCATAATGTTGTCTGATTACTACATTGTCAAAAAGAGGAATTATGATGTTGAGAAGCTATATAGTGATGATAATGACAACATTCGACATCATAGATATAGTTACGCGGCGATAATGTCATATGTGATCTCTATAGTGATCATCTATGTGTTCAGCTATGTTATAGGAGATATAGTAAAGCTAGGTCCCCTGGTGTTTCCCACGAATTTGAGCTGGTACCTGGGAGTAATGGTAACCTTTATTCTATATCCAATCATGGTTAAGGTGTTCAAGGAGGGCTAATCAAGTTTTTCTCCAGATCATTTCTTCCAGTTCAAGGTTTATTATTTAAGATTTATGTTTTTATTTATTTGGTGCAGAGTATTGTTCTCTCTAAAAGAAGTATACGTAGTAGATACGCGTAGATCTCCGTATGCTAAGTTGATATCTGCTCCCCTAAACAAGATAATAATTAATGATATGTTCTGGTTGCCCAGGATCATCAGCCTAGTTGAGAGAACATTGCCACTACAATACGAATTTCTTGAAAAAACAGGAAGGGTTGATAATTTCAGAGTAGCGGCAGGATTGAAAGAAGGAGGATATACAGGTGTCTTTTGGTTCAATGATTCAGATGTGTACAAGTGGATCGAGGCATCTTCATACGCGCTCATACATAAGTGGAGAGATGATCTATATAGAAACGTTAACGAGGTCATAGAGATAATAGCCAAGGCCCAAAGCAAAATTGGCGTACTTACCTAGCATAGCTTACGCGATTTCAAAAGATGAGCCAAAGATATGGATAAACCTATTTATTAATAGCAAAGCAGAGATCGATCTACATGGTAATAAAGTAGGGATAGAAACCATTACCGAATATCCATGGAGAGGGGATATAGCCTTAAAAGTATACCCCGAGAGATCAGACGAATTCTCACTCATGATCAGGATACCTAGCTGGACCATTTACCCCAGGATCAAAATTGATGGCAAGGTATTCGAGCCAGTGCCGGGAACATATTTCGAGATAATGAAAAAATGGGATATAGGCGACCACGTCGAGATATATCTGCCAATTAAGCCGAGGCTTGTCAGGGCACATCCATGGATCGAGAGCGATTATAACAAGTTAGCCATTGCTAGAGGTCCATTAATATATTGCATTGAACAAAAGGACAATGAGAACTTCGACATAAGAGATCTATTTATAAAGCCAAGTGAGGTGGACCTAAGGGAAGAATATGTCCCAGGTCTATTGAATGGCGTAGTTGTGTTAAAGGGTAATGGATATGTACTGCGCAATCGTGGGGATAGGCTTTATAGAGAACATGCTCTCTCCGAGGCCGAGGAGATATTCGAGAAGACGACTTTTACCGCAATACCCTATTATGCATGGAACAATAGAGGTCCAACACGAATGAGTGTTTTGGATAAAAACAATTAATTAAATCAGTAGATTTATTTTTATAGGCCCCTCTTTAGCTAGCCACATCATTGCTGTTTTAAACACGAACAGATAAGCTATGTTTACAAGATGATTTAGCTATGTTATGTAGCAATGCTCATTGACGTGGTGAAGTCGGTTAACAGTATTTAAACTTTGCCCGAATTAATCCATACCCATGATATAATGATCCAGCGAGGTGACAATTACGGAAAGTGTTGCGGTAAATCGTGAAAAGATATTAACGGGCCGTGTGGGCACAACATTACTATGGCTAGGATTACCTTTAATGGTAGTTCAGCTCGTTAATATATCATATAATATCGTGGACACTTTTTGGCTAAGTAGGTATGACGAAATAGCCCCAGCCGTGCCAAGGCAAATATGGCCTACCTTCATGTTTATAAACGCGTTAACTCAGGGATTAGTAGTGGCTAACTTAGCCATTATAAGTCAATATGTGGGTGCACAAGACTATGAGGAGGCTAAAAAGGTAATTTCTCATTTCATCTCCGCGACTTTGTTATTGAACTTGATCGCAACGTCACTGTACCTAATGGTAAGGCAATACATTTTCCTATACATTATTAGGACTCCGCCGGAGTTATTCAATTATGTAATGAAGTACTCCGGGGTAATATCCATCGATATGGTGCTTTCAGCGTTCACGCTTACATATTCCACAATATTTCAATCGATTGGAGACACTAGAACTCCCTCCAGAATAAACATTGTAGCATCCTTGGTGAATTTCCTGCTTGACCCTTTGATGATATTGGGTTTAGAAGTAAATAACGTTGTAGTATTTCCAAGAATGGGCGTCATCGGCGCAGCCATAGCCACTGTGATAGCGAGGTTAACTGGGTTAATGGTCTTAGTGACATATCTTAATACAAAATACTCATCTCTAAGGCCACGTTTAACTTTCAAGTTTGATGCAAAATGGGTCTTGAAGTGTCTTAGAATAGGTATGCCCGTATCAGTGATGATGATTTCCAATAGTATGGCTTTTATGCTCCAAAACTCCCTTATAAATCAGTTCGGGGTTTATGTAGCCACAGCGGCCGCCATAGGCTTTGTCCTAATGGACATAGCGGATGCGACTATATGGGGTTTCACAAGTAGTATAGCAGTGATGGTGGGGCAAGCTGTGGGTGCTAATATGCCTAGTAGGGCTAGGGAAGTGGCCATTAAATCGATGCTTTACATAGGATGTTCAACTCTTATAGGCTCTTTAATAGTGTTGTTTGCGAGAAAGGTCTTTATCTCGTTCTTCACTTCGAACGAAGTAATAGCTAGTGAAGCAGAGAGATTTGTGACGATCTTTGTCCCGACGCTGGTTTTCTTTGCCATTTTCTTCATCGGAATGTCTATTGGAAGAGGATCGGGCCATATATTGTTTCCAACAATGATAGGCATAATAAGGCTTTGGATAATTAGGATCATGTTAGGATATATTCTTGCATTCGTATTTAAAATGGGTGTAATGGGTGTGTGGATAGCAATGGCGTTGAGCAACGTTATTTCGGGGATCGCGATTATACCCTGGATATTAAGATGTAATTGGACGACCCCTATTATTAGAACTACCGAAGTTAAATGGGTTCCACGATATAGAAAACCCTGATCAAATTTGATACCAAGGTATCGCGATGTTTCTTAAAATAAGAATAATTCCACGAGATATTCAGATCGCTGGGACGTATTCCAATGGTTTAACCATATGGAGACTTGGAGAACAAAACATAGGGGAATGGGAAATAAAAATGAAAATGCGGCGGCCGGGATTTGAACCCGGGATTTCCGGCGTGGCAGGCCGGCGTCCTAGTCCAGGCTAGACGACCGCCGCTTTTGCCATTTTCTTACATTTTATAATAGTATTTATATTTTTTCCAATAGTGAAAATGATAACGCTTTTAAATACGGAAATTAACTATATGATTACATAGACTCCAAGTAAGCCGCCGTAGTATAGCCCGGTCAAGTATGCGGGCCTTTCGAGCCCGTGACCCGGGTTCAAATCCCGGCGGCGGCAATCACATCCAATAAAATCATTATCGATGTCGTTATCATATTCAATCAACTCCGTGATATTGTACCGTTAAGTTGACTCATAACTAGCTTGTCAACGTGATATCGTAATATAAGGGTTATTAATGGCATTTGAAATAAGTTACCTTCGTGCTTAGGGTCTATCTATATGAAGCTAGGAATATACGGTTTTGGATCCATTGGTCGACTTCTCGCAAAAGTTGCCATATCAAGGGGACACGAGATTGTTGCTGTTGTAGATGTAGATGAAAAGGTCGTAGGCAAGGATATTGGGGAAATACTTGGCACTGAAAAATACGGCGTGAATGTGTCCAAAGAAATACAAGTCCTCGGTGAATCAGATACCGTGTTACACGCAACACGTTCATATTTAAACGAGGTATATCAGCAAATTCTGAGTGTGATTGAAATGGGTGTTAACGTTGTCTCGACATGTGAAACACTGGCATTTCCATATTATAGATACCCTGTACTAGCGAGAAAATTAGATGAGATTGCAAGGAGCTATGGTGTAGTAGTGATTGGAACAGGTATAAATCCCGGGTTCCTACTAGATACCCTTGCAACTGTTTTATCTTCCACAGTACCCGTTGTTAAGAGCATAAAAGCAGTTAGAAGCCTTGATGCGGCTAAGCGAAGAGAACCCTTTAGGAGGAAAATAGGCGTGAACGAAGATCCGGAAACCGTGAAAAGAATGATGGAGAAAAAGCTTATAACCGGTCATGTAGGCTACGCTGAATCCGTTTACTTGATCGCCAGTGCAGGCGATATTGAGTTAACCCGTGTCGTTGAATACCAAGAACCAGTCCCTGCTATGGAGCCAGTGGAATCAGCTGGTGTAAGGGTGGAGAGTGGTATGAACAAGGGTATTAGAGGCTATGGTGTAGGTTATGTAGGTGATAGAGAAGTCATTAGAATAGAGCTTCACGCATATGTCGGAGCGCCAGAATATGATGAAATAACAATCAATGGGGAGGATTATACAATAACATGGAGAAGTACTGGTACACCAGGCGATTTAAGCACAGCATCTGTCGTTATGAGTGTGGCTGAGAAGACTCAATGGTTTCCACCAGGACTAAGGCTTATGACAGAGCTAATACCATTTAGAATACATTTCTCAATATAATGGTGTCTGGGTTCACTTCTTTAGATAATTCCTAGTGACTCGAACACCCTTAGATATGGCATTTGGAAAGGAGAGATATTAAGTATTCATTTTACAACAACATAAATAACTGGGAAAAACGTTCAGGTAATTTAGGGAAATTATGAAAATATGAGGGTTTAGACATAGAAAAGGACTTTTCTTTATCTCATGTTCCTAGATGTTTATTGACACAGATTTTTAACATAATTCCGAGTTATATGGGAAATGTGGGTAAAGCGTTATGTGGACATCGCGCTCTGAGAAAGAAAGGTTATTTTTAAAGGATTTCCCCCCAGAAGAGTTTAAAGAACGTAGAAAGAAATTGATCGATGCAATAGGCCAAGAAGCATGTGCACTTGTACCAGGTATGCCGTTCGTGAGAGGTTTTTACCGTTTTCGCCAATCTAATGACTTCCATTATCTCTGCGGTGTTGAGATACCACATGCGTATCTATTAATAGATGGCGCAAGTGGTTCTTCGCGGTTATACATACCACGGTTTATAAAAGGAGGTAAATTCACCCTTACACTTGAGGATTCTGATCTAATAAGGGAGTTCAGTGGAATTGATGAAGTTCTCCCTCTGGAGGATCTGTTTGAACACTTGAAAGATGTCAAAACACTCTATGTCCCACATAGGCCATCGGAGGGCTGGGCCGAAAGTCGTTACACGGTGACTTATGCTAATATGCTAATAGCGCTGGATCCGTGGGATGGACGAATACCTCGTGAACAACACTTAATTGGGTTATTAAAAGCCCGTTTTCCCAAAATGGTGATCAAAGATTTGACACCAATACTTGACTCCATGAGATTGATTAAATCAGATAGGGAGATCAAACTTCTCAGAAAAGCAGGAGAATTGGCAGCACTCGCTGTCACAGAAGCTATGCGTATAACACGACCTGGTTTAATGGAATACCATTTAAGGGCGATTGCGAGCTTTATTTTCATAGCACACGGGGGCTCTGGGGAGGGGTATCTTTCAATTATTGCCACTGGGAATAATATTTGGGATCCACACTACTATTTACATGATACAATGTTGAAAGAAGGTGATTTAGTGCTCATGGATGCTGCGCCAGAATACCACTATTATACAAGTGATATCGGCAGAATGTGGCCCGTCAGTGGGAAGTATTTACAGTGGCAAAGAGAACTATACGGCTTCATAGTGGAATACCATAAAACATTGTTACAATGCATTCGTCCGGGCTTAACACCCGAAGAAGTGTTGAAAATAGCTGCCGAGAACATGGTTGACTATATAAATAAAAACAAGTTCTCGAAGGACATATATAGAAAGGCGGCTGAAAGGGCATTACAGTTCACCGGGCATCTCTCTCACACAGTGGGTATGGCTGTACACGATGCAGGAGATTATCATGGAATGCCATTTAGACCGGGAATGGTGTTCTCCGTTGATCCCCAGATGTGGGTGCCTGAAGAGGAATTATACATACGTGTTGAGGACACAGTGGTGGTTACTGAGAACGGTGTTGAAAGATTAACGGGTAAGGCTCCGCTAGATCTCGATGATGTTGAGGAAACAATGCGTGATAGAAGTTCATATTTCAATAAGGATCTTCTATATAATGCGTTGATAAAATCCGTTGAATATAATATGTTTTAAAATCGATTTCAATCAAGTTGTATTCTGCCAACTGGTTTGGAATAATTCATCTAGTATTGGTGTAAAACATCATGGTCAAGCCCATAACTGATATTTATTAAGAGTTGTTTTCACAGTAAAAATGCCTGGAAAACATCCATTAACATGGTCGTTGAAATCGAATCGACAACCTAGTAAAAACTCATAGGTGGAAATATGTCTCGGAGTATTAAGGATAAACTATACGAAAGCATTCAGAAATATGTGAAAAACACTGCTCCTGGATTGATTCATACGCTTAATATTTATTGCCAAAAACTCGTTGGGGTTGATTGTATCACGTTATTTCTAGAGGAACCGTGGGTTTTCAAAGAGATCTTGACCAGTATATATGGCTCTTCGCCAACAGTGGAGATGGTTGCAAGGATATTTATATATCCCGTGATATTAGAGACCGGGATTGAAAAGTCATTAGATGAGTTGGCGAAATTACTTATAAGAGACCCGCGCGAGTTATATAGGATAATACATGGGTTATTTTGAAATAATGATAAAGGTATTATAGATCTTATATCAAAAGATCTTAGTACTTATGTATTGAGTCAAAAATTATTGCTACATGGTCTTCTATGAGTGAAAAAAATATGATGTTCCAGTGATCTCCGGTTAAAGCAACATATTGATCGTACTCGAGGCGGGATCGATTCGAGAGACGATGCTATATCAGCTAAAGGTGGACAGATATAGTTCACTGTTTCAGAGACATGGTGATTTGAAACTGGACTCAAATATTTAGGTTTCAAACAACACAATATTACATGGTGTGGCTGTCCATGATTAGTTTTACAGAGCTATTTCAAATGGTGATAGGCAATCCACAGTCAGTTATGATAATGTTCATCCAGTTCATATTAGGAGCGGCACTTGGGTATATAGCTGTCAAGGCGTTGAAATATATACTGGCATTTATACTGATACTGGTATTGGGGGCGTTTTTGTCGATATGGTCATTAGGTGCGACACCACAAGAAGTTTTGGGTAAGCTAGGTGTTACAATTGAGGCATTGAAGGGCATTGCATATATAGTGGGTTTAATGATGATAGGCCCAGTCGCAGTAGGTTTCATCGTAGGGTTATTGCTTGCTATATTGTTAAGATGAGAAAACAGTGAATCAATGGTTTAACCAGTGATGTGAAATTTATAAGACCTCTCAAAGTTAAAAATACCAGAGGCCGCCGTAGCTCAGCCCGGCCAGAGCGCCGGACTCATACGGGTCTAGGAACCGAGGTTGCCCAGGAGAGATCCGGTTGTCCCGGGTTCAAATCCCGGCGGCGGCATTTTATTTCCAGACATCATTTAGCTAAGACAGTGATACATGGTTTCGAAGTGATGAAGCCGCCAGAACATGATTTGATGATGCATCTTTCAGCGAGCTGAGCATATAAACCTCGTGGCGATAACTAACAGTGACATATTAAGGAGGGAATACCGATTGAACGAACAACCTGATTTCGCATATGGCGAAGTTAAGACAATGGATATTAAAGAGAGAAATATCCACGAGCTATTATTAGCAATGCGTGATACCTCGTTTCAGGGAAGAGCGCTGGGCGAGGCATACAAGATCTTAATGGATATGTTCCAAGATGATAATACCACGATTTTCCTTGGCTTGGCTGGATCCATGAGCACGGCTGGCATGTGGAAGATCATTAAATGGCTAGTGGATGAGAGATATGTTGATGTAGTAGTATCAACCGGTGCTATAATAAGCGAGGATATATACGAGGCAATAGGATTTAGGTATTATAAAGTAAATCCATGCATTGATGACTCATTACTTCTCAAGTACAAATATGATAGATTCTACGATACAGTGGCAAACGAGTTGGATTATAGGAAAATGGAGAAGTTCATACAGGATTTCATTGAGACCCTGCCCATCAACAAGGTATATTCAACGGCGGAATTTCTATATGAATTTGGCAAATACTTAAACGAAAAGGGGGTAGATAGCATAGTGGCGGCGGCATATAGGAAAAAAGTACCAGTTTTCTCGCCGGCTCTAGTTGACAGTGCATATGGAATGGCGGCATTACTTGCATATAGAAAAGGACATAGAGTGGTGATAGATATGGTAAAAGACTTTTATCAAATAGTTGAAATAGGTAGGAGATCTAAAAAGCTCTCGGCAATATATATAGGTGGAGGGGTGCCTAAGGATTATGTAAACCTTGTAACAGTTGCACAAACGTTGATCGCTGAATATGAGGAAAACATTTCTGATTACTATAAAAGCCTTGAATATGTGGTTCAATTCACAACGGATTCACCACAATGGGGTGGCCTCAGCGGAGCTACACTTGAAGAGGCGGTAAGCTGGGGTAAAGTGTCTCCAGTGGCTAAGAAAAGAGTTGTATACGTGGATGCGACTATAGCCTTGCCACTAATAGCGCATGGCTTGTTCACAGGTGGAATTAAGCGGGTAAAACCATTTGATACAAATTGGTTTTTCGAGCAATAAATAGATCATAATTATTTTTTCTCCTCATTTCTCTTAATAATCATGAACCTTGGTGACGATATCCACTCGCTCTTACACCTTGGACATTTACCTGGTTTCTTAGGTTTATTCAGCTCTTTGAACACATATCCGCATTTTCTACATACAGGAGGCTCCATGACTAATATCTCATTTCCACGAGTCTTGATGTAAATGGATTTTGCAACA
This sequence comes from Desulfurococcaceae archaeon, assembly GCA_038824035.1. Taxonomy (GTDB): domain Archaea; phylum Thermoproteota; class Thermoprotei_A; order Sulfolobales; family Desulfurococcaceae; genus UBA285. The sequence goes on from JAWBBW010000013.1 coordinate 30,802, forward strand.
TGTTCCAGGTGTTCATATATATCTTGTGACTTGATACTACGATCTTCCAACATGTTTATTATTTCATCGACTGTTAAAGGTTTTTCAGTCTCTCTCAATATCCTTGCGATCCTTTCCCTTGTTGTCTCGAAAAGATGTTCCACGAAAACACCTTGAATTAGTTGATGAATGAACCAGGTGATCGTGATCTATCGCTTGGTCGTTCCTTGATATCTCTCAATCGCTTGTTTGATCTTTTCCAAGGCATGATCTCTTTTTTTCCAGCCAAGCACTTTGACCCATTTTCCTTTCTCGAGCTCCTTGTAATGAGCGAAGAAATGTTCTATCCTTTGCTTGATGGCATCTGGCAAATCGTCTATGTCATTGATATTTTGATATCTTGGATCAATTTTATCGGCTGGAACGGCGACGACCTTGGAATCAAAGCCCTTTTCATCCTCTGTCTCCAATAATCCTATAGGTTTAACCTTTATAATGGAACCGGGAACTAGCGGATCGCTAGATATTACTAGGACATCTACGGGATCGCCATCTTCTTCTAGGGTGCCAGGTATGAAGCCGTAGTTAAAGGGATAAACCATTGATGTATACAATATCCTATCTACTAATAATAGCCCCGTTTCCTTGTCAATTTCATATTTAACACCACTGTTAATGGGTATCTCAATTACAACGTTAACCTCACTTGGTGCACGAGAACCCGGCCCTATTCTATCAAACATATTCATTTACATCACCTTAATTAGAGATATGGATGGTTGGTGATAAAAATTAGCGATAAAAATACACCAGATTATTTTATTTTAAAATTATTCCTATTTAAATTATTCCTATTTCTTCAAAGTTATATTCAATAAGCCTGGCACTCTTGATGGAGTATCGGCGACAAATACCCCTGCGTTTTCCAGTGATATTTTCTTTGACAAGTAATCACCCATGCCCATTGATATAATGGCTCCCGCATGACCCATTCTCTTACCAGGGGGTGCGGTTTTACCGGCTATGTAGGCTACTACTGGTTTTTTATTCTTCAAGCGTTCATAAAACACGGCAAATCTCTCCTCTGCATCGCCACCTATCTCCCCGATCAGCACAATTGAATCTGTATCTTTATCTTCCATGAACATTTTAACAACATCTATGAAATCCAATCCAGTTACAGGGTCTCCGCCTAAGCCTATCACCGTTGAAACCCCATATCCATGTTTTGCAAGCTCTCTTGCTATCTCATATGTTAATGTACCACTCCTAGAGACTAAGCCTATATTTCCCTGTCTAAATACATGCGACGGCATTATACCTAACTTGCATTGGGCAATAGTCATGATCCCAGGTGTATTAGGACCTATGATGATCACCCCATTTTTCTTAGCATAATTAATAAATCTTAACTCCTCGTGAACGGGTATGCCTTCTGTTATCACGACCACTATTTTTATATTATTAGCCATGGCCTCATATACAGCGTCTGTCGCAAATCTAGCTGGCACGAATACTACTGAGGCATCTATTATGCCTTGCTCCATTATTGCCTCAGTAATTGTATTGTAAACTGGGACCCCGTGAACGTATGAACCTGCCTTACCAGGTGACGTGCCAGCCACGATCTTAGTGCCATATTCAAGCATAAGCTTAGTATGAAAACTACCTTCTTTGCCCGTTATCCCCTGTACTATGACTCTCGTATTAGAATTCACCAATATGCCCATTTAATCACCCGGAATCTTAGTAATCTTGATCGCCTGTTTCACTGCTTCATCCATTTCACTATATACGTATATGCCGTGTTTCATCAATATCTTTCTACCTTCTTCTTCATTGGTACCCAATAGCCTTACAACGATAGGTTTATTAACATTGGTCTCGTTAATGGCCTCTATAATTCCTCTTGCAACTTCATCACATCTAGTAATACCTCCGAAGATATTAATTAAGAGAACACGTGTCTTGGGATGCATTAACATTAATTTGACGGCTTCTTTGACTCGATCTTTGGATGCACCGCCACCGATGTCTAGGAAATTAAGTGGTTTACCACCGTGGTAAAGTATCAAGTCCATTGTTGCCATGGTTAGTCCGGCTCCATTGCTTATAACGCCTATATCACCGTCTAATTCGACATAGCTAAATCCGAGTTCCCGTGCACGTTTTTCATAGATCGTGAGGCCTCTTAGAGAGAGCGGTTGTAAATCCTGGTGTTTGTATAAGCTATTATCGTCAATCAAGATCTTTGCGTCTAATGCTATTAATTTCCCATCACATGTTAATGCCAATGGATTGAATTCAACTAATTCAGCATCATAATCAATCATGATCCTATACATAGCTTTCATGATATTATCTATATCGCTTACCTTCTCATAGGGAAGATTGAGGGCATAAACAGCCTCTCTAGCCATGTAACTACTATACCCAATCTCGGGGTCTACGAATATTTTACGAACTTTATCTGGGTGTTTTCGAGCTAATTCCTCTATCTCAACGCCGCCCATTTGAGATACCAAGTAAACTAATTTACGATTAGATCTATCGATGGTTAGTGAGAGATAAAGCTCCTTGTTCACGCAGATCTTTTCCTCGACAAGTATTTTTTCGACAATTTCCCCTTTCAATGTGGTATTTAAAAGGAGCCTGGCACATGCTTCGACCTCTTCCAGTGTATTAGCTACCTTGATGCCACCAGCAAGTCCTCTACCACCTACGAGAACCTGTGCTTTTAACACAACGGGGCCGAGTTCGCTGGCCTTTTCAACAGCCTTTTCAACACTTTCAACCAAAAAACCTCTTGGAATTGGTATGCCGTATTTCTTGGCAATTTCCTTTGCTTCATATTCATAAAGTTTCATCGGGAACAGCCATTTTTGTAAATAATAAAGGGGCAATAAATACTGTTGTCCTCGACATCAGATATACTCACGATCAAAGGATGCGGGGGGTGGGATTTGAACCCACGCAGGCCTACGCCACCGGGTCCTCAACCCGGCCCCTTTGGCCAGGCTCGGGCACCCCCGCTATCAACTCTATAAAACAGTGATGGGCATTTTTAATTTTTGCTAAGTAAAATAATATCATGGGTAATATGCTCTGAGACATATTTCCAAGGCCTCACGTAATTGTGATTGGCTATGTATACGTCCATAGATCCGAAGAATTACATTGTTCTACATCCGAGACCTGTTTATTTAATAGTCTCGAGGAACAATGAGGGTAAATTAAACGTGATGGCGGCATCATGGGTTTCGCCTGTTTCTGACGAGCCGTTTCTCGTTGCTGTTTCCATATGGAAGGAGAGCTTAACTTACCAATACATAAGAGAGATAGGAGAGTTCACGATCAATATACCGAGCGAAAAACACGTTGATATAGTGTATAGGGCTGGTACAATGAGTGGTAAAGAAATAGATAAAATAAGTGCGTTGGGGTTACAGACATCGCCATCAAAGATCATAAGAACACCCGGTCTTATGGATATGCTGGGTTTCCTAGAATGCGTTGTCAAAGATTCAATAGATGTTGGGGAATCAACACTATTCATAGCCGAAGTCAAGGCGATACATATAAGGCCTGATTTATTCTCGCGTTATGGATGGGATCTACGCAAGGCCAAGGTGTTGTTGCATAATTCTGGTAAAGGCTTCAGTGTCCCGGAGAGAATAATAATTGTTAAAGGATGAAGTAATAGTTAATTGAAAATTTTTAATCCCTTTTTATCTAGAACTCTGTGTGAGAATATGCCCCGTATAAAAACATATCTCGTATCCTGGGAAGAGATCGTAGACTGGTCAATGCATTTAGCGGAAATAGTCCTTAAGGATGGCTATAGGCCAGATATAGTTGTTGCTGTCTCCAGAGGTGGGTTTGTTCCAGCTAGGCTTTTATGCGATTTCCTAGGCATAGAGAATCTATTGAGCATTCAAAGCCAACACTGGACAGAAGCAGCTAAGGCTGAGGAGAAGGCAATATTGAAATACCCATATAATATTGATGCACATGGTTTGAAAATTCTCGTTGTAGACGATATCGTTGACACTGGTGAAACGCTAAAATTAGCAAGGGATTATATAAGGGAGAATTGGAGACCAAACGAGGTCAAAACAGCGGCCCTCCAATGGATCAGCCCTGTTGCCAAGTTTAAACCCGATTATTATTACATTGAGATAACAGAGTGGACATGGTTCCAATATCCGTGGACAAGGCTCGAAGATACATATCAATTTATAAAGAGAATGATGGTTGAGACGTACAAGGAGACAGGTAAGAAAGAATGGAATTATCAGGAAATAATCAATGGTTTCAAAGAATGGTATGGAATAGATGTTGGCGAAGTCTATTACAAAAAGGCGCTTGAGGTACTGGTGACTAAGGGGATCATAACTTTCGATAAAAATAGAAATGTCTACGTGCTCAAAGTGTGATGGATATGCTGGTCAAGCCACCACTGAACGCGGAAATAGGTATCATTGGTGGTAGCGGCCTCTACGAGTTACCCGGCTTGGTAGATGTCAAGGAATTCAAGATCTATACACCTTATGGGGCTCCAAGTGATAACATTGTGGTGGGTGTATTAAAGAACCGGAGAGTAGCGTTTATCGCGAGGCATGGTAGAGGACATAAAATACCACCACATAGAGTAAATTATAGAGCTAATATATGGGCATTAAAGTCACTTGGAGTTAAATGGATCATAGCGGTCTCAGCGGTGGGCAGTCTCCGCGAGGATTATAGGCCTGGAGATTTCGTTGTTCCAGATCAATTCATAGACATGACAAAGGGTGTAAGGCCATATACGTTTTTCGAAGGAGGTGTTGTAGCGCATGTAAGTGTTGCTGATCCTTTCTGTGAGCAATTGAGAAAGATAATATTGAAAGTAGCAACAGAATACCCTGAAATAAGGATACATGATAAAGGAACATATGTATGTATTGAAGGTCCTCGTTTCAGTACAAGGGCGGAGAGCCGTATTTGGAAAGAGGTATTTAAAGCGGATATAATTGGCATGACACTAGTACCAGAAGTGACATTAGCATGTGAAGCACAATTATGTTACGCGACAATAGCCATGGTAACCGATTATGACGTGTGGGCTGAGAAACCGGTAACAGCGGAAGAAGTAATGAAAACCATGAACGAAAACATAGCAAAGGTTAAAAAGATATTACCGAGAATCATAGAGTTGATACCAAGCGAGCCAGATGAGAAAGAATGCAGTTGTTGCAAAAGCTTAGAGACAGCTCTATTATAACTGTATTCACCAGGTCACTCGAGGAAATAGAGAGAATAGCGCGGGAACATTATCATTTTATCAGGGATTTTTTGAAAAGCTCATTTGGTAGGCCATTATTACTGGTTTACACAGGTCTGGGAAATTTACCGGCAAATGTTGTTTACTGGTATATGTTGACCATGTGTGAAGAGCAATACGTGGTGATCTCAGAAGCTCAGACGGCATCCCTTTACATACTCCCATATAGGGAGAAAACATCCATATTAGCGTTTGGTGTAGGTGATCATTCGCTTTTGATCGATACTGTAAGGGTCGTTAGATTATTGGGCCATGATATATGGGCGATAATGTCTAAGCTAGGTGATGACCGAGTAGAAACACTGTCTAAAGGCCTTGGCATACTGATTATTCCACTCAAAAATGAACTAGACGCGTCGCTGGCAATGGCAATATCATCGTTCATGGCGTTAACAGAAGTGTTTAGAGAAAGATTTGAAGCAAGAGGCCGTAGATTATTTGAACATAGCCTTGAGGGCTTTACGGCTATCTCCGAGAGCCTCATTGAAAAATACATGGATGTATTGGAGAACATATTGTCTAGGAAAAAGATCATTGTGACATCAAGCAAATTGATGGAGACATCTTCAGTGTTATTGACATATGTGTTGAAAAGAAGTGGTATAGATGCATATTATATTCCTTTTGAAATCTTGAATACTATTGATGTGTGGGGCGATATACTGGTAGTTGCAACAAGCGTTGAGGAAAAAATGGCTAGGAATTTGAAATATAAATTATCGCGATCAGGCTCAGGAATAGTTGATCTAGTTTTGAATACAGACCCGTTGGAAGCTAATATATATTTGTCCACACTTGCATATTACATCGAAAAGCTGAGATCAAGTGTTACCGCATGATCTATAGGGTGTAGAATAAAATGATTGTTCATCTTAGAAAAGCAATCTTGCTTGTTCAATTCGTGTTGGCCATATCGTCGATGTTAGCAGTGTTTACTGTAAATATCGCGGCCACTATAGTAGGTCTAATACTATTCGTAATAATGATCACTTATTTGAACTTATACTTGGAGAAATCCCCCACTATTAGGGAGATGAAGGCGATATTGACTTTATCTTTTACCTCGATAACACTGGGAGTGTTGTTGGGTCTTGTGATTGGTTATTACTACAATTTTATTGATATTGTTTTAACAGGGGTTTCAATCATATTGTTAATATTAATATACATGTTTTTCATTGAGAGGGCTTTAAAATGAAGATCGCAGTAATAGATTATCGTAAAAGCCCGTCTCAAACAGCACTGGAATTAATGGATGCCATATCGAAGAGAAATGCACAACCTGTGTATATGAAAGCACATCTATTTGACGCTGTGATAAAGGATAACCGTGTACAGGTATATTATGGGAAAGAAAAGGTAAATGTGGATGCGGCTATATTGAGAAATATAGGGCTTTATATGAGCTTAGAAGTGTTCTTAAAGAGGATCGGGGTTTTAGAGGCGTTGGCAACTCAGATACCAATAGTGAATAATCCTACAATTGCGTTCATAGCGCGCGATAAGTGGAGATGTCTATTAAAATTGGCCTTAAACGAATTGCCTGTCCCTGAAACTATGGTAACCGAAAATCCATTTAGTGCTATGAGATTTGTCGAGACAAAGAAAAGGGCTGTATATAAACCCATAACAGGCAGTCTCGGCCTGGGAAGTGCTTTGATAACTGACCCTGACTTAGCTTTCAACACTACAAGGAG
>JAWBBW010000014.1:0-32932 GCA_038824035.1 Desulfurococcaceae archaeon
TTTTCTCATCAAATGATTCTAATTTTTTAACTACCTTGACCTTGTATACAAGACTCTTTCCCGCCAATGGATGATTGAAATCCACTATTACTCTCCCTCCATTAATGCTCTTAATCACTCCTTGTGCACCGCCCATTTCGATCACATCGCCTACGTTGACATTATATCCCTTTCGCTTGAATTCCCTTAAACTAAAGGTCTTTATCTTATTTGGATCTCTTTCTCCAAAGGCCTTATCCGGTGGAACTTCAATGATTTTTTCCTCGCCTATCTCCATTTTAGCTAACTCTTGTTCAACATAGCTATTGATCCAATTTCTCCCTATCACCACCAGTATTGGCCCATATATTTTCTCCGGATCATAGATGTTTTCTTTTTTAGCGAGTTCTAAGTCAGTGGTGTCTAATAATAGACCTGTCTCCTTTACTCTAACAGTGTATTCTATTAGTATGAATTCGCCCTTGTTAATAGGCATAACCGATCCCTCGTTTCCGAAACACGTATTCAGGCACATCAATAGATTTACAAGTTTAAAAACACTAAGATGCAAGTACATAAAAGGACAAAAGACTATTTTAGGGCTAGTTAAATAGTAAAAAAGCAGTTCGACAGACACTTACAACTTAGAATATGTATCAAAGCGAGGTGAGGTATCTTGAGTGAAACTGCACATAAGATCTTAGAAGAGAATCTAGGTAATATAGTATTGATAAAGACAAGAGAAGGCATAGCATTAAGAGGTAAGTTGAGAAGTTTTGACCAACACTTGAATGTAGTATTGGATGATACAGAGGAGATCAGAGAAGATGGTACATCCAGAAAACTTGGTACAGTGGTGATACGAGGTGACACAGTGATGTTGATATCTCCGATTACAAAGTAACGATGAGCGAGGAAGAGAGGTGTTCAAGGAATGGTTAAAGGCACTACCAGTATGGGTAAACATGGAAGGAGTAAGACACATATAAGATGTAGAAGATGTGGTAGACACAGCTTCAATGTTAGTAAGGGGTATTGTGCGGCCTGTGGCTTTGGTAGAAGTAAAAGAATAAGGAGATATAGCTGGCAAAACAAAAAGGTAAATAGAGTTAGGATCGTCTAGGCCACGATCTTGTGGCAAGAGGCGATATAACCTCCATATTTTTGAGTGGTGGAATTCATGGCTAAGTATTTAATAAAAGCCAGAGTAGAAGTGGATGGAATAGTTGAAAAACACGACATTATAGGAGCGATTTTTGGTCAAACAGAAGGATTATTGGGCAATGAATTTGATCTAAGGGCTTTACAGGACAAGGGACGTATTGGAAGAATACAGGTAAATACAAGGACACATGCCAATAAGACTGTTGGTGAAATAGCTATACCTAGTAATCTAGATAGAGTTGAGACAGCTCTGTTAGCCGCATTAGTGGAAACGGTGGATAAAGTTGGCCCCTACGATTCTAAAATACAAGTTATAGATATAGTTGACCTACGACTAGAGAAAATAAGGAAAATCGTTGAAAGGGCCGTAGAGATCCTAAAGAAATGGGGTAAAGAGAAGACACCGGATCTAAAGGAATTGGTCAAGAACATTCAAGATATGCTTAAAGCACCTGAACCAATCAATTATGGTCCAGAAGAATTGCCAGCCGGTCCTAACATAGAGAAAAGTGATACGTTGATCATCGTGGAGGGGCGGGCAGATGTTATAAACCTATTGAGATATGGATACATGAACGTAATAGCCATAGGTGGCGCGAGAGGGGTACCTGAAACACTTAAAAAGTTAGCTGAGAATAAGAAAACGATAATCTTCGTTGATGGAGATCACGGTGGAGATTTGATATTGAAAGATGTATTGAGAAACTTAAAGATAGATTATATTGCAAGAGCACCTTCTGGTAAAGAGGTCGAGGAATTAACAGGGAAAGAAATAGAAGAGGCATTAAATAAGGCACAGTCTGTTTTCGAGTATCTCGAAGGGTTAATCAATCAGGGCAATAAAGAGGCTCAGTATCTACTACAAATGCAGAAAAAAATGAGAAAGATGGCAACAGAAGAGGGGGTATCCGAAATACAGGAGACGATAACTATTCCATTAAAGGTAATTGAAGACATTAAGGCCATATATGGCACACTTGAGAGCATTCTATACGATAACGAGTGGAATCAGATCAAGAGAATCCCGGTGAGAGATCTAGTTATAGAGCTCGATTCCATGGATCAAGGGAAAGTGTACGCGATATTGATAGATGGTATTATAACTCAAAGGTTGATCGATTCTTCAAAGGCCAAGGATGTGAAAATATTAATAGGCGCTAGGATTGGCAAATTATCGGTTAAGCCCTCCGAGATAACTGTTCTTACCTTTAACGAAATAGGTTACCCAGAACTAGCGGTTTTACCTAAATAATCAAATAGGCTTTTCTTACCAATATGCGTTGTCTTTTTCAGTTGTAATTCTGTAACGCCGAAGTACTCTAAGATCCTCATTACTGCTGGCACTATTTGATGATCTATGTAGTAATTCACATCTATAAGTCTGATATCCTTGATAAACATGTATGGCTCAACTCTTTCGGATATTTTTCCATAGCCCTTGAGCACTACATAACCCACTTTGTCTCCGATAGCAATCTTGATGCCTTTCCTAATCATTTTCTTAGCTACAGCTACATGTGGTGCATCGGCCTCATATTCCTCAATAGGCTTGGTCAAAGTTTTCCATATGATTAATTTCTCTAGGGGCACTTTATACTGATTTAGATCCGAGATAACATTTCTGACATAGTCTATGGCCTTTTCGAGATCTCCATATCTAAGTAGGATCTCTGTGACCTTTTCTTGCACTTCCTTCGCTATTTCGGCCCAATCGCCTCTAACGGCTTCGAAGCCCACGATATCTATTCTCCCATCCTCTAATAACCCGGCATATCTCTTTTTCGCTTCGCTGAAGAATACTCTTTTATAAATCTTGTCAATTTTTATTTCAAAGCCAAGGTCGTTCTCGACGATTCTAGCGAATTCCTCTATTTTCCCTGGATCATGTGTAGCAAAGATCGAATCTGTGTCGCCATATATGACTCTTAAGCCTAATGCACGGGCGATCTCTATTGCTTTGTTTATGGTTTGTCGCCCCCAAGCTGTCACGGCTTCAGCGCATTCTCTACAATACCACCTTGCACCTGCCCAGCCCATGTAACCATATGTGGCATTAGCAAGGATCTTGACAGCTCTCTGCCTTTCATCGAGGATTTTATATTCATATGAATCAGGGTGGTATTTCTTCATCTCATCCCTTATAGATTTTCTCAGCTTTAATAAGCTCTGAAGCACGTTTTTAAAGAAACCTGCAGGCTCTTTCTTAAAGCAATGGCCTAGTTCCGGTGCTATATTATGTAGATTTTCATTACACGGCTCATTATACACTATGGTGTCAGGACCAACATTGTATTTGATCATTATGTTAGGATACATGCTTGTGAAATCCATTACAGCTATATTTTCATGAATACCTGGTAAGGGCTTTAAGACTACTGCACCTTTATATGATTCTATACTTCGCTCAATTCTATTGGGAATCAGCTCGTTGTTTCTATACGCTTCACGCATTAAGAACCATTCTAACCTGTAGCCAACACTTGCCGCACCCACCTGATCTAACGGTAGCCCAGTTATATTTGATAACTGCATAGCAAATGGAAGAAATTTCTCGGCAAGACCCATTGTGGATTTCACATCATCTAGGTTATATCTCAGCAATAGCTCTCTTTTCTCTGGATCATTCCAATATCTGGGTATTTCTAAGTAATCTATTAATACTCTTTCATTTCTCTTCATAACTCCGAGATAGTCGGCAACTATGTCTAAGCTCTTCAACTTTATCTCAGGTATTTCTTCTGCAAAGTTCAATAGATCTACATTCAGTCTGCCTGGGATCGATATATGGCCATACGTGCTAGTTGACGGCATACTATCTCTTTTACGCCCAATATCTAATTTTATACCGTGAATCCTGGATCTCTCCAGTAAATATGGCCAGTCAAAGTTATTGTTATTATAGCCCACTATTATATCAGGGTCTTTTTTAATCACGTAATTCACAAACTCCCTTATTATCGGCCTATCATCTATGTTGTTGGCAACGAATTGCTTTATCTCTCCATCATTGCTCATCAAACCTATTATTATCACCGGGTCTTTTTCAGGCCTTGGAGATCCACCTTCTCCATAAACCTCTATATCCATAGCCAAAATTCTCAGATCTTTAGGAGGTGAATATTCTTCAATAGCGCTTATATCGCCAATCAACTCGTATTCTGCTGAAACACGGTATCCAGGACTAACTTTTAATTCCCTTGTCTTCGCGATATGCCATCCACACGGTTTCAAGCCATGATCTAAAATATATCTCATGCTAAACCTGATATCGGCCTCAACTATATCTAATACTTCATCAATATTCCGTATTTTTTCTCGATATTTCCTCACATATTCGGGTATGATCGTCGTCGCTTTCAACGACTTAACTGGATTGCCCATATATCGTTTCTCAACCAGTTCTAACTTAGAGATCGGTGATGGGTTTTCCGATAACATTTTAATCCTTTGCATCACAAGCGTTGGATCAGAATTCTTTCTCAATATGACGTAGAAATAAGGCCTAAAGTGCCTATCCCTGATCACAATTCGTTGCCCATCACGAGTTATAGCCCACATTATTATATGTGGTTCATTCATGACAATTTCATAAGATACATCAAGTAAATAAAACTCTAACTCCATTCTAAACCACGTAGCTTTGTTATCCAAATAAGGATTGATAAATTTTAATGCAAAGAGGTTGAAGATATTGAAAATCATTGAAACCGATGTGAAAAAAGGGATAATGGAGTTATTAATAGAGACAACAGAGGATTTATGGGTTTTGTATAATGTAGTTAGAAAGGGGGACACGGTCTATGCGTTGACAACACGCGAGGTGAAACCAGGCGAAGGAGGTTCTAGCAGGCGCATACCCATGGTTCTCGGCATAAGAGTGGAGAATGTGGAGTTTCAGGAATTCACAGATAAATTAAGAATAAGGGGTGTGATAATACAGGGGCCAGAGGAATTCGGTGTACAGGGAAAATACCACACAGTATCTATTGGCATAGGGGATAAAATCACAATTATAAAGGAGGAGTGGAGTTCATTTGACCTCGAATTCATAACTAGGTATTCCTCTAAGAGGAGGAAAATACTTGTGGTCTCAATGGATTACGAGGAGGCATGTGTAGCTATCTTAGCTGAACAAGGTATAAAATATATCGAAGAAACGAGCTCAAATATGCCAAGCAAGAACTACGCGGTGGATTATCCCCAAATAATGGAATCGTATTTAAATAAACTAGTTGAGACGATCATCCGCGTAGTTAACAATGAAAAGCCTGATGCACTAGTCATAGCAAGTATTGGTGATTTGAAAAATATTGTTAAAAGGAAATTAGAGGATCACGTTGAAATCCCGATTTACGTGGATACGGTTTCCACTGGTGGTTGTAAAGGAGTAGAGGAAGTGACTCGTAGAGATATAGTTAAGAAGATATCGAATGAGTTGAGTATAGTTAAAGCTAATAGAATATTTGATGAGTTTAAGGCCTTGTTGATAAAAGATCCAGACTTAGTTGCCTACGGTGTAGAGGATGTCCACTATGCTGTTAATATAGGTGCTGTGGAGAAACTTTTAATTATTGATGAATATTTACGACTAAGCAATTATGTGGAAAGGATTAAAGTTTACGAAATTCTTAACAAGGCATATGAAACTAGGGCTGAAATAATCATTGTGCCGAGGAAATCTAATATATATTATGAACTAGCTAGTTTTGGCGGAGTGATTGCGATATTGAGATATAAATTAGAAAGATCCCTCATAGAGTCTTCTTAGAATTGGTTTATCTCTTATAATTCTCTTTAACCTTTCTTCAAAGCTTTCATCGGGCATTAAAGCGTATTTTGCAAATACACCTGTTCTACCGATATCATCTCTACGTGTTAATACCTGCACACGCTCCATCACTGTTTCCACGCTTATACCAAGTCTTCTTGCCACATATTCTTCAAACCCTATAACAGGCATCTCTCTATGCCCATTAGGCGTGGGTTCTATTAACACAAGGCCTTTATTGACACCAGCGACGCGCACATTCTGCAATAACTCATTATATGTTAGGAATCCACCGAACCTATAGAATTCCAACTCCCTTGGCTTGAACTCTAATAGCGGAAAACTGATATTCACTTGTACATTTTTCTCCAAGACTATATAAGCCTTGGGTGTTGATAATGGAGTTGCTATTACAATGTATCTAGCAACTGGGTTTATCCCCCTTTTATCCAGTACTAATTCGACCTTATAACTAGGTATTTTATATGGTATCACAATATCTATATCGCTCCCACTCCACACATCCCCTCTCGCTATACTTCCATGTAATATCACATCTATTCCATTATCTATGAAAATATCCATTATCTGCTTGGCCTGATTTCTAAGTTCTCTGAGGATTCTCCAATGTTCTTCATCGTATGTTACTTCCTTGAATTCAGGTATTCGTTTAACCTTTTCTCTAGCCAATACCCTGTTCCCCTGTTAATTGATACTCTTTTAATACTTTTGTTTTAAAGTAGTTTATGGGGCGATTTTATGCCATGGATATACTTCGTTATATTCATTGCGGTCTTTTGGTCAATTACTAATGTATTATACAGAGTTATTTGGAGCAGAAATCAAAACATAAGTATTAAGTACGGTGTTTTATTAGTGATTAAGAAACCACTGAAGATCACTACTTCTCATAGATTAGTGAAATTAGGCAAAGTCTTTATAGCGCTATATTTCGCGATATTAGCCCTTTCTCTATATATCGTGGTGGGCTCTATATTGACTAGGTTAACTAGTGGCGTTCGCAATATAATGGTACTGATCCCCGGTATTAACATATCAGGGTATGACCTGTTGTTCTTCATCGTAGCTGTTGCAATAGCGTTAATTATTCATGAAGCTATGCATGCCAAGCTAGCCAGTGGATATGGTGCAGGCGTTAAGGCATTTGGATTTGCACTATTTCTTTTCCTACCCATAGCATTCATAGAAGTTGATGAAAGTGCGTTCAAAAATGCCAAAACAAGTGTAAAAATAGGGATATTATCGGCTGGCGTTACTGCAAACTTTGCGCTTGCACTGGTATTTATGATGTTATTGGCCGTTTTGTCATCGGGGCAGGGCTTCATGATCATCGATGTCGAGAGGGACAGTCTAGCTGAAGGTATAGGATTAAAGCGGTATGACATATTATGCAGTGTTAACGATATGCCATTGAGTAATATATTAGTTCTCCATGACTTAATGAGCAAGAACTCCACATTTGAGGTAGTTCTCTATGTATGGAGACCTGGTGAGGGATATATGAGAATTAGTTTCATTAAACAGCCATGGCAATCCAAACTAGGTGTAAGGGTTCTTCCAGCGCCATCACAGCATCTATTTTCAGTGATAAATCAATGGACTTGGGTAATGATATATAATCTATTCTATTGGATATACCTCGTCAATTTAAGTGTGGCGGTGATTAATGCATTGCCACTATATATCACTGATGGGGGAAAGATAATGTACGAAGTCCTTGGAAAGAAAATGGGAGATATTGTAAACATCGTGTGTCTTTCACTATTCATATCTATGATCTTAATCTCGTCTACGTTTTAATTTGTCAAAAGCCCGTGGGCAGGCTCCACGTCACTAATACACATAAACGCCAGAGCCCTTCCATGCTAGCTCATCCCCGGTGACCCGTGAACGCTGGTGTCCGAGGTTAGGTTGCTCCCTTCCGGGCCTGGCCTGGTTCCCTCGGCTAAGGTGGTTTACCCCCTTCCTCCGAAGGGGGCCCCACCTCCACCAGCCCCACGGGGCGGGGTTCATGGCTATGCATGGGGGTTGGCGTTTATGTGTATTAGTGACGTGGTTATCTGGCCCAGCTTATGCTGGGCCCTACCCAGCCCACGGGCCATTATATTACTAGTTCTTTCGGGATTATATTTATATCCCGAGGGCGTTCAAGGAGATTTTGCTAATTGCTTTATAGGTCTAGGCAACAATATCATAGTCACAGTGTTTTTAAACCCGATCCCGTTAGTATTATTAGGATACTTGAACCACGTAAATCATCTCTGATTTTCTTATAAACAGCGTATGTGACAGCGGAAGTAGGTTCAACTAAGAAGCCCTGTTCCCATAGATCTATGGTTGCTTTCCTTATTTCACTGTTTCCAACTAAGAGAATATCACCCTTGAATGTTTTCAAGGCTTTAACGATCTCTGCCAATCTTGGTGGATTAGAGACCATTAAACCATCAGCTAGATCCGAGCTTTCACCGGGTAGATGAAAACCTTTATAAGCTTCATGAACTGGTTGAACGGAATAGCCCTGTACCCCGATTATTTTAGGCAATTTATTTATGATACCCATCTTAACAGCTCTCTCGAAACCATGAGCTATTCCCAATAAAAGCCCCCCTGAACCAATTGGTAGAATTACATAATCCGGGGCTCCAAATTCTTCTATTACTTCGTAGGCAATAGTCGAGGCGCCAAGTATGTAAAACGGGCTCCACAAATGTGCGACATAGTATATATTGGTTTCTTTTTCAAGAAACACCTGGATCATTTTCGAAGCCTCATCCCTATTATTGGCCTCAACGATCTCTCCGCCCATTTGTAGTATTGCCTTTTTCTTACCCTCTGGGGCATTACGAGGCATTACTATTAATGGTTTCAATCCATATAGCTTTGAATACAAGGTGACGGATATGCCAGTATTCCCGCTACTATCTTCAATTACCTTCTTAAACCTCATTCTATATCCATAGTAAATAGCAAGGGCCGAGCCCCGGTCCTTGAAACTACCACTAGGATTTAGATATTCCAGTTTGAATAAAACTGTGTTGGATCCATCGTTTTCGACGATCAACGGTGTCGAGCCCTCTCCTCGCGTTGTGCCAGGAGTAAAGGGTAATATCTCGGCGTATTTTTCCCATATGTTTCTGCGATGTGAATAATTTAATGTTTTAGTTGAATGATATTTGATATCGAGTGGTTTATAACACCGTGGACATCTCCAGTAATAGCTATTAAAGAGGTTTTCCTCGAAAGAACAATATGGACACAGCCACCTCATGATGCCGCTCTCCTTATTTAATCCATTTTCAATTTCAATTAATGGTATTATCATTGAAGTATTTATCGAAATAATATATAAAACATTAGCAATGACATAAATAGCAATATGATGATGAAAAAGCTAAATAACTATGGTTACTACGATTATTATTTTTATATACTCTTACATATTCTTTAGTTAATGGTTGTTATTTGAAGGTGTTTCGGAATGCAAGAAGCATTGATCATAGGTATAGATCTCGGAACAAGTGGTGTTAAGGTAGAGGTATACGACGAACATGGTAGATTATTGTTTGAGAACAGAGCGGGATTCAGTGAGCAGACAGTCAATAGTTGGATAATCGCTATGAAACAGGCCATGCCAATAGAGTTCCTAAGGACGACTAGGAAAAGGAAAATAGTGAGTGCAGACAGCACATCAGGGACAATATTGATCGTGGATGAATACGGCAAACCCATTGTAAACCCCATAATGTACTATGAGAAAGAGGTCGAGTATTATAATAGGATAAAAAACCTAAGATCGATCAAGGAATTAGCAGAGCTCGGCGTTGACGTAACACCGACTTCACCGATACCAAAGATCATGAGAATCATGGAGAGCGGTTTATTGAAAAATGCCAAATGGATTATTTCGCCAACAACTTGGATCCTATATAGACTTGTCTACAAAGAAGACAGGAAATGGGTAGACTTAGAAATGGATTATACTAATGCTTTGAAATTCGGAGCAGATATTACAAAGGAGACGCCTAGATGGTATGAGCCACTATTTGAGGAAACAGGGATACCACTTGATAAAATGCCCAAGATTACAGAATGCGGGAACTACATAGGGTTCGCTGAGAGCGATCTGGCCCGTGAACTTGGATTAGATGGAGCAGAAGTGTATCAAGGCATGACGGACGGTAATGCGGCTGCACTAGCTGGTGGCGCCCTCAAGGAAGGGGATCTAAGTATTTATGGAGGTACAACCGTTGTTCCAAAATATGTGATAAGTGTAATGAAGAAACACCCTGCAATATATTATCATCGTCATCCGATCAAAGGTTATATGGCAAGCGCGGCAACATCGTTTGCCGGCGGCTTTCTCTCATGGTTCACTGAAAAATTGCTTGGACTCAGCGTAGGCGATGCCATTAAATACGTCGACTACGTTGACAATATGAGCGATATACCACTTTTCATGCCACCTGGTGATCGAAGCCCATTCAATGATCCATCGCTAAAAGCCGCTATAATGAGGCTATACCCATGGGATGAGCCAAGGGAAAAGATAGTAGGCAAATTGGTGTTATCGATACTCGTGGGAATAACATTTCTCGAATACAGTTACGTGGACTTGTTTGAGAAGTTATTCAACAATGTGATCAAGGAAGTCAGGTTAACTGGTGGCACAGTTAAGTCAAAGAAATGGAACTCGTTAAGGGCCGCCATTTATGAGAGACCAGTGAAAATATATAGCGAGAGAATAGGAATAGGTGCTGTTATACCAGCGTTATTGAAAAGCAAGTTATTCAGAAACCTTGATGAAATAGAATCAACATTCTTGATTCCACATGAAGTGATATATCCCGATCCCAATTTGTCCGATGTATTTAGGAGGGATAGAGACCTGTTTATAACCAGGTGGAGGGGTTTGCAAAAAATATATGGGGAATCTGTCCCAACGAGCCTTGTTTAAACCACTATTGTTTTTATCCCAAGGAGTTTAGCGAAATTGGCTATGGCCTCTACGTAATCGCCGTATACCATGCTAGCGTGGTGGACAAACCCCTCTTCTATAAGGGTTCTATATACTTTATCAAGATCGCTCACTTCAACCCAGACCCAACTGCCCCTAAATGGCCCTTCTTCTTCAAGGGCTTTGCCCTTCGTTATGAACAACTTAAATTCACCATTGTATTCAACGAGCCTCGTTATAGTCACAATACCTGGTTTTAATCTGCCTTCAAAGGTCCCTTGCGCACATTCAACGCCAACATCCCTATACATTATGCTATGGTATAATAAGCTACATCTCCCACTACATACGGCTGGTGGCATGTTTCCACAATGCCATGCAAGGAAGACGTTTGGCTTAGTTGGATGTCTTATCGTCCAGTCAATGAAGAATGGTGGAGTAGTCTCTAACGATGCGGCGTATTGTATTAACATTGAGAGGGCACCATAGATATCGACTTCACATGAAGACATTATACCCGATTGAGTCAGCCTTGCCAATACATGGCATGGTGAAATCCCGTAATATCTCTGTATCTCTGTCCAACACCTGAATCCCAGTCCTGACAATTTCTTTTCATTGACCAATTTCCTAAGCACTACTTCTAATTTGGCCAATTTCAACAAAGCCTCACGCGATATTTTGGATATATCCGCGTATTTGCTGATCTCTTCTACGATCGATTGCACCCTGGGATCATCGTCAGGGAGCCTCCTAGCCTCCTCGATGACCTCCAATAACGTTATGTGGACAACTCTTTGTTTATATTTCTCCGCCATGATAGCTTCATTAAAGGTAACGGTCTCAAATCTCTCTGGGCGCGGACCTATCAACCCTATCCTAGCTCCTATAAATCTTTTGTGAATAGAGACCACTCTGGTGAACATATCCATGTTTTTCGCGAATTCCTCGTCTTCTGGAAACACTATTCCCCCGAATAAGAACGGTATTTTTCTTCTATATAAGGCCGAGGCGAGAGATAGTGTTCCACAGAACGAATCCGATCTCCTGAATCCGCCAGGCAATACTGGTGGCTCTTTCGTGGCAAATATCATTATTGGATATCCTTTAAACTCCTCTGCGACTTTTGCACCTGCTAACTCGTCTCCAAATGTCAAAGTGATTAAAAGCAATCCGTTCACCTTCTTGTCCTTGAATAAACTAATGGTTTTTTCAGCATCATCATCGTCTGTCACAAGGCCTAATTTAGTATCGCTCTCAGTGGGATATATCAACTCCACTGTATTGCCGAACTTGTTGTTTATAGTGTCTATGAATTTTTTCTTGAGTTCCCGGGCCCAATTCTCATCGAATGGGTATCGGTGAAGTGGCACGAACCCGATTTTAATTTTCTCCACGACACTCACCTGTAGATAAATAATATGAGTATTAAAATAAAAGTTTTATTTAGTCGATCTAAAAAACATTTTATATATTTGACTATAATATTTTATAATACTATAGATATTGTTTCCAATACTTAACCGATATCTTCAGGTCTTCTAATACCTTGTCATCGGGATATTCCGGTGCTGGTATATATTCTAGGAATAAGTATACTTCTTTTGCACCGGATTTTTCAATCGCCTCTATAACTCTCTCCGCCTTTATAATACCTATTTTATTGTATTCCTCTGTGAATGGCCAATGCCTATCTCCTTGTCCATCTGTTTGCTGAATATGTAGTGAGGGCGATTCAGGCGCCAGCTCTTGTAACCAGTAATAGGGATCTTTTTCAATGCCTTGCAACGTACATTGATGACCTAGATCAATGTTCAGTTTAACAGGTATCTTACTGTTCTTGTTCACCTCTCTTAACACATATTTTGTCTCTTCAATGCTCCATGGGATTTCCCTTGGCACGGGCATGGGTTCCCATAATAACATCTCTATGTTGTTATAATATGCATACTCAGCTATCTTTCTCACGTTTTCAAATAAATTGCTGACTATGAATTGTTTTCTCTCAGGATTTCTATAGTCATGTACACTCATGGCGCCAATCGCTCCACCGGTTATTCTAACATTCATTTTCCTCGTTAATTCAACACCACGGAAATACCAATTAACACCAGCCATTCTCATGAATTGATCTGGGTGTGATAATAGGTTCACGGAATACATTATGAGCCCAGTGAATGTTGAATGTACCTTGATGCCATACTTTGCAACAGCTTCCCGCGTTCTCTCCGCTAGTATGTCCGCGCCTACATTACCGAGCATTGGTTCAAATAGATCAAAAGATACTTGTACAATATCTATGTCTAGGCTACGCGTTATCTCAGCCCATTCCTCTGGAAGCGGCCATCTCTTAACGGCCCAACAATTGTTAAGTCCAAACATTATCTTAGCCACATGGGTCACCATTATAAAATATCACAATGATGGATATAAAAATTTATATTAGATATTAGTAAAATTGATTTTATAAACTATGTATTATAGCGTATATATTCTCGGTGATGATATGGAATATATAGAAAAGATCATTTGTAATTATAGGCTAAGGGTATTCAGCATTAACAAGTTATTGATTGGTATACCAATAGATATAGGTCCAAGAATATTGTATCTAGCTACCCCCGAAGACCCTGATTTCAACTTATTTAACATATTACCGGAGATAACTGTTGAAACTCCAGAAGGTATTTGGCACATTCATGGTGGTCATAGGCTTTGGACATCGCCAGAAGATATGCCGAGATCTTATTCATTAGATGATAAACCGATTAAACTGGAAATCAGAAATGACAGAGTCACTATAATAGGTAACCCAGAATATAACAATAATGTTCTCAAGAAAATACATATAGAGCCGGGCGACGAAGAGTACTCTGTAAAAGTAACACATGAAATAGTGAATATTGGAAGATGGCCTATAGAATACGCTTGCTGGGCTTTATCAGTCATGAGAAATAACGGCTTCGCGGTGATCCCAGTTAAACCTAAAAGAGCGGATCCCCATGGTCTTTTACCAGATCGATACATCGTCATATGGCCATATACCAACTTGAGAGACCCAAGGTTATATCTGTTAGACACATACATAGCGATTAGGCAAGATGCAAGTATTCCACGAGCATTGAAAATAGGCACAAGGGCCAATCCTAATTGGATCGCGTACTGGGTCCAAGGTTACGCGTTTGTAAAGAAATTCATTGAAGAAAAAGCCCAGTATCCAGATTATGGATCTACGGTTGAAGTGTACACTAATGATAAGTTCCTCGAACTTGAGACCGTTGGGCCATTAAAGAGAATTCATCCAGGGGATTCCAATATACATATAGAGATATGGAAAGTTATGAAGATAGGTGATTTAGAAATATCAGAGGAGGATTTTGAGAAGAAATTATATAAAAAAATCGAGATAAAGTAATGGACTCTATTCTTCATAATCTAAATTTTTTCAAGTCCAAGTAGTTCTGGTGGAATACCTAGCTCTATTACCAATTGCTTATACTCCTGTAGAGACAATACTACTACCTTTTCGCCGGTAGGAGCGGTGAACTCCATGCGTTGATATCCGACCAGGTCAACTCCTGTATCATATATCTTGTTAGCTGGATATCCAGGTATGAAGTTCCTCAGTGCCTGCTCCCAGCCCATGACAGTCATGTTATACATTAACCATACAGCATAATAGCCCATGAAGTACTGTCTTTGTCCAACAGTTACATAGGCATATCTCTCAACTATTGGAGGCACGTTGTCACTTGTAACATCGAACTGCACTAGAACTACCTTACCAGGCTCTATTCCTAGTTGTTTCATAGCTTGGGCCCATGCAGGGCCTTCATATGCGTTAGAACCAAACGCTATGTGTAGGTCAGGGTGTGCAGATAGTATGGAGAGCGCGAAACTCAATGCAGCCGTAACATCTCCCTTATCCTCATATGGTCCAATGATCTGTATATTTATATTTCCTTTTATATCAGGATCTTTTTGAGCGCACTCTCTAATAGCATCTTGGAATCCTTGGACTCTCTCCCTGGCGTTTTGAGCGGCAAGAGTGGCTGTGATAATACCTACTTTCAATGTTCCACCAGGCTGCACATATCCTTTCTCCTTCGCGATCACATATGCAGCCAAACCTGCCAAATATCCTGCCCTGTAGTTATCAGTACCGAGATATGCCAATCTTTCTGATTCCGGTGCATCGGTGTCGAAGGTTATTGTTATTATACCTTGTCTCAACGCCTTAGATATATATGGGTCAGCAGCTTCGGGGTCTACAGGGGCTAGTGCTAACCCTGTAACACCCTGAGCAATATAGGCATCCACAATACTTAATTGAAGTGCGGCCTCCTCCCTAGTGGGCGTCCAGAACATGGCATCTATATCCACTCCATATTTACTTCTGATCTCCTGCTCAGCCTTCTCTACACCAGCCTCCACTACGGACCAGTATGGATGTATGCCTTTACCCACTACTACGAAAGTTAACTTACCAGCAGGCACAGTTGGTGTGGGCGTTGTCGGCGTAGGAGTAGCAGTCACGGGTTGAGTTACTATGTGTGTTACCGTATGTGTAATAGTGCGTGTAATTTCACTGGTGATGGTCACTGCGGGCGCAACGCTTGATCCAGCATAGAATCCCGCTACCCCCGCGATCACTATTAATACTATCATTAAGATTACTAACATGGAGGTTTTCATCGGCATCTCAATCCCCACGTTATGTCTGTAGTTATCAATAGGGTTATATAAACTTTAATAATTCGTGTCTAAAATGTTTACTTACTAACTATCATAGAGATAATTTTATAAAATCCTGACTTCACTATAATCATTATATCATGGTGACTTGATGGGTTGATACTATGGTCAAGAAACCTGATAAAGGAGTACAGAGGAATAATCAAGGAGTAATACTTTTTGCAAAGACATTGTTCACTAGAAGCCCTGAATTGAACACTTTCACTGCAATACTGGTATTATCGGCAATAATAGGGTTCATTAATCCTCGTTTCTGGTCAATACCCAATCTATTGACAATATTTAGATGGTTAACGGGATTAGGGCTACTAGCGCTAGGCCAGTCGATGGTATTAATAATGGGTGGAATAGATCTATCAGTGGGCTCTATGGCATCTCTGAGTTCCATGGTTTTTGCCTATATGATCACAATAATGAAACAAGACACACTAATAGCGGTTCTCACCGTTATAGCGGTAGCGCTCCTGGTTGGTTTTTACCATGGAATATTCGTAACCAGGTTCTCGCCGCCACTACCCACCACTGTCCCCTCGTTCATCGTGACCCTGGGCTCTTTGATCTTATTGCGTGGAACAGCCATAGTCATGACGTATGGTTATCCAATAAAGATATATGACTATGAAAAAATTGCATTCATGGCCTCTACACAGGGGCTTGCATTAATACTTATAATAGCAGTGGCCATTACTTATTATCTTCAAAGATACACAGTAATTGGTAGATACATATACGCTATTGGAGGCAATATGGAAGCAGCCAGGGTTGCGGGAATACCAATACATAAATCAAGGATGTTCTCGTATATCTATTCATCTTTAATGGCGGGTTTAGCTGGCATCGTATACGCATCTTTGGTGTCATCTGGATATGCAGAAATAGCCACGGGTCAAGAGCTGTTTTCCATAGCTTCCTGTGCACTGGCTGGAGTAAGCCTAGCGGGTGGTGAGGGAACAGCGATAGGTGCGTTGATCGGGGCATTATTGATAACAGTGGTGAGAAATGGCATAGTGTTAATGGGTGTTTCCCCCTATTGGCAAGATGCTGTAACGGCACTGATATTAGTTATAGCAGTTACCACGGACCTTGTTAGGAGAACATGGAGGCGAACATGATTTTTATGTTGTTCTATCTTAAATGAAAAATTAGCGAAAGGTGTTTGAACAATGAATGAGAAAGTACTGGTAATGAGTAATATAAAAAAGAGCTTTCCAGGGGTTCAAGCACTGAAAGGAGTATCTATTGAATTGAGAAAAGGAGAGATCTTAGGCCTAGTTGGTGAAAACGGTGCTGGCAAATCAACTTTATTAAAGATCTTAACAGGGGTCTTACACCCAGACGAGGGACATATAATTCTAAGAGGCAAAGAGGTTAAAATACGTAATCCCCAACATGCATTCTCACTTGGAATAGCATATGTTCCACAAGAAACAAATTTATACCCTAATCTAAGTGTTGCCGAAAACATGTTTCTAGGTGTTGTCACGAAAGGCGGTTGGAAAAGAATAAAATACAATGACCTATATATCAAGGCAAGGGAGTATTTGTCTATACTTGGGGTAGAAGATCTAGATCCATCACTCAAAGTTGGCCAATTGAGCGCATCTATGCAACAAATAGTGATGATAGCTCGTGCATTGGCAGCTAGGGCGGAGATATTTGTATTAGATGAGCCAACTTCAGCCTTGACGCCGTTCGAGGTGAACAGGTTGTTCTCAATACTTAGGAAACTAAGAGATTCCGGCTACTCCGTGATATTTGTGAGTCATAGGCTGGAAGAGGTATTAGAGATCTCGGATAGAATAACAGTGTTACGTGATGGTTTAAAAGTCGCAGAATACGATCTCAAGGAAAGCAAAGTGACCATAGACGATGTGGTTAAAGCAATGATAGCACGTGAGATAAAGGAGTTCTATCCAAAAGAACCTGTCCCTATAGGGGATGTGATATTAGAGGTTAAAAACCTAAGTGGTCCGAATATCAGCAACATCAATTTCCATTTGAGAAGCGGTGAGATACTGGGTGTTTTTGGATTACTGGGTTCAGGTATCATTGAACTTGGATTATTACTTGGAGGGGTTATACCAGCAACTAGTGGTGAAATATTCGTAAAGGGCAAGAAAATACATATTTCAAAACCTGTTGACGCTTTACATAATGGATTGGTTGTATTACCCGAAGATAGGAGAAAACAAGGGTTGATACCACTACTCAGTGTTAGAGACAATATAACTATTTCAATGTTGCTTGATCTAAGGAGAATGAGAATGGGATTAATTTCTCCTATAGATAAGGTTAAAGAGAGCGATGTAGTTAATAAATTGATAAACTCCATAAACATAATCCCCAGAGACCCCATGAGACCTGTTATGTACCTCAGTGGTGGTAATCAACAAAAAGTTTTAGTAGCTAGGGCGTTTACATTGAACCCTGATATAATAATTCTATGTGAGCCGACTAAAGGAATCGATGTTGGTGCCAAGGTCGAGATAAGGAAATTAATGGTCAAGTTAGCGAAGGAGGGTAAGGGAATAGTGTTGATTTCGGCTGATTTATATGAAGTAGTAGGTATGAGTGATAGGATACTTGTTATGCATAAGGGCAAGATCGTAGGCGAGTTCACCGGACCTGAGATCACTCATGAAAAAATATTCAAAAAAGCCGTTACAGGGTAATGTTATTAAGAATCAATAATTTAAAAACTTAAAATTTAAAATATTTTAAAACTCGCAGTGGAATTATTTTTACCGGGGGATCGCGTTGAAACCCATACTCGTTCTCGCGTTTGATCTGGGTGCTAGTGGGGGGCGTGCTATAGTAGGTAAAATAGACCTTGATGCACGAAAAGTGGAGATGGAGGAAATCTATAGGTTTCCCAATGGCCCAATAAGGGTTAGAGATCACTTGTATTGGGATGTATTGAGAATATGGAATGAAGTTAAAGAAGGTATATCAATAGCGTATAAGAAATACGGCGAACAAATAGTCTCCATTGGCGTGGATACATGGGGTGTTGATTTCGCTTTATTAGATAATAACGGTGAACTAGTGGGTTTGCCCTATTGTTACAGAGATCCCAGGAGAAACCAAGCCATGAGGGAATTGTTGAGTGTGATGTCACCAGAGAGAATATATATGAGGACTGGGATCCAATTTGTGCCCATAAATCCGCTATATCAATTATATGCCATGGTTAAGGATAGATCATCGCTTCTACAAGCAGCGAGAACATTGTTCATGATGCCTGATCTATTCAATTACTGGCTATCAGGCGTTATAGTATCCGAATACACAGATGCGTCTACGACACAGTTCCTAGATCCATGGACGAAGAAATGGGCACTAGATCTCCTGGAGGAAATAGGGTTTCCCACTGATATCTTTCCTGAGGTGATAGAACCAGGTACAAAACTGGGTAAAATAGATCTAAGACTTGCAGAAGAATTAAGAGTAAGCAAGGATATCGAAATAATAGCACCGGCAACTCATGATACGGCCTCGGCTGTGGCAGCTTCGCCTATCGATAAGGACTCGGCATACATTAGTTGCGGTACTTGGAGTCTCGTAGGAGTAGAACTAGATCAACCGTTAGTCAATAAAAAGGCGATGGAATATAACTTCACAAACGAAGGAGGAGCGTTTAACACTATAAGATTCCTCAAAAATGTTCAAGGCATGTGGTTCATGCAGGAGATTAAGAGAATGTTGGCTAAGCGTGGACAAGAATACGACTACGCGGAGTTAACGAAACTAGCATCGGAAGCAAGGGGTTTCATCGGTTTCATAGATCCCGATGATCCAAGGTTCCTTGCCCCACTCGACATGATTGATGAGATAATGAAATTCCTTGAGGAAACTGGCCAGGAGAAGCCGAAGACAGTGGGTGAACTTGTTAGATTAGTGCTCGAGAGCTTGGCTCTTAAGTATAGACTTGTCATAGAGAAGATAGAGGATTTAACTGGGATGAAAATAAAGAGGATAAACATAGTGGGAGGTGGATCCAGGAACTGGGTGCACAATCAACTAGTAGCCGATTTCACGGATAAATTGGTCGAGGCTGGCCCGGAAGAGGCCACCTCGATTGGTAATATATTAACGCAACTCGCCGGGCTTGGATACGTTAAATCACTACGTGAAATAAGAGAATATGTGAGAAACTCCTTTGAAGTCAAGCAATATCAACCTAATCATACAAGTAAACATGAAGATGCTTATTCAAAGTTCATCTCGATACTTGAGAAAACAGGCGGTTTAGCTGGATGGGCACTGAAATTCGATTGATCATAGTCAAGTTTTTTCCAAGCGACATATTCCTTGTTTAGCCAAAGTAGAAATGTTAATTAAATTTAATTTATATGAAATCCCCTGAACAAGGTGATATATATGGGAGATAATTTAAGCAAGGAGAACATAGCCAGGCAGATATGTGATGCATTGAAAATGATGTATCTTAAGGGCCTCATAACGCCGTTAACAGGCAATATAAGTGTCAGACTGGGTGACACCATATTGATGACACCATCATCATTTATACCTGTAATTAGGTTAAAATACGAACTAAAACCAGAGGATCTCGTCGAGGTTGATCTTGATGGAAATGTGATCAAGGGTGGAAGGCCAACCACTGAGTTGCCAATGCACTTGGCTATATACAAAGAGTGTGATAAGTGCAATGCCATAGTGCATATACATGGAGTTTACTCCCCATTACTTAAATCCAGTGAGATTGAAAATCTCTTCCTCGACACGGAGTTAAAGTACATATTAAAACCACGCATATGTTTTGTTAGAGAGCTAATACCTAGGACAACAGACCTTGCATCAGCAGTATTGGAGAAAGTCAAAGAGGGATGTGAGATAATATACCTCGAGCGACACGGCGTGGTCACCGTATCTGATAACCTCGGAATGGCGCTTGAATTAGCTGAGTTAGCGGAGGTTATTGCAGCTAGAACAATATATTACAATATCTTATCTAAACAGCAATAGGTTTTATTCCAATCTCTCACTTCAATGGCAAGTGGATATCCTCCTTTATCGTTCTAAATATTATACTAGTCCTCGTTTGCCTAATATGAGGGTGTTTCAATAACCATTTCACAAATGAATCCAACTCGTTTATTGATTTAAAAGATGCTAGTATAGCAACATCGAATTCACCGGTTATATCATATACAGCTAACACATTCGGGTGTTTCGCTATATAATCCTCAATGTCCGTGATATATTTACCATCTACATTTACCAGCACAAGGGCTTTTAGACCATATCCCAGTTTATTATAATCTATGATCACCGTGAACTTTTTAATTATACGTTTCGTATAAAGTCTTTTCAATCTCTCATATATTGTTGAAATAGGCTTGTTAGTTTTCATAGAGATCTCCTTGAGAGATATCCTGGAATTTTCCTGTAAAATTTCCAAGATTGCTAAATCCAGTTCATCTAATTCACCAAATGTATTTGTATTTTTTCTATTCATTTTAATACACCTTTGATACATTTCCAATAATTTTGGTGATTATTTAAATACCTTTCCAATATTATTAGCTTCATGTGGGAAATATGGAGAAACCAAGTATTGTCTTGGTATTTACTGATATCGCTGGCTATATAAGGAGAATTGAAATAGAATCCATTAACAGCGTTGAAAACATTGAAAGCAGTGTTGACGGTTCCAGCATACCTGGTTATGGCCATGTAGAGTTTAGCGATATAATTGTCAAGCCTTTACTAAGTAGTTTCATTAATTTGACAGGCATAAATGGGAAACTAGTATATGTATCCGAGTTGTACACCCCTAGTAGAAAGAGACATCCATATGATCCGAGGAAAATATTGGAAGAAGTAGTCAAATACTACATGGAAAAAGGAATTGAGATCAAAACAGGCATAGAACTGGAGTTCTACTTAACGAGAGACGTCAAAGTATACCTTGGCAAGAAGAGGCAGCTCTTAAGTATAAATGCTATGGAGAATTCGAGCTCTATAGGGGTTTCAAAGGTATATGCAAGCTTGTTGGACGAACGAGTTGATCAAGTGATTAAACAAGCCAGGACCGTGTTCAGTAATTCTAATCTACATATATATAAAATTCATAGGGAAAACGGTTTCCTTTCTCAATACGAAATATCGTTACAAGCTTGTGATCCCATCTCCATTGCTGATAGAACAATACTTAGTATAGTCGCCTTAAGGGAAATAGCGTTCTCAATGGGGTATAGAGCTAATTTCATGCCTAAGCCATTTCCAGAGGATTATGGTAATGGATTGCATGTCCATATAAGTCTATGGAACAAGGGTAAAAACATGTTTTTAGAAAACAACGAGTTATCAGATATCGCAAGATACTTCATAGGTGGAATCTTAGAACACGCGAGCAGCTTAGCGGCATTCACAAACCCCAGTATTAATAGTTATAGGAGATTAATCGAAGGATATGAAGCACCTGTGTATATTGCATGGGGTATTGGAAATAGAACCACTATGATACGCGTACCCATGGGTAATTCAAGCATTGAAATTAGAAATCCTGATCCCTCTATGAATCCATATCTCGGATTATCAGCTATATTAATGGCTGGTATAACGGGTATCGAGAAAAAAATTGAGCCTAGTGAACCAGTCACATTTAATCTATATTCTAAGGCTACTCGTAATATAAAGAGTTTACCTAGGAGCTTGGAAGAAGCTCTTGAACATTTAGCCAATGATCACGAGTACTTAAAACCCGTATTCAGCGAAGACTTTATTCAGACATATATCGATATAAAGATCAAAGAGGCCAAAAAGGCGCGGTCCATACCAACAATAATAGATTATGCGATGTTACATCATCTGTATTAAGGCTGTTTTAACACCGTTTTAGTATTATACATCGACAAGACATCGACATCAATATTTACAAAATGCTAAACACAAAGAATACTCAATTGTATTAAAATATAGATCTCTTACGTCATGGGGAAAATTTATTTATATATTGAGATTAGCGTAGATTTAGTTAGAAAATCTAAAAAGTAATCAGTTAAAATAAGTAATGAAACCTCACTAAGATGTGGTGATTTGCTTGGAAGTTTTTAAGTTTGGCGTAAAGGGTTTGGATGAATTACTCGTAAATGCGTTAATAGAGGGGCAATTACTTATAATCGCTGGCCATCCAGGTGCAGGTAAAACTACACTCGTCTCAACGATCTGTTATGTCAATGCATTGAATGGATATAAGTGTTTATATCTCTCTTTGCAAGAAAGTAGAGAAAAACTATACATGAATATGAAAAGGTTAGGCATAGATCTTGAGAAAGTGGAGAAAGATGGTTATTTCAAATACATTAAGATACCATTAATAGTGACAGAAGACGCGGTAATGGATATATTCATGGATACTGTGAACAAGAGTATTGAAGAGTTCAGGCCAAGAATAGTCGTGGTTGATTCAATCACGCCGGTCCTCAAGGCAACACAGAGTAGTGTTAAGGCCCGCGCCATATTGCAAAACTTCTTCGCTGAGTTACCTAAATTGATCAACGGTATTGTTGTTCTAATCGCGGAGATCCCGCTTGGCAAGGAAGAGGTAGAGCTGGGTGATATAGAATTTGTATCAGACATGATAATTACCCTTAAACATAGGGTTGAAAAAGGGCTTTTAACAAGGATCATGGAGATAAGGAAAAGCCGTGGCTCTCCTTTAACGCTCGTAGAGGTGCCATTCTCGATCAGAGAAGGGTATGGTATAGAGGCCTGGGTCTCTCCTAGGTTAGAAGAAATAATAGAAATTGAAAACCCACTTGAAATACCATGTGATAGCCTCAAAGAAGCGCTTAGATATATAAACAAGGGAGATGTCATATACTGGGAATATCCTTCATACATGAGATCCGGTGGCATAGGCCTACTTATTCAGTTAATAGCAGTTGCAAATAAGTTAAAGACCCTCTATATAAGCTATAAACATGCGCCATCATCAATGTATAACATATTATTTAGATTGTTGGAAAGACATGGGGTTGGTAAAGAAGTTGTGGAATATATAAAGAGCATGATCATATATAGAGGCATAAATCCATTTGCTTATAGTGTATCGGAGTTGAATGCTATTGAAAACCAGCTAATTGATGAGCTCAGACCTGATATGGTGATATTTCACGGTGTTGAAGTACCTATGATAGCTGAAAAACGCCTCGACTATTATATACAGTTACTTTTCAACCAAATAGTGCTGTTAAAGCAAAAAGGTATAACAATAGCTAGATACTCGTCACATATAAACAACGAGTTATCGAACATCAACGCATCGCTAGCGGATGTTGTTATAAAGATCTTATATGACCCTGATAAGAACGAGCCAAGAATACACTTATGGAGAAGAGGAGGTAGACCGGTTGTTTTGACCACTAATGATATTTCAAGGTGTATCGACGAGATCACAGGGTTTATAAAGTTAAATATAAGGCCCAAGAACTAGATAATGTAATCATGTAAAATCGACGTAGAAGCCGCGACCAATGCTGAGTATATTTAGCTGAGAATACTTTGATATTATTTCTCTCTTTCATCAGTGGTGTCCAGTGTTCTTAACCATACGATTCTCTGAGGGAATGGTATCTCTATGCCAGCATTCTCGAGTTTCTCTTTGAGAATACCTATTATATTGGATCTAACTTTTAGGAAATACTGTGAGGGGACCCAGAACATTATTTTCAAATTAACAGAACTCTCTCCCAAGGTATCCACAAGTATCACAGGCTCCGGCTCAGCCAATATCAATGGATTTTCCCATAGTTCATTTCTAATGATTTCTAGTGCCTTGTTTAGATCAGATCTATAGGAAATACCGATAGAGATCTCGATTCTCCTAACTATGCTGCTACTATAATTATATATACTCGTATTGAAAAGAACACTATTTGGAATTAACAGTATTTCACCACTGAATAATCTGATCCTAGTTGATAACAGCCCGACGTGTTCTACCACACCAAAATTATCATTAATTTTTACAATATCCCCGATTTTAACCCTGCCTTCAAAAAGCATTGCCAGACCCGAGAATAAGTTGCCAAGTGTTTGTTGCGCAGCCAGACCCACCACTATGCCAGTGAACCCTGCCGCTATCAGTAATCCCCCTAGGTCTATACCTATTATAGATAACGCGGCAAGAAGCCCTATCATGGTAAACAATATTCTCGTAGTCTTAGCTATATTATATGCGAATTCCGGTGTCGTAATCGTCTTTATTTTAAAGACTTTATTAGCTACGATCTTTCCGATGTAATAGAACACTATGAAAATTATTATTGCGCCCAGATATCTCGATAAGTGTACTAGATTTTCATTAACCCATTCTATTGGGAAGAACCAGTAAGATATCATGGCTTCTCACATATTAATATCCATGTCTCATGATATACGTAACGGTCTCGGGTTTAATAATTCCCTTAAAGTTGTTCTCCCTCGACGGCTCAGTCGTGGTAGAGATCTCTATTACTGTTCCACGTGGAGTCGAGATCAGAAATGCCTTCACGACGTTGTATACAACATCGCCATATTCATTGCTAAATATTCCTAGGCCTTCTACAGGCATTATTAGTTTCTCCACCGCTAAGGCTTCATGTGTATTGTTCGTGAGAATTATTTTTAAATTCGCCAATAGCTCGCTATAATTAATTAAATCACTTTCCCTAACATATATACACAGATCCCCCATAGTAGGTGTACCATATAGGGCTAGTTTTATCTTGAAAACATTGACTATTTTGATCAATGCATTATTGGAGAAAATAGCTATGGAAAACGGCAAGTAGGTACTAATCGCGATCTTGCTGTTGGGCAATACCGTGATCGGTTGTTTAAGTTTGAACATAAGACACTTGATATTTGATTCGCGGCCAAGAGGATAAGGTACCAACGTTATTTCATCGTTTTCTGCGAGCCCGATCACACCTATTACATCCCTATTGTTATGTCTATATAGCTCGATCTCTACTAGGTTCTTGTCAAGCCGTTTAAACATTATTCCTATGTTGCCATGCTTAAAAATCGCAATATCTTTTACCCTTAAACTTGTGAGCATTATTTCACCGAAATTGAGGTAATACATAAGGATAATATAGTTTCTTTGTAAATTTTTGTATTCTAATATCCATTGTTACAATATTGACTTATAGTACATTTCCCAACCCTGCCAGGTTGGAGAGGGGATCGAGCGCGATGTTTTGCACAGTGATTTTAAATTAGTGTTTCCAAAAATTATAAGATCTCTGGTCATATAGTTACGTGGTGATGATATCTATGAGAACGGTTGTCATACCTGACAAATACGTATTCTATAGGTTTTCCCCAGATAACAAACCAGTAGCATTTATTAGACCGGGCGATAAGGTGATTATTCACACTAAGGATTGTTTTGGAGGACAAATAACCAGTGATGATCAAACCATTGAAGGGGTCGATTTTTCCCATGTAAACCCGGCTACCGGTCCTCTATACATAGAAGGTGCGGGACCTGGCGATGCCTTGATCGTCAAGATATTATCCATTGAGATAGCTGAGAAAGGTTTCATAGTTACAGCGCCGGGATCCGGTGTTCTACATCACTTAGTTAAAATGGCTAAAACCAGACCCTGTTATATCGAAGAAAATATGGTAAAATTTCTTGGATATAAAATACCTGTTAGGAAAATGATAGGTGTAATCGGGGTAGCTACTAATGAGAGAACGCCCACAGGTGTGCCTGGAAGACATGGTGGTAACTTGGATACACGTTTCATAACAGAAGGAGCTATGGTTGTGTTACCAGTAGAGTATGAAGGTGCGCTATTCGGATTAGGGGATTTGCACGCAACAATGGGTGATGGCGAAGTCTGCGTATCTGCTTGCGAGGTTCCTGGGAAAGTTATGGTTGAATTCGATATCGTGAAAGGCCATGCCCCTCCATGGCCTATTGTTCAATATCACGACTCGTTATATATTCTTGTTTCACACGAGGATCTGAACAAAGCATTGAACGAAGTTGTAGAGATAACAGTGGAGGTTATATCAAGGGGACTAAACTTAGAATGGCACGATGCATATATGTTAGCAAGCATCGGTATTGACGTAGGTATTAGCCAATTAGTAGATCCCAGGAAAACCGTGTGGGCACGCATCCCAATATCGTTGCTAACACTTGATAAGCTATTAACAACTCTGACAGTTATGAAGAGATCTAGGTCGGGATGAATATGTGAAGTAACGATTTAATAGAAAGTAGAAATTCGCGGTGAGGAAAATGCCGCCGCCGGGATTTGAACCCGGGTTTCCCGCACCCACGGGCCCTGGGTGTCACGGGCTCGAGAGGCCCGCATACTTGACCGGGCTATACTACGGCGGCATAACTATTAGATAAATCAATTTGATTGGTTTTTAAATATTCAATAATGTGGTCTTAATCCGTTTTACTCACATCCCACGTCTCCTTAACATGTTCTTTATTTCTCTTCTCCACGATAGTAATATGAACAAGAGCAATAACTGGCCGTAATCAGGTGAAATAGCTTTCCCAATATCAGTTTCTTCGAGAATTATGAATGGATATATCCTAACCGTCTCGTAATGTGCGAGATTGAATACTAATATGTAATGCATCATGATTATAGTGACAACAAGGATTGTCAATATATATTTGAAGACACCTCTCACCGTAAATATTGAAAACAATACAATAAATAACACTATAAGCATAGATATAGCCAGTTGTGTGGTATAAAACCATTGACTTAGCGTCACCATTCTAAATCACTTCTTATCACTTCACAGGTTACGCGCTACATCAATGTCATTGTATAAGTAAATTAAATAATTATCGAGCTTTCTCATAATTTATCGGGGAATTCGGTTAGTACCGGTCTCTATTAATTCATCGACATCATCTGGATCTTTAAATTGCAAGACACCAATAAATTTCATCTCTATAAAAAGAGTTGGTGCACATCATTGATTGAAATGGTTCGACAAATGCACTATTAAAATAGTGAAAAATAGAGGATGCGGCGGCCGGGATTTGAACCCGGGATTTCCGGCTTGGAAGGCCGGCGTCCTAGTCCAGGCTAGACGACCGCCGCGTTTCAGAATAATAATTTCCCTTTCTAATTTTATAAATCTCTTCGCATAGAAGTTTATAGTTGATGATGATAAGAGGGTCTTTTGAGCCATTGCTGTGATGATCGCTGGAAATACTGATATGATCAATTTTTGAATACTTCATAAACGGCTTTGTTTGCTTCTTCTAGCTCTTTATAGGTATCAACGGCTTTCCAAAAGACATCCACATATCTCACAGCGGCCAAGACACCCTTTCTAGCCATTTCTGGGAAAGCTGTTTTCTCTAAATCACCTTTTTCAGGGAAATATTTCAAAGCACCCGGTTTCAACGCATATACTCCTGCATTTATCCAATGTTCTCTTAACAACGGTTTCTCGATAAATCCCTTAACCATGTCGTTATCGCTTAATTCTAGAATGCCATAGGGGCTAGGAAGCGGTATCGTGGCTATAACTCCTAATAATTCGTTGTTTTCCCTAGCTCTATTAATCAGCAATATGGGGTCAAGATTTGTCAGTATATCTCCGTTTACAACCAGGAAAACATCATCCTTGCATAGAATATGTTCAGCGTTTTTAACCGCGCCTCCGGTACCTAGAGGTTCGTCTTCCACTATGTAAGTTATCTTTACGCCGAACTTGCCTCCACTGCCGAAATACTCTATGATCTTTTCTTTCTTATATCCAACAAGCAACACTATTTCGTTAAAACCATGTCTTTTTAACCACCTAATTTGCCATTCCAGTAGAGGTCTATCCCCAATGGTTATCATGGGTTTAGGAAGTTCTTCGGTATAGGGTCTAAGTCTTTTACCTAGGCCACCAGCCAGGATAGCGGCTATCACACTGTATCACCTATTAACTTAGCTCACCTGGTTTTAAAATATATGTGGTGAAAAGTTAAATAAACCCTCATTTATTCTATCTAATATAAGGCCGCCGTAGCTCAGCTGGGAGAGCGCCCGGCTGAAGACCGGGATGTCCGGGGTTCGAGTCCCCGCGGCGGCATTTCACTTGATCTTCTAATACCTTAATCCGGTGCAATGAATTATTTTTATTTCACATTTTTATACATTCATTTCTTGAATCAAAAGTGTGGTTGAGTTACATGATCAAGATATTGATGGCTCCATTGACGAGTAAAGGTGTCCTAGAGTATATAAGTGGAGTTAAAGACACCGTTGTACGGGTTCTTAATACAGCTGGATTAAATGTAGAGGTATTTATATGGCCAAATGTTATTAAGCCAAGTACTAGGTGTTTTAATTGGGATAGAACACAGTATTATGCAAAATGCATTATAGATCAAGTTAAGGAGGTTTTTCAAATACTCGGTGTCTTGAACAAGTACTTGGTTATTGCCATTGGGTACCTAGATGGATATGAACATGGGTTGAACTTTGTATTCGGAGAGGCCCATTCTGGCTATAAAATAGCAGTTGTTTTCACGAAAAGGCTTAGTCCAGGTTATTATGGCATGGAAATAGATTATAACAGGTACTTTGAAAGAATAGTCAAAGAGGTTATACATGAATTGGGTCATTTGTTAGGATTAGAACACTGTGATGACAGGCGATGTGTTATGAAATTCAGTAACTCGGTGTTAGAAGTCGATGAGAAAACCATGTATTTTTGTAACAAATGTTCTAAGAAAATGATAGATTATATATCGAGGACGAAGTAAGCAATCCATTTGTCTTCTGTTTTGATTATCTTCATTAGGCTATATGTAGCTGCCTTAACCTCGATACGGGGCTCATGATATGAGGGATCGAACTCATCGCAACGAGCAGATCCTTCGATAACGTATCTAGTTTCACCATTAAATTTCTCAATAACTAGTTTATGGATGTCTATATTTCCACATACTAATCTCTCACTATAGTATATAAACAATAGGCCCTCTAGCCACTTATATAATAGGTTCTCCAAATCATATCCATCGACGGCGATGGAACGAATAATTTCACCTTTTATTTTCTTAATGTCTGTCATAGTGTCGAACAAGGCAAGCCCAGCATTTTTAAAGAGATCTAGGAGATCCCCTCCATACGCCTTTAAATAGACATCGCTCATATGCTCTAACATATCGTAGATGTTTTCTAAACTATACAAAACTCTTTCCTCAGGCATCATATGCCCTATCCCCCTCTTTAGCTGAGGAATCATAACTATACAACTAGCACTTGAATGCACTATGATGACATCTTTTGAAATATTATTTTTAAATAATTGATTAAATAAAAGTTTTTAATACATTAAACCAAATATGATATTCTTAAGACAGAGGTGTAATAGTATGAGCAAGAAATACGAATTTGAATCGTATCCCGAATACCTAAAACCAGGCTATACGCCAGATCCCGAAAACGATGTGATCGGGGTTTTCCGTGTTACCCCAGCGCAAGGCTTTACAATAGAAGATGTCGCGGCGGGAGTGGCGGCTGAAAGCAGTACTGGCACCTGGACTACTCTCTACAGCTGGTATGATGTTGAAAGGGTTAAAAGGCTAAGTGGCAAGGTGTTTGAAATAAGAGACTTAAAGGATGGTTCATACTTAGTCAAGATAGCATATCCAGTGGATCTATTCGAAGAAGGCAATATGCCTGGTTTCCTGGCTAGTGTTGCCGGCAACATATTCGGCATGAGGCGTGCAGCTGGCTTGAGGTTGGAGGACCTTTACCTGCCGAAGAAATTCCTGGAACATTTCAAGGGACCTGCTAAAGGCATAAAAGGTGTTAGAGAGATATTTAAAGTATATGATAGACCAATCGTGGGCACTGTTCCAAAGCCAAAGGAGGGGTATACGCCGGAGGAAGTGGAGAAATTGACATATGAAATACTGGTAGGAGGTATGGATTATATAAAAGATGACGAAAACCTCGCCAGCCCACCTTTCTGCAGATTCGAAAAGAGGGCAGCGGCGATCATGAAAATGATCGATAAGGTCGAAAAAGAAACAGGTGAGAGAAAGGTATGGTTTGCCAACATAACAGCGGATGTCAGAGAAATGGAAAAGAGATTGAAACTGGTCGCTGATTATGGTAATCCTTATATAATGGTAGACGTGGTCATAACTGGTTGGAGTGCTCTAAACTATATAAGGGATCTTGCTGAGGAATACGGATTAGCGATACATGCTCATAGAGCCATGCACGCCGCCATTACGAGGAACAAATACCATGGCATCTCGATGTACGTACTTGCAAAGCTATATAGAATAATAGGTGTGGATCAAATACACATAGGAACAGCCGGTGCCGGCAAGTTAGAGGGAGAAAAGGCAGATGTTGTCAAGTATGCAAAGATATTAACGGCCGAGCACTTTATACCTGATCCAGACGATATATTCCACTTAGAACAACCAATGTTCCACATAAAGCCAACAATGCCAGTCTCATCCGGTGGTCTACATCCGGGCAATATACCGTTGGTAATCGAAGCGATTGGAAAGGACATAGTTATGCAAATAGGAGGTGGTGTAATAGGCCACCCCGATGGACCTAGAGCCGGTGCAACAGCTGTAAGGCAAGCATTAGAAGCCATAGTTAAGGGCATACCACTCGATGAATATGCAAAAACACACAAAGAACTTGCCAGAGCACTTGAAAAATGGGGCTTTGTAAAGCCCATTTAAACGAAGACCACACTGGACAGATAATAATTAATGAAATAATAAAATTATTTTTTCAAGATTGTGATTGTAATTCCTAAAATACCTTTTATCTGTCACACTCTTAATATATAAGCCCGTTACTGCTATAGCATCAAAGCATTGAAAACGATCGCGAATTATTGAATATATTTTGAGATAATATCTCATGTAGTATGAAACGTGCTAAAATACCATGAAAGGAAAATATAACATGTAAGATAAATTTGAAAGGCCAATTACATTGAAAACCTATGATAAGTAGGATAGGACATATATTTTCGGCAAAACCTTTCTTAAAAATTATGAGGAATTTAAACGCCGGGGGCGGGATTTGAACCCGCGCGGGGATCGATATCCCCACTGGCTCTCAAGGCTCGTTAGTAGTCGTAGTTATGTTTCATGTTTTTATTTGGTTTGTGAAACATGATATATTTCATGATATTACTGTTGGTTTTTGTTGTGTATGCTTGTTGAGCTGTACTTGAAAATTTTAAAAATACTTTTCATCCCTTCGAGACGGTGATTCGATGTCTGCCCTAGAGTACTTAATGATGTTGAAGAGGGTTTTGGTTAGGGGGGTCGGTAATCGAGGAGTCCGCAAAATACTACAAGGTGTACCTACCTACGGAGTACAACGACCTGTGGGAGGAGCTCAAGAACCGCAGGATACCCGTAGACATTATCGTGTTTCTCCCCAATAGACACCAGGAGTACGGGATAAGCAAGGTCCTCATGAAGGATAAGTATATTGTTAAGGAGAGCGGGAGGTACAAGGTATACCTAAGCAAGGCTTATCTTGATATATGGAAAGAGATAGCCACACAGAACCAGACTATAGACCTCCTGATAGTGTTCAATGTTTAGTTTTTGTTTAGGTGGTGGGGGTGAGGAGGAGGAAGTTAAAGGGCTGGGCCAAGAGTTCTGCAAACCGAATTACTAGTGTTAGTAGTGGAAATTTAAGTTTTAGTAAAAGTGTTAGTACTAGTAAAAGCTATAGTAGAGAATTGCGCAATCTTGTGTATTTTGAAGTATATGGTTCTGGACGGAAGATAAGGACTAGGAGAGGTGTCTACTATAGGTATCCGGGTATTGTTCTTAGCGGTTTCAGGATGATTGATGTTCTTGTTTCTAGGGATCTCCTAGAGTATCTCCATAGAGATGAGAGGAAGAGGAAATTCATAGTAGTTAGGAAGTGTGGAGGGAATACCAGGGTTGTTATAAAATCTAAAGATGTTGATAAGATATCGTACATTTACGACTTAGAGAATCTTAGAAAGTTAACGGGTAAGAATGGAACAATACCTGAAAGACTACTGATGAGGTTGAGGACATTAAAGAATGGATGGGTTACAGTTAGATCTCTTGAAAATATTCTTCAGTCCATGAACTATAGTGTATGTGGGGTTCTCATACTCCAGGTTGTTGGTAATCAGCTCGGGATGAAGCTTTACGAAATCGATAATAGTGGGGTTCATCGTTTTCCTTGGAGTCAGTTATCTGATAGATTTATTGTTCGTTATGATAGGAATGGGAGGATTACCCTGGTTACTCTTTCAAA
>JAWBBW010000015.1:0-32643 GCA_038824035.1 Desulfurococcaceae archaeon
AATACCGGTATTCAAGTTGGAGAAACGCGTTGATGGTGAATACTGGGTAATAGGGGATGGTGAACGATATCCAAGAAAACGATGAACATCATATACCATTGTTAGCTTGAACTTGAAATTGACAATAAAATCGGTGGATCTCGTCAAAAGTATTTGTATCCATAAACAGCTTAATCAGTAAATAGGTGTTCATATGGATAATAAGAAGTATATAACCATCATGGATGGGGCTGGTGGCATAGAAACTCTAATCCTAGTGGAGAAACTGATAAGGAATAAAATACCCAGTGAATTATGGCATGTGAAAGGAGGCATAGGCCTTGACGCCATGGACGATGGTTCTTATATACCCATAGGTAGCTCTAAGTATTTAGTGTTCACGAGCGATGCATATACCGTCAACCCCATATTTTTTCCCAATAGTAATATAGGGGAACTGGCTGTCTCCGGCGTAGTAAACGACTTGGTCGCGATGGGTGCTAGACCCATCGCATTCATGGATAACGTGATAGTGGAAGAGGGCTTTCCGCTAGACGAGCTCGACATGATCATGAATTCCATGGTGAAGGTCTTGGTGGAAAACAATATTGCCTTGATCGGAGGGGATTTCAAGGTTATGCCAAGAGGGGCCATCGACAAGATCATCATTACCGGGTTTGGCATAGGCATTTCTAATTATAAACCTATAGTAGACATGATTGAGCCTGGAGACAAAATCATAGTAACCAACACGATAGCTGAACACGGGACCACCATATTAGCCGCCCAGATGGGTATGTTGAATGAAGCTCGTGGCCTTAGGAGTGATGTAAGGCCATTAGCGAAAAGTGTTCTCCCCGTGATTGAGAAATATAGGGAGTATATAACGGCTGTTCGAGATCCTACGCGGGGTGGATTGGCGATTGTCCTAAACGAATGGGCTAGGAAAACCGGTCTCACAATATATGTTGAGAGGTCGAGTATACCCATCAGGCCCGAAGTCGAGGAGTTCTTGGAAATGCTGGGCATAGATCCATTGACACTTGCCTCGGAGGGCGTTATGGTTATGAGTGTTAAGCCCGAGGCGGCCGATCTCATTGTAGATGAATTGAAGAAACAAGGCGAGAAACCAAGTATTATCGGGGAAGTGAAGAAGCCTGAAACTCCAAATATAAAGGGCCTAGTGATAGGTATTACTGAAATTGGTGGACAAGTGATAATACATCCTTTCGCCTATAATTTACCGAGAATATGCTGAGGTACTCACCATGTGCCTCGGTGTGCCTGGCGAAGTCATATATATTGATAAGAACGGTGTTTTACCCATGGCAAAAGTCAAGATCGGTGGTATGATTAAAGAAGTGATATTAGCCATAGAGGATGAAATCAAAGTTGGGGATCACGTGATCGTGCATGCTGGAATAGCCATTGGCAAAATAGACCCAGAGGAAGGCAGGAAAATACTCGAATTGTATGAAGAGATCTTAACGAGCTGAATACGCTGGTCCGAGCAATAATGCTGGCATTTAGGATCATTATAACAGGGCTAGTCCAGGGTGTTGGGTTCAGGCCATTCATAGATAGATCAGTTAAATCTCTTGGATTAAAGGGATATGTGAGAAATATAGGAGGTAGCGAGGTTGAGATATGGATTGAGGGAGGAGAGGATTCTCTCTACGAGTTCCTATATTCATTGTATGTTAATAAACCTCCTCCCGCTATCATAGAAGACGTGTTCCTATCTATCGAGGAACCTCAAGGATTTAAAGAATTCACGATATTGCGAAG
Organism: Desulfurococcaceae archaeon; assembly: GCA_038824035.1. Classification (GTDB taxonomy): domain Archaea; phylum Thermoproteota; class Thermoprotei_A; order Sulfolobales; family Desulfurococcaceae; genus UBA285. The sequence goes on from JAWBBW010000015.1 coordinate 1,768, forward strand.
CGATGAAAACGCTGTTTTAAGGTCCAACATACCGCCAGATTTAGCCATGTGCAGGGAATGTCTCAGTGAAATACTTGATCCACATAACAGGAGATATCGATATCCGTTCAATTCGTGTGCCTGGTGTGGACCAAGGTATTCAATGTTGTATAAAATACCCTATGATAGGGAAAATACAGCCATGGCAAAATATAGGCTGTGTCAATTCTGTGAAAAGGAATATGGAGATCCTAGTGATCATCGTAGATATCATGCCCAAGGCATAAGTTGTCCACATGATGGCCCGAGGTTATTACTCGTGGACAAGGATTTCGAGGAAGTAACATGCAAAGACCCCATAGCAGAGGCAGCTAAGCTGATTGATGAGGGCTTCATAGTGGGGGTGAAGGGGATAGGAGGCTATCACATAGCTACGTTAGCTACAAATGACGAGGTGGTATTAAGATTGAGAGAGCGGAAGAGAAGGCCGAACAAGCCTTTCGCGATAATGGGGCTAGACACCAATGTGTTAAAACAGCTAGTCTATATGGACGAACGCGATGAAGAAATCCTGAATTCTCCGCAGGCCCCCATACTCCTACTACCTAAACGCCCTGATAGCCCTGTTTCCAAGTACGTATCACCAGATCTAAGCCATGAAGGCGTATTCATAGCATATACTCCGCTTCATTACTTGCTTTTAATGAGTACCAGGGACAAATTCTTGATCATGACGAGCGGCAACATTTCGGGAGAACCGATGTGCATTGACGAGGAATGTGCTAAGAAGAGATTATCGAAGATCGCAGATTACTTTCTCATACATGACAGGGAAATAGTCAATAGAGTAGATGACAGTGTGTTGAGAAGAACAGGGGATGAATACGTATTCCTAAGAAGAAGCCGTGGTTATGCACCGATGTGGATAAGAATAACACGGGAATTGACAGGCACTTATCTCGCTTTGGGTAGCGATACTAACAATGCCTGTGCAATAGGGTTTGAAGACAAGGTTGTATTCACTCCTCACATAGGCGACCTAGATAACGTAGCCACACAGATAGATGCTATTAAGTACATCGATTTCCTCTTGAATAATTATAAGATGATTTCCGAGGGGAAGCCGGTAATAGTTGTAGATAAGCACCCTGGATATATATCGAGGATGATCGGTCTAAGGTATGCAGATAAACTCGGCTCAAAAGTAATGGAAATACAGCATCACTATGCACACGTACTTGGTGTTGCTATCGATAATGGAGTTGATGGAAAGGTTATCGGGCTAGCCATAGATGGGTTGGGATGGGGTGATGACAACACCATCTGGGGTGGAGAGGTCATATTTCTCGAAACAAGCAAATCTGGATATAAAAGGGTTGCCAGCATTGATCCCCTGCCACTGACAGGTGAACGGGATATAAATAAACCATTACGATTGGTATATGGTTACTTGTCTCATAGGGGCCTGGAGATAAGTGAGATAAATAGGTTACTCAGGTTAAACCCAGATAACAAGTTGATGAAGGAACTTTCCATGACATGTTCTCTTGTCAAAAATGGGAAATTTATACCGGCCTCGAGTACTGGTAGATTAATTGACATGATCTCAGCGATAATAAACCCCTATGTCGAGAGGACTTATGAAGGTGAACCAGCGATAAAATTAGAGGCCATGGCGCATCAAGGTAGAGAAGTGTTCATCGATGATTACAAATTTAGATCTATGAATGGGAAATTAATGCTAGAATATCACGGCATTATTCAATGGATCATCGAGAACCTCGATAAAAATGATAAATCAACGCTAGCTAGGAGCTTCCTGTACACTCTTGGATTTGCACTAGGGGAGCTCATCATGAAAGTGATTAGGGGCTTAAGGATCGATCATGTCGTCATATCTGGCGGTGTTTCTGTTAATGAATTCATATATAGAGGTGTTAGCAAAGCATTAACCAGTAATGGTATTAAGCCATTATTACCTCGGAAAATTCCACCGGGAGATGGCGGTCTCGCACTCGGACAGATCGTTGCTGCATCATTGTTGGAGACTGATAAATAATGATCATTATCTCCGGCCCTTAAAGCTTTTTAATTCATCACCTATTGATGAAATATGACCAGTGCTTACAGGTGCTTATGTGTTGTCAAAAAATATTGGAGCATGTAAATTGATTAGGTATAGCCCATGGCTAGTGCACTTCAATACTGGTGCATGTAATGGGTGTGATATTGAAGTATTGGCATCACTGACCCCGCTCTATGATCCAGAGCGTTTTGGAGTGAAATTAGCTCCTAGTATAAGGCATGGAGATATACTCGTAGTAACTGGCGCCGTGACGAAGAAGTCTGCCGAAAGGCTTAAAAGACTATATGACCAAATGCCATCCCCCAAATTCGTGATCGCCGTGGGCGCGTGCGCCATTGAAGGGGGAGTATTCGCGAGATCTTATAGTGTATTGGGCGGCGCCGATAAGGTCGTTCCAGTCGATATATATGTACCGGGATGTCCGCCCAGGCCCGAGGCTATACTGGATGGAATCGTAAAGCTTCTTAATAAAATAAGTGTTAATGGGTGATCTAGCCTTGGCTAAGGACGTCGATAAGATTTTATTGATCAAGGAGTTCAGCATTGGATATGAAATGGTTAAACCAAATAGAGAAGTATATGTAGTTAAACCCGAGGATATTAAAGGAGTTTTTCAAAAATTAATAAGTGTTTTTGGCTATGAGAGCTTTTATCTGTCAACACTTATAGGGACGGATATCAGAGATGCTGGGAAAATAAGGATAGATTATTATGTGGTTTTACTACCCGAGGAGAAAACCATAGTCATAAGGACTTTTATTCCACGTGAAAATCCTGTAATAGATAGCCTGGTCGATATAATACCTGGAGCTCTCTCAGGTGAATGTGAAACACACGATATGCTTGGAGTAGTATTCAATGGCAATCCATTCATTAAGAGTGCGTTCTTCAAGCCAAGCGAACTAGCGGAGAAAAATATCTTTCCACTCAGAAAAGACAGCGGTGTCTAGAATATGGGAATCACCAAGATCATTCAAATCCCCTATTCCACCGAGATCCCCATAGGGCCCCAACATCCCGCTCTTCACGAGCCAGTTCTATTAAAGATATATGCTGATGGCGAGGAAATAGTCAATGTTGAGATAAACACGGGTTATAATCACCGGGGTATCGAGAAACTATGCGAGAAAAACAGCTTTTATAAAGACATCTTCATCGTGGGAAGAGTTTGCGGGATCTGTAATGCTGTTCATGCTAATTGCTATGTTAGAGCACTGGAAAGCATACTCGATGTCAATCCCAACAATAGGGCCAAATACTTGAGAGTGTTAGCAATGGAGCTTGAGCGTATACATAGCCACATGCTCATAAACGCTGTCATGGCCGAGAACGTGGGTTTCGAGAATTTATTCATGAATATTATGCTAGACCGTGAAAAAGTGATGAAAGCCAAGGAAATATTGACAGGTAACAGAGTTATGGCCGATTACATGATGGTTGGAGGTGTTAGGAGAGATATTGATGGTGTTAAGAGAGATAACATACGTAATTTATTGTTAAAGCTAAAGTCCAGAGTGGAGTACTATAAAAGAGTTTTCGAAGAAGATGAAACCATAACTAGGAGACTTGTAAATATAGGTGTCCTCAAACCACGCGATGTAACCTCACATAGTTTAGTGGGGCCTGTTGCACGTGCCTCGGGGGTTTCAATAGATAGCAGGACAAGTGACAAATACGATGCATATGGTGAAATACCATTCAACGTTGTCACCAGGAAAGAGGGGGATTCATGGGCTAGGATGATGGTTAGATGGGATGAGGTATTAGAGTCCATTTCAATATCATTATATGTATTGGATAATTTACCTAATGATGGTAATCCTGTTCCAGATGAAAAGCGCTTACCTAGGAGATTTCCCCCAGGTGAAGCATATACAAGGGTGGAAGCCCAGAGAGGTGAATTAACCTATTATGTTATGAGTGATGGTAAGTCACCTAATCCATATAGACTGAAAATACGGACACCCAGTTTCAATAACATAATAAACACAGGGTTCATGTATATAGGCCACAGCGTGGCCGACGTACCTGTTATACTTACATCGCTCGACCCATGTATTTCGTGCATGGAGAGAATCACTGTGATAGACCTTACGAATAACAGGGTCGTAAGAATACCGTTCAAGGAGCTTGCAAAGGTGAGATAATCTCATGAAGAGGCCCAAATTGCTTAGTTTATCCATTAAGAATTTGTTTCTAAAGCCGGCCACGATTGAGTATCCAAAACAGCCCACACCCATAGAACTCGATGCAAGGGGTAGGCATTTTGCTGATTTAAACAAATGCACCGGTTGTTCCCTGTGCTCAATAGAGTGTCCAGCTGAGTGTATAACAATGACCCCTATTCCGCAAGGTTTCGAAGTCCCGAAGATCAACCCTAGGAAAATATACCCGGTAGTGAACTATGGCAAATGTGTTTATTGCTATAGATGCGTTACTGTGTGTCCATTTAACGCATATGTAGTTACAAATGAATATAGGCTAGCTAATATCGTTAAAATAGATTCATCCGAACTAAGCCTCAATACTCTGAAGAAGGGTGGAACTGGATGAATATATTCGACCTTCTCCTAGCCGTAATAGGCATTTACATGGTCTCAATATTGATCCTATTAATCAGAGCGTTGAAGGGCCCCTCTATCAGTGATCAAGTGCTAGCAATAGATGTAATGACATATGCCATCATTGTAATAATATTGTTATTTGCCATCTATCTCAGAGAGCCTATATTAGCCGTTGTGCCGATTCCGTTGGCTTTATGGGTGTATTCGTTAGACATATACGTAGCTAAATATCTTGAAAAAAGAGATCTAGGTGCTTAGGAATGCTTGGATCAGTATTGACCTATATAGGAGTGGTCCTCGTAGTGCTGGGAGGATTTGCGATAATAGTAAGTGCCATAGGCATGCACAAGTTCAAGAACTTTTACCTAAGGCTACACGCAGCAACAGTGGGGACTATCTGGGGCTGCGTATTTCCAGTTATAGGGGTATCTCTCATAGCCTTTTCAATGGAGGAGCTAGATCCTTATAGATGGTTCATGGGTGGTGCTGGTCTTGTGACAGCTTTCATAGTCCTCATATTAGCACCTGCCGGTTCACATGCATTAGCCAGAGCCACTCATAGAGCTAAAGTAGAGGTTGTTAAACCCTGTGTTTACAACGCATTAGATCGAGAGTTATGTGTGGGTGATAACAGATGATCCCGCCAGATACATTGACATATCTATTCCTCGCTTTATCAGCCATCGCGTCAACTATAGCAACGTATTTTGCTATATTGGAGAAAGATCTATTGAAAGCGGTCATATTCAGCGCTATTCAGAGCACATTTTACACAATAATATATTACTTACTAATGGCCCCTGATATTGTACTGGTATATCTACCTGTAGCCATTGGATTAATCCCAGCTGTATTGATTATTTTGATCAGTAAGACCGAGAGGTGGGAGAAACAATGAGGCATGTCATCAACATTTTATCAATAATAATCCTGTTACTGGGTCTTAGTTTATTAATAACATTCAGTGGTAGATACATAATACCTGGAGCAAATATCAGAGATCTAGCAGTGTTCTACCTATATACAACGTTTAATCCATGGCTTGAAAAACTAACAGTGAATTCACCTGAAGCCGTAACAGCCATAGTATGGGATTACAGGGGTCTTGATACATTATTCGAGACAGCTGTTTTCTACTTGGCTCTGATAGCTGGATTAGCCTTGGCACGTGGGTCGATATTTAGAGCTATAATATCTCATGGTGGTCACGGCTTATCACTAATAGTTAAAACTGTGACCAAGATCACTTCTCCAATGATAATAACGGTGGGTGCTGCAATAGCCCTTCACGGCCACTTAACCCCGGGAGGTGGCTTTCAAGGAGGTGCCACTACAGCTGTAGTGCCAATGATTTTGATCGTAGTGTTCTCAATAATCTTCTTATTGGAAAGAGGGGTCAGCAAAGAAAATATGCTTGTTTTGAGAAGCATCGGGTTAATAGGGATAGGCATTACCGCGATAGCATTATACTTGTTCGGGATAGTTGTGGGAAGCAGGGCTTTTGTTTTCCAAAACATGGCTAAACCATTATCCAATATAGCGTTTCCAGCCCATATCAGGGGAATACTAATTAGTGGTACTCTGTGGTTTTTCAATTTATTTGAATTCGTGGCCGTGGCCGCTGGTTTCACATTAGCATTTATGATATTGATCATGGCAGAAGAGAGGGGTGAAACAAATGAATGAGTGGATCAATACTTATTTATTAACGATATTTGTAATCTCGATCATGTTCAATATAGCTATCTCAATATACGGGATCTTCCTTAGACCTAACTACATCAAGAAAATAATTGCGTTGACAATATTTTCCGATTCTGCCAATGTTTTCGCAATATACATTGGTTATCGTAGATGGGTTGATAATATCAATCCCCGTCCACCTGTTTTAACAACGCCATCCCCGGAAGCTCTTAGTTATTTCACACAGGTGGCCGTGGATCCATTGCCACAAGCCCTCGTATTAACCGCTATAGTCATAGGTTTAGCTGTCACATTATTCCTAGTGTTCTTGGGGTATCAATTATATAGAAACTATAAGACCCTTGATATGAGGGAGATCAGGAGACTAAGGGGATAGCTGTGAGGTTGGCTAAAGCTGCAGTTATATCTGTTTTATCTTTTATAACTTACATAGTGTTCTCAGGCAGTATATCGCCGTATGATATCATAAGTGGGCTTGTAGTCTCCGTTATAACGGGGTCATTGTTCGCCAACATCAGTGTCAAAAACCCGGTCAAAGTAGTTGACGTAAAGAGGTGGCTTTGGTTAATTATATACGTACTCAGGTATTTCATAATCGATGAGACAAAAGCCCATGTAGATGTAATAAGGAGAATTCTTCACCCTAAGACACCTGTAAAACCCGCAATCGTCGAAGTACCATACCATGTGGAGTCGGACTACGCCATAACAACTGTAGCGAACTCCATAACAAATACTCCGGGCACAGTGGTGGTGGATATAGATGAAAATAAGAAAGTTTTTTATATCCACTGGATTTATGCTAAGGAACTTGAACCCGAGAAAGCCCGCGAGGAAATTTCATCTGTTTTCGAGAAACACGCTAAAAGAATATTCGATTAGGTGATATAAATGTTGGAAACCATTGCACATGATTTAGCTGGTTTAATGACCCCAGTACTTGCCATATGCGCGTTTTCCATTCCATTACTTGATATGTTGTTGAAAAGGCGAGCTATATCAGAATTAATCACTATAATAGCCACTCTATTTACCGCTATAAGCACTAGTATCATCTTCGTGCATGTGTACATCAGTGGCAATGTATTGATCTACACATATGGTGGTTGGCCACCTCATTTCGGGATAAACTACGAAATAGACCTCTTAAATGCCATCTTAGCGATGTTTACATCGTGGAATTTCGTAGCCATAGTCTTGTATTCACTCTGGTATAGACACCATATAGATGAGCCAGTTTGGTACTATGTAATGCTAATAGGCCTATTAACAGGCCTAATAGGTTGTCTATACACAGGTGATGCCTTCAACTTGTTCGTGATGTTCGAGGTTTTAAGTATTTCTGCGTATGGGCTTGTCGCATACCATAAGAACAAGCCAGAAGCGCTGGAGGCCGCGGCCAAATACGCGATACTAGGCGCTGTCGCTACTACGATGTACTTCATAGCCGTGATAATACTTTATGCTATTCATGGAAGTGTCAACATGGCTATCTTGACTGGTTTCGCGAGGACAGGTGTACCCGATAGCGTCAAATACGCATCCATGATCTCTGTTTCGCTCGCATTGTGGGCGTTTACCTTTAAATCGGCGTTGGTTCCTAATCATTTCTGGCTACCAGATGCTCATCCAGAAGCTCCTACCCCTGTATCCGCCGCATTGTCTGGGCTGGTAGTTAATATCGGGGCATATGCCACTATGAGATTTCTCTACACAATTTTCAACGAAAACAGCTACTTATCTAATCTCAGAATGCCCATAATGATGGCTTTGTTCATCCTTGGAACACTCAGCGGCATTATAGGTGGGTTAATGATGATGGTTCAAAAAGATATAAAGAGATTACTAGCGTATAGTACCATTTGCCACATGGGAATAATATACATTGGAATAGCCATAGGCTTCGCCGTAAATAAGGCAGCTATAGCAATGGCCATGACCGGCACAGTTCTACACATAATGACACATGGTATCGCGAAATCTTTGTTATTCATGTCAAGCGGTGTTTTCATAGATATGGCTGGTTCAAGGGATATGGATAAGATGCGAGGCGTTGGAAGAAAAAACCTATTGGTTTCGGTTTCGTTTTTAATCGGATTTCTCAGCCTTGCAGGATTGCTTCCCTTAGCTGGGTTTTTCTCAAAGCTATTGATAATAATGGGGTACGCTGAATCGGGTTTCGTTCTCGGGGGCATAATGATCTTGGTGATATCGGCCCTCTCATTGCCCGGGTATTTCAAGGCGATGTACTCGGTGATTTTCGCGACAAGCGATAAAGATAATGTACAAGTGAGTGAGAATCCGAAACATGTTAAATATGTAAATACTTTGTTATTCGCCATGGGTATTTCATTGATAATCCTGGGATTGGCTTACCCCCTTATACAAGGGGCATTCGCGAGGGTAGCTGAGTCCATTGTGATAGAGGAAGCTCGTATTGAATATGTTAATGCTGTTCTCAGAACAATACTCAGAATCATATATGGTGGTATTCAATGAAAGTGCACTATATACTAGATCCTGTCACATTAGCTGTGGTGACCTCTATCATATTTGTTGCATTGTTCTCACTATTATCGATATTGTATCATGTGCTTAAGAACAAGAATGAACGATTGACCGAGACATATTTATGTGGTGAACCAGAGAGCGTTATATCACATCCTGCTCCTAGCATAAGTTCATTGTACTGGGGCTTTATGAAGAAATTTGCCAAGAAAATCTATGATGCTTTAATAGATCTAGTGCATACAGGCAATATACAGGACTGGGCCATGTTCATGACGTCTTGGATGGGTTTATTGATATTGATCTCGATCATCGTGTTCGCTCTGTATATATTCACGAGGTGAATGTCATGAACCCCCTGGATTTCATATACTTGGTGATATCGGTTTTTATATTCCCAGGATTAATTTTCATGCTATGTCTAGCCCTTTTCACACAATACCTTGTTAGAAAAATGAGCGCGAAAATACAGAGAAGAATGGGGCCTACTTATGTAGGTCCCTATGGTATATTACAGCCCTTTTACGATTTACTAAAACTACTTAGAAGCAAGGAGATCGTGGCAACGAGACATAGCATGGTGAAACTGGCTGAGTCATCGTTGTTAATAGGCATAGCCTCTGCTATAACTTCGATTATCTTGTTCCCGATAAGCTTATTCAATCTTTCAAGCCCATTAGATTACCTGGTGTTTTTCTACCTGGCTAGTGTAATCCCTGTCTCCATGTTGATAATTGCTTCACTATCCATGCCAAATCCATTCACTGTGATAGGTGTTTCAAGGTTACTCAGCATGGTGACACTGAGCGAGCCCACGTTCTTTGCGAGTTTATTTATCCCACTGTTCCTGGCCTCTAGGGGAGATGAGAGGTTATTTCTAAGTATTTCAGCGTATTCCACTATCCCATCGCTATGGTGTGATTTGTTCACAGCGCTGGTACTCATATTGTCATTGATATCAGCCGTTGTCAGTGTTCAAGCAAAAATCATGTATCCTCCATTCAATATACCAGAAGCTGAACAGGAGATCGTGGCAGGGTTTGAAACTGAGTTTTCAGGCCCTCTACTATCGTTGGCAATACTGTTACACGATATCGATCTAAGCATATCGGCCCTGGCAATAGTATATTTATTGTTAGCTGGTCCTTGGCCATTTAGCCACTTAGATCCACTCGGTATAGTGGTTCTGGTAGCCAAGTATCTGGCAGTGGTATTTGTAATTGTATTAATGAAAAACGTGTTTGGGAGGTACAGGATCGAGCAAGCATTATATCAGTTATTTAAATACGGCGTTGTACCTGCATTGCTATCCGCTATACTAGCTACTCTATACATATACATTGGTTAATCATGATATGAATAGTCGTTATCCAAGTAATTTATCCCAGAAACTTTTATCCAATGCCTCGCCAACAATTATTGCCTCTAAAACACCTTTATTTATAACCAATATATGAGGCACCGCGCCTGCATATCGAGTAAAACCCTTTCTCACCTCTAATTGTGAGATCCTATTGAACAGTAGCGTTGCATAATCATCTTGATCAAGCCATAATACAAGCGATCTCTCTAGGTAGGAGTTATTCTCGAAAAACAAATACTGTTTATGGCAATGCGGACACCATGTAGCGCCAAACATTACTATTCTTGTATCCTGTGTCACATTATACCTATTTACAAGCATATCATATATGAGCTTCCATTCGTCTTCCGATATATCTATTCTCCCAATTTCTTTGACCCCTGTATAGAACGTTACATTGCCGCGAACTGGTTGTTGTGTAATAGCTAGGAGGGCTATTACGACGATCGCCGCTATTATCGGCAATAATAGATATAATGCCCTATTACTGTCTTTCCTAGACTTAGCCACCGCCATCACCATTTTTGACAAATTAAGCTCTAAATCAATTATTCTTTATTTAGGGTTTTTAACTTGTCATTATTTTATACTATTTCCCATTGTTTTAACAAAAAATAAAAACTCCAAAGATCTATCAAAAATCGTGTTTAACCAGGAGGTAGCGCAGAGATGCAGGATTTGCTCTCGCTGATAACGCTAATAACAATATATGCACTGATAGATTCCATTGATCCATGTTTCCTCGCGATCTACACAGGCATATTAGTAGCCGTGGGGATAAGAGATCTGGCGAAATTATGGTTAATCAGTTCTTATTTCATAGCATCAGTATATCTTGGCTATTTCATTTTTGGTTTCCTGGTGAGATACCTGGTTACATCGATAAATATCAATAGGTACTATTTATTCATCCTGGTGATCATATATGGTGTCGCTCTCTGCGGTCATAGCTTATACAGGATTTTCTATAGAAGAAGATCCATGGTCAATTCCATATGTAGAGAGGACAATATTGGATGCAGAATTGCCAATTCAAGGTTTTTCAAATTACTCAAATCTATGAAAATAAGTATACCATATGTGGTAATACTTGGGCTCTTATCATCAATTACAATATTGCCTTGTAGTGCCGGCTTATACAATGTATATATAATTTTAACCATGAACATGAGTGTCCTTGAGTGGATACCCTATACACTGCTCTATGTAGCTATCTTTATATCGCCATTAGTGCTCATAGCGATCTCCATAACAGGCTTATTGAGGATAAAGAGAGTTTATCAATTCCTAATAAATGAGAACGAATATGTAAAATTAATCGGAGGTATATTAGCGATCTTGACTGGGATCTACATATATAACTACTACATTATTTGACTTGAGCGAAGACACCGACATTGACTGAACCATATCTGTTACATGATGTCTCTACTCCGATGAGTATGTACACGTCGTGAATCCAATATTTGGTCGTATCTATGGTGACCACATATGTCTTATTATACCATGTATTGTATAGACTCCGTGGATCGCTTTCCAGTGCGATCCTCGCTAGGTAGGGTTTAAAACCAGGCCATTCATTCATAGTTGGTTGCCCTATCACTACTGGATACCTGATGTCGGCATCATGACTATAGATATAAATCACTGGCATGAAGTATGATCGAACATCAAATGACCCGATCGATATATTGATCACGAGAGAGATGTTGCCTTTTCCATAGATTATTCTGAACACCTGAATATATGGATATAGTAAAGCCCCGAAGAGATTGTTATATAGATAATTACTAAGACATGATACATCGAAACTCATCAATCCATTAATCATCGACCAACATTTACCTGTCTCAAAGCCAAGTGTGAAAAAACTTGTTTGAAACTCCACGACATAGGCCCCTCTTCCATAGCTAGCGGGGTTGTAGGGGATTCCTATGTAACATAGGTCGTACATTGTATTACCCCAACCACAGAGTATGGGGCCTCTTGTAAATACATTATTGAAAGATACATCGTTTTGTCCTCCAATAAAGACCTTATAGCCAAGATGATTCAGTGATATAAAAGCGGAATTTTTCTCAACACCTGTATTATCACTAATATCATCTCCGTTAATGATATATGACACCAGTTCTTCATCTATGTATGGCTTGTTCTTTATATAATCGGGTGCTTTGGCTAGGCGAGGATCGTTTTTGGGGATATAATAGTAAACAATCCCGTTATCTGATAACACGTATATCTTTATTTTTCCACCATTATACATGAATTGCTCGGTGTAGTTGCCATCTACTAGTCTATTAACTTCAATTGTATGTACTTTTTCGTAATTATTTACATCAGCTACTACTATTTCTTTCAGTTTCATAGGCATATATGTATAGATCTCGAGATAGAGTGAGCCATTGATGTAGTTTAGCGATAGAACAGGTGGATTCATTAACTCGGCAATCCTATATATTCCTTGATTAAAACTATCTCTTAAATTCACGAAAGAACTACGTAGCCACGTATACATGCCTGCAAATAGCCCTATTAGCACTAGGATCATGAGGTACGTGCCTATGATTGACTCCACTGCTTTCAAAAACACCCCTTGGTAAACAACTGGTTTTTTATAAAGGACTGTGAACTGAAAGTATAAGGGCTGTTGTTGAAATTACACATTTATGGGTGTTCTCAGAATACCTCCTATTCCATTAAATGTTTTTAAGAACCACTCAGCCTCTGGTATATCAGTGCTAAGTACCAGTGTCTTTGCACCGTGTTTACGGGCAAGGTCCAACCATTGATCAACATCATCCCGTTCCTCGCTGATCAATAGGATGCTCACCATGCCCATCTCTAATGCTGTCTTGGTCTCATTTTCACCATATATAACTAAGCCATCATCTTTGGCCAAGTGGTATTTAAACTCCTCTAAATATTTCAACGACTCCGCATATTCCTGGTTCCTGAGCAAGTCCTGCGCCCTTAATACTAGTTCCCTTAAACCAGCCTCGCCTTGATAAGAGACATCAAATAACTCTGAGACAACGATGTTCTTTAACCTATAATCTATATAATCTCCCTGTATGAAGTCGTGTTTCGCATAAGCTGGGCCACCAATTATAATGGCTTTTAATTTACCTTGTTCCAGCAATGGGAGGAACACTTTGTTAGCATGTTCGCCAACTCTCTTGTAAAACTCTTCCACCATTTGCTCTATTATACGATCATATCTGCGCTGGCTCTGACCACCTTTCTGGTGTTTACCCGGTATATAGTCTTCGAGTTCCTCGACTACGACAAGTCTATTCCCTTTGAGCATTCCAATTGTCGCGGCATCTCTCTCTATGATCAATAGGCCTATGATATCGTATTCACTGATCATTTCCTCGAGGAACTCTGTGTGAAATACCTTGTCAGTTCTATAGAAAAATATCGGGACATCTTCGGGTGGTATCAACATCATCACAATATTATCACCTGTATCTGGGTCCATGCCGGCAAATAGAACTAAACCTTTATCAGGTGTCTTGGATATTTTGCTGAGCCTGTCATAGGCAACATTTAATGCCCATTCAACCGCATTTCTAGTTTTCTTCAACTTTATATTATCTGCCACCGATATCTCCTGTCTAAGCAATGAAAGAACATCGCTCATGGGTCTACCCGGTGGTATATACAAGCTAAGCAATATAGTTGCATGGGCTTTCCATTTCTTAAGTTCCTTTATGATTTCACGTAGTTTCTGTTTATCTACCCTCAACCTGTCCAATTGCTCCTCACTATAACTAAAAACTCATACCCTTCACCTTTCAGGGTAAAGTAGGATATTAAACACTGGTTTTAAATTTGACTGGCTTATGATGATGTGGATAAATACCTTGTCTAAGCTATCACATGGCGTGATCGAGGCAGACACCATGGGTGGGAAGATGTTCGATAAGATATGGAGAAAATTCGTCACGGCCCTCGTCTTTGCCACGATCATCATTATATTATACAACATAGTCCTCGGCACTATTCACACAAACATACGCTATTTGCTCAGCTACTACGCATTCACATCATTAGCAATACTCCTAATTGGGTGGATTATATCAGCATTCAGGTTGAAAATAATCGTGGAATCGTCATTTTCAGTTAAATCGATCGGGTTATTTGATTGCGTGAAAGCCCGGTTTCTCGGCGGGTTATTAGCGAACATAACGCCTTCATCCATAGGGGGAGAACCCGCTAGGGCACTTTATATCTCAAGGTTGATGGACATTGATTTGACCAGCTCATATGCCATGGCAATATATGAGGTGTACTATGATGTAATAACTATCAATTTGATCGGGTTTATCCTTAGTACATGGTATTTACCCAGAAGTATACCTGTGCTATTAGTGTCTATTTCCATGACTTTGTCATGGATAGGTATACATGTCTATTTAAAAAACAGGTCAATAGTTGAACGGACAGTAATACTCCTTGGAAAGATCTTGCCCAAAGACATCGTAGCGAGGATATATAGCTACATATCTAATTTCGCTCAGCACTACCACAATATCTCGCAAAGAGTAGGGTTGGGTAAAAAGATTATCATAACGTTTTTAACGATATTATATAATTCCGTGTGGGGTATGGCTATAGTTCCATTACAATATGTAAGACATGTCGAGGTCAACGCTGAATCAATTATGAACGCTATTAGCTCATACTACATGATGCAATCTATAAGCGCTTTGCCAACTCCCGGTGGAAGCGGAGTCGCTGAATACGGGCTATTGATAGGGCTAGAGCCATCTGTTGCTATGATCTATAGGATCATATACTATTACTCAACTATCTTAATTGGTTTAATAGTATTGACCACCACTATGCGAAGGGATACTAAAAACCGCTAAGTAGCTATTTAGACTTAGCTGTGCCTCTTAATATTTTCTTCGGTCTTAAAGTTCCCTTGGATTTGCACCGCCTACACTTGGTTGCTCCAGGCGGGTTTAAAGCACCACATTTCCTACATACTGTTTTATTTATTACCCTTGCCTGCACTATTTTCAACAACTCTGGGTCATTTATTGGCAATACACTCACCCGACTTTATCAATGGTTTAACATTTGTTAATAGTTAGCATTGTTTTTAAATATGTTTTCCAGACACAGTTCATGTACTATGCCATTATTAAACCGAGTTGAGTCAGTCTCTCCCTTATCAAATCCTGTTCTTCTTGGGGAAACGTTTCAATCGCGTTCTCAATCGCTTTAATGTTCAGCCCCTTTTTCCTCAGCCCATTAATATAGTGAGCCAGTTTATCCAGGTCAACACCCTGTCTCGCCTTTAATACTATGTAATGTTCTGGTCTTATAGCCTTGATCCTGACGCCCTCCACGATTATTTCATCTGGTTTATTCACTATTTCATCCGGTATCTCTATGTCCATGAAATTCTCGTATAATTCGACCGTGACGTATTGTTCTTCGAGCGGTATTATTAATCGCGGGATTCCGAGCTCACTCGTAGATATCTCCCAGTTTTTCCTAGATGCTAATTCACTGTAGAAATCAAACTCCACCAGGGGACTTGGGCTTTTAACAAACAAATCGATATCCCCCTCTAGTTCTGGAAATCCAAGGACAAGTTGCACCACTGTATCTCCGATCAACACCCCATCTACGCCCTCCTCTACGAGCTCTCTATATATCCTGGCTAGATCCCGTCGTGTCAACCCCATGTTGAAAACACCTTGATAAATTATTACAGCCTTCAATTAATATAACTATGTGGTGTGATTACTTGTTCAATGTCGATAAAGCTATTAAATTACAGCTCAGGCTTTCCCAAATAGCTTTCGAAGAAACCGAGAAGGCCCCTAGCCTGGGTCTCAATAATATCAGGTACATAGCCGGCTTTGATTCATCATATAGTGGCAATACACAATATGCTGTCGCAGTAGTTTACGATATTGAAAACAACGTCATATGTGAAAGGGCATATGCCATTGTAGAGGTCAAAGTACCCTATATACCTGGCTTACTCGCGTTCAGGGAGATACCTGGCTATATGAGGGCCTTTAATAAGCTAAGAACGCCAATAGACCTGGTAATGGTCGATGGACATGGTTTAAGTCATCCAAGGGCATTTGGAATAGCATCTCATCTAGGCCTTGTATTAAACAAGCCGAGCATAGGAGTGGCCAAGAAATATCTATATGGGGAAATAGTTAAGATTGGGGATAGGCGTTTCATAAAAACGCGTGGAAAAATAGTGGGGGAAATAATTAACCACGAAAACACCGAGTTATATCTAAGCATAGGGTTTGGGATAAAACTAGAAGACGCTGTCGAGATCGCTAGGAAGTTGCTGAAACCGGGAATTAAACTACCCATACCAATACATGAAGCAGATAAGTACTCTAAACAGATAAAACGGAAATATGTTAAAAACTAATGAACGCTGATAATTAATTCGTGGAAAAGGGCCCGTCGCCTAGCCAGGACAGGGCGCCGGCCTTCGGAGCCGGAGGACCCGGGTTCAAATCCCGGCGGGCCCGTAAAATTCTTCCCTTTGTTCAAAAGATTGAATTAGTATTCCAGGCGATGGACCCTGTATTACCGATTTCACCGTTAGATCGATGTCCTTGGTCCGCGTCAAAGTTAATACCTTTCCCACTAGTTTTTAAACAACTGATCCATATACTTGTTTCCACATTACTTAGAAACACGTGTCTGGGAAGTATTGATCCAAAGACATTTATTAGAAACCTTTTTAAATAATCCTGTCTTTGAGCTTAATGGCTTGACTGGTGAAAAAATGAAAAATAGAGTGAAAAGGGTTTTAATAGTTTTTTATCTGCTTGGCTTAGTGTCATTGTTCGCGGACATGGTTTACGAAGGAGGTAGATCTATTAGTGGAGCATATCTCGAGAACTTGGCAGCACCTCCCATAGGCCCTGCTTTAATAGGCTTAGGGGATTTTGCCGGGTATGTTCTCAGGTTCATAGCGGGTTATTTGGCAACTCTTTACCAGTCCTCTAGGCTACTCTGGGGGTTTGTTATAGTAGGCTACACTGTAACGGCGATTAGCATACCTTTACTCGCATTTGCATCCGCTTGGAACATGGCCGTTGTCTTATACGTGATCGATAGACTAGGCAAGGGGCTTAGAGCGCCATCGAGAGATGTGATCGTGGCCGAGGTTTCAGAGAGCTTCGGATTAGGCAAGGGATTTGGAATACACGAATTGTTGGATCAACTTGGGGCATTCATAGGCCCCTTAATAGTGTCTATATCCCTCATATACTGGGGTTATAGAACGGCTTTTCTACTTCTATTAATACCTGGCACAATATCGATTGCATTGGTGATATCCGCTTTC
Organism: Desulfurococcaceae archaeon; assembly: GCA_038824035.1. Lineage (GTDB taxonomy): Archaea > Thermoproteota > Thermoprotei_A > Sulfolobales > Desulfurococcaceae > UBA285. Next base: position 19,320 of record JAWBBW010000015.1, read on the forward strand.
ACTCTATATCCATCTCTTAAGAGTGTTGATAAAGTGAAAAAACCTGTGCTAGGATTTAAAGGTCTCGGCGAAGTGTTTTGGCTTTACGTCCTAGCATCAAGCGCCTTGGCCTTAGGATTCATGCATTGGGCTATTTCATCCTATTATCTAACATCCCGTGGAGTGTTGAGCGATTACGAGATAGGCTTAGCCTATACGATCGCGATGCTCGCTGATGCGTTGGTCGCTATACCACTTGGACATGTCTTCGATAAGATCAAATTAAACATCTTACTTATCCAGCCACCGCTTGCATTGCTATATATAGTTATTCTACTCTACGCCCCCCGCGAGTTAATACCATTAGCAGCTGTTTGCTGGGGGGTAATAATGTGTTCGGAGGAGAGCATAATGAGGGCTTCAATAGCCTTAATTGTTGAGCCATCTAAGAGGCCGTTCGCATATGGCGCATTTGGCTTATTATATGGATTGACATGGGCAATTGGAGGATTCATATATGGGTTTCTTCTGGGAAACAAGCTATATGTTTTAACATACGCGGTCATAACGAATACAGCGTCATTACTACTTTATATTAAATTAAGTAGTAAATATGAAGCAAACAAGAGCAGTTTAAAAATAACCGATTAGATCAGTGATCAAGCATATCAGTTCTAGAAAGTATAATAAGAGCTCTGTTTTAATCGAAAAAGTTGAAGCCAATTATTCTGTTAACTGAGACCATTTTACCTCATAACGCCGCTAGTGATAAACCAGTAGATGAAGTTTCCTAATTAATAGCTTTTCATAAACATGGACTTTGGTTTCCATATCAATGCCGATGGAATGACAAATCTCGGCGTGTTTACTGCTTCGAGAAGTTTCTGTGAACTACCAGTGGCTATGTGGGATATGTTTTAACAGTTAAAGGCTCTGGCAATCACTGTTTCCAGACATTAGCCAATATGTACGTTAATGCCCATAATAATTAGTTGAAGTGTCCCTAAGAGATACTCCAGTGTATTAACATGATTCTAAAACTAGAAAAACCGATATGAACAAATATTAGTATTAGCCATTGCGGATGTGGCTATAGCCATGCTCATAGTAATATTCATATAAATCCGGCCACATCGCGAACATCAGTCCAGGGTTTTCAATAACTCACCTCTCTTTTAATTAACGTAATGAAGGTATTCACACCGGCTATAACACACAGGAATACGATCATTGAAAGCTATAATGGACTTCACGAGGATTTTTCTAAAACACGGAATAGGTGATAAAACAACAAGACCAATGCCACTAAGTGCTCATCGAACCATAAGACCTCATTTAACAGTTAACAGTATTTAAAAACATTGCCCAGAGATCTCGGGTTTCCTTGCAACGATGTTTTCAAAGGTTAAATACCTGTTTCAATACAAATACCTATTGCCGAGGTTAACCAGATCAGGTTTGCGAGTATGGAAGTAAATGTACGTAGTATTATACGTAAGGATATGTATTGTTGCTATATGATGGAAAACATGATTGCTGAAGCCCTGAGCAAGTACGCCGATATGGTTAAGAGACGTTGTATACATGTTAGCGCTATTCTATATGCAATAGCCCAGGAGAGTAAAAAACACGCCAAGATCTTGGAATACCTGGCTGAATTGTTTGATTTATTCGAGGAAACTAATTGTGAACAATTAGTGGGAGAACCATGGACAAGGATTAAAGAACTTCTCAATAAGCTATCAATAGGCGAAGAAATAGACCTGAAGAATTTCATAGAGACCCAGAGATGGATTGAAGTGGCCGTGGGCGAGGAGACATATCACAAGATCCTATTACCACTTTTAATGGAGTACATGAAAATGATATACACCGATGGCGAAACCGCTGAAATCCTGAAGAGAATATTCTCCAAGATCATCAATGACGAGAAATGGCATGAAGAATCCTTGATGAAGCTAGCTGATTACAAGTGTTAAAACAGTTCAAACTAAGCCAATTACCGCATGTTTTTTCACCCAGACAGATTGAGCCATGGATTAGAATGAATTGTCCACAATCCATGATATTCCGCATAATCAATGGCTTTTAATTTAACTGGTTTTCCAAAATTTCCAAAAAACATGTGATTTATCACGCTATAATTCCACGTGCCGACTGTTATCGAGATCTCTGGTCGTTCCGGGTAAATGGGGCTATTTTATTATATCGCCAAGATCTCTCTTCATTGAAACAATAATATTCGCTGAGAGATTACCAGAAAAAGACCTATATGGCTATTCAAATACGTGTTAATTAAAACGCCGAACTCGGAGAAACAGATTACGTAATCCATAGAATTATTCCATGCATAGCCTAGGCTTATATATTGTCTCCAGGTATGCCTTTTTAACCCTAGTAGCGAAGTCCATGGCCTTTCTATGAATTATATAATCAGCAACAGTGCCACATGCCTCTTCAATGCCCATGTGTTTAACCAGATCTCTGAATAACCCGCCAACAATGCCCTCACCAATCGCAGCATATCCCTGAGCCGCCTCCTTGACTTTCACGGCCTTTTTCAGTCCTTTAAGTGTTGTAACCTCGAGATCTTTAAATATCTCCTTAAGCCGTTTTACAATGATTTCGTTTTTACCATATCTCCCTGTTAAGACTATTGTATCCGATTTCGACGATGACACCATCATCCTGGCTATATCCTTGGCAACACCCTCTATGAACGCCTCGAACATAGATGTAAATGGCTCTTCACCAGCCCTATAGCCTTTTATAATGGTTTCTAGGTCGAATACCCCTGTGCCGTGGAATATACCGCCATAGAAGACATCCCAGCGATTCCACGTGCTAACCCCTGCAACGACTTCGAGATCCAGTGCACCAGCTGTAAGAGTTCCTATAGAGGCATAACTACCTCCTATACCATCAACGATCACCCCTTTCTCGATAGCCATGGAGGCTACATATCCATATCCAAGCTCTGTGACCACGATGTTCACTTCGCCAGGATCTATGCCATATCTCTGGCTAATCTCATATACTGCTAAGAACGCTGAGGCAAGTTTATCAACTGTGCCCATGTCAATTTTGTTGATTTTCCTATAATTAGGTACTGTGCGTAAATGTATAACAGCTGGTAGGAACATGACTCTTTCCCTATAGTTCTCAACGAGATGGGAAAGCGTCTTTACAATGGCGTCATATACCCATATTCCAATTTCACCGATCTCGGTCCCAGCCTTAATTACCTCCTCTGTGCTGAGCAATATAACCTCGATAGCAAATCTTCTAATATCCCTGATGTTATCACCGAATGTAACAGGCACACCATACCCAGAAGGAGCCACTATATAATCGGGTTCAAGCCTATCTATAGTCTCAATTAGTATCTGGGGCTCCCTGGATATGGAGATCGTGTCGAGAGATCGCTCTTCTCTGATAAATCCATCCTCCAATAAGACTACGTCAAAGGTCTTTGTACCTGGATCAACACCTACGACTCTTACCATGAAGCCCAGCCATATCACATATGGATCGGGACAAGCATTTTAAGCATTGCTACAATGATTCGGAGAGATCCAGGCTCTGAATTCTACTTTTTTCAATATAATGGTAAAAATTCATAGAGCCGGGGATTCCGTGATTAATGACCAAGTTGCCTCGAAATCACCTGTTTGCGAAATTTCCTAGACATATGAATACAGGGGGCGTTAAGGAGCTGGATAATAACTAATAGACGTTTTTTTTTATCTAGTGTTTAGGAGTCTTCGGCTAAGCTAGCCTATATATGTGCAAGGTGTTCACAGCGCTTTTCAATATCCATGGGTATTTTTCTGTTTCCCAGTAAAGCCCATGTAACCTAGTGAAGATCAATAGATTAGCGATTGAAGAAATTAATCATTAATAATATATTACAGTTGAACCTCATATGATGTGTCCAAGAACAACCGATATAACGCTGGACTTTTCAATGAAAGAGATCGATACTCCAATGTTTTAGCAAAATACTATGCAAGCTACATCATCGATGCAATTTATAAGACTCTGGAGAATCTTCAGCTGAGTTATTGAAACACCTACGAGGCTTCTAAACCCGTTAAAGAGCCCTAACCTTGGCTATTCTTGCTTATTACGGCATTCTCGAATAAGATAAACCAACATTAGAAATCTCTCGGCAGTCTTGTAATTAGCTGTGTATAATATGTAGGGAGTGTTATGGGGAAACAAATTGACCTATTAGATTGCATTCTCTCTTCATGGAGAGAACTAGTGGAAATTTACATAGCTAAGTCTAGGAGATGGGGTTTGCTCTTTATGAAATGGGGTGAAGGGATATTACCAAAACATCTCAATATCTCATTTGGTCACTTCGGAATGTTTTGGCATGAAGCAGATGTAGTGGCCTACCTATCAGCCAAGTTAAATGAGTGCATAAGTAAACGCAATTATACAGAAGTTGAAATACATGTAAACTATAAGTTGAATCCCCAAAACTTTAGAAACGACGAAATTTTATATAAAAAATTAGTTAATGCAATAAAGGACTTGAGAAATCACGGAATAATCAGAAAAACTAAATTTCCCGAAATCGATATTATTGTCAGTGATCTAGAGAAGTCGAATTTTATACTATGTTTGGAAATCAAATACTTCCATTACGATCCGCGAAGCAAATACAAGGATTTAGTGGGACATTTACTACGTAAAGTTAGCATCCTAAGATCTCTGAAAGAAAATGAGGTATGCAGTGTTATTGGAATCTTAGTATTAGATGATTACTTATGTAGAATATCTCCTACAATATATTCTCAAATTCGATCATTCATTAATAACAATAGGAGCTGTGATATGATTAGCGAATATAAATGTGTAACGTATGAAGAACTTATGCAAGCATATAGTACACATATAAAGAAGTTTAAAAATGAGAATTCACAATTACACCATTAATAGTAGATAATCCTGGAACAGGGGTTTATATATTGGACACCGATACACTGGGAAGAGGATTCCTCAATTTTAATCATTGAGTTGAATAAAGGTAAAATTACTTCATAAGGGATGTATAGGATCTCAATTAAGTGTTTCAGTATTTACAGGGTGTACTTGATTGACTGATTAAACTATTGCCGCGAATTTAGATGAATTCACCTTAAACAGTAGTAGAAAATGTAAGAATATTATGATATACATGTAGCATAAGTCCAAACCCCAACCTCTATAATCACACAGTGTTATTAGTGTAAACATGTGGAGCGTGAAATGCATCTCTGGCCCATACTGATGTAGAACAGGTTAATCATTATTCAAACCACAATAATGTTCAACTTGACATTGCAATTGAATAATCGGTTATTTTTCAAAATCTCGGAAAGTATGGATGAGGAGATCGGGTTAAATAGTTCGCTATGGCTTGATAATTAATCCTCTCACAGTAGACCAGGATATGAGAGTCGAGAACACTATATAACCAAAGCTTGATGGAAAAATCAATGCATGCCAGTGAGATATGAAGTTCTTAATTGATTAGCAGAAGCTAGAGCTGATCTCAGGCACAGAGGTAAGTATTAATATGAGTAAATACAACTGGGCTTGTTTTGTAGCTCAACAAGCAGCTGGGAAAGCTCTGAAAGCCCCAGTTCTTCACGTTCTAGGTGAATACCCACGGGGCCACGACCTCGTCAAGCTCTACCGTAGAGTCAAAGACTCCGCAACTGTTTCACTCAACGAGGTTGTACTTGCCAAGCTATCCGTGTACTACATCTAGCTAGGTATTCCAAGGCGGGCTTAGAGAGATCGTCAGAGGAGATCTTGAGGGAGCACGCTGAAGAGGCCCTCTCAATTGCCAAGGGTGTTTTAGATGAGGTCTCAAAGATTATTCAAGACCCGTAGTGACATCATAGAGGTCCTCAGGAAGTTAGCCAGGGAGATCAACGCTACAATCTACTTGTTCAGAAACTACGCTAGAAGCGATCACATGCTCGAAAGCGATGTTGACATAGTAGTTGTATGCAAGCGCTTTAAGAGTGTGAACTACCTGGATAGAGTAATATTCGTAAGAACAAAACTACAACTTGACACCTGTACACGGCTATGTTCATCGCAATATCTTACGTTCTTATGTTAATATCAATGTGTTAATTCTAGAGACCATGTACATGTCGACAGAAGTGTTATGGGGAAATGTTCAAACATAAATATTGTCACCATAAGGCGTGGGTTAAGGGGTTCATATACATCTTCATTTCCAGTGGCTGTATACGTACCAGCATATAGAACAGAACCCGTGGACATAACTGGCACTGGAGATGTATGGACAGCAACATTCATGGTCTACCTCATTTTTAGGAATAAAGACATTGAAACATCTATGAGGTATGCAAATGTAGCAGGAGCACTTAGATATTTTAGAAATAAGGTGTGGTAATAGCATTTCCAAAAAGAAATGAGCTAGAGGAGTTTGTTAGAGCACAGGGCTAGAGGTTAGATAATACATTATGGACTTGTCTACAGCCAAATAATTCTTAGGCGTTACCAGGTGACCATTAAGAATCTCTACTAGATTTATATCGTGTATACCTCTGTGGCCCTTAGGATACTCTCTCCCTGATTTAAGATAAGATATTCGATATTTTCTCGAGAAACAGATGATGTAGTCCCTATTCCCATCACACATGATGCCCCAGAGGCCTGGGCCCATAGAAGTATATGCTTTAGCTCTTCTAATTCTAAATTATCTAAACTATGTGGATTTATATTTTCCCCAAAGGTATCTACGAGCTTATATATGAAGCCTGCCTGAAAAGCATCTCCAGCACCAGTAGGGTCTACAACCTCTACTTTAAATGCTGGTTGATATATTATGTAGTTATCCTTTGCAAGGTAAGCACCATTTTCGCCGTTGGTTACTAATACCAGTTTGACGCCAAATCTAAGAACGCTTTCCATAATTTTCTCGACACTATCTACGCCAAATATCTTTCTAGCCTCATATAGATTTGCATGAAATATATCAACACTATCAAGTGAATTTATAAGGAAATCCCAACTCTTTTTGCCAAAAGGTTTTGCGGCCGCTACATCAACCATATTTATAGCATTAAACCCCCTTGATATCATAAGTATATCTCTAAGCTTCTCATCAACATGACCAAGGATGCCAGGCGCTATATAAAATATCCCAGGCTTATATTTTCCAATAACTCTAGCGATATGGTCTGGAGATAGTTTGATGGCTGCATCTACGTCTACATGGAATCTCCTATCTTCCCCCCTAACAACTAAAATTACATTCTTATTACTACGGGCATCTCTATGAACTTGAAATTCGGCTACAATACCATATCTTCTGAGGGTATTTAAGATAAATTCGCCGCAAAGATCACTGCCAACAGAACTAACAGCAACGATACTGTGGGCTCTATAGCCCATCTTGGTAAGATCTATAGATATATTGCATGGATGGCCACCGATCTCTATGGATGAAAACCCCGAGACATATACTATGTCACCGGGTTCCGCTATTCGTTCAAGACCAGTAATTATAATGTCACACACAGCTACACCGGTTAAGACGATAGGTACAGACATCACTTACACCACACTTGTTTACAACACATATATTCAGGATTTAAGACAAATTTTAATTAAATACATAGCTATTTGTAAACGGAAATGGGTACATTTAATTAAAGTGGATAAAACAGTGTTGAATATGTAATAATGGCATCTTTTGCATTATTCTAGGTTATTCTATGATTACAGGAAATTACCATGTTATGAATAACAATAGTTTTTAAACTAGACATCCAGTAATAGGTAGATCGTGTATCCTTTGAAGTGAATTCAACATGTTCCTCTCTCAACGATCTTCCAAGAGCCCTTCACGGTAATGACTCTCACATGGTTGCTCGCCGTTCACAGTTCTACAGCTTGGAGCTTCAAGTTCCCGGATTCATGGAAGAATGTAGCCAGGAGATAGAAGAAGATGAACCAACTGGTGAATAAGCTGGTGTTTAGGATTAATTCGCTTGTATAAATGGATAGAAACGTGTAAGAGGTCATTATGCCTCCGTGTAGTGAGGCTGAAACATAAACGTCTGATGCCTCCCTTATAGCCCCGGCTAGGTATCCAAAGGCGAAGCATCCCAGGATGTGTAATGGCATCCACCAGACCGGCTCCCACCTTGATGTAATCGGGTTCCAGTAGTTGACTACGTGTATCAAGGCGAAGATTGCAGAGGTTAGAAGTAGGCTTACTCCATAATCAACTCTCCAAGCCTTAAAGACGAGCCTATGCCAGCGTTTCTCAAAGACTTCGTTGAGCCTTGACTGTACATAGCCCCTGAAGTAAGCCTCCTCAACAAGCCCGACGAAGATCATGAAGAAAACCACGTTTAGAGCCATGCCGAGTAGCGACAGCTTGGCAGGCTTAGCTACACCTAGAGCCACTGATATAGCGATCGAGACTATCGCGGGTACGATGAAGACCGCTACAAACACCGAGCTCCACTTCAACGTGAAACACAGGCTTTCGGGCAGGAAGCCATAGATCCTAAAACTTCTCTTGTGTAAGATAATAGCTAGTAGGGCTACAAGCATCATGACTGCTTTGAAGCTAAAACCAAGGAGTATACCACTTAAATAAACCTCGTGGAGCCACGCAACAAAAACTAGAACTAAGGAGACTAGACAGACCTCGAGTAAAGCTACATACTGCTTATGCTTATCCAAGGAAGCAACCCCAATTATAACTTACAAACACTTGAAGTTATTAAAGTCTCAAGGAGAAACTTTGTGTAGAGTTCCAGAGAGGTAGCTGAAGTATTTATTGAAAATAAATAATAAGTATTAAACTTTTAAATTTTATTTAAGTAATTATAAGGTAATCTTTTTGATTTAAAGGTTTGAATTTACCAAGAATCTTAGATTTATCCTTAACCACTTCCAATATATCTATGAAGTGTTCTGGACGGAAATAATTATAGGTAGATGGAGACCAAAATGAAAGAACTTGTGAAATTCTTCTTCTAGTGATTTTCACGGCGTTTACGACAGTGACGTGATCCTGGTGGGAATCTCTTAAACTATGCATGTATACTTTAACAGACATGCGCTTTTCAACAATCTCCTCAATAGTTTTTACTTGATTAAAAATACTCGTGTAGTCTTGTATCTGGGAAATTGAAAAAGATAGCAGTTTCATATATTTAACTCATCCAGGATCTCTAGTATTTCTTTTTCTCTAGTTGCAGGATCTCCTCCTTTCTCCTCTATAGAGATAACAACGTAGATTACTTCATCATCCCCTTTTCAAATGCTTTATTAAAGTTCCGCCAGCACCAATCTCTACACCATCTAAGTGAGCTCCTATGAACACTACACGCATCTTGATCAACATACATGATTGTACTATTCTAGATCAGAGAACACTACTTTAATTTATATGTTTGTGGAATAACCACGTATACTCCTTCCTCTATATGGATTTCTACGGGTTTCCTATTGTGAACCCAGTATTCAACTAGGATTTTAGGTAAGTTAACACCTGAAGCAGCAGTTATCTCGAGACCCCCGGAGAATCTCACGTTTATTTCCTGTAGTTTAGGAAAACCAATTGAATCCTCTTTAAACTGAATGTTCAAGGGTCCCTTGAACTTTATCTTCTTAATGATTTCTCTAGTGTAATAGAGTATACTCTCATTCAACTTTACTTCTCCAACAACGGAAACTCCACCTCTTGTTTTCAACCTTACTCTTGGAACCACTACTATTTCATCTCCACTTCTGTCTGTGAGCACATCTACAGTCCATTCCCTACCCGGTAAATACTCAACGAAGAAGAAGCCATCTTCCTCCTTAAAGACTTCTTTACTACTTGTACTTTACTACCTGTAACAACATCCCTTGCGTTCGCATCCATCAGCTACACCCCAGTAGAGCAACTGCATGCATGGATTACCCAGATATCGTGGATAACAGCCCTCACGCTGATCTCGCTACTACTATTAGAGAAGCAGAGAGGAGTCCCAGCAGAGGAGATAATTAAACTCTAGATCCACCATAAATTCCTCTCCGAGAAGACATTTATCAATATAACAGTATTATTGTGTTACAATTTCTATACTAACTTACTTGTTCACCAAGTTATCCACACTAAACTTCATATGCTCTTATTCTTCTTTGATCACTTCTACCGTGTAGTCTCCGGGATCGATGCAACGACTTTCCATTAAGATGATTTAGTTTTATTTGTTCTAAGCGTTTGAATACTTGATCCTTCAGAGCTTTCGATCTTTCTTCTCTACATGCTTGAATAATTTGTCCTCGGTTACGGCTTGAATAACTTGACATTATTGTAGATTGGTATTGCACTTAGCTCCTCGAGATACGTGTACAAGCCCGTGGAACACGCTCAACCACGAAGTAGCTACTACTGATGAATAAAGCCCAATCAGGTACAGCAGGTACAGAGTAAAGGAGGTCCATAGTGTTCTCTTCCCATTGTTTTCACCCATCCAATTTTTATTGCCCTGCATGGGCAACATCGTATAGCATTTCGTGGTTATTCAACCTCTCTAGGAAAAGACTGTGGGAACCTCGGGTAACCAGTCGAGGTGTTCTCGCAGATGGTCTTACGTGGAAATTTCCGAGAAATAAGTGGTTAAAGGATTTGACATGAAGAAACACCGATCCATGGAGGAACAATAATATGCATAGAGAGCATATGAGAAGTTTAAGCGCCGGGGGCGGGATTTGAACCCGCGCGGGGTTTCCCCCACCGGCTTAGCAGGCCGGCGCCCTACCAGGCTAGGCGACCCCGGCTTCTTGCATGATTTATTAAAAAGCTATTCATGTTTTTAAGTTTAAGCACATGTAGTGCGTCTTAGCGTGAGCGAGGAATAGCTATGAAAGTAGTGAAATCTGTTTGCCCAAGGGATTGCTATGACACGTGTTTCTTGAACATTGTAGTGGAAAATGGCCTGATCAAGAGGGTTGAGCCTGATGGGGAAAACCCTATAACGAATGGTTTCCTATGTGCACGGGGAGCCGTAGATCATCTCGCCGTGTATAGAAACAGGGTGTTATATCCTTATGTGAACACATCGGGGTATAAGCCTTCCAAGGATTTCAAGAGAGTTAGCTGGGAAGAGGCGATCAACATCGTAGCCGAGAAGATCGAGGATATCTCGAGGAATTATGGACCTGATAAAATACTGCACTTAGAGTACGCTGGTAACATGGGGCTTTTAACATGGTATTATTCACAGAGATTATGGCATGCTCTAGGCGCCTCTAAGACCGATTACAGCATATGCAGTAAATCAGGCCACGAAGGCATAAGCTTACACTATGGTCTGAGTTATGGTGTCCTACCAGAGGAAATCCCCAATATGAAATTGATCGTCATATGGGGCTTCAACATGGCCGTAAGCGCGCCTCACTTGTGGAGACAGGTGTTATTAGCTAGGAAAAAAGGGGGAGTGGTAATTACAGTTGACCCTAGGAAAACCGAGACAGCGAGGCAAGCCGATATATGGCTAGCCCCTAGGCCGGGCACTGATATATGGCTGGCATACGGCATTGCGAAAATACTGATAGAGAGAGATCTAGTGGACAAGGACTTCATAGACAAGTACACTAAGGGGTATGAGGAGTTTAAAAAAGAGGCGTTAAAATATGATCTTAACGAGGTCTCAGCCATAACGGGGATCAGTGTAGGAGATATTGAGAAATTCTCCGAGATATATGCATCTCTCAAACCAAGCACAATAATGATCGGCCTAGGTGTTCAGAAATCCATTAATGGAGCCGAACTAACCCGTGTCTTATCCTTACTCCCAGCTCTGATCGGGCAACATCGGGGGTTTTACTACACCAATAGCAGGGGTTTCTTCGTTGATATAGGCTATCTAACCGGCGAGAAATTGACAACCAAGAGAATTAGAACAGTTAGCCAAGTGGCATTAGCTGAATACGTGTTGAAAGGGGAGTTCAAGTTCATCTATGTATACAACATGAACCCATTATTAACACTACCTGGTCAAAGACAACTAAGAGAGGGATTGGTTAAGAACAATGTATTCGTAGTCACTCATACACCACATTGGAACGAGACATGCCAATTCTCAGACGTAGTTCTACCAGCACCTACATATCTAGAGAAAGAGGATATAGTATTGCCCTATAGCCATAACTATGTGAGGAAATCAGAAAAAGCCATAGAACCCCTCGGCGAGAGTAGAGATGAAACCTGGGTTATGCATAGATTAGCCGAGAGACTTGGGGTTAAAGAATGGTGGGTGTATGAAAACCCATTAGACGCGTTAAGAAAAGCGATGGAAAAATCGATTGAAGGAAGTTTCGAGGAGTTATTACAGGGTAAAACACTGAGGCTCAAGTATAGACTGAAAGATGAATATCAAACCCCCAGTGGCAGGATCGAGTTTTACTCTAGCATAGCAATTGAAAAAGGCTTAAACCCTTTACCAACACCTAGAGCTGAATTGTATTTAAAGGACGTATTTGTGCTTCTCAATACAGCGTCATCTCTATATACACATACACAGTTTAGAGAAGTCTATGGAGAGCCCAAGCCCCTTTTACACATAAACCCCATAGATGCCGTTGAACATGGCATAGACAATGACGATATAGTGGAGATATGTAACGAGAACGAGTGTCTCAGTTTAATCGCCCGGATCGATCATTCACTGATACGGGGAGTGTTATGGGTTCAGAGACAGATAAAGAGCCTGGATAACAAGCCATTAAATGCCCTTATTCCAACCCACACACAGGCTGTGGGAGGGGGCCCTGTTTTCAACTCCACTGTGGTCCGAATAAACAGGGTTTTAAAAAGAACTAACCAGTGATAAGCCTAGCTAGCTGGCTTGTTCTCCACCACATAGATATCATCAACTCCTGTCACATGTAGTATGAAATTATGTTGCTCCAGCGATCTCAGCATAGCGGTGATAGGTAGTATTTTCTCCCTGGCATGTCCACCGGCTATTATCTTCGCTGCTAGTTCTATGCTCTCGGGTTCATTAAGTATGAAAAACACCCTTAACCCAGCATTGTTTATTAATGGCTTCGGTATCCTCGTGATCTCCTGGGATATTATGACCATGGAGAAGCCGAATTTCCTGCTCTCCATGAATAGCCTGGATAAAAGCTCCATTCCCAGTTCCCTGGGCATTATGCTCCTAGCCTCATCTATGACTATCTGCACTGGTACCGCCCCACCCTTTGATAAATACATCTTGTTCACAACCATGTAGAGCAATGCCTCCACATACAATGCCCTGGCGAAATCGCTTGAAAGCCCACTTAGATCCACCACTAC
>JAWBBW010000016.1:0-32498 GCA_038824035.1 Desulfurococcaceae archaeon
AACGCGATCGTGGTATCACTGATAACAATACATGTCCCTTATCCAATGAACGTGGTCTTAGGGGCGATGACAGTCGTGGGCTCAGTTATATTCGTAATATATTATACAGGGGTTAGGAGACTTGGTGGCATAGTACCTGTATCGGATGACCTCACATTTATATTGGTCCATATGAGGTGCCTTGTGACCAGTAACCCAGCTACAGCTATATTATTTCAAAAAATAGGTGAAACCGATTTCTACAAGAAGAAATACCGAGAAATATACTCCAAGGTATACACCTTAACCAAGAACTGGGGATATAGTTTACCCGAGTCGTTGAGACTGGTCTCCAAGGAGACCCCGAGCAAAATAGAGGAACAGTTCTTCCAGAGGTTTTCAGCAATAGTTAGCACCGGTGGGGATGTGAAAGAGTATTTGAGATTAGAGTATAATACTTTATTCAGTGAATATAGATCGGGATATGGGAGAATGGTGGACACTCTTAGAGTGGTGCTAGGGGTTTACACAACACTCATAGGTGCATTGACATTCTTAGTAGCCACGTTGTTATTGCTCGGCATGTTGTTCGGGGGCGCGATGGAGTTGGTGTTGACAGCTTTAATGGGCATGACAATGGCCTTGTTAACTATGTCTGTTCTGATGTATTTTGTAATTCGCAGGCCATTATTCGAGTATAAAAAGACACGTTCTACACTGGTTAGGTTAATAGGTTTTCTCGGGGTCTTTGGCACTGTTTTCTTCGTGTTGATCATTATGCAATTGGTCATAACGGGTAATATAATGGAGCTCGAAATAACATCTCTCTACATAGCACTCGGTGGTGCGATGTTTCTACCAGCTGGTATATTGGTTAAAATCCATGAAAACAGGATAACAGAGTATGATATGTTTTATCCAGCTTTCATAAGGAGCTATGGCGAGCACATGGCAGTGGTACCGAATTTGCTTGAATCGCTAAAACCGCTACTTGTGGCAGAGCTCGGTAAACTGAGAAAACTGTTGAACAAGGTCTATGCCGGCCTCGTGAATAGGATAGACCCGAGATTGGTGTGGAAGAGAGTAGCGGTTGAATCAGGTAGCGAGCTCGTAGTGAGGGCGAGCATGATATTCATGGACACCGTTGAATTAGGTGGTGATACAGGCGAATCAGGCGCATTGCTTTCAGATCATTTGAACGAATTGTTCAGGATGAGGCTTTCCTATATCCAGGTTTTCAAGACATTTGAGATAACGTTATATGTCATGCATGCCATCGCGGTCGTACTATTGATCTTTGTTGGCGGGTTCATAAACTTGTTCTCAAACATAATCTCACAATACGCGATAGGTATCCCCGCTGAGTTTGCCGGGCTTTTCGCATTCTTCTCGATCAGGCCAGTGGACATATCCCTCATGATCAATATCTCGGCACTAGCGTTGGCGCTCTCCAATACAATGGCATTAATATCTGTTAACCCGGGTTCTAGGTATGCTGTTTACTACTATCTCTCCGTGATGTTGATGATGACCGGGATGGGCATATACTTGGGTAGCTTCGTGATAAAATCACTATTGGAGTCATTTCTCATGCCATTGGCATAACCACTAATGGATTGTGGATATCTTTGTGAGGGGAAAAAAGGCTTAAAGACAAAAAAATACCGAGTAACCTGGTCACCAGCCTCTGAGATATCTCAACACATCATCTGACACTATTCCCGCCAACACGTCTTTTATGGATTCCTCTATTATATCCAAGCCCTTGTCCAGGTCTTCCTTACTGATATTCAATGGTGGCGCTATTCTAAGTACATTGCCGTGCTTGCCAAACGTTATCATGATTAACCCCTTTTCCCAGGATCTCCAGCAGATCTTTAGGGCTGTTTTCCTATCGGGCTCCTTGTTCTTAATGTCCTTGACTATGTCAACCCCTATCATCAAGCCCTTACCCCTTACGTCACCTATGATCGGGATTTTCTCAGCCATCTCTCTTAGCCTCTTCATAGCGTATTCCCCTAGTTCAGTAGCTCGTTGAACGAGGTTTTCCTTTCTTATCACCTCTATGGTGGCTATGGCAGCCCTGGCACACACGGCATGGCCTAGGTGTGTGAAGACGAATA
Source organism: Desulfurococcaceae archaeon (assembly GCA_038824035.1). GTDB lineage: Archaea > Thermoproteota > Thermoprotei_A > Sulfolobales > Desulfurococcaceae > UBA285. The sequence goes on from JAWBBW010000016.1 coordinate 2,103, forward strand.
ACGGTGGTGGGACACTATCCATGATCTCCGCTTTACCTATGGTAGCTGATATCGGCATGCCACCGCCCAGGGCCTTGGCGGTCACAAGGATATCTGGTTCTATTCCATAGTGTTCTATACCCCACCATTTACCTGTCCTACCCATACCTGTTTGAACCTCTTCATCAATGTAGAGAATTCCGTACTCTTTTGTCAACTCTCTTAACCCTCTCATGAATTCAAGAGGCGGCACAACTACGCCTGCATCGCCCTGTATAGGCTCAGCTATTACTGCGCTGACTTCTCCACCGAGCTCTTTTATCTTTTTCTCTATCTCCGCTAGGGCTATGTTCGATAACTCTGAGGGATTTTCATAACCATCTATATTCCATGGGTTTCTATACGGATCTGGGTAATCCACGAAATGTATATCTTTAATTGGGTACACGGTCTCCTTAATATCTGGGCTTATTATCCCAGTTGCTGATAGGGCTCCATATGTCATCCCATGGTATGAGCCGTGGAAAGATATGACATGTCTTCTCTTTGTATATGCTCTCGCAGCCTTTAAAGAAGCGTCCACGGCATCTGAACCAGAGAAACCAAATGTTACTTTTTTCCTAAATGAACCAGGCGTTATCTCGACAAGGTATTTGGCAAGCCTCACTGGTGGCTCCTCGTAGAAATAAGCCGGTGTATAGTTCAAGAGCTCGTCGACTTGTTCCTTAATGGCCTTGACCACCTCGGGATGTCTATGCCCAATATTATACACGGCAGCACTGGTTAGGAAATCTATGTACTCATTGCCATCGGCATCCCAAATCCTTGAGCCCTCTGCCTTTACAACAGCTAGTGGGAAATACTTGAATGCACATGCAGGAGGCAAGTACTCTTCGTCGAGTTTAACTATTTTTAGATTGTTCTCGATTTTCTTAGATGTGTATCGTGTGATCTCCTCCCATTTCAAGCGCGGACACCGTTGAATAACCTTGAAAATAATATCCAATATTAAATATTAAAAAGGGTATTCCAGTTTATATCGCTTTACATCATTTTCCTCTTATCAATGGGTGTTTTACTAACAGATCCCGGGTTTTTTAAACACATGTGATAAAGATGTTTTCTAAGCAATCTGCATGGTGTATGTGATATTATGTGGAACCATTATATGAAAGTATATATATATCTAAGGGACATTATATAGGTAGCATAGGTATTGGTGAGTTCATATGACAAGTGCGCAGTCTATGTGGAGAAGGGCTTGGTATGCAGCTATAACAGCAATCATAATTCAGAGTGTGTGGATCGGTGGAGGATATGGTAGTGGGAGAGAAGTGGTTGAGTTTATAGCTAAATACGGCTCTCTCGCTTGGATCTCTATTCTGGTCTCGGCGATCACCCTTGTAATAGTCCTGGTGCCATCTCTTGAAATAGCTAGGGTTTTCAAGGCATATGACTACATGACTTGGTCCAAGCAATTCCTATGGAAATTCTGGTGGCTATTTGACATCGCCTTTATAGTGCTTGCGTGGATAGTCATAGCTGTTGTCGGCGCAGCAGCTGGATATATGTTGTCGGATATAGCCGGGATACCATTCCCAGTGGCAGCTGCTTTAACCATAATAATCGTGGGACTGTTACACTTCTTTGGGCGAAGAGTGATCGAGGCATATTGGATCGTAGGTACAATAGGGCTTTACATCATGTATTTTATCATATGGGCATATATACTCTCATTAAAAGGCGGCCAAGCGTTAAATAATCTAATGGCTGGGCTTCATCAGGGCACAGCATCGGAAGCTGCGATCGATGGTTTCAAATACACGTTGTATAACCTATGTGTTGTCATGCCAGCATTGCAATCAATTGACAGGTATAGGGGTAAATCAGAATCCTTTATCGCTACTTTATTGTCCGTGATATTAGTTTATGGAGCGGCCATAGCTCTGTGGCTTTGTTTCATGGCGTTTTATCCAGATGTCATCGGCATGACGGCGCCTGTGTATGATATATTAAAGGCTATGGGGGCTGGATGGGCATTGGTCGTATATGTGTTCTGGATATTTTATACGTTGATTGAGACAGCACTTGGCATGGTATACTCCATTGTAAGAAGAGTAAATGCTCAGCTGAGACTACGTGGCAAATTAATCGATAGGAAAATGGAGGCATTATTAGCAGTGATAATACTTGCGGTATCTATCATAACAGCTCAAGCAGGCTTAGTAGCCCTCGTAGCACGAGGCTATGGCACAATGGCGTGGGTATTCTTCGCAGTGTATTTTGTGCCTGTCGTCGTCATCGGCTCGATAAGGTTATTTAAGCCAGAATGGATGAAAGAGTTCTGGTCAAAGGCCTAGTTTTTTTTTTACTTAAACCCCTTTTCCCAAAACCTCCTTTCCCTTAAACAGGAAACACCGTATCATGTACATGGACAAGAATACCGGGCGATACCATGTAATGATTATTCGCCTTGGCAATGGTTTTAAATAAATCCTTGATAACTTGACAACAGGAATAATAGCACTGACTACGCCTTTTCATTGACAACTAGGAATTAATATAAGTGGGCCCGCGGGGATTTGAACCCCGGACCTCCGCCGTGTGAGGGCGGCGTCCATACCGGGCTAGACTACGGGCCCATTTCATATGAAGATGAGAATAAAGATGGGTAATAAATCTTTAGATAGCGCTTGTCCTCAGGTATTTGATAGAAGGATAATGCATATTGCCTGGGTCATTAACATGGCCGATTGTATAATCAAAACCCTAGATCTTCACATTTAACATTTTCCTAGCCTCATCTAATAGGAATATCGTGACAGATGCTATTAAGCCATGGACCCAGAGTGTTATCGGTATTGGCGTTGTATTGAATATTCGAGAGAGTGGTGTATATATTGTGATCAAGTAAAGGCCCATGGACCCTATTAAGGATAAGTAAAGCCATTTATTGTGACCTAGTTTCCATATCGTTGTATTCTCGCTACGAGAGGCTATAGATCTCCCGAACTCTGTTAACACTATCGTGGTATATGCAGAGGTGATGGCTGTTAATGGGCATATTCCAAGGCCCTCTGTAAACGCCATTACCGTGAACAACGCTATGAGCAAACCAATGGATATGTAATAGATTATTTTCCTACGTGTAATTAATCTCTCATCCTTAGATCTCGGTGGTTTCTCCATAATTCCCGGTTCTGGCGGCTCCACACCCAGGGCTATGGCTGGGAAAGAATCCGTTACAACATTTATCCATAATAGGTGTATCGGTTCTAGGGCTGGCCTTTTCAATAGGAGCTGTGATAACAGGATTGTGAAGACCTCGCCCATGTTGGCTGAGAGGAGATAGTTTATCGGCTTTTTGATGTTCTCATATATGATCCTGCCCTCCCTTATAGCCTCTACAATAGTTACATAATTGTCATCGAGTAATATTAATTGCGAAGCCTCCTTGGCAACCTCCGTCCCTCTTATGCCCATTGCCACGCCTATATCAGCTGCCTTTAAGGCCGGTGCATCGTTGACGCCATCTCCCGTCATGGCCACTCTATATCCTTTTCTTTTCAATAAATTGACGATCCTAGCCTTGTGTTCTGGGGTCACTCTGGCAAAAACTACTACCTTATCAATGATGTTCAATAGCTCTTCATCGCTCATATAATCCAGTTCTTTGCCATCCAGCACCATCCCATTATCAGTCTCTATTCCAACCATCTTAGCCACAGCTATTGCTGTTAACTTGTGATCGCCTGTCACGATCACCGTTTTAATCCCCGCTTTCTTCGCGATCTCCACTGCCTCTTTTACACCCTCTCTAGGGGGATCTATGATGCCGAGCACAGCGTAGAATACCATGTTGTTTTCCACGTCTTTCATATCCATTTCACCGTTGTAGTGATCTAAAACCCTATACGCCACGCCAAAAGTCCTGTAACCCTCTGAGGCCATTTCTTCGATGATCTTCAATATTTTTTCTCTGGTCTCGTTGTCAAGGGGTTTTTCCTCGCCACCATGTACAACCCTGTTCGAGATATCGAGCAAGATCTCTGGTGCCCCGGTTGATATTACGAGATATTTGTCTCCAAACCTATGTATGCTTGTCTTGCGTTTCCTAATTCTATCAAATGGATATGTCTTAATCACCGGTAATTCCTCCAGTACTTTCAACACACCTTTCTCCCCAAGCGCCTTATATCCCAGTACGAGCGCTGCGCCCTCTGTTGGCGAGCCCTTGATCAACCATTTGTTGTCGGATCTATGTAATGAGACATCTATCGATGTATGCGCCACAATCATCTTGTAGAGTAGTGATAGGTCTTCATCGTTATCACAAATTATGCCGCCAAAGGGCGCATACCCAGATCCCTCAACGTGACACGTGTTGTCAATGGTCTTGATTACTTTGACTGTCATCTCGCCCTTTGTAATAGTCCCTGTCTTATCAGTGCAAATGATGTCCACGGAGCCAAGGGATTCTACAGCGGATAGTTTCCTCACAAGGGCTTTTTTACGAGCCATTCTATATGCACCTATAGCCATTATGGCTGTCGCTATAGCTGGCAAACCCTCTGGTATGGCTGCTACGGCAAGTGCCACAGCTATCATGAGAGGATGAATTATATTGCCACGTTCTTCCAATACGCCGATCATGAAAACGAACAATGCTATTGCTAGCACCAGTAAACCAATTCTCTTACCGAAGAGATCTAGCTCTCTCTCCAAGATCGTTTTCTCCTCCTTTGTCTCGGCAACCATTCTGGCGATTTTACCGAGCTCCGTGTTATTCCCAGTAGCGGTCACCACGGCTTTGCCCTTGCCTCTAACCACATATGTGCCGGAGAAAACCATGTTTTTCCTATCGCTAATAGGTGTTTGAGGAGGTAGTATGAGTTCTGGGTCTTTTTCAACAGGCGTGGATTCACCGGTTAACGGGGATTCATCTATCTCCAGGTCAAAGGCTTCCACGAGCCTCGCATCAGCTGGTATTTTATCGCCCTCTTTTATCAACACCACATCGCCTGGGACAAGGTTATGTGTCGGTATCTCTACTTGGACCCCATTCCTGATCACAGTGCAACGAGGTGTAGCCAGCTTTTTCAATGCCTTGATCGCTTTCTCTGCCTTATATTCCTGGATAAAGCCCATGATCCCCATTATTAACACTATTAAGGCTATGGCCACGGCATCTATGGTCTCGCCTATGATGGCTGAGATTATAATGGCCACTATTAACACTATGATCAGGAAATTGGTGAATTGGCGCAGGAACATGAGTAATGGACTTTTCTCCTTGACTATTATCTCGTTGGGTCCATATTTCTTCAATCTCTCATTTACTTCTTCATCACTCAAGCCATGTTTAATATCTGTGCCCAGCTCTTTGACTACCTCTTCAATACTCATGGAATGCCATGGCCTGTTCAATCGCTATCCCTCCTTGAACACTGGCGTAAATAATTACTAATCGATATCTAGTAGGAGAATCCATCATATAATTCCTAATAATCTTTTTATGTGTAGTTCATCTAGGCCATTAATGTTCGCCATTCATAGTACAGGGGTCGTGGGTGTTGTTGAACGGAGATCGTGATTATTAAAATAGGATAAATCAATCCCAGTGCTTAATATATCATAGGATTGTGCGAGGTGTATCCATTGCATGGTCATAGGATAAAGATTTGTAGTGTCGATGAAATGCGGAAAATAGATGAAGAAGCCACCAAATACGGGGTTGATCATTTCGTTCTAATGGAGAATGCTGGTTCAGCGATATATCATTTAATAGCGAGTGAGATAGGGGTTTTAAATAAGAAGTTCTTAGTAATAGCTGGTACGGGTAATAATGGAGGAGATGCATTAGTCGTTGCAAGGAGACTGTACTCGGCTGGCGGAGTAGTGGAGGTTATAATCATAGGCGATCCCGGTAAATACAGGGAGCCTGCACGGAGAAATTACGAGATCGCAAGGAAAATGAACATACCCATGACTACTATATCAAGCGAGGCAGATATAGGCCTATTGGAGAAATCCATTAGGGATTCAGATGTAGTGGTTGTTGGCTTAATAGGTATTGGTCTTAAAGGGGAGATCTCTGGTTTGATGAGAAAAGCAGTGGAGTTGGTAAACAACCTAGGAACTGGTAAAATAATTATAAGTGTCGATATACCAACCGGTATCAATGGAGATAATGGAAAAGTATGTGGTGTGGCCATTAAATCCACGTATACGGTCACGTTTGGTATGCCTAAATACGGCAATGTATTATACCCTGGTTATCAATATTGCGGAAAATTATATGTATCCAGGTTATCGTATCCGCCTCAATTGCTGGATTCCGATGAGATAAGAACAGAGTTAAACACCCCCGTTAAACCACCTGAAAGGGTTAAATGGGGTCATAAAGGCATGTTTGGCAAATTCCTTGCAATAGCCGGTTCCAGGTATTACTATGGAGCTCCTTATTTCGTCTCATACTCGTTTCTAAAAGCGGGAGGCGGGTATTCAAGGCTTGCCGCGCCAAAAAGCGTTGTCCCGTACATAGCTGCTAAGTGCAATGAAGTGGTCTATCATCCAATGGAGGAGACGGATGACGGCACTCTCGCATTGAGGAACATGGATAAAATCATGTCTATAATAGAGGAACATGGCGTAGACATAGTTGCATTGGGGCCAGGAGTTTCATTGAACCAGGAAACACAGGAGCTAGTTGTAAACCTCGTTGAGGCGATCCAAAGACCATTGATAATAGATGGGGATGGATTAACGGCTATATCGAGAAATCCCAGTGTATTGAAAAAGAAGAAAACACCGATCGTGTTGACACCTCATCTCGGCGAGTTCTCCAGGATAACTGGTTTAAACATAGGTGAAATACAGGAAAACCCTATTGGGGTATTGAGGAAAACAGCCATGGAACTAGGCATTTATATAGTGTTGAAAGGAGCACATTCGTTAATAGCGTATCCAAATGGATACATATATGTAAACATGACTGGGAACCCGGGGATGGCTAAGGCCGGGTCTGGAGACATCTTAACAGGTACAATAGCAGCGATGTATGGCATTGGTTTCAGAGATATGGGAACTGCAGTTAGAATGGGTGTATTAGTGCATGGCTTAGCAGGGGATCTAGCCGCGGAGGAGAAAGGCGAGGATGGGATCACGCCTAGCGATATCCTAGAATACCTTCCACGCGCTATTAGAATATTACGTGAGAATCCATATTATGTTATTGACAAGTACATGCCAAGATATATTTAATGCGTTAAATAGGCCTTATTATGTGTAATGACGTTAAGATCTGTGTCAATAGGGATACATAGGATCATGGTAAGGCATATAAAGCGATTTAAAACTGAAATATCGGTGAAGTGAAAATCAGGGACCCATAATTGGTTATGCTGAATAATAAATACAAATATCTATCAGTTGTCTTGATCTCGGTTTCTATATCGATGCTTATAGCCATCTTAGTCAAGGTTCCATCAATCGGAATCGGTGCCGAGATAATAAGCCAATGGAGTTCTTATACAGGATTACGCAGTCTTGATGATATCGTAGTTCTCTCGAAACAGATAATATCGCTTACCTTGTTCTTAATGGTGGTGGGGTTTACCATATTATCGGAGAGAATGAGGTATTACATAGCGTTTGCAGGCATAGCGATTACAGCGTTCCTGGGAGTGGTCCCTGTTTCCAAGCTCCTGGGTAGTATTGAGTGGAATCTCGTGCTCTTCTTGACAGGCAGTATGACATTTGCATACGTATTGAGACATATGAATGTCTTCAAATACCTGGCGATCAAAATAGTCGAACTCTCCAAGGGGTCTTTTATAAGGCTTTTCCTATTAATCACTGCCCTGGCCTGGTTCTTGGCAATGGTAGTGGATGAAGTGACCAGCATTGTCTATATAATGATGTTGTTGTTTGAACTACGTAGATTGATCAAGCATGACATCGAGCCATTGATCGTGGCCTGTGTCTTGGCCACAAACACTGGTAGTTTGGCCTTGCCCGTTGGAAACCCAATTGGGATCTACATGGCATTCACAGCGGGGCTTACTGGAGGGAATTCATGGTTTACGCATTGCCATTATCACTAATAACCTTGTTCATAACCCAGGTATCACTGATCATATCTTTCAACAAGTACTTGAGGAAACTGAGTGAGAAATACGACACTGGGAAAACACAGACATTTATCACGAGATTTTACACCGAGATGAACCGTGTGAGTAAGATCGGCTTATACCTCGGCTTAGTATTGCTCATAGCATTTCTCGCCACTATTGCAAACATAGATCCCCTGAGCGAGATATTGACACGGATTTTCGAAGTGGAGATAGACCCTCATGCAGCGTTATCTATTGTTCCATTTCTATTCATAGTTATATCGGCAATTGTATATGGGCCGGAGAAATTAGAAGAGGCGATTCTAAAAGGAGTTGAATGGCCATCAATACTGTTCTTTATTTCGCTATTCATGCTCGGGTACTCGCTGCTATACACCGGGGTTGCGTCAAAGCTTGCATATACACCAGTGATGATCGGTGGGGCAAACGCGAACTCCATGGGCATGGTGTTGTTGTTCATGTCGGCTATGCTCAGCTCCGTACTGGACAATCTCAGTGTAATAGTTGCCATGACACCCATAGCCAGCATAGTCAGCAGTTTACTGGGTACACGTAAAGTGTATTGGAGCCTGCTCTATGGAGGTGTATTGGGCGGTAATTTCACCCCAATAGGCTCCACTGCGAACATTGTCGCCATAGGCATGGCTGAGCGAAGGGGTATGAAAGTGTCCTGGAAACGATGGTTTTCAATAGCAATGCTACCAGCGGTATTCCAGGTAATCGCGGCTTGTATATACAATTACCTATTCGTTGCCTAATATCATGCGTTCTCAGCCGGTGATTTCAAAATTGGTTTCGAGAGAAACATTGCATGGTCGTTCAGGCTTATATGTCATGGCATTATGTATTACTCCATGATGTGCTGTTAATCGTGAAATAATGAACGGGAACCTGCCCCCTGGGCTCAAGATCAGGCGATTTGAGCCAAGTGATTTAATGGACATATTATCAATTGAAAAGGAATGTTTTGAGCCGGGTATCAGGTATGATAGCCTGACATTCCTGTACTATATCCTGGCGTATCGCGATAGGCTTGTGTTCTACGTAGCAGAGATGGGGAGGGTTCTAGTCGGCTATGTCTTAGCCATAGTAGAGAATGAGATATGTCACCTAGTATCGATCGCTGTGAGGAGAAGATATCGTAAGAGAGGTATAGGTGGTTCATTGCTGGATCTCGCGATGAATGAGTGCCGGGCAAAAGGAGCTGGGAAAGCTGTGTTAGAGGTTGCTGTTGATAACAAAGATGCGCTGGATTTCTATTCCAAGAGAGGATGGAGAATTATAGGTGTCTTGGATAAATATTATGGTAACAGGGATGCGTATTTAATGGAGAGGCCACTTTAGTTAGCTATATATACAGTGCATATTTTCAATAAAAGCAAGGCATTAATGGTGTTTGCCTTGGGTATAATGTTCCTAGCACCAGTAGACATAGTTATTGATAGCAGGGAGAACAGCAAACATCCGGAGTTCAGGGAATCCTTTGTAAAAGAGGGGCTTAAAGTGTCCATACAAGAATTGCCAGCTGGGGATTTCCTACTGATAGCTCCCCCCGATAAGCGAAGCATACTAGTTGAGAGGAAGACCATTGATGACCTTGCAAACAGCATAAGAGATAATAGGCTATGGGAACAAAGCGAAGTCCTGATGGAGATAGCGAAAAGAGATGGGCATAAGCCATTACTATTGATCGAGGGGTCTTTCACGTATTTGGAGAGATACAGAGGATGGAAAATACAGAGCATACTAAGGGCGATCGATACACTGGTTCTTGACCTGGAGATCCCGGTTCTCTACGCTCCACATAAAGAAGCCACAATAGCTTGGCTAATAGCGAAAGCCAAGAGCCTTGGTTCAAGTGAGGGGAAAAGATTGATGAGACTACGTGTCGAGAAAAAGCCGATGAGCCTCAATGACAGGATATTGTATGTCGCTGAAAGCGTTGCAGGCCCTCTCTTGGCTCGTAAATTGCTGAAAAAATTCTCCACGTTGCGAAACATAGCAAACGCCTCTATATATGAGTTAATGATGGTTGAAGGCATTGGTGAGAAAAGAGCACACGAGATCTACGCGATTTTCAATACACAGTGGAGAGAGGAGGTGATTTAAATTGTATGATGAATTAATAAAAGTGCTGGTTCCAGCCCTGGTATCAATTGTCACGGCCAATTCCATGATCAATTGGTGGATAAACACGGGCAGGAGACTTGGATACGTGAGCCGCGATATGAACAAACCCGGTGATCACTACGTAGTCGAATCGGGCGGTATATGGGTAATTCTATCGATCACGTTCGGTATGTTGACATATATTGCAATGGACATATATCTCGAGAAGGACGTGGACACGTTGCCTTTGCTCACCATCTCGATGACGTTGTTATTAGCCGGGTTACTTGGGTTTCTTGATGACATACTTGGCTGGAAAAAAGGCATTTCGCCAGGTAAAAGGGTTTTATTCACAATACCGATCGCAATTCCCTTGATGGTGATTAAGGCTGGTTATAGTGTGATCGAGATCCCATTTATAGGCCCCATAGACCTTGGGCTACTATATCCACTACTAGTGGTGCCTATAGGGGTGATGGGCGCCAGTAACGCATTCAACATGATAGCCGGTTATAATGGATTGGAGGCCATGCAGGGCATTTTGATCACGTTTTTCACATTGATATTCTCGTTTATAAAAGGAATTCACAGCGTTGTGCCGCCACTGGTGATCGCGTTGTCCACGCTACTGGTGTTTTATAATTATAATAAATACCCTGCAAGAGTGTTCCCGGGCAATTCGTTGACGTATGGATATGGAGCCTTCTACGCATCAGTGGTTATATATGGTAATTTCGAGAAATTCGGCCTAATGATGTTTGCTCTCTATTTCATCGAGTTCTCGCTATTCGTGAGGGGCTTGGTTAATAGGGTGTATAAGGAGAACTTCGGCAAGGTCGCGGATAACGGTGATTTGATGCCTCCTTATGACAAGGTCTATAGTTTAACGCACTTGGCCATTAAGATGAACATATTGATCAAGGGCAATTGTAGGGAGATCGATGTTGTCAAGGTAATAGCCATTCTCCAGGTCATGACGGGGTTAATGGCTGTTTTACTCAACTTGTAAATAACTGTGAATAACCCGGATTAAATACTTCTGAGTACAAAGAGCCATAGGTAGACACAGCCAATTGTACATATGAAAGCCGATATCACGAATGAATTACCAGGACCGGTTAAGACATATAAGAAACCAGCCACCATGGATGCCATAGATGAACCGAGGTTTTCAAGCATCCTCTGTATACCGGTCGCCCTTCCTCTCACTTCACGGGGCAGGATCCTTGTAAGCAATGTGGAAATACCTGAGTTTATCACAGTGGATGATATCGCCTGTATGAGGAAAGCAGTGAAAAGAAATATTAATGGATTTGAGTCAATGAAATAGGGCAAGGCCATTAATATGAATGAGAAAGACGTGGCTACACACGTGAACAATATGGCTGTGTCTAACCTGAAAGACCTGTGCTTAACTAGGAGAAGCGATATCACTATGTTCCCCATTGTCGAGAAACTCGTTATAATGCCCCATTCAGGCTTACTTAAACCAAGCACGTCGATCGCATATATGGCTCCATAAGTGTTCAGGACTCCGTATACGAGTGGCCAGATCAGCACTGAGAAGACGTATACTCTCAATGCCTTGTTCAAGATAGGCCTATATCCAGCTAACTCTAATATAAACTTGCTAAGCTCCTTATCACTTGGCCTAAAAGTCTCTTTCAACATCTTAAGCCTAATGAAGAACACTGTTAAGCTAATTACACCAGACGCTATGAAGCCTACTCTAACCCCTGTTACACCTAATTCCTCGTAGAGTAGTCCACCGACAACGGGCATGAAAGTGCCTGGCAAAGCGGACGCCACATTGAGTACTAGGAATCCGCTGAACTCTTTTCCACGTGTCAGCGAATCCATTATGATCGCCGTGAGGGCTGGGGAGTAGAAATGCAATATTTGATCCACCACCCATATGATCGCTAGTTGTTTCCAATCCTGAGCAAGGGCGTAGAGAAATTGCGTTATAACTATGCCACCTGTGCCTATTACAATGACCTTTACCCTACCGAGGTAGTCGGTTAAAAACCCTCCTGGAATCAGGGATAACGCGAAAGCCAATATCCCAATACTCCTCATATATGCTATCTCGAGATCTGTCGCTCCCAGGTCCTTGGCATACTTGGCGAAGAAAGGATTGACCAGTGACCCGCTGAGTGAAAATAGAAACCACGAGAGAGCCATTAGACCTACATTACCAGCTAGCAATGCTCGGATCTCTGCGTAGTAATCAAAGATAAGTCCCTCGAGTTTTCTAAAAAAAGATCCAGGTTTCGTCTGAAACACCTTGTTATAAGGACTATACTGGCTCTCCTCTGAGAGCCTTTTCTAATAGCTCCTTCGCGTAGTCAAACCTGATCCTGCCATCCCTTATCATGCGCTCAGCTATCCTGTCTATTAAATCGCCAGTCGCCCCGGCCATTATTGCGAGGTTCTTCGCGTGGAGCCTCATGTGGCCTTTCTGAATTCCCTCTGTAACAAGGGCTCTTAGAGCGGCGAGGTTTTGGGCTAAACCCACAGCGGCCATTACCTCGGCTAATTCCTTGGCACTCTTCACGCCCAGTATTTTCAGTGCAATCTTCGCCACAGGGTGGACTCTTGTAGCTCCACCAACGATCCCTACTTGTATTGGCAATTCAAGCATGCCTGTGAGATAGCCGTCCTCGACCTCCCATGTACTGAGTGGTTTATAAACCCCGCTTTTAGCTGCATATGCATGGGCACCGGCCTCTATGGCCCTGTGATCCTGGCCTGTTGCCAGGGCAACGGCTATGATGCCGTTCATGATGCCTTTGTTGTGTGTGACAGCCCTGTATGGGTCTACCTCGGCAATCACACTGGCTTCCTCTATTTTCCTCGCTATTTCCAATCCACCCACGTTTTCAACTGGTGTCTTGGCCCATGCCCTCACAATTCTCCTCGTTGCGTAGTTGGATATGATCCTCAGTCTCGCTTCACCACCTGTTATCTTCTCAAGTACAGGTGCTATTGCCTCCAACATGGTGTTAACGGTATTAGCCCCCATGGCGTCCTTGACATCGACGATCAGGTGAACAATTATGATGGGCCCTATCTTGCTGTCCACAACCCTTATTTCCAAGTCCCTTGGCCCACCCCCGTATTTCACTAACACCGGGTCTTGTTGCTTGGCGTGTTCGAGTATTTCATGTTTTGATTCAATGATCTTGAGTGCTTTGTAATGTGGTGCATTAGCCTTCACTATGTGGACTTGTCCAATCATCTCCTGTTGGCCAGCCTCCGCCATTATGCCCTTCTCATATCTCAACATCTTAGCCCCATTACTCGCCGCCGCGACGACGCTTGTCTCCTCGATGACCATGGGGACCAGGTAATCCTTACCGTTTATGAGGAAATTAGTGGCAATTGCGAATGGATAGGTCATTCCTCCAATCACGTTTTCTACCATGCTATCGGCTATTTTTTCCGGTAAATTGCCTAGATTCGACAATGTCTCCTGCTCATCGCTGGTGAGCTCGGCCCATTCCGCCACTATCCTCAACCTATCCTTGATCGGCAGTTTATAAAACCCCTGTATTCGGCTAGTTCTCTCGTCCAAAATAACCTCACCGTAAGTTATAAGAGAACTGGTGAAATATTAAAACTAGTCATACCGGGGCAGAGGATCATGGTTCATGAATGGGCATTGGCAGAATCAATAATACTATACCTTCTCAGCAACAAGTACTTCAGGGTCAAGGAACTGAGGATCAGGATTGGGGCCTTGCAGTCAATAGACAAGGATATATTGGAATTCGGGATCAAGGAGTTATCTGGGGAGAATAATATATCAATCAATAACATAGTTTTCGAAGATGAACAGCCCGTTTTAAAGTGCAATACTTGTGGACATGAATGGGCAGTGAACCCTGAGGAATTAGGCGAACACATCAAGGAGGCCATACACTTTATCCCAGAATCTATTTACGCGTTTGTCAAATGCCCTAAATGTAGCAGTGTTGATTACCAAGTAGTGAAGGGGAGGGGTATATCCAAGATCGAGGTGGTGCTCAACGATTGATCCAAGGATATTATTGGCTAGGAATAACCTGGCCAAGGTTAGATCAATCTATATAGCGTTAAGTATTAAGGGCGGTGTTGGCAAGACAACTGTGTCAACTCTTTTATCGCTTTATTTTGCATTGAATAAGGTTAGGACAGGCCTAATGGACTTGGATTTCGTGAACTCGTCTACACATATATTGCTAGGTGTTAACCCCCTTGTCATAAAGTATGAAGAGGAAAAAGGGATAATCCCGTACATGTTGATGGAAAACCTATACTATTTCACAATAACGCCGTTCACAAGTGATAAGCCGATCGCGTTGAGAGGGGAGTCAGTGAGAAATGCCTTACGAGAGGTCTTATCCATTGTCAAATGGGACAAAGTCGAGTTCCTATTCATAGATACCCCACCTGGTGTTAGCGATGAGCAATTGGAATTAATATATAATTTAAGAGGCCTCGGCAATGTCAAGCCATTGGTCATATCAACGCCGAGCAATATGTCGTGGAATAGTGTTGTCAAGTTGTTAAGCCTATTACGTGGAGCTGGGTATGAAGACATATACCTAGTGGAAAACATGGGCTCAGGCGTATTAGAGGATAAAGCAAGGCAATTAGGTGTGAAATATGCGGGTTTCCTGCCTTATCTAGATAAATTGGAGGACAAAGTGAGGTATATAGCTGTAAACGGTGTGCCAATAGATCTGCGCGTATACCTGGATAAGGTAGCTATGGCTATTTTGAACTAGAGTCTAGATCAATTCAAATAGCCCATCTCTTTCAATTGTTTATATATCTCGTCGACAACACGAGGGCCTAATTTCGGTAATGACTCTATTTTATGCCTAGGTGTATTGGCGAGGTCTCTAAGCGTTCTAATACCATGTTGTATGAGTATCCTGGCTCTCACGCGCCCGATGTATCTCAGAGATGCCAGTTCAACCGCATCTTCTCTTACTCCTTTCTCAATTCTCTGCGTGAGTGTTTTGAGTTTTCTACGCATATTCACATCCCCTAAAACTCCCTCTATCTTGCTGAGAGAACTCGTTATCCAGGACGCTGTATCCCTCATGCTATATAGATCGCCTGGCCCTATCCCATACCTATCCACGATCTCGTCTTCTGTCCTCTCATTGATCCAGTCATTGAGTATCATGGCATGTATAAAACCCGTTAACCAGTCGTCGTAGTCGATTAGATCGCTCTTATACGGTGGTATCATGTTCATGTTGGCATAACTCTCGGCGAGTTCTTCGAAACCGTGGACTAGTTTATCCGGTATATATGGAGAGCTCTTTTTGAAATCGGGCGTGATGCACACTAGGTGTAATAGGTATAAATCGCTATAAGATCGTGGTTTCAGGGATAAATATATATGAACACTCAATGGGTCTAGATATGTATAGGATGTTATCTTGCCAAGTCTTGTCGCGTGAATGTATTCCCCATGCTTGTTAATCATATCGAGTTCTTCAAGTAATTTGATCGCTTCTTGAATCTTGATAGTGGTGAACAATATGTTACTTGCGTAAAAGGCCGAAAATGTGTGGTTCAACACCTCTATTATCTCGCTTAGTTTATCGGCTTCTTGCGAAGCTATGAGGGATAATGCATGGATTCTCAGGCTTCTCTCATTGAATAATTTCCCCCTTATAGGCTCTGGTTTACTATTTATATACTTCATACCCTCTTCTAGGTTTTTCGCATCTATTATTATAGCTTCCCCGATATCATCGTAGCGAGGTCTCCCCGCTCTTCCAGCCATTTGCTTATACTCCATTACAGGTATGTTCACTCTCTTGCCCTCAACGGGATCATATCTTTTAATTGAAACCACAACTCTACGAGCCGGCATGTTCACGCCGGCTGCTAGGGTTGGGGTTGCGTAGACTACTTTCAAAAGCCGCATTTTAAAGGCGTTTTCAACCACTTTCCTCGACATATGTGATAGGCCTGCGTGGTGAAACGCCACCCCTTTCCTCATCAAGCTGGTTAATAGATCTCTTTCAATAGATGTGGGAGCCTCTTCGAGCTCTCTTATGAGCTTATCCAGGTCTTTTGAAGATATTGATGGCAATCTCTCACTCGTGTGCTCGGCGTACTCTTCCACCCGTTTCCTATTATGTATGAATACGAGTGTTTGATGGTCTTTTTCCATGATATTGTGTAATACCACGTCCATGATCCTATCCCCTGTTTCATCGCTGATTTCTTCTCTTCTCCCATCATTAAACACCACTGTGTTATCTCTCCTATCGTAAACACCCTCAACTAGCTTAACCGGCCTCCAATCCAGGTTCACTAATTTACCCTTGACCCAGTTTGCGAGGACCTCGGGATTTCCAATAGTGGCTGAGAGACCTAATATCTGCATGTTATTTCTCAACGCTCTCGCTATGATCATCTCGATAATGGGCCCTCGATCAGGGTCATTGATGTTATGTATTTCATCGACGACGATCACCTTGACCCTATCGATCCACGAGGGTTTGAGCCGTAATAGGCTGTCAAACCTCTCATAGGTAGCTATGATCAAGTCATGCTTACCAAGGTATTCAGCTGGTTGGTCGTAATCACCTGTCGTAATCCCGACACTTAGTCCCAATCTCTCCAATTGCTTAAACTCTTCGTATTTCTCGCTGGCAAGGGCCTTTAATGGTGTTAGGTAAACACCGATATGGCCGTTCAAAGCTCTTTTGACCAAGAGCATTTCAGCCACCAATGTCTTGCCGCTGGCTGTCGGCGTGGAGATCACAATGTTTTCCCCGTTGAAGACGCCTTTCCTAATTGCCTCTTCTTGAACTGGGTTTAACTCGGTTATACCCCTGTTCCTCAATAGTTCTATGTAAATGGCTGGTAATCCCCATTTAACCAGTTCTCCGATCTCCATTTAAAACCACTGATGTTGTTCCTCCAATTATATTATATGGGTGGTTAAAGATTGTTTAAACAAGAGGGGTTGAGATGAGGAAGATATTTCACAGATTAGCCAGCCTCGATGAAGCCATCAGAGCTGTGATCAACGCTATTGACTTGAAACCGCTTGGTGTCGAGGATATCGATGTTTTCGATGCCATTAACAGGGTTCTCGCAGTCGATGTATATGCCCCAATAGATCACCCGCCTTTCGATAGATCAGAGGTCGATGGCTATGCCGTTAGGAGTGAGGACACGGCGTGGGCTGATGAACTATCGCCCATGAGACTTAGGTTAAAGGGGAAAGTGAGGATTGGTGAGTTTCCATCCATAGAGCTGAATAGTGGCGAGGCTATTGAAATAGCCACGGGCGCCATGATACCACGTGGATGTGACGCAGTTGTAATGGAGGAATATGTTGAAAAAAAGAATGGCGAAATATTGGTCTACAGGTCGATTGCGCCAGGCGAAAACATAGCTACAGCTGGTAGTGATATATCAATGGGGGATCTCGTGATACCGGCTGGCACTATTCTGAGAGAAGAACACATAGGGCTACTCGCCGGGCTTGGGTTCTCCAAGATAACTGTCTATAAGAGGCCGAGAATAGCGGTATACTCGATTGGCAACGAGTTGGCAAAGCGAGGTGAGGTGTTGAGACCCGGCATGGTGTATGACGTGAACGGTGCATTAATAACATCTTATCTAAGGTCTATGGGCGCAGTAGCAGTGTTCAAGGGGGTTTTACCAGATGATTACGGGGTAATAAGAGATGAGATCTACAGAAGCATTGTGGAATATGACATGGTGGTTACAAGTGGGGGTACTAGTGCAGGCGAGGAGGACATTATTTACAAGATCTTCGAGGAGATAGGCAATGTCGTAGTCCATGGACTTAGGACAAAACCAGGTAAACCGACAATAATAGCTGTTTCATCAGGTAAATTACTAATAGGTTTACCCGGGTTCCCGCTTTCATGTTACATGGTCTTGGTAAGGGTCGTGAGGCCTATTATTGCGAGAATACTGGGTATTAGGGAAGAGGTCGATACAATACATGTGAAGTTGTCATTAAGTATTAGGAAACACATCGGCAAGACCTGGCTCATACCGGTCATTCTGGTTGAATCACGTGGAGAACTAGTGGCATACCCTGTATCGATGAGCAGTGGCAGTATATCACCACTGATCTACAGTGATGGATTCATTGAGTTAGATGAAAACGTGGACATAGTGGAGGAGAACACATTGGTGAGATTTCACCCATTTCGCAACTACATATCTCTGAATAGGCTCAGCATCATAGGTAGCAATGATCCACTGTTATTCGAGATACTCAAGGAAACCGGGCTCATACATAGGGCAAGGGTTTTAAACGTAGGTAGCACTGCTGGTTGGAACTCCGTGGTGAGGGGTGAAGCGGATATTGCACCGACGCATTTGCTTGACCCCGAAACAAGGAGGTATAATGTTCCTTTCCTTGATAAATACGGCCTAAGGGGCAAAGCTGTCATCATAAGAGGTTATGACAGGCTCATAGGCCTGGTAGTAGCGAGGGGTAATCCAAAGAAAATAAAGAGCTTAGAGGACTTGTTGAGAGGCGATATCAGAATGGTTAATAGAAACAGGGGATCAGGGGCTCGCGTATTCCTAGACATGAAATTAAAAGAGATCTTTGAGAAAAAGGGCATATCCTTTGACAACGTGGAGAGAATTATAAATGGATATACATATGAGGTCAAGACACATACAGCAGTAGCAGTGGCTGTTAAACAGGGTAGAGCTGATGTGGGGATAGCTGTTGGCTATGTAGCGGATATGTATGGGTTAGATTTCATACCACTGACATGGGAGGAGTACGATTTCCTCATACCTATGGATAGGTTGGAGAAGGGATTAGTGGCTATGTTTATCAATCACTTGAGGGATAAGGACCTATTGGCCAGGTTGATCAGATATCCAGGCTACTATAGGATACCGAGCGATATAGGGCTTGAGAGGCCGTTTGATTAGATCCCTTGTCTAGCAAGTAGCTTGTTCACCTTGTAGAGAAACCTGCTGGTTTTCACAGCTTCGATTGAGATTTCCTTGATACCCCCTTTGTACACGATAAAATGCTTTCTACTACATTTCGAACCAGTGATCTTGAATACTTCCTCCACCATCCAGTGTAATTGAGTACAATGCATACTGCCATCAATGGTTAATACGGACACTTCTTCATAACCATTACGCGCGATTATCCCGGCCAACTTGAAACCCAGCATATTCACGTGTTCGGCCTCGGGACATGCCGTTAAAACGATGTAACCCTCTTCAATCAGCTTTTTCACTATATCCGGGTGTTCTAGTTCAATACACCTGCTCGTAACAACGATCTTTTTCTTGCCACAAATGACCCTAGACTTGGCATTAATATCTATTAACCTGGGTAGGCTATACATGGGCACACCCGGGGTCACTTGTTATAACCCTTTTTACCAATATATTTAAGGAATGGTAATTAACATGACCTCCCTGACTGTGGGCATCTTACAGGCCGAGCTTGTTGATAGGCCTCAGTTGAACGTTAATAAGATAATGTTCTATATACAGAGATATTATAAGAATGCCGACATAATAGTGTTGCCCGAATACAGCATTATAAATCCATTTGTTATAAAGGACCCGGAGGCTGTATATAGGGAATCCGAGTACATTGCTTCAAGTAGGCATTTGTCAACACTTGCTAAACTAGCCCATGAATTATCCGTTCACATGGTTGTACATTTCGTCGAGAGAACGGATCAATTCCCATTTACAGTGAGCACGACGGTTTTGTTAACAGACCGCGGTGAGGCTATACCGGTGTATAGTAAAATACACTTATTCGATGCATATGGATATAGGGAGTCAGAATTCTTAAAACCCGGGGATAAACCGGGCAAGATAATATCAATCGAAGGCGTTAAGATAGCTTTCACGATATGCTATGACCTTAGATTCCCCGAATTGTTCAGAACATATGCAAACATGGATGTGGATGTCGTGATTGTGCAAGCTGGCTGGGTTAAAGGGCCGTTGAAAGAAGAGGTATTGGATAAGCTGGCTTGTACCAGGGCCCATGAGAACACGATATACTTGGTGATAGCCGATCAAACGGGTGATATGTTTGTTGGGAGAAGTGGTGTTTTCAATCCATGGGGTTATAGAGAACTAGATCTCGGCGTAGAGGAGAAATACGTAGAGCACGAGGTCGATATAGACCAGTTGAAAGTAGTGAGAGAGATTTTGCCAGTGCTCAGGCAGGCCAGAGATAAATGGGAAATAAGATTTATTAAGCAGGGATCTAAGTAATGGCATCATAGTTTATTCCCCACTAACAACTAGGCAAGGGCTTTGTGAATGGCAAATATAGTGTTAATTACACATGGTAAATACGGCGAAGGCTTAGTGGATGCTCTCGCATTACTCCTAGGAGACGAGGCTATAAAAGGTATCCACGTGATTACACTGGGGCCTCTCGATTCTCCTGAATCCCTTTACGAAAAGATCAAGGATATTGTAAACGGGGTTGATCACGAGAAAGGCGTTTTAATACTAGTAGACCTGTTTGGAGGAACCCCTTCAAGAGTAGCGGCTCAATTGTTGTCAGAGGGCTTTAACGTCGAAGTTATATCAGGGGTTAATCTCCCAATGTTGGTGGAGATCGTATTACAACGGGATAAGACAGCTAAAGACCTAGTTGAGATTGCTATTAGATCAGGCGTAGAAGGCATTGTCAATATTGGTGAAAAGGTGAGAAAAGCCCTGGGTAAAAAAGACTAGGATATTAGCCCGCTGACAATATACCCAGTAGTCCGAGTATTACTCCTATCAAGAAATATATCGCCAGCACCTTGGTTATTGAGAGCCCTTTTCTATACATATAGAATGAGCCTAGTAAGAATATCAACGGTATTAGCCTCGGCATTATCATGTCTATTGCTGCCTGTATATCTATTGGCTGGGCTTCAGGGACAGCTATTTTCACTGGGACACTCACAGCTATATATGAAACCCCCAGGGCAGCTATTATCGCCACGGCGATCATCGATGCTATTCTCCTGATCATCTCTATCCTGCCACCCCTTATCACCGAGACCACGTTGAAGCCATACCTATAACCCAGTTTCAATAGATACCAGCCAAGGGTCATTACCAAGGGGCACCATAGGATGAAAGCCACTATTGGCCCTAATGCACCGGCTGTCAGTGTTAACCCAGCTCCTATTCCAAAGGCTATTGGCCTCCACGTGAACCAGAATAAGCCATCTCCAAGGCCTGCCAATGGTCCCATTAAAGACGTCTTCAGAGATCTAACAGTTTCCTGGTCTGCACCACCCTCTTCCACTGCCATGTTAACGCCGACTATCATGGCTGTCATCAATGGCTGTGTATTAAAGAACTCGTTGTGAAGTCTCATCCAGGATTTCAGCTCTTCTGGGTCTTTGCGTAGTTTTCTCTCCACATGGTTCATTACGAAGGCGTATGCAGTGCCTTGCATTCTCTCGTAATTCCATGCCCATTGATCTGCAAAGGTTATTTTCAGATACGTCTTTATGAAATCGCTCTTGGTGAATACTTGGCTTGAGCCACTTTGCGGCGTGCTCGACATGGTTGGCGGCGCTTGTAGTGCCTCGTAGAGCTCACGCCAGTGGATCACTAGGATCAGGCTCATGACCAGTAGTGTTATGCCAAGTATTGGTAACTTGAGATAAGCGGCGAGGACATATCCAAGTATAAACCACGGTAACATGCCAGGGCCATATGTGAGTTTCAGTAACAGGCCTAGACCAACAGCCGGCATTAAGGCAGCGCCTACTCCAAGCGCTGATAGTATTTTCTGAAGTGCCGGGTTCTCCAATGAAACCCTAATGGTCTCCACGGCCGCCGGGCTCATGCCCAGTGCTGCGATAGCCAATATGGGTATCATGTAGACCACAAACCACTGTAAAGAGCCGAGGAACGCTATTACGCCCAACCTCCCTATATTGCCCTTTTCAATCTCCCTATCAGCCCAGTGCGAGTATATAACACATCCAGCTCTCGCGCCCACGACTTCCAAGTACATGGCTAACATCCCAATAGGTATCGCTATGGCCATTAAAGTGCCGAGTTCAACGGATGTAACAGCTGTGTAGCCAAGTATCTTGGCAAACATCAATGACGTTATGGTTGCTATCACGGCGTTTGGCGCGGCTGCACCTCCGACGGGAAAGACGCCCAGATATATTAGCTCAAGCATGGCGCTAAGGGGGAGCGCTACCTGTGGTATGCCCAGTATTAATCCTATTATATTGCCAATTAACAAGGGCTCTGTTAATCCAAATGCATTATAACCCAGAAAAGTCAGCCCAGCTATGAGTAGCACTATTATTATGCCGAAAAGTTCAAGTGGTGATATCGGCGTAGAGCCGGTAACACCGGCTTGGGCTTCCACAACTCTTATGGCCACAGCTATGGCCAGGCATATAGTCAATGGTAGAAGTGTCTTGATCACACTATTTCTATGCCCATGCATGTATTTCACCAGGACTAGGTTTGATATAAAGATGTTTAAATTAATAAACCTGATGTATAACATAACATGATCATATATCGATATGTACTAATAATAACTATAAAAACATTGATCAACCTATCACGTATTCATCTTCATCAAGCGGTTCAGAGGATTCCTTTTTTCTGAAGTAATTGATAAAAATCCTGGGGTTGTTCATCTGGTAGCATTTGATATATAACTTTAATCCCCATTTCCCGCATTTCCTTGAAAGCATTGATCTCAGCCGGATCCACGGCGTAGTTCTTGACAACTATTACACGCCCCTGTCTCCAAGCGGATTGACCAGCATTAACCCAGTTTATTTTCAAGCCACTTTCCTTTACGACTTTGAGACAATCATTTGCATTGGAAACTATGATCATGATATTGACACCTGGCCTATCCCCGGAGCCTTTTCTCAGCTCATCGATGGCCTCTTGTACATGGAATACCCTGACAGTGGTATTGGGAGGGGCAAGCGCTATTTGCAGTTCCTTTAGAACAGGGTTTCTAGCTATTTTATCATCGACAACCCATATTTCGTTGATATTGTAATGTCTCACCCAGCCAATAGTCACCTGGCCGTGTATATACCTGTCATCAATCCTGATCAACTTGATCGGCATTCAAACCAACTCAGCTTTAGCCAGATATATTATGAGGGAAATGGGGATAAATATATCGGGATAACAGGAGTAGCGGTGTATTACCAGTGAGAATTGGATATGGTAAATCCATTATAACACCTACAAGCGGTGTTCATAGGCTTGCCGGTTACTTGAGGAGAAAAGAGCCATCTATGTGTATATTCGATGACATATATGTGAAGACATTATTACTGGAAACGATCGAGGACAATTTACTGGTTTTGGTCAGTGTCGACTTATTGGCAATAGATAACAACATGTTAGAGGATATGAGAAAGATAAGCAAGGGTTTAATAGGGAATTCACACGTGGTGATCACCGCGACACACACTCATTCAGCCCCGATCTCCTTGTTTAAAGACATGCTACCGGGCATGGGCATGGCTGAGTTTGACCCTGAATACTATGAGCATTTCCTCTCCATGTTCGAGCGCTCATTGTTAAATTCCTATGAAAAACTAGGCAAAGGCGAGTGTTACTCGACAACGATCACGGTGAGCGGGGTAGCTACTAATCGCAATGACCCGAATACTCCGATCGACGACAAAGCAGTAGTGGTTAAATGCATTACCGGCGACCTAAAAGTGGGTTTATTGAACTACGGAGTTCACCCCACAGTCCTGGGTCCTAGTAATAAATGTGTGTCAAGGGATTTAGCCGGAGCAATCGAGGACTCATTAAGGAACAACACGGGAATAGAGTTCGTATTTATCAATGGAGCAGCGGCGGACGTGTCCACGAGGTTCACTAGGATAGAGCAGTCTTACAGCGAGGTCCTAAGGCTTGGATCGCTGTTCGCGAATAGCATTACGAGGTCATTGGGGCAAGTGCATTGGAGGAAATTAGTGGATGCTCCAATAGCGGTTAAAAAGGAGTCGTTGACCATGAGTGTGGATTCTGAGAAATTCTACAGAATAGCGAGGAAACTCTACATTGAAAGGAAACTGGGCGGTGTTGTGGGGAAATTACCTGGTTTAAAGCGCGTTGTGGAGTCGATAGAGGAGGCTATTGAAGCATCTCAGTTGATCGTGGAGAAACTGGGCAATATCAAGGAGATCTCTATAGAGGTATCGTCTTACCTGATCGGAAGGGTATTAGGCTTGATTGCTTTACCAGGAGAGGCTTTATCGAAGATATCAATGGAATGCAGGGAGATCGCCGGCATAGACACGGTGTTCGCTGGATATGCGAATGGGTATTATGGATATTTCAGCGATAAGGCCGTTGTGAACACCTACGAGGACGTTATGACATTGTTCACTCATGGAGATGTTGGGAAATTATACGATTTGATCAAAAAACATTGCTCATGGTTAAACGACATGTCTAGGTCATTATAATGGTTTTATCACGTTGAAGTATTTCTCGAGATATTTCAAGTTCTTTTCAATGCCGCCGGGCACGTTTGCACTGACCCAGATCTCTGGCTTGATCCCCCTTTCCACGAGGATCTCCGATGTCCTTATACAAAGCAATTGAAGTATATATGCATGAATGATCGTTGATACAGGAGCTACTTTCACCTCAACCCCTCTTATTTCGTAAATAGCATCGCCTGGTGGTATCTTGCTGTCTATGACCACGTCTACTACTTCATATAGTCTTTTCCCAAGAGAGTTATCCGGTTCACCGCTTTTCGAAAACTCCACTGACGTTATACCTATGGTCTTCAAGCCCATTTTCCTGGCCATGAAAGCCATTTCAACGGGTACGGCGTTTCTCCCCGATGCGGATACGATTATTAAAACAGAATTTGGTAAAGGATTAATAGATCTCAACAATATCTCCGCGTACCCAGGTAAACGCTCCAGCAAAGTGCTTTTAACAGCGCCGTTTAGCAATGAGAGCGATATGTCTAGAATTGGGTAGACCCTGGTCAATCCCCCCGCTCTGTAAAACATCTCTAATGCCATCATCATGGAATGGCCAGTGCCGAATACATATACTAGGCCGTTTCCCGTGATCGAGTCAGCTATGATCGACGCGGCTTTCTCGATGTTATCTCTCTCCTCTCCAATGATCCTCTCCATCAATGATATGATCTTTGATGTGAACTCCACATAGGGATCCGCATCGATCACCGTTTTTAGGGGGGATTTATCTCTCATACACAATCACGCCGTTGACAATGGTTTTCAAGACATTGAACCCTTCATCCAACACGATGAGATCAGCCCTATAACCCGGTTTTATATCCCCTATCTTGATGTCCAGCTCAATGCTCTTAGCAGGCGTTAAACTAGCCATTTTAGCAACGTCCACCAGGCTGTATCCCAGTTCCACGATATTTCTAATAGCTCTATCCATGGTGAGAGTGCTTCCGGCTAGTTTATCTGCGCCCACTAGTTTACACACACCTCTTTCTACACTGATCTTTAAACCACCCAGTTCGTAGACACCATCAGGCATATCAGTAGCGGCTATTGAATCGGTCACTAGGACAACTCTATCCGGCGAGGCATAATCTATGACCATTTTAACAACCCCTGGGTGGAGATGTATGAAATCCGCTATAAGCTCTACGAAAACCCCTCGTGCCTGTAAGAGGGAGAGAGCTATCCCTGGTTCCCTGTGATGTATACCTCTCATTGCATTAAATATGTGTGTTGCTTTTGAAATCCCCATTGCTATTTTGTTTAAGCCTGTTTCATAAGAGGCGTTTGTATGGCCAGCGCTGACAACTATGTTGTTCAACCTGGCATATGTTATTAGCTCGTCTATACCCTCGATCTCAGGTGCAATGGTTATTTGCCTAATGTTTCTACCAGATACCTCGATGTATTCTTCTAATTCCCTGATAGATGGTTTTCGTATGAATAGAGGATTCATAGCTCCCGGCATCTCCGGGCTTATATAGGGCCCTTCTAGGTGTAATCCCAGAAGCCTAGCACCATGGCTTGGCCTCCAAGAATCCTTGGCATCTTTAAAGGCTTTACAGGCCTTTAATAGGACATCGTGTGGTGCCGATACAGTTGTCGCGAGGAAGCCTGTGACACCGTGTCTTGCATAATGTGAAGACATTTCGAGGAGAACGCTTGGATCAGGGTTCATCGTGATGTCTAAGCCGCTTATACCATGTGTATGTGTATCAATGAGACCAGGTAGTAGTAATTGCCCCTCGAGATCTATTGATTCGCTAGTAGGCCCTTTGAACGGCTCTTTCCCCACGCTCTTTATAACGCCGTCCTCGATTACAACATATCCATCTTTGATCACCATATTGGGCGCAATAATTTTACAATGTCTGAACACGAGGACACTCAATTTAAGCCCCGCTTCATCTATATTAATGTCCTAGCTAAAATACGCGAATAGGGTCAAACCCTCTATACCCATATTATGTTAAAGGTGTTTTGCAAGTGAGAACAATTGAGGTCAAGGTGATCAATAGATCGGGCCTACATGCTAGGCCAGCGGCTAGGTTCGTGCAATTGGCAATGAGGTTCAAATCGAATATAATGATCTGCAAGGAATCCAGTTGCGTTGATGCGAAGAATATTTTAAAGGTGTTATCGCTGGGCGTCGATTGCGGTGACCTGGTCATCATAAAGACCAATGGACCAGACGAAGACGAGGCCTTGAAACACCTCTTAGATCTACTTCAGAACGTGTTGCCAAGCGAAGACCGGTGATCTTATTTGTCAACAGTGTTCAGGGGTATTCCAGTCTCAGAGGGTATAGTTGCCTCAGAGACGATTAAATACGGTTTGTCTACAACGTTACTCGATGCCATAGCTGATTGTAAAGCCGGTGAGAATGAGGAGCAGAGATTACTTAATGCACTCGAGGTTTTCAAAGGCTACGTAGAAAAGGTGATGGAGATGGTAAATGAGAGTGAGAAAGAATTGTTACAGGCATATATCTTGATGGCAGAGGCCCTCGTTAACGAGTCCATTGAGATCGTCAGTAGCGAGGAAATATGTGGGGAACTCGCGATTAAACGTGTATTCGAGAAATACAGTGCCATGCTGAGGAGTGCTGGGTCAGGTTTGATCGCCATGAGAGAGGCCGATCTAAGGGAGATAGCTTTGATCCTGGCTAACAACATGATCTCTGGGGATTCTCACCGGGCTATAATGGAATTGAGGGATAAAATAATAGTCTCAGAAGAATTGACGCCGATGGCTTTCATGGGATTGATCAGGGCTGGCATCAAGGGGCTTGTTACGGTGAAAGGAGGATATACATCGCATATAGCCATATTGGCTAGATCTCGTGGGATACCATATGTTGTGATCCCATCGCTCAATATTGAGGAATTTCCGAGGAGTGCAAGGGGTGTTCTCGATGGATTTGAAGGCGCACTCATAGTTAACCCAGATATTGATGTGTTTTACCGTTATCAAAGGAAATCAGATATCGTGAATAGACTCATGGATACATTGAGGAGAAGCGCTCTTGGAAAGGCGAAAAGTCTCGATAACACGGAGATCGATGTTCTCTGCAATGTAGGTGACTTGGAAGAGGCGAGATCAGCGTTGATGCAGGGCTGTGATGGCATTGGCGTGTTCAGGGTCGAGTTTCTCTATGTATCTGGCTCATTGCCTAGTGAGAATGCGTTGTTCAACGCGTTCGCTAAGATCGCCCAGATATATGATATGAAACCCGTTGTCATAAGAGCCCCCGATCTCGGCGCGGATAAGCCATTGCCATTTTTTAGGATAAGGGAGGAAAATCCCGCTCTGGGCTTACGTGGGATCAGGCTGTTACTAGAATATAGAGAGGAGTTGCTCAAACCCTTTCTCAGGGCTTTTCTCAGGGCATTATCTAGCCATGGTAATCTGAGATTACTAATACCCATGGTAACTAAGCTGGGCGAGGTATATGATTTCATAAATATCTTGGAGAACACGGCATCCGAGATTATAGGCGTTGATGTATTGAATAAATTGGCTATCGGAGTGATGATCGAGACGCCTGCTGCAGCGCTAATTATCGACAAGTTCGCCGAAATACCGTTCATAAGGTTTGCAAGTCTTGGAACAAATGACCTTGTCCAGTATACGCTGGCTGTTGATAGGAATAATCCTAGAATAAGTTATCTATACAATGAACTAGAGCCATCTGTTCTAAGGCTTATTAAGCAAACAGTGGATTTGGCTGGTAAAAAAGGCTTACACCTGGAGATATGTGGTGAAATGGCAAGTAGGCCCATGGCCATACCGGTTATCCTATCACTAGGCATTAGGACGCTTAGTGTAAACCCTAGATATGTTGGTATCGTGAAATACCTCGTAAACAACATCAATATATCCCGTATCTCGGAGAACCTGGCAACAGTCCTGGATGTGGAGGATTCTAGCAAGGTATTGGAGAAAGTAAGGGAGATTTACAAGGAGCATGGATTGATCGATATACTCGAGCTATATGGCTAGCTCGATCTCTTCATGATCAGGCTCGATGATCCAATTAGCTACTGGCTACTGAGGTATTGCTTAATAACCGGCATATAATTACTATCTAAATGGCAGATGAGGAAGAGTTGGCGAAGCGATTAAATGAGCGATCACAGCCTCCTCGCCGATGCAATGTATAAAATCCTTTCACATAGATGATATATCATGACAAGGCGGGGGTGCCCGAGCCTGGTCAAAGGGGTCGGGCTCAGAACCCGATGGCGTAGGCCTGCGTGGGTTCAAATCCCACCCCCCGCATCCCTGTTTAGATGGAAAGTTAACCACATCCCCGGCTAGCATTCTAGTTATTCGCTTCAAGCCTCGTTTATTATGATGATGGTTAAGATCTGTATCCGCTGAGCCTATTGTTCAGCCCGTCAGCCACGATCGGTATACAACCCGCTGGCATGAGTTTCGATCCAAACGTTGTTGAAAAGAAGTTCGTTGTCTCTATGGCTGGGGCATTTACGAAGTACATTCATAGTCTGGCATTTTTCGATACAGGTGTGATAGATATCACACTGACAACGCTGCAAGGAACATCGAAGATCGCTGACATCTCTGCAAGCGGCAGGCGATGAGGAGATTCCAGTCATAATCATTGAGATGGGGCAGGAGATCGAAATCAAAAGTAGCAATGGAACTACTCCGTCATCAATATTTGATCAGGTATTATTACCTCAGTTCAATAAATCTATACAAGTGGTGGACTCAACTCGCTTATAGCTGAAACAATATATGTGGGGCTTTCACAGATCTGTATCGAATCGATATCTCTTCCACAATTTACAGCGTGATGCCCGTGATCGTTGTGATTTATATCGATATCAATATCACTAGTGTTTTCGAGATACGTGCCAGGAATGGTTGAGAGAATATTTTTGCTTCTCTCCTATATTATTCTCGAAGGTATATTATTCTAGGTGTGTGGATGAAAGCTTTGACGATCTTATCGCTTGTGCTCGTTGCCCTGGGCTTCGCTATTGCTCACGCTCACAGTGTTTACAACGTTATCGATGCCCAGCGTGCGTTATTATTTTTGAGATCACAATATATCGAGGAAGCCGGATTACTGAGAGCATCTGTAAGAACATATCCAGACAATATAACAATCTACATAGCGAACGACAACATCCTCGCATCGAGAGCCCTCGCTGTCTTGGGAGACAGGGATCTATCCAGTAGAATTCTCACGAAGCTTGACAACGAATATGGGGGAGGCTTTAACGGTAGAATAGAGATACTTTTCGGCGTTGACATACCAGACATGTTCTACACAACGAAGTACGAGTACATTGGAGAAGTGAATGGCTATGTCATACTCTACGAGAAACCTGGAGACCAGGTTATCGAGGACTGGTATGAATACGCTGATCTACTCGTGTATCGTGCACTGGATCGGTTGCTCTGGGGCTCTAAACCACAAGCTGAGCTCCTGTTCTTGAATTTAACAAGGATGTGGGATGGATATGGGTTCAGAGATAAAGCATACAAGGCTACAGGCGTGTACAATACGTACAAGTGCGCGCTCTTCATCTACCTTTACCGCGCTCTTGATTCAGCTGGATCAGATGTTGTCAAAGACTACGTTTACATCAGGAACAAGTGCTTAGAAGTAGTTGTTCTCG
>JAWBBW010000017.1:0-30938 GCA_038824035.1 Desulfurococcaceae archaeon
AGAATTTCGAAGAGCCCGCCAAGGTATTACGGGATATTGATCTATGGTTCGCCCGACAGGCCATTGCTCGATAGATCACCATCAGGGACTGGTTCTTCAGCTCATATAGCATATCTACATTACATAGGCGAGGTGAAAATGGGCGAATACGTTGAGTTCCTTAGCGCAATAAACACCGCGTTCAGGTGTAGGATAATCGGGGAGACAAGTATAAATGGCCTTAAAGCAGTGATCCCAGAGATCTCGAGCAAGGATAAAGCTTGCTATATAACGGGGTTTTCAACATTAATAGTAGAACCAGATGATCCCATCAAAGAGGGTTTCCCCCCATTAATTATATGAGCCTATATTCAACATCGATAAGGGCGTAAAGGACATCTTATAATAATGTTATCGGCGAGGACACGTGTCAAATGGAGTTCGAGAGGTGAATAGTTCGATGCAAATGGCTATGGCCTATTCAAAACCCGAGGACATGGTGAATGCTTGGTGATAAACAAGATCCATGTTAAAAATCAGCGATTATGTGAGTTGAGAAGCGTATTTGAGTTATTAGCTAGACATGTAGAGCCCTCATTGAAAAGAGGGCTTGTTGAGAAATTATCGATAAAGGGCATGTCTGGGAAAGAGATAGCGTCTTGCCTTGGCTTATCACCATCACTTGTAACGAGGTACTCTAGGAAAGAACGAGGCCTACACGATTTCACACATATACCCGTTATAAATGAGAAATTAGATAAGCTGGCCGAGAAGATCACGAGTATGGGCATTTGCGGCGAAGAGGTATACGTGGAGATCGGCAAATTAGCCATTTACATACTCCAACACAAATACGCGTGTGAAATACATTATGGAATAGATAGATCGATCAACCCAATCGCTTGCAAGATATGCTCGAATTTGTTCAGCGCAATCCGTGATCATGCATAATTAGTTTATCAATCACGATAAGAGATATCCCCTGGATAATATACATATTCACTAGGTGTATGCATTGTTCTCAACCTATGCCGCAATAGTCAAGAACTTACGTGGTGTCGTCTTATTAGAGCTTGGGGAAAAGGGGGTTGATAAATCACTTGATTGGCTTATCAAGAGATTTAAGTATAGGAATCTGGGCTTAGCCCCAATAATCGCGGAGAAATACCGGGATAGAATCAAGAAATACCTAGCTGGAAACCCTTTTCGAGAACTAGCATATCCCATTGCATCCATCAAGGAGTTCAGGGGAAAACTAGCGGAAAAACTGGAATTGAGCGAAGAAGTATTGGAAACACTTGTTTTCTCGTCAATTTACGTTTCACCAGTCATCATGATTGGGGATACGTATCTAGACGAGCTCATGGAAATATCCATAAACACTGTTAATACATGTAGAGAGCTGAATACAAATGAGTGGAAACTTCACTTGAGAATAGCTGATTACTCGGTACTGGATATGTACGAGTGGAGCATAGAGAACGCCAGATACGTGGTCTCGAGTCTAAAAACCAACAAGGATTTCACCAACGCACTAGTTGAAAGATATAGGAGGATTGAAAAAGATAGGAAAAGGTATTGGAGAATCATGTGCAATGAAGGAAGACAAGTGTTCGTTTTATACATAGACATGTTGAAACTAGTGATGAACAGGGAGCCTGGTTTATTGAAAGATATCGATGATGATTGTTTAGCAATCATGGGCATTATATCAGTGGTCCGCGTTCCGCCCGGTATTTCAGGGTAGAATACATATAGGTGTAAATGTAATGGGATTGATCAGCGATATATTGAGGGAGAAGAAAGAAGTAATCGAGAGGATAAGGAGAACGCTAGGCCCTGATGAGATTTCGAGAGCGCTCAGAGATCACCACAGCAAGCGTAGACCTAGACCTTGTGGCATAACCATTCACACCGGTATTGGATGTAGCTATGGATGTACATATTGCTATATATACGACATGGGGTTCCCCGGTAAGGTTACTCCATATCCATTGAAACCTGCTGAAATGGCCTTCGCCATCGCTACTAATCCATATGTATTGCCTAGAATGGTTTTCGCCGCTTACGGCTCTGTCACAGAGCCTTTCCTAGAGGAGACAAGGAATCTATCGATACAATACATTGGGGAAGTGTATAAGTGGTTGAAATTGCCTAGCCAAGTGGCGACGAAAAGCGTGTTGAATGATTTACTGGCCTCTGAGCTCAAGAACACTGATCCAATGCTTAACGTACTTATAACGATAATCACGATTGAAAGATATGCCGAATTAGAGCCATGTGCACCGAGCCCATTAGATAGAATAGAAGGGGGCTCTATTGCCGCGGACAAGAAATTGAACGTGACATTGTTTGTTAGACCAATAATCCCAGGGATAACTAACAAGGAAATAGACAAGGTACTCTCAATAGCCATTGAAAAGGGAATTGATACAGTTGTATTCGGATCCCTCAGAGTGACCCATGGGATATTACGTAGGCTTAAAGCCAGGCTAGGCAACATCGTGGATATAGAAAAGAGATTGGACAAGATGCCGAGATCCAGTACTCAACAAGTGCCAATCAAGGCTATGGATATAAAGAAAAAGCTGGTTAAAACAGCCATTGATTACGGATTTAAAGTGTTCGAGACTGCTTGCTCAGCCAATGTGAACGCCCATAGGGAGTTTTGCAATGCATGTGGATACGGGCCTTGCGGCGATCCAAGCAAGAAACCGCGTTTCTCGAGTAATGATGTGCTTGAATACCTAGAGCACTTTAATATAAGTGCCAAGGACATGGAAATCGACGAGGACCATGTAAGATTATATATATTACCGAGGAACCATGTGGACAGAGTACTCGATATCGTTAAGTATCATTTATCATTCAGCACCAGGTTGAGAGTAAGGCTCCACTTAACCAAGTGAATCTCAACCATTCATGTCAAAAAGGGACCACGGTATTTCATACGTGATCCCATGGATCGAATAAAGTGTATTTCAATTGGAATGTTTTTAACCAATCATTGCTATTGGATCTATGAATTGAAACACATGATGATGTTATGCTTAAATTAATTAACGTAGCGATCTCATTCATAGTCATGTTGTTTACAAACATAGGTGTAATAGGGTCTCTGTTAATCCTGTATATCAGGGAAATATACAGGCTTGAAACGATCACGCCCATAGCTGTTTCATTCACCATTGGAGGAATGCTCTCCGCTATATCAATGCCCATCGCTGGCCATGTATATGATAAAAAAGGTCCCCGTGTAATGCTCTCATTTACCGCTTCATGTACATTACTATGGGGTCTTTGCATGTATTTGATGGGGAAAACTGGTTCATGGAGTCATGCTATGATTGCTTGGTATTTTGCATGGGCTTTCCAAGGATTCGCGTTTCCATTTGTAGTGATGAGCATAAATCCTGTTTTAATGATGACATTTCCGGATAGACGCGGCCTCGTCATATCTATTACACAATCCGCCCAGGCCTTATCCATGGCTTTCTGGCCATACATGTTGAGACATATGGCACAGGTCCTCGGGTTTTTCAACGCATTGGCAACTATAGGCGTCTTGAATGCATTGATATTGATGTTCGCCTCTGCTCTACATAATCGGCTAAATGGCTATGCCAAGCCCAGTGGGCATGAAAAAGCATCCGCGTTGCCTGGGAACCAGAGGCGTGTGACAGGGCTTATAACGGTTTTCCTGATGATCTTCTTCATAGCCATGTCCTCTATGATCATAATGAGCTTTTTCGCCGGTATACTAGAGGATTTGTTTCAAGGCCCTGGCAAGCATATAACCGATGTCAATGGAACATTAATACCCTTGATAATGAGCTTGACAGGGCTGTTACAGGCATTAATGGCCATGCCATGGGGCATTCTCATAGATAAGATCGGCCCTTTCAAGACGATCCCAGCGACATATATGGCAGAGACGTTGTCAACGTTCCTGGCCTTTATAACGTATACATCGAATCCATGGATCACCTCGGTATTCATAGTCATGAGATACGTGTTTTTCACCGGTGAGCCGGTTGCGCACTGGACACTCATACCCTTGATTTTCGGCATAGAGAACTTTGGATTGATCTCCGGCACATTAAACTCCGCGCCCATTGCATCATCTATTATAGCGCCTCTTCTAGGCGGTTTGATCAAGGATATCACTGGGAGTTACCGGGCATTACTGATATTATCCACCGGGTTATCATTACTGGCTTTCTCCGTGTATGGAATTAAACTACGAGAATTAATGTCCACGCGCTCCGCGACCGAATAAGCCGGGAATACTGAGAATACTGAGATACTTGAATTTATATTAAAATAATCGGGGATCTATAAGGATCTATAGGCTAGGTCTATGTGATATTCATGTCTGAAAAGGATAGGCGAGATATCCTTTTAAGTAGGGCCAGGGAATTCGTTGAGAGATCCAAGGAGACTGATTACGTGATGCCGATCATATTGCCATTTATACCAGCCATCATGATGGCTATCGGATCCATACTCTTGATAATAGGGTTTATCACGTGGTTTATACATGGCGGCATATTAGTAGTGATAGGCTTTGTAACAATATTGTCAGGTATAATCATAAACTTCTACGTCATCTATAAATGGATTGAAAGAAGGAACAAGCACTTCGAGCGGACATTATTGTTCTTCGAGATCATTGGTGAGATTGCCGTAATATTGGGGTTTAAGAGGACATATATTATAAAGACCAGGTTAAACGAGCTCAAAGCCATCAACTCCACTATGAGAAGTGCGTTAGGCAACACGATCTTAACAATACTACCGCTGTATATATACTATGTCTATCATTTCCTTAACAAGGACTTTGCAAAGCACTCTGAAAAAGAGAGGTTATTACTCAACGAGATATTCGACGAACTGAAGGAGAGAAACCAGTTGTTTGTCAGGAGACTTGAGGAATTCCGAGATGTACCTGATAGAAGCACTTTACTATACTTTATATTAACGTTTTTGACAGGAGGGCTTTTCCTAATATATTGGGTCTATACATTGACGAAGGACCCCAATACTCATTTCGAGTCACACAGTGTTATCGAGAGGGATATAATGGATGCTCTCGCCAATATTGTCGCGAGGACTAAGGAGCATTGAACACTAGATAGGGTTTTTAATGAAACGACTCCTTCTCCATATTAACCTCTATATATGTGATCGCCCCTGTGGGACACGTGCTTGCACAGGCTGGTGGTAGGTTTTTCAATAGCCTATGATAACATAGATCGCACTTAGTTATTAGACCTAGCTTGTCAATCACCTTGATCGAGTTATATGGGCATATTTTCACACACTCCAAGCATTTAGTGCACTTGGAGTGATCTATCAATACAACATCACTGGATTTATTTAATGCGTTTGCCGGGCACTTTGTAACACAGAGCGGGTTTGTGCAATGTAGACAAGTGTATGGTATGGATATCCTTGCCTCATCCATTACATATACTTCTATGTTGTTGATACCATTATGTTCTCTTGCACAAGCTATTTCACATGCTTTACAACCGATACATAGCTTTGGATATATCAGTAGTCTCCCCATTCCACGCACCTGTTTTAGTCTTAACTATTCTGCATGCACATACCTTGGTCTCAGGTATCTTGGAAACAGGGTCTAACGCGTCATTTGTTAACACATTCGCCCCCCAATGCCAGGGGAGCGACACCAGGTATTCCGGCACATCGTCGACTATGCGTGCCCGAGCTGTGTATTCCCCTCTTCTAGTGATCAATTTAACTACGTCGCCTTCTTCTATTCCATGTCTTCTCGCCGTAGCCGGGTTTATCAATACCTCTGGCTCACGCCATCTCTTCGCAATAAGCTGTGATCTACCCGTCATAGTGTTGGAGTGATATACACCGACAACCCTGTGAGTAGTTAATATGAGTGGGTATTCCTCGTCGGGGAGTTCCGCCGATTGTTTATGTTCCACTGGGATCAATACGAGCTTGCCATCAGGCGTGTTGAATTCATCAACGTAGAGTATCCTAGTACCCGGGTGCTCAATGGAGTAACAAGGATATATTACACCTCCAACAGTGTTCTTCAATCTCTCAGGAGTGGCTCCAGCCAATGCCGGGATCACCTTGTTTATCTCCACTAAGACGTCTTCCGGGGTTGAATATGGAAAATATCTCCCAAGGCCCAGTTCCCTGGATATGGATATTAGTATGCTTAGATCGGGCCTAGCCTCTCCGGGTGGATCAAGTGCTTTAAAAGACCATTGAATCCTTCTCTCAGTGCTTATAAAACTCCCCTCTTTCTCGGCACAGGCCGCAGCTGGTAACAATATATCAGCTAATGCAGCTGTCTCTGTCATAAATATATCCTCGACAACTAGGAAATCCAGTTTTTCCAGGTTCTTGACGACATTGGTTGAATTAGCCATGGAAACGGCAGGATTAGATCCCACTATGTACATCACGCGTATATCCCCATTGCCAGCACCGCTGATTAAACACGGCAATGCGAGTCCAGGCTCACTTGGTATTTCATCAACACCCCATAAACTAGCAATCCTGATCCTTTCAGCGTCATCTAAGACGCTTACAAGGCCCGGGAGGAATTCCGGCAACGCCCCCATATATGAAGCCCCCTGTACATTATTCTGACCCCTTAAACCACCTACACATGTCCCCGGCTTGCCATACCAACCCAGTAATGCTGCAAGATTGATCAAGGCCAATACATTATAATAACCCATGGAGTGTTGTGTAACGCCCATTGACCAGAGCAAAGATCCTTTCCTAGTAGAGCCCATAATTCGCGCTGTCTCCAAGATCAATGATGATGGCACATTACTTATCTCCTCTACCATTTCCGGTGTATATTTTTTGACTGTAGCTAACAATTGATCAAAGCCCTTAGTCCTATTCCTTATGAACTCCTCGTCATATAGCCTCTCACTTATGATCACATTCATCAACGCGTTCGCGACCACGATGTCTGTGCCGGGCTTTAGCTGAATATGGATGTCAGCGAACCACGCTGTCCTAGTTCTCCTAGGATCTACGACTATTAATACAGAGCCTTTCCTCTTAGCCTCGATTATGTATTTAAATAGGACTGGGTATGTCTCAGCTGGATTAGTACCCCATGTCACGATCACTTCTGACTCAGCTATGTCGTGATATGTCCCAGTTAGGCCACCAACACCCATTGTCTTGGACATAGCCAGTAATGTCGGTGAATGACATAGCCTGGCACAGTGATCTACGTTATTAGTTCCCAATAACCTAGCTAGTTTTTGGATTAAATAATTCTCCTCATTAAAGCACTTGGCGCTAGCTATAAACCCGATCGAGTCTGGCCCATATTTCTTAGCCACATCCTTTATGACACTCGCGATCTCTCTAATCGCATCTCTCCAAGATATCTCCTTGAAACCGCTTTCAGTTCTTTTCAACGGCTTTTTCAATCTATCCTGTGAGATGAGGAAAGAAAAATCATTTGCCTTTGGACATAATTTCCCATTATTCACTGGATGTTCGTAATCATATTCTATTCCCACATATTTATTATCAACAACTCTTAGGAAAAGCCCGCATCCAACACCACAATAAGGACAGATGACTCGGACAAATTTCTCATCCATAAAAAGACTCCCGGTCTGTTTATTACACATTATGATGATATAATGACTGCCCTTTAAAATCACCTAGGGTTTATATTACATGATGAAATCCAAAATACAAATATATGGATCATGAAAAGAATATGTAGAAACTACAACCTGGTATATACCAGGATCCGCATTGCTCAATATAGATGGATGATGACTAGATCTTTAATTTTGTTTAAATCATCTAATGTGTTTATATTGAATAACTCTCCACGAGGATCCTTAAACACTTGATCAACATCGAGGTACATTATTGATTCAGAGTTATTCAAACATCTATTGATACTTAATTCCCCTTTCAACAAGCATATCTCCAGTAGATCAATAGCTTTACTCCTATATATTGCGAAAAGTGGTTCTAGGTAACGCGTTGAACGCCACCTAGGTATGCACGCACTCGCTGAATTGATGCACATGGATAAAAGCCTTTTGATGCTTTCAATACTGATGAATGGTGTATCACATGCTATCACAAAGAATTCGTTGAATATCCTTAATTGATAAATAGCTGTTAAAGGTCCAGCCAAGATATTGTCGATAATTACATTAAACCCAAGGTCAATCAGGTGATTCGCGTTCAAGTGTGAAGCCAATACATGTATATCGGTGAATTCCCTCGACCTCTCCAATTTTCTATAAATAATCTCAAGTAATGACGTGCCACCGAGGTTGTGGAGACATTTATCAACTGAGAGCATTCTGGATGACCTACCGCCAGCCAAGATAACTGCTATCAATAAAAACACCTGGATTACCTAATGGCCAGGGCATTATTAAGTACAAATTTTAATATCTTGCACAACATAATATCAATGAGCTTGTAAAAATCCAGCATGTTGTGATCAAGACAGTGATCTTAATGCTCATGGATAGGTTTGGACGGGTAGTCGATAGCATTAGGATAAGTGTAACAGAGATTTGCAATTACAACTGCATATTTTGCCATAGAGAGGGGTTGATCAACTATAATTCAAACAAAGAGCTCGGTGCAGAGGATTGGGGTTTTGTGGCTAAAGTGGCCGGTCTCATGGGCATCAAAGAAGCTAAGATAACAGGTGGTGAACCCCTTCTCAGAGCGGATATCGCTGATATCGTCAAGGAGATGAATATGAATGGATTGAGGACTTCTATGACAACAAATGGATATTTACTCCTAGAACACGCTAAGCGATTAGCCGAGGTCGGGATAGAACATATCAATGTCAATTTACCTTCGTTGAACCCGGCTTTGTATCAAAAAATAACGGGAGGGGTTTTGCATAAAGTCATAAACGGTATTGATACAGCCCTCCAATATGGCATAGCACTTAAGATAAATTTCCTCGTTATATCGTTAAATGCCGGGGAGATCGAGAGGATCTTAGACTACGCCTCATCGAGGAATATCGATGTGAATCTCATCGAGTTAATACCACTTGGTTTGAATAGTGATGAGTATAGAAACCTATATTATCCATTAAGCGATATAGAGAGCGTTATAAGCAAAAGAGCTGTTAAAACATGGACAAGGGAATTCCAATCCCGTCCCATTTACCAATTAGATACAGGCATCAAGGTCACCTTGATCAAAGGTTATGGAAATCCCGATCTCTGCTCCAAATGTACCAGGATAAGATTCACACCTGATGGAAGGATCAAGACATGTCTATTCATACAAGAATTCATTGATTCCAGAAAACACATTATAGAGAGAAATTTAAACGGCCTAATGGGGGATTTCGTAAAAGCCATCACCATTAGAAGGCCGTATTTCACTAGGTAGTCTTTATCCTGGAGACAATCTACATGCGTTGATTTTAATCAAAAGTTGACATATATTTTGATGCCGAGGGGCGAGGACATGGTCACAAGGTTTGATCTAATCATTAAGAATGGCATTGTGGTCGATGGATCCGGGTCACCGCCATTTAGGGCAGATATAGGCATCTTAGGTGATCGTATCTGGAAGATCGGAAACCTAGCTGGCTCAGAAGCAGATATCGTCATTGATGCAAAGGGATTGATGATATCGCCTGGTTTCATAGATATACATAACCATAGCGATATCTCGTTACTCGAATTACCTACGGCTGATAACTATGTCCTACAAGGCGTTACAACAATTGTCATTGGGAACTGTGGGTATTCACCAGCTCCTTTAACAGATTTGAACAGGGATGAGATTATACGTGAAGTGAAAAACATCCATCCCGATGTCCAGATCACGTGGTCTACTTTCAACGAATACTTAAACACGCTTGAAAAAACGAAGCCATCTATAAACGTCGTCCCCCTTGTAGGACATGGGACCATTAGATCAGCTGTCCTGGGTTTCGCGGATACAGTGGCAAGCGAGAGGGATATAAGCTTGATGAAGTCCCTTGTAGAGGAGGCGATGAGATCCGGTGCTTTCGGCATAAGCACAGGCCTGATATATGTACCAGGCATGTTTAGCGATAGAAAAGAGATCATCGAATTAGCTAAAATAGCCGCAATTTATCAGGGGGTCTACTTTACGCATATGAGGAATGAAGGTGTGGGCCTCGTGGACTCTGTCATAGAGGCCTTGGAAATAGGCTTAAACGCTGGCCTTGGAGTCGAGATCTCACATTTAAAAGCATGTGGTAGGCCTAACTGGGGCAAGGTCAAAACAGTTCTCGACTTAATATCCGAATATGCGTATAAGGGGCATGATGTGAGTGCCGATGCTTACCCCTACGAAGCTTGGTCCACTTCTTTGACAACACTTTTGCCGAGTGATTATAGAAAAGGCTCGGCATCGGAGATATTGGAGAAATTGTTGAACCCCAATGCTATCTATGACATAATGAACAAGCAAAGTGATCTGGCGATAGAGGAGGGATATATCTCATGGCATGACATAGAGATCTCCTTTTCGCTGAGACATAAGGAGTGGGAAGGCATGAGGCTCTCTCAGATCGCCGAGAAGCTTGGAATAGACCCGGTTGAAGTAATGGTTAAGTTGCTCATAGAAGACGAGTTATTAACTGAAATCGTGGGATTCACCATAAGCCCCGTAGATGTTGAGAGCGTTATATCTCATCCATTGGTGGCGATTGGTAGTGATGGCTCTATTTATAGGAAAGGAATGGGTAAACCTCATCCCAGATCATATGGCACTTTTCCAAGAGTCATAGCCAAGTTTGTCAGAGAGAAAAAGGTGATCTCGTTGCCAGAGGCCATAAGGAAAATGACATTGTTACCGGCGAGGAAACTGGGGATCTGGGATAGAGGGTTGATCAGGCCTGGTTTTAAGGCCGATCTAGTTATATTTGACTACTACGCGATAAACGACACCGCGACATATAATAACCCTCATTCATATCCAACCGGTATAAAATGGGTCATTGTTAACGGGGAAATCGTGGCTGAGAATGGGAAAGTGTTGACCTCGGCTAGGCCGGGATCGATTCTCAGGAAAACAGCCCAATTTTTAAAAGAACTATAGATGTATATCAAAGCTTAATTCAAACACACGATGACAGGCAACTTGATGTTCGATATCTATTTTTTCAAGCCTAGGTTCTTCGGTTTTACATTTTTCAATGGCAAATGGACATCGCGGGTGAAATCTACACCCTGTGGGTGGGTTAAGAGGGGATGGGGGTTCACCCTGGATCACGAGTTTCCCTCGCGATCTAGCGATCTTGGGATCCGGATATGGCACTGATGAGAGCAAAAACACCGTGTAAGGATGACGTGGGTTTTTCAATATTCTCGATGCATTGCCATATTCCACTGCCTTGCCCGCGTACATAACTAATAGCTTATCACTGATATGTTTCGCCGTGAGTAAGTCATGTGTTATGAAGACATATGTCAATTTATATTTCACTTGTAAATCCAAGAGAAGGTTTAATATCTGTGCTTGAATAGACACGTCGAGAGAAGAAGTGGGTTCGTCTAAGACAACTAGCTTCGGTCTCAATATAATCGCCCTAGCTATTGAGACACGTTGTTGCTGGCCCCCTGAGAGTTCATGTGGATAGCGATCCAGGTGTTCTTGCCCAAGTCCCACGTCTTCGAGCACTTTGATCATCATATCCATCATCTCAGCTTTATCGTTACATATCTTGTGGATGATCAATGGCCTTGAAAGTATGTCCTTGATCCTCATGCGGGGATTTAACGAGGAGTATGGATCTTGAAATACTATCCCAGTTGATCTCCTGAACCATTTGAGCTCTTTTCCAGAAAGCTTCGTGATATCCGTTCCATCAAATATGATTTCACCGGATGTTGGTTCCACTAGTCTAAGTATTGTTAAACCAAGTGTACTCTTACCAGAACCAGATTCACCTACAATACCTATCGTAGAGCCCTCTGGTACCTGAAAATCAACTCCATCGACGGCTTTGAGATAAGTGG
Source organism: Desulfurococcaceae archaeon (assembly GCA_038824035.1). Classification (GTDB taxonomy): domain Archaea; phylum Thermoproteota; class Thermoprotei_A; order Sulfolobales; family Desulfurococcaceae; genus UBA285. Next base: position 12,000 of record JAWBBW010000017.1, read on the forward strand.
GCTTGGAGAATAATCCGTGTTTAACCGTGAAATATTTCTTCAAATCCCTAACCACAAGCAGGTCCATGCTCAATCACCTGCAAGGACTGTAGAGATGACAAGCCACTAGGTGGTTATTGCCTAACTCCACCATGGAGGGTTCCTCTCTCCTACACCTATCTGTTGCAAATAGACATCTGGGGTGGAATCTACACCCTGTAGGCGGATTTATCAAATCGGGGGGACTTCCGGGTATTTGGCTAAGCCTAGCCTTCGGCTCTGTCCTCATTTTCACACAATCTATTAAGCCCTTTGTATACGGATGTAGTGCGTTTTCGAACAACTCATCGACCCTTGCGATCTCCACTATTTTACCAGCATACATGACTGCGACCCTATCGCACATCTCGGCCACGATCCCGAAATTATGTGTTATCAGGATAAGTGCCAATCCATATTCCGATCTCAGATCCCTGAGCAATTCCAATATCTGTGCCTGTATGGTGACGTCCAATGCCGTTGTCGGCTCATCGGCAATTAAGAGAGAGGGCCTTGATATGGTCATCATGGCTATCATGGCTCTCTGTTTCATGCCACCGCTATATACATGTGGATAGTCCCTTGCCCTGATCTCCGGGTCAGGTATTTTAACCCTGCCCAATTGCTTAATCGCCATCTTGATTGCATCTCTCCACGATAAGTCTTCGTGGAAAACAGGTATCTCAGCCACTTGTACACCCACACGATAAACGGGGTTGAGAGAGGTCATTGGGTTTTGAAACACAATTGTTATTTCTTTTCCACGTATTTTGCGCAAATCATCATCACTCAGCCTCAACAAGTCCACGCCTTTATATATGATCTCCCCTGAGACAATCCTGGCATTTGGCGGTAGTAATCTCGGTATTGCAAGGGCCAGCGTGCTTTTACCACAACCAGACTCCCCTACAAGGCAAAAAGCCTCGCCCTTATATACCGTAAAATTGACATTATCAACCGCTGTGAGGGCTCCTCTACTGGTCTCGTAACGCACTTTCAAGTTTTTGACTTCGAGTATCACGTCTCCCATCTACATCTCACCTCAACCTGAGTTTCGGGTCCATTATATCCCTCAGCGCATCACCAAGTAGGTTGAAGCTTAACGCTGTTAATGTGAGGAAAAGGCCTGGGAATATCGAACACCACGGTGCTATGAATATATAGTCCCTCGATTCACTCAACATAGCCCCCCAATCAGGGGTGGGAGGTTGTGCGCCAAAGCCCAAGAAGCTGAGCGCGGTGGTGTATAATATAGCCGAGGGCACTGTGAGCGTTGCCAGTATTATCACGGATGGTAGTACATTGGGTAGTATATACCTGAACATTATGCTGATATCGCTCTCTCCTATAGCTCTCGCCGCTATGACGAACTCTCTGTTCACAAGCGACTGTGTCTTGGCTCTCACAACCCTGGTGTACGGCGCCCAGCTGACCAATGCCACCGCCATCACTACGTTTGTTAAACCCGGGCCTATGATAGTGACTATTGCGAGCGCCAAGACTATTGGAGGTAGAGCCCAGATCATGTCTGTGAAAGCCGAGATCACCTTGTCCACTGCACCATTATAGTACCCTGCGATCAAACCAAGGGTAACCCCTATTAAGACCTCGATTGATACCGCGACCACGCCGACCCAGAGCGCTATTCTAGCTCCATGGATCACTCTGGTGAAAACATCTCTACCAAGGTGATCTGTACCGAAAATGTGATTTATGGATGGAGGCAATAATCTAATGGATATATTGACCTCATCATATCTATACTGAGATATGAAATCAGCTGAGATAGCCATTAAAGCTATTATACACAATATCGCTAAGCCGATCACACCTCTCCTATGTCTTACAAACAGCTTGAAGGATTCGTTTTCATTCAAGGAGAAAACCTTGTTTCTAAGGCCTGTGAACAAGGTCATGTGGATCCTCCCTTTTCAATACGTATCCTCGGATCCAGCGTAGCGACCACGAGATCGCCGAGCGTGTTGAACACCACCGTGAGGATCGTTATTATGAATACTATTCCCTGTACCACGGCATAGTCTTGCCTGACTATGGAGATATACAGCAATCTACCCATACCTGGCAAGGCGAACAGTGTTTCAATGACCACTGCACCTCCAATGAGCCAGGGTAGATCCAGGAAAAACATGACGACAACAGGCAATATGGCATTTCTGAGCGCGTGGATCATTATAACCCTGTTCCTGGGCAATCCCTTGGCCCAAGCCGTTCTCACATAATCCTCGTTAAGGACCTCTATCATCTCTGCCCTGGTCAACCTCATCACAGAGGCCGAGGATGGCAATGCAAGTGTGAGAGCCGGCAATATTATGGAATGCGGGCCTTCATAACCAGATATCGGGAGTAATCGTAAATAATAGCCAAATAGCAACATGAGCAATAAACCAAGCCAAAAACCGGGAATAGAGTACAGTGTAATCGAGATAACCGAGGCCACGGTATCTACTAAGCTTCCTCTTTTCAACGCCGCTAATAACCCCATCATTGTTCCAAGTGTATAGGATATTAAGAGAGACATCGACATGAGGGAGAGAGTATAGGGTAACCGAGTGAGGATTAAATAGGAGACTGGTTGACGCGTCATTATTGAGATGCCGAAATTCCCTCTCAAGATATTTGAAAGCCAATAGAAATACTGGATATAAACTGGCTTATCCAAACCCCATGTCCTTCGCAATTCCTCTAATCTCTCCTGGGATACTCTCTCGCCAGCTAATAAGAGCTGTATGGGATCTCCTGGCAATATGAACATTATGTAAAAAAGAATTAAAGTTACGCCGAACACCACTAATATGCCTATTAGCAATTTCTTGACTACATAGTTTATCAGGCTCATTTCAATAATCCCAATCTCTACTTCTGTATTACCCTTGCATCGTTCAAGAAGAAATCGCCATTAGGCAACACTATTAATCCCTCGACATTCTTGTTGACAGCTAGGTAATCTTTCAAAACAAATAACGGTATCAATGGTAAATCATCCAATAAGATCTCTTGGACTTTTGAATATACTCTACTTCTTTCAGTTACATCGACAACGCCGCGGCCAAGCTCCAGTAGCTCGTCCACCTCTGGATTGGCATAGGTATAGTTGCCTATCGTGCTGTGTACTAGGTATATCAATATATCTGGATCTGGCCATGAAAACCTCCTGAAAGCTATTTCGAACTCCCAGTTACGCGTCATTGTTCTCACATAGTCATATGTATATTCTTTTATCTCGACATCGATACCTATTTTCTTCAATTGCGCTTGGATGAGAGGTGCCAGTTTCTTCATTGCTGGGTCATCTACAGCCGATAAAAGTGTTAACTTGAATGGAATTCCATCTTTATCCAAAACGCCATCCCCATCCGTATCGATCCACCCAGCTTCACGTAGTAACGCCTTCGCCTTATCTAGATCATATGCATATCTCTTACTCGCGATCTCCTCTATTGTGGAGTTATAGCAGAACTGGGTAGGTGAGAGAAACGAATGCCAAGGTATAATGTTGTGATCAAGCGCGACAGCCAACTCCGTGCGGTTAATGGCCATCATTATTGCCTGTCTAACCCTGACATCACTTAGTTTAGCATCTCTCACGTTCACCATTAAGTAATATATCCCAGGTGTGACCACTTCATATAATTTGATATTTGGATTATCCTTAAGCCTCTTAACCATTTCCAGTGGAACACCCCTAACTATGTGGACGCGCCCAGCTTCTAATTCAGTGATCCTAGTCAAGTCCTCTGGGATAAACCTTATAATTATCTCATCTATGTATGTGTTAGGCCCCTTATTATTGACAAATGGCAAGTTTGTCTTATAATAGTCATTTCTAATTAGGGTTACATGAGAGCCCCTAACCCATTCCTTGACTTTATACGGCCCGCTTCCCACGGCTTCTCTGCCAAAAGCCTCATCCCCTATTTTCTCAGCTAGATACGCATTGACAGGCGCCCCATATGCTGTCACGAGCACGCTCCAGATATATGGAGCCGGCCTACTGAAAATCAATTTCAATGTATAATTATCCACAACGACTATTTCTTTGACATCTGCAAAATCCTCGGCATATGGTGATATCTCTATGTAGCGTTCAATGGATTTCTTAATGGCCTCTGCTGTGAGTGGGTCCCCGTTGGAAAACTTCGCGTCTTTCGGCAAGTGAAATGTGATGGTGAGGCCATCTTCGCTGACCTCCCATTTAACCGCTAGATCTGTCACTATGTTCATATTCTCATCTAGGGCAACTAACGGTTGATATAGCAACGCGTGAACCTCGTTCGCCCATGTAACTTGTTGAATATCTAGTGATGATGGTTCCTCGGGTATAGCTATCACCAATGTCTTAGCATATTGAACAGTTGGTTGCTGAACAGTTGGCTGGGCCGTTGGCGCTAGGTTAACATAGATCAGGTAGGCCGATACAGCGACGACTACGACAATCGCGATTAATATTACCGCAACGGGTTTTAAGGCAAACTTCTTGCTCATGGTATATACCCATGCTCCTTTATAATGGAACAGTCTTTTAATTGTTGTGTTAAACATGGAACAAATATTAAAATAATCGTTCTATTTATAACAATTTATCCCTGGATATCACCATCCAGTCATATATTCAAGCACTTGATCCGGTATTCTGCCCTCTTCTGTGTCCACTACAGCGCTCTCAATGGTTTCAAGCGCTTTATCGACATCCTCCCCCGGTATATTCAAGGGAGGGGCTATCCTCACAACATTTCCATTAACACCTACTGTTAATAAAATAACCCCTCTTTTCCACGCACTCCAAATGACTTTTAATGCCATTGGCTTAGATGGTTCTTTGCATGACTTATCCACGACTATTTCTAATCCCAGTAACAACCCTTTACCCCTGACATCGCCCACGATCTTGCTTCTACTCATGATCTCTGAGAGCCTGTTGTATATGTACTCTCCGAGAACGCGGGCCCTTTCAACCATGTTTTCTTTTTCAATGACCTCGAGCGTGGCTAGGGCTGATACCACTGAAACAGCATGGCCAGAGAGTGTGAACGATAGTCCAACCGGTGGGAGAGAATCCAATATTTCCTCACGACCTATTACAGCCGATATCGGCATTCCACCTCCTAGCGCCTTGCCGGTCACGATGATATCTGGTTCAACGTCGAAGTGTTGAATAGCCCACCATTTACCGGTTCTCCCAATACCTGTTTTAACCTCGTCAACTAGTAACACGATTCCATATTCATGTGCCAATTTATGTAGTCCTTGAACGAAATACTTGGGTGGCACTACTATCCCACCATCACCTTGAATGGCTTCTAGGGTTATCACGGCTATCTCTTCATTAAGTTTCCTCAATGCTTTCTCAATGTTATTCAAGGCCATATTGGATAGGTCAACTGGGTTTTCATATCCATTTATACCCCATGGATTCCTATATGGATTTGGATATTCAACTAAAACCACGTCGTTTAAAAGCATAAACGTATTCCTAATTTTCTCATTGTAAATTCCAGATGCCGACATCGACAAATATGTTGAACCGTGGAAAGAGCCTTTGAATGCCATTATATATCTCCTACCACTATAAGCCCGTGCAATCATCAACGCTAGATCCATTGCATCAGACCCGGAAAAACCAAATAGAACTTTTTTCCTGAATGAACCGGGCGTGATCTCTATTAATTTCTTAGCAAGTAGACACGGTTCCTCCGTGTAAAAATAAACCATGGGATATACGAGGTATTTGTCGAGTTGTCTTGAAACAGCTTCTACGATTTTTCTATGTAAATGCCCGATGTTGAAAACAGCTGCCCCGGATACGAAATCTATGTACTCATTGCCATTGATATCAACGACTCTTGAACCCCTGCCTTTGGCGATTACTAGTGGATAATACTTTAGAAAAGCGCATTTCGGAAATACTTCGTTACTTAACCTGAGGATGTCCATGACCTTGCTGGATCCTAAATAATCTTCAACGCTCATTTGGATCCCTTGTTAGATAACTAGACCTGGGTGTTATAAAATAATAGTTTTATCCAAGAACGAGCTATCAACAGCATATCTGATATCCGGCTAACCACGAGAACGCATCATAGTTGTATCCAATACCTTATTCACTAAGCAATGTTTTACGAGACAGGCTCCTTGTCCGCACATGGTTATAGTCGTTGTAATGATTGACACCATGGCCAAGAAATATATCCTCACTAATCTCTTCAATTTGGAAATAAATGACCATAGTAATAGGAAATAATTGAACCGTATATTGCCTAGAAGTATGGAATACTGGTCATTTAAAGGATTATCACTTAGTGAGTAAAGCGGTGATTGGATTTAAATAAAACCCGATATATTGCATAATTATATCACGTTGCTCGGGAATACCGGTTACTGATCTACTCAGTTGGTTTAAAAGAGTTTTCAATGTCGATCCCCATACACATAATTCCATATCCATCGGCTCCACAGATCTATGTATCAAATCCCTATGAAGACCTTATGGGAATCCCCAGGATATGTTTCCATTGAATGGTTCCAAGATATTTATACTTTCCAGCATAATCATTGAGAGTAAGTAAAGGATATGTGGAAAAGTAAAAAATAAATACTAAATTACCTGGTTTTCACGTGTCTTTTACCTAGGCTATGCTGTATGGGTAAAGCCTAGGGGCGGCTGTCACTAGTAATTCAAATATTTTATATGCCTCTATAATGTCCTTTGCAACGTATTTCACGGTCTTACCATCTATTCTCTTGACAATAGGCAATAACTCAGCTATATCGGCCATTTCTGTGCCGAGAAATCTGATTTTCACTTCAACTGGGTATTGCGTTTTCAACGTTTTCATCTCTCCTTGTTTAAACCTGAGTACAGCTCTCTCTACAGCATTCTCCAATTCTATCTCCACTTTCTTCATGCCTTGGCTCATAGAGGCAAACCTTGAAAGAGAACGCTTCAATACCACTTTCTCAGCCCATGGCGTGTATTTGGACACGTCGCCTTCTATTAAACTCGCATCCCCAGCCACCAGAACTACTGGGACATTGAAATGCCCAGCTACATATGTGTTCAATAAAAACTCGCTAACCGGTATATCATTTACTTCTACACTGTCTATTACAGCGCTACTGTATGTATGGTCAAAACTGGATCTCGGTGTTCCAGCTTTCGCGTGATAACCTAGGAACACTGCTATATCTGATCCCTCTACGCCCGTCATCATGCTGACCGGCCTGGGGAACCCCCTTATCAACATGACGTATTCGGGTAAATCATCGACTTCAAGCCCGATCATCGGACCATGGCTATCAGCTATCACTATTTCATCAAATCCATTCTTATGTAAAGCCCTAGCCACGATCAACGCTATCTTCGTAGTTATTCGTCGCGCTTCATTGAACAATACACCTTTTAGGAAAAGGTGTTCGCCTGAAGCAATGAAGGGCATGCCCTCCATATCCACTGATATAAATGCCCTCATATTTTCACCAAGTGATATATATGGTTCATTAAGGGAAAAAAGATATGGTGATCATTTCTCTCCGCTTTTCTTAGTCCCATATATTTCATCATAGTATTCGCCGAGAAGGCCTCTCGCAACCCGTTCTACTCCGACTTCTTGTATCCTCTTTCTGACATAGACCGTGTATATTAAGATACCAAGCAATACCCAGGCAATCAATAGTACATATTCATATGGCCAGACAAGGCTGATATCGGTGCCCGGTATTATCGGCATCAACACAACTATTAATCCTACTATTAATGCTATGCCTCCGATTACAAACGGGGCTGGAACTGAGAAAGGCCTCTTTAAGTGTGGATATCTCCTCCTACATATCAACATTGATAAAACAGCTGTTAACCAGCAAACACCGAGAGCTACACCACCTATATCTAGGAACCACACTAGGCCTTTCCTACCCAGTAATCCAAGTATCATTGAGATCACTAGTGTGAACAAGAGGGCCCGTGTTGGAACACCGTATTTAGGATGTATTGATTCAAATTGCTTGGGGAATAAAGCTCCACGCGATAGAGCGTAGATCATCCTTGACGTAGTCATCATTGCAGGTATCCAAGATGTCACCAAGCCCAGGAATGAGGCAAGTCATGCAATGATCCCAAGGCCTGGGTAAACGATATTTAACTCGTCTATTAATCCACGAGGAGCTATCTCCGAGGAACCTTGCCATGGTATTATGAGCGCGCCGGCAAACATCATCAACATATACCAGCAACCAGCTAATACGGCGCTGAGCGCGACTAGATAGCCGAATTTCCTGACCTCTACTTTGGTCTCCTCAGCGATCATGGGTAGGGTTTCAAAACCCGATAAATAACCTATACCCATTAATGCGAACCTGAACGCAGCGGTGGCTGGACTTATCTCTGATTTGAATGGAGGCGTGAAATTATCCAATGAGCCGCGTAATGCGGCAACGCCTATTACCACTAAGCCACAGAACAAGAGGAGGATAAAGAGGGCTGTCTGGATATGTCCAGTTAATCTCACGCTGAAATAGTTCATGGCAAAGACTATTAAAGCCCCTATATAGCCCACTATTATCCATGGGAGATAACCGGGAACCCTGCTACCTCGTAAAGTGGTATGGTGTTTAGCTGTGGAAAGATCCAACTTAACAGAAATGGTAAGCCAATCACATAGAATGAGAGAGCGGCCGCTAACATGCCTAGTAAGAACATCCATGCTATGAAGAACGAGCCAGTGGCACCTATAGCTGGGTATACGAAGGCCACTTCACCACCCTCTCTTGGAATAGCAGTTGACATCTCAGAGTAGGCTAAGGCTATCAGAGATGCCATGATAGTAGCGACGAAGTAACCTAGGATTACTCCACCGGGGCCATAAAGGTCGTAGAATGTGGTGTTCAGGTATACCCAGCTTGTCCCTACTATACCGGCAACTCCTAGGGCTAGTACATGGTATCATTCAAGGACTCTCTTAAGAGACATTATCCCCCTAGATAATTTATAAAGGTATATTTTTTAAAGCTTTCTATAAAATTAGATTCCACATTTTTTAAATGTCGTGAATATAGATCTATAGTTCTCTATAACGAACTAGAGGGAATTTTTATGAAACGAGAAGATATATTAATGGCTCTAAACATATCCCAGCTAGAGGGGTTCATATGTCTAAACCCATTCTCTCTATTCCATCAATAGATCTGCATGAAGATGTATCAGCGTATTACCTCTATCATGGTGGTGGTTCACCGCTCGGTGATTTCGGAGAAGATATACCTGGCCGAGATGCCGATATACCTAAGTACAGGAGAGCTGGTGTGAAAGTGGTTTTCTCAGCTATATTCCCAGGTATCGAGAGTTTCAGCCCAGAGGAATCGAGGGCTCTTCTAGAGCTATATGGTAAATGGCTTCCAGCTACGAAATACAGAGTTCCCCAATCCATTCTCTGGGAGCATTTCTTAATTTACTATAAAATGGCCGAGGCTTATGGCATTAAGATAGTCGAGTCGATGGCTGATATAGAGCACTGCTTGAGGAATACTGGTATCTGTTTTGTCTTACATTTAGAGGGGGCCGAACCAATTGATGATCCCTATGACCTGGTTCTCCTGAAAAAACTCGGTCTAAGAAGTTTAGGTATAACTTGGAATTATCAAAACAAATATGGCTCTGGATGTGCAGCGAGAAAAGACCTTGGGCTGACAAGTGACGGGGAGGAATTAGTTAAAATGGCAAATAAATTAGGTATTATAATAGACCTGGCCCATGCCAGTAAAAGAACAGCCTTAGACACATTAGTCATCAGCAAGAAACCCGTGATCATAAGTCATGCCAATATCAGGAAATTCGTAGATAGGCCTAGAAACGTTGACGATGAAATACTAGAAGCCCTTAACAAAAATGGCGGGGTGATAGGTATCTCGGTTATAGGCCCACTTATCTCGCAAAGGCCTAGGTCAACGTTGGATGAGCTGGTAGAGCACTTCGCCTATGTCCACGAAACCTATGGATCACATCTACTCGCTATAGGCACTGATTTCCTCGGTTTACTGGGTCTACCGGCGCCAGAGGGTTTTGAAAGCATTGATAAATTACCAGCACTTTACGCTAAGCTCGTTGAAAAAGGGTTTTCGGAAAACGATTTGAAAAAAATAGCGTATGAAAATGTCCTCAGAGTTCTAAAGGCTAATTTCGGGTAGACTTGATATATTATTTTTCCATCAAACCCTGTATAACCGGTTCCTTGTCCTATGAAAGATGTGTTTTCAAAATAAATCATTAACCATCCTGATTCATTCCGCTAAGCAATATGATGCTTAGAAAAACAAGATCTCGTGTCAAGAACATATGTAGATCCTTGAAGGGGTCTTTTATCCCCGAAACCGGGAAACTATAGGCAGGGAGATGGGGTTTCTCTAGCGCTATTTACGTCAAGGGACCTAGGCAAGAATCTATTCAACGTATTACCTCGTCACAATAAATGAGGCTTAAGCATGCTGAGACCTTCTCTACGAATACATACCGGATCAGTGGATCAAGGGCCAAGTTCATCGAGAACGCCCGCCTTTTACACGAACCACGCATGACCATTACCAGGTATCGATAAGAATCACGTGATAAGCTCAGCGTATCGATGTCATACCTGGACGCTTTCAAAGCTCCCAGGAGATCTTCGGTAAATTTGTAGAATGTAGTAGTGATCTATGCAGATATTCCAAGGATGCAGGGGATGGATATGTGTGACTTTATAGAGAATGTTCAGATCCAGAGAACTATGGGAAATCCAAGACTGTTTTTGCCTAAAACATCTAAGATCGTTTCCTCTGGGAAGGAATAACAAAGAACCAAAAACATTTTGCTAAGTTCGCTTTGATCTATGGGCATGGGAAATCATTAGTTCACGTAACTCATCTGGATTGTTGAATAACATGTCAACGAGCTCTCTAGGCAATTTCTCTATCCCCAGGATATCTATCACCGGGGCAAGCATTTTCTCGATCACTCGTTCGGCGATAAGGGGTGAGCCGTATTTATTCACGATAATGTCTCTGATTACAATGGGATCCTCTAAGAGCAGTGTCACACAGTCTTTACCAGTGCTCTTCTTACACAGAGCAGTGAGAGACTCGTATAGACCAGGAAAAACCCTTGATAACCTTGCCCTGATGATCTCCGAGAGCGTTGCGGGCACTACGTGATTAAGCGTGACAACTCTTTTCCTAAGAGCTGAGTAAAGCCTTGGGTCTAAGTAAACTAAGCCGAGTTCCCAGTCAACTTTGATCAACCTTGAAACCGCGTCTCCGAGAGAGACCTTTGATATACCGGTTAAGTCTATGACATTTTTCAAAACACCCCTTTTAGGGCCATTGCTAATTAGGAGAGATATGTAGATCACAGATGCAATAATAGTTCTTTTCTTCTTACCTTCAAACCAAACAGGGTGGGATTCGACAAGAGATTCCAAAACCATAGAACATTCTTTCAAAATACCGAGCTTAGAGCATAAATCCTCGGGCCCGAGCCTAACTCTACTTAGGATCATAGAAAGCCATGGAGAATCACCACTCATGAGCATCACTCAGTAGTCAAGGTCAAACATGTTAAATGCTAACTTGGCAAAGGGCTTTAAAAACTAACCTTTTCTTTAAAAACGACAGGGATCCAGTCGTTGGCTTAGTTAAAAAATTCGCGGAAAAACGGGCTTATAAATCTTTACCCATTTATATACCTGGACCGAGGTTGAAAAGAGGGCCGGGCGCATGTAAGTACCGGAGAGAGAAGTGACCACAGCGTCTACAGTGTTATCACTGTTACTAGTATCAATAACCCTTGTAAATATCTTTCTCTACAACTTGTTAACTATAGTTGCTATTCCACAAACCCCTGGTATCGTGTTTCAAGCAGGTAGCTGTGCTGGACAACCAGATATCGGTAACAACCTGGTAACTGTTAATCTCGGCGCTAGTGCCACTGATATATCTGTGATAGTGCATCCTACATACCAGGAAACATATTACAAGGATATTTTCAGGATAGTGAACAACAATGATGATGCCATAAACATCTACTTGGTATTTGATTCCGTGTCCAACACTCTTCCCACAGGTAATGTGGTAAAACTCCTCGTATATGAAGATATGACTAAGGTGAAAGAACTAGATATCACTAACTTATCCCCAGGAGCTTTTATAGGAATAGGAACAATGAGGGCTGGAGGAGTATGGCAAGTAGACCTGTACATAAAAATACCAGAGGGAACATATATCACCGGGACACAATACCGGGTAATAGCTAGATTAGTTTACACATCGTTGTCCGGGACATTATCAGTACCGTTATCAGACAGGCATATAATTAAATATAATTGATGGTTTTAAATCCCATTACTAAAATTCACCCCTATGATTTATCTATTTAAACTCCTGTCCTATGTTCCCACGGCTATATCATTACTCCTCATCATTATCATCACCTTTGCCTTTATTGTTCTATCTAAGCCTAGTCACCTCAACTCAACGAACATGTCAATGGTTTTCTACGATATCATGAAACCTGTTTCTGAGGCTAGTAACATCGTCCACTTTGACACTATTTACAGCTAGGGGTACTATTGTTAATCGCCTAACTTCCACTCATCACTCTGGGAACAGGATTATAGAGCCCCCGAGTCCCACGCTGTAAGCAATAGAAAGTCTTTCGTCTAATAAAAGACAATGAAATCGAGTAATTCGATTTTCCTTTTTATCTAAAAGGGGTTGGGGGAATGGTGTTCAGGGTTATCGAGGAGCTTTGGATCCCACCCTTGATCATCTCACTGACTCGTATACTCTACGACATGGCTAAACACTGGTGATAAAATATCCATTAAAGTATTGCTGGCTACCAGCTTTGGTATTAATGAAAAATAGCCATGAATTTAGCTGAACCATTAATATCGATGGGTTATGTTTAAACCTGGTTTAGACGACTATATTAGCCCTAGCTGGTTATTTTATTATCAATCTAATAATCAATTAATAGTATGAATCCTTGATATCTCGATTGACCTGATATATACTATCTCGTTGTACTAAATCTCTTTCATTAATTAGATTACAAGTGAACCCGATTAATCTCCACTTTTACCTCAGTTGTTGTTAAGACAAGTGCCTTGACCGCTAGTTAGGCTACCCGGTGTTTTCAGTATTTTCAACAATGTATTGGCTATGGCTTTAAAACTAGTCATTAATAATCATTTCGAGAAATCTGTAGCGTTTTCCAAGAGATCGTAAAGTGGATTTGCGCAACTAGGTCACGGTGACATGCTTGATCGTTAGGACCAGGTCTCTGAGAAATCCCTCTAAACACCTTCTTAAAGCTATTTACATAGTCCTGGTTCTACATATACTACTATCCCCTGTATATATTAGTAAAGAGTTCTTGCCAAGCGTGGAAATCGATGTATGTGGCAATATCTATCGAGTTATCGATGGAGACACATTGGATGTTTTCCCTGTTGGCAGGGTTAGATTAGCCGATGTAAACGCCTCTGAATTGGGCATAGTTAATGGTGAAACAGCGAAACAGGCTTTACTAAATCTTGTTCAAAAACACGGGCCCAAAGTTTATCTAGACGTGGATGATCTCCATGTTATTGATAAATATAACAGGGTAGTGGCTATTGTGTACCTTAAATACAATGAAACACACATACTCAACGTGAACAAGTGGCTTATCGACAATGGCTATGTAACTATTTCTGATTATCCAAATGAATTCGATCCAAACATGTGGACACTGTACACATACCTACCCAGTGATCCGTGCGTGGAGAAAACTATTATAACAACTACCACAGTTACGATCACTGTGACCACGGGCGTTGTTCAAACACCGGTAGACATGTTGACACAAGTAGTAGTGATGTTTACGATAATTGTTGTGATCATGGCCATGTCCATGCTGATATGCATCACGAGGAAAAAGCGGTAAATACAGTGGTGTTCTCGAAATTATAGGTCCTTATATTGGATGTTGAGACCATGTTTATATATAATTCGATTCAATTACTCATTACTCTATACTACCCTGAATAATTAAGGGTATTTTGATCACTACATTTCCACTATATCTTGTAGACAAATGATATTCTCATAAAATCCCTTACTATTAAGAATTCGCTAAAAACACTGCAAACCTAAGACAAGAACATATCTGTGGAGTTTGGTGCAAAACAATTATTTGAAGACATGGCCTTTACTTTACTCCCTACCTCATCGTCTGTGGGATTTATTGTTGTCACGTGATTTATGGGTTTTCGCGCAATAGTGTCTATTCTCCATCCGATAATTTAAAAATACCCCGTGTTCCATGTTGTTTGTAATTGTGATTGATATGCTGAGAGTTATTGATAACAAGGAGAAGTGTATAGTTATGGCCGTGGTTAGTGGCGGTATCGACAGTACGTGTTATTTGGCCTTATGGCTTATGAGGGGTTGTGATGCACATGTGTTGTACTTTGACTATGGCCATAAGGCCAAGGAAAAAGAGCTGAAGTCACTTCGTGCTGTGATAGAGGATCTAAATGAAATTGCCAAATCGAGGAATTGGGGCAGGGTTATTGAGCTAAGAATTGTGCCCATGGCTTTTATGAAGGAGTTCTGGGCTGGTACACAACTTGTTGATGAGGGTGTAGAGGTCAAAGAAATGTATGAGCCCAGCGTTGTTGTGCCTATTAGAAACGTCGTTATGACAACCATAGCTACAGCCTACGCTTACACGATATCCTCTCAGAAAAACGTAAATGTATACGTGATAATTGGTAGTCAGTATAATGACTTGGAACCCAGGGAGGATACATGGGAACCCCGGTATCCCGATTGTTCACCTGAATGCTTAGAAATTTTGCAAGTCGCTCTAAGAGTGTGCCATTTCAGAGGAGATCGGAGAGTGGAGATATGGAGTCCGAGTAGAGAGGGCCTTGGTAAGGCTGATCTCATCAAGCTATGTCACGATATCATAGGGGACACCATGTTTAAGACATGGAGTTGTTACATAGGGTTAGAGAAGCATTGTGGTGTATGCGAGAGCTGTAGAAATAGGAAAAGAGCATTCCGCGAAGTTGGCATAGAGGATAAAACAGAATACTTGAACACGGATTAATAAGTTGACATAACCATGGTAAGGCTCCATGAAATATCTTTATCCATGATTAACACAGGTTCCACCACCTAACCGGGTTTTCTGGGATTTCAGCTGTTGTCTTGGTGTTTTTAGTACATGTGTATGTTTATAAGCCTCGCCATGTAAGTTTTCCAGGTATAAATGCATGGGAACGGGGTTTATGGTTATCATTTTCAATGCCATGGTGGTAAATGAGCTATTGGGAAAATAATGTTGTTAAATATATGCCTTGTCCAGCTCTATTTCAGTATGAACATTAACCAGGGCAATCCAATGGCTATGTACACAATGTAGAATATGAGGCCAAATACCAAACCCAGTTTCCAGAAATCCCTACCCCTGATATATCCACTTCCATAGTATACTGGGGCCGGGCCAGTGGCATATGGCGATATAACCCCCATTAATCCAAGCGTGTATGCAAGTGAATAAGCCGCTATTTGTGGCGATATACCCGGTATACCCAACGCAAGAGTTCTGCTGAAGTACTACGGCAGAGGATACGTTGCTTTGCCGGCTAAGCAGGATTCATCGCTGAGAGCAAGACCGGATCTCGTAGCGGTACCAGTCGATAAATCGACTTGGAGGCCCCTCTACTCTAATGCTGTTGCCATAGAGGTAGAGTCCTGCAATGAGCTCGAGACCCACCCAGAGAACGTGGTTCACAACTGGCTGAAGGAATCCGTCAAGGACTTCGCCGAGGTCCACAGCTGGACGGATGAAAAATGCTTCGAGAAGCTCAGGCAACTGTACGAGAAGCATGGAGAAGTCCACGGAAAGGTGAAGATATTCTCGGTGAGAATAGAGAAGCCCGGTAAACCTGTTGTGCAACCGAGCGCTAGTACACTAACGGCTCCGTCCACGGCTGGTGAGAGGGTGAGGGTGGTTGAGGTCCAGGGGAGGAGGTACAGGATCGTGTTCAAGAGTACCGATGATGTGGCGAGATTTGATAGGTTTAGTGGTATACCTGCTATACAGATCTCAATCAAAGGCTCGGAGGTCGTTATCTACATGAGGAGCCTTGGTAAGTCGATCACTATTCAAGCTGAGCGCGTGGATGAGCTTACCTCCTCCTCTTCTTGACTGGTTTTACAACCGTGTACTTCCCCATCCTCATGGATTTGAGCACACCGTACTTCACTAGCGTGTTCACGAATACAATATAAAGAATTGAAAGCCCTAAGGGGCGAGTGGTTCAGCTCTGATGTGGGTGAATACAATATAAAGAATTGAAAGCTTGTAGAGCTGGTACAGGTCTGACTTTACTACTACGCCTTTGGGAATACAATATAAAGAATTGAAAGGTAGCGGAATCCCCGTACAAGTACAGCCAAGGCATCCACTTAGAATACAATATAAAGAATTGAAATGAAGAACTGCAGTTCACTGCATTCACTGAATGCAGTGATCTAAGGAATACAATATAAAGAATTAGAGGCGGGGATGTCATTCAGGGGTGGGCTCGTCTTCGTAGTAAGGGCTTGAGCCAATGGATAAAGTCGAGTTGATCCGCGGGATCGAGTCGCGGGGGATAAAGTGGTGTTCGTTGGCGATGGGGTTAACGATGTACTGACAATAAGGGAGGCTTTCGTGGGGATTGCCATGGGTAAAGCCTCAGATATTGCGAAGAACGGTGGCGACGTTGTCTCGATCTTCAATGACATGAGAGACGTGGTGGAGATCCACGAGCTGAGCGGGAAAGTGAACGGGATTGCACTAGAAAACCTCACATGGGTGTTCGCATACAACGCGATGTTAATCCCCATGGCAACAAGAGCGCTCTACTCGAGCCATTGTGTGTTTTTGAAACCGGAATGGGCTACGCTAGCCATGATCCTGAGCGATATATTGGTGATAGCGAACCCCCTTAAACTCGTGGTTAACGAGTCATCGTGGAGACATTAGAGAGATCCCCAGAACACGCATTCCGCTCACCGAGGTTCTCAACCTCAACCCACGATCCCATCAGTAGCCTAGATCTCGAGAACAATTGATGTAAATGTTCACCATCGCTGTTTTTACTTAACGAGAAAACTGGCAGTGATGAGGAAAAGTACAACGGAGTAGAGCAATATATCCTTTTTCTTGAAGAACGTGAACCTGATCCTAGGCCTCAGCGTCGCCCCATAGATCAAGTGTGCTTCGTAAAGCCCTCTCGCAGTGTATAGTGAAAGCAATATAAGGGGTATTACGAGCTTGTAGAGTTTCCTACCCCTGTACTTCAGCTTGATCGCCACGGCTGATTCGGAGAGATAGTTTAGGAGCACTGGTATGTGGGCAATGGTCACGGACAACATGAAGGCCTGGGTTTTCAGGCCCATCTTGCTGAACACATATCTCCACTCCTCGAGGCTTACCACTTGAAAGAACAATGAGAAAGATAGAAAAAACGCTACGAGTCTTAAAGCCCCAACCGGTATGTTCACAGGATCTGGGGCAAGCCAACCCATGAAATGGCTTAAATAAAAGACGAGTGCACCGGCCACTGTGAACAACAGTATTAACCTAGTCCCTTCAAGTACAACTCTCACCCCGCGTATGAGAGTCGAAATCGCGAGAACTATCGATAACACCAAGGCCGTTCTAATAATCTCCGCTCTGAGCCCGGCTTCAAACCTTGTATAAGTAAGATACGCCAGGATAAACAAGGCTGTAAATAACCTGGACAACGTGCTGAATTGTTCTAGCTTTCTGGATTGAACTAGAAGATAAGATAAGCTTCTAAGCATATTCCACCACCTCGCTGTACAACTTCGACGCGTAGACCAGGTCATGGTGAATCCGAGTTCTATCCGCTGTAAACTCGCTGAGCACTCCGTTCTCCAACTTGTAAATCCTAGTCCACACAGGGGATATCGATGCATCCAAGCTACTGGATGCAACAACAACCGATGCACTGAGACCGGAGAGGTGTTCTAGGAGCATGAACCTACCCTTATACGTTAAACCGGAGAACGGTTCATCTAACAATAATAAGCCAGCGCCCGAGAGAACCGCGAGCTCTACTGCAAGCTTCACCATCTGGCCATGGCTGAGGTTGAACGGGGATTGATCCGGATCTAGCCCTAGTTGAACGACTCTGTCAAGGCCCTCTTTAATACATTTCTCCCCCAGTTTCCTGGTCCTGCATATTTCTTGGACCTCTTTCTTAACTGTTTCCTCGGTGTAGAAAAGTGCTATGTTCTGGGGTATGTACACCGTGTCCACGTATCTTTCAACTCTACCATTCCTGGGCTTTAAATAACCTGAAAGCAATTTGAGTAACGTTGTTTTACCTGAGCCGTTGGGCCCGTAGATGAGTACGATGTCTTCCTCTTCGAGATTCAAGTTAATGCCTCTTAGAACAGGTTTGTTCTCATAGCTATGGTGTAATCCTCTAGCTATTAGAACGGGTTTTCTACCTCCTCTACTCCTATGTCTCTTCGACGTGAACTGTGTTTCAATATGTAGTTTTGGGTTTTCAGCGCGAGCGAGGATCAGCCCTGTTACATCCCTGAGAACACCGTTTTTCAGAACCATGATCCTGTCGAAATACCTGTATATGGGTAGAAACCTGTGCTCTATGACGAGCACGGACTTGCCGAGTCTCCTCAAAACAGATAACAACTCTATAAAGGCCCCTACACCTTCATCGTCAAGCCACATCAGTGGTTCATCAAACACCATGAGTAAGGGATTTGCTATAATAGACTTAGTAACTAGAACTCTCTTTGCTTCACCACCTGAAAGTTCGAAGAAATATCGGTCAAGCAATTTATAGA
>JAWBBW010000018.1:0-29555 GCA_038824035.1 Desulfurococcaceae archaeon
GGTATAGACTATAATGAAGATAAAAAAACGTTAATATTGAAAATGCCGGGTAAATACTTATCTCGAAGAAACCTCGGCTATGCAAAAATAGCGCTAGCCTCCGATATCTTCGACTTAGTGAAAGAGCAAGTCGATGTGCTCATATATCATGAAGAATTAAGGAGGCCTGGTAGCTAACATAGCAGTCTTTACTGCTGATTCACATTGAAACATTAGATCACACCTGTTTCCCTGGCAACAGCATATGCTGCATCCCGTGTCAACCCATTTTCACCGAGAATAGTGTACCGTTCAGGCCTGATCTTATGAGCCATGGTCAAAGCCTCTATTATTTTATCGGGCTCTATATTCAGTTCATAAGCAGACGTTGGTAAACCTATTTTTTTCGCAATTCTCCTAACAAGTTTCCACCTTGGGTCCCCATATATGTACAGCATCATTATAGTGCCCAGAGCAACTTGCTCCCCATGAAGGGCCTTTCCCGGCGAAACAATATCCAATGCGTGGCTAAACAAGTGCTCACTGCCACTGGCAGGTCTACTAGAACCGGCAATGCACATCGCAACACCACTACTTATCAAAGCCTCCACTAAAATCCGGATCCCCTCTTCTGTGCCCTTGGCTATTATTTCATGGTATTTGATCACATGCTTGGCGCTCATTAACGCCAATTGAGCTGCGTACTCGCCGTAGTATTCGCCTTTTAATCTATGCGAGAGCTCCCAATCCTTTACAGAAACCAATTTACCCAATAAATCACCTATTCCCGAGAGAATTAATCTACGAGGAGCGTTAGCTATTATTTTCGTGTCAGCTACTATAGCGTATGGAGTTCTAGTATACACACTGTATGGTTTTTCCACCCCCTTTAAACTCGCGAAAGGGCTCGCTATCCCATCGTGGCTTGGAGCTAGTGGCACACTTATGACTTTAATGTCATTCTTGAATGCAACATACTTGGCTATGTCAATGGATTTACCTCCGCCTATGCCTATGACAAGTCCTATTTTCTTTTCCCTCGCATTATTTGCTATCTCATCTGCCGTAGATATGTGAGAATCCTCTACTTTCCATAGATAAACATCGTGTTCATTTATTAGCTCATTTTCAACGATTTTTCCACCTATATTATAAGTAGTAGCCCCTGTCACTATCCCTACTCTAGTGCTAATGCCTCTTGTTATTTCCTCCACAATATCTCTAACTCTATATATTGCGTGAGGACCTACGATGACTTTGAGTGGCAATATTATTTCATGGATCTTGTCCAAAGACTCACCCATTGTTATGATTAATCATCATTCTTTATTAACACGATTCCCATATAGCAATAACAAGGGGTGTTTCAGAATGATGGAAAAAACAGTATCAAAGACCACTACTGTAGGGATAGTCATAAAAGACCACGTTATATTAGCAGCTGATAAAAGAGCCACAGCTGGCCCCATGGTATATCACAAAGCCGTTAAGAAAATAGCCAAGATAACCGATTATTCCGCGTTAACAATATCAGGCCTTGTAGCTGATGCACAATTTCTCATCGAAAACGCCAGATATTTCGCTAAACTATATGAGCTCAGGACATTGAAGCCTATTTCACTGCGTTCCCTCGCAACACGGTTAGCATTAATACTCTCAATATATCTACGGCAAGCACCATTCATTGTCCAATTACTATTAGGTGGCCACGATCTCGGTGGCCCCGCTCTTTATTACATAGACCTCTATGGAACCATATCCACGGAGAAATACATGGCAACAGGTAGTGGTTCTCCACTAGCATTTGGAGTTTTGGAAAGTGAATATAGAGAAGACATGAGTGTTCAGGACGCTGTGAACCTGGCATTTAAAGCCATTGCAACAGCATTATTGAGGGATGGCTATAGTGGTGAAGGAGTAGACATAGTCGTAATAGGGCCTGGGATTTACGAGGAAAAAACAATACCCATAAAGAGAACACCGGTTTCTTCATAGATTCACTTCTACTACTTTCCTCATAGATAAGCAATAGTGGATATCCGCGAAATCGAATCGTAAACTTTAAAACCCTTAATTTCTAATCCCAAAAAGGTATGACAATCAACAAGTAGATTCTCTTCAACTGGATAATACCAGGAAGGGATCTTCTGTGAAGGTAAACAAAATGATCTTGGACAAGAACAAAATAGCGTTATTGAAAAGTATTATGGAAGAGATACCGCCGGAATTAGAGCTATCAAATATAGAGTTCGAGGGGCCTTCAGTAGTCATCTATATAAGAAATCGCCAGGCACTAGTGAAATATATGTTCTTGGCGCAAAACATAGCTAAAAAAGTCCGTAAAAGAGTTCTATTAAGAGTTTCGAGCGATGCGAGGTTACCGCCAGAGGAGGCCAAGAAAAAAATAATAGAGTTAGCTCCAAAGGATGCCGTTATAGATCCCAACGGGATCTACTTCGATGAGGCCAGTGGAGAGGCATGGGTTAAAGTCGAAAAACCTGGTTATCTAGTTGGAAAAGGAAATATTATACGGCATTACATACTCGCTGAGACTGGTTGGAGAATTGTACCACAGAGGGCTTCTCCACTTGAATCGAGAACTCTCAAAGAAGTTATGAACAATGTTCTTAGGCAAAGTGCCTATAGGTTAGAGTTCCTAAGAAGCCTTGGCGAAAGAATACATAGAGATGTGATATTCAAAAATAACTACGTGAGAATGACCGCTCTAGGCGGGTTTAAAGAAGTGGGGAGATCAGCCATTCTCGTGGAAACACGTGAAAGTAAGATATTACTGGATTTTGGATTAAACACGGGCGCTCTCGACGATCCA
This sequence comes from Desulfurococcaceae archaeon, assembly GCA_038824035.1. GTDB lineage: Archaea > Thermoproteota > Thermoprotei_A > Sulfolobales > Desulfurococcaceae > UBA285. The sequence goes on from JAWBBW010000018.1 coordinate 2,810, forward strand.
AGCAGAGCGTATCCAATAATTGACTTAGATTCATTCAGACTCGACGAATTAGATGGAGTAATAATCACTCATGCACATTTAGATCATATAGGTCTTGTTCCATTACTATATAAGTATGGATATAGAGGGCCCGTATACGTTACACGGCCTACAAGAGAATTGGCAACAGTTATGTTAAAGGACCTTGTCGAGGTCTCGAGAAGATCTGGCAAATACTTGCCATTTAGTGAAAAGGACATTTCAACAATGGTGCTACATACGATCACGGTGGAGTATGACGAGGTCACAGATGTTGCACCAGATATCAAACTGACAATGTATAATGCTGGACATATTCTCGGATCAGCCATTGTACACCTACATATAGGCATGGGGCTTTATAACGTAGTTTACACAGGGGACTTTAAATACGCTGATTCGAGATTATTGAGTAGGGCGAATACCATATTCCCCCGTGTAGAGGCCGTGATCATGGAGGGGACTTACGGAGCCACTTTGCAGGAGAGCCGGGCTCAAGCCGAAAAACAGCTGATCGATATTATAAAGAGAACAGCGGAGAGAAATGGAGTGGTATTAATACCTGTGTTCGCCGTGGGCAGAGGGCAGGAGATCCTTCTCATACTTAACGAAGCCATGGAAAACAACATGATACCCGAATTAAACATATACGTGGAGGGCTTAGTCAACGAAGTAACAGCAATACATACGCAGTACCCTGAATATTTGAATAAAAACGTGAGAGATGCTATATATAATGGTGAGAACCCATTTGTTTTTGAAAATGTAAAAATATTGGAAACAGGTACAGCTAGGCCAGATATAGTGGAGGACAGACCATCTGTAATAATAGCTACAAGCGGTATGTTGACTGGGGGTCCTGCTGTAGATTATCTGAGACTTCTAGCCAATGATCCGCGGAATTCTCTGGTATTTGTTGGCTATCAAGCCGAGGGCACACTTGGCAGGCGTATAAAGGATGGTTCCAAGGAAATAACCGTAGTAACCGATAACAAAGTAGAAATAGTTAAGATCCAATTAGAGGTATATAGTATAGAGGGGTTCAGTGGTCACAGCGATCAACGTGAATTAATGGCATATATAAGAGACATTAATCCTAAGCCAAAGAAAATCATAATAAATCACGGAGAGCAAAACGCACTACTAGCTTTAGCCACTTTATTTAGGAATAGCAAAGAGATAAGGCAATTCAAGCCAGAAATATACATACCATCCAACCTGGACTCGATAAATCTCACTGCATAGTGGTGAGTAATCTTGGTTAAGAGAATATTGTTTCCTGGCAGATTTCAGCCATTTCACAATGGTCATTTAAAAGTCCTCGAAGACTTATTAAAAGAATACGAAGAAGTGATCATTGCCGTGGGAAGCGCCCAAGAAGGGTTTACATGCAAAAACCCTTTCACTGGCGGCGAGAGAATGGAGATGATCAACGAATTGATCGTTAAAAGGGGATTTAAAAATAAGACGTGGATCGTCCCTATTCCCGACATCAACATGCCCTTGGCCTGGACTACCCATGTATTATCCATGATCCCGCGTGTCGATGCAATTGCTTCTGGCAACCCCCATGTCATATATATATTTGAATGGCTCGGTATACCTCTGATTAAAATAAAGCTAATAGAACCAGAGAAATATTGTGGCACTTATATAAGGGAACTGATGATCGCTGGAGATGATAAGTGGCGTGAACTCGTTCCACCGGAAATAACTGAATATATAGATAAAATCAAAGGGGTTGAGAGAGTTAGGAGGGTTTGCAAAGATGAACATACTGGAAATAGATGGCAGTATTGGTGAAGGAGGGGGCCAAATACTCAGATATGCATTAGCATTATCATCTATGATATTGCGGCCAGTTAGAATATTTAATATCAGAGCTAAGAGAGATAACCCAGGTCTACGTCCCCAGCACCTTACAGCTGTAAACGTGTTAAAAGAGTTAACTGATGCCGAGGTAGAGGGTGCAAGAGTTGGAAGTACCGAGCTTGTTTTCAAACCATGTAAATATAAATGCGGTGATTTCGAAGTCGACATAGGGACTGCCGGCAGCGTCTCGCTAGTTATACAGGCTATTTTACCGGTTTTATTATTTGGTAAATGTCGTTCCAGGATAATCCTAAAAGGAGGCACGAATGTGCAGTGGAGCCCTCCCATCGATTACATGATCCACGTGTTCTCCTATAACATAAAACATTTCGGAATAGACGCGGATATAAAATTGATCAGGAGAGGTCACTATCCCCGGGGAGGAGGTATAGTGGAATTAGCAGTGAGCCCTGTGAAAGAGCCCCTTAGATCAATAAATATTATTAAAAGAGGCAAACTACAGGGAATTCATATCATAAGTCATTGTGTTAAATTACCAAGACATGTCGCCGAGAGACAAGCCGGAGCCGCGCTTAATATCCTCAAGAACATGCCTATAAAACCAAGCGTAATTATAGAAGCTTATCCAGCCGATAAAGATCCCCATCTAGGTCCCGGTAGTGGTATATTGATCTATGCCGAAGCCGAGCCCGATATCAGACTAGGAGGGGACTCTATCGGCGAGAAAGGCAAGCCAGCGGAGAAAGTTGGCGAAGAAGCTGCCATTAGTCTAATAGAAGACCTCGAGACCGGGATGGCGTTTGATAGACACATGGGGGACATGTTGATCCCATATATGTTTCTGGCAAAGGGGAGAAGTGTGATCGGTGTTAGTAGAGTGACATCGCATCTATTGACTGCTATTGAGATATCAAAGATGTTTATGCCGAACTCTGAGGTTAAAGTGGAGGGCGAACTTAATAAGCCAGGCTTAGTGAAAATTACAGGCATCGGTTTCTACGCCTAAATATATCAACTATGTTTTCTCTGAGCAAATCTAAGTTATAACCAGTCATAGCTGATATTGGTATAGGTTTAATACCCGTTCTTCGCTCAATAATATCCATCACACGTTCTAATGCATTTAAGTCTACTAGATCAACTTTATTTATAGCCAAAGTCACTGGTTTATCCCCTATAATGGTTTTCAACGATATGTAAACATTCAATTGCTCATCAATACTATAGTAAAAGAATGGGGTTGGCTCAAATAAGTACAACAAATGATCTGCAATGAATTTAACTGCCAGGATTGCTTTATATTCTATGATGTTTTTCTCCTCCAAGGGTGAATCAAGTAATCCAGGGGAATCTATTATCACAATTTTACCACAAGGACCAAGATCTATGTGGCCAGCTATCAGTGTTTTAGTTGTAAATGGATATGTACCTATAACCGGTTTAGCACTTGTTAATTTTGATAAAAGCGTGGATTTGCCTACTTGAGGCATCCCTGCAATGACTACTACGTACTCACCTGATATACCAGGCATTCTAGATATTTCTTTGAGAAATTCTTTGAGTACCGAGATTTTACTAGACAATCTTCTATATATCGATAATAATCTGCCAACACCTTCTTTGAAAACCACTATTAACTCGCTATCTCCGAGGCGCTTAGGGGAGTTCATTTTACTAATGGAGTCTTTATATATTTTATCAGCTATTCTCAGCGCTACTCGAATTCTATTAATTAACCATAATGGTTCCTCTCCAGTATAGGCCTTATACAGTTCTCTGTAAAAATCGCTCGATGAGATCAAGGAAAGCGCTGAAATGATCTTTTTCAATTCATCAACGATAATATCATATGTCAGCGAGAGCTTAGATTTTAAGACCTTGTATAAAGAATGGTTGCCCCCGGGTACGATGTGTTTTCTCATTTTAATGTTTACATATTGGTATAGTTCATCATAACTCTTTATATATATTTTGCGGAAAACGCTTGTCATCAGCTTGTCTTTCACTTTTATCCCTAATAGTAAAAGTTTTGTAAAAGAGTTTACATTTCTTAATCCTAATATACCGTTTAAAGCTAATTATCAGTCCATCAACTACATTAATCTAAACAATATTGGTTCAACCTATTTTAATCAATTTCAAAGAGCCATTTCCAGTTGTATTAGCCATGTTCATTATTTTCAACGCCAGGGAACATAGTCTTTTATAATTAGTATCGCTTATATTAAAGATCTCCATTACTTTTTCCTTGTCAGGGAAACGACCTGTCCTCATTTTCTCCATGAAGATATATGCCAAAGCATACTTGCCCCTATCGCTTCTATTTAGGAAAGCTGGATTTATCTTTTCTATGATCTCCATGCCCTCTTTGATCACATCCCAATACCCCCTTTTCTCTATGTTTTCACATGCCTTTATCGAGGCTATTGACCTAATAGTTTTAACGAATCTCCTGTGCTCAAAGACCTTGGTATAATCGATCTCCAGCCATGGTTTATCTTTAACCATTCTCAAGCCCTTGTAATATAGATCTAACATGGTTCTATATTTTATCAAACCCCTTCTACTATATTGCCTAACTCGCTTAATTGTCAATAACTGGCTATTTTCATCTCGATTTCCATATATGTCTCCATGATCTAATATGATCTTGTCAAAAACGAGTCCACATCGCTCGCAGACAATTATACCTTCCCTGTAATCCCATATGAGCGCTCCACCACAATTATTACATTTCAATTCTTAACACCAATTGATTATCGAGCACCCACTCTTTTATCCAACCAAGTTATTTACAATGGGGTGAAAGGGGTTTCCGAAACTATCTTGAAACGAGTTTATTATCCTTAAGAATTGTTTTATAAAGTAGTGGTGGTATCGATGAGCGTGTTGCCTGGCACAGCTATTGGAATAAGAACCAAGGATAGTGTTGTATTGGCCACGGAGAAAAGGCTTACATATGATGGATTTGTATTGAGTAGAAATGTGAGAAAAGTGTACCCAATTACCAATTTCGCTGGAGTGGCCTTTGCTGGATTAATGGGCGATGTCAATTTTCTAGCCAGGTTATTAAAATTCGAAGCTAAATATTACGAGCTACAACACGGCAGAGAGATCAAGACACGTAGTCTCGCCAAATTACTCTCAGTGATATTATACAACTACAAATTATTCCCAATGTTCACAGAGGTCATTGTAGGGGGGTATGATGAAGCACCTGTATTGTATATACTAGATCCTATTGGGAGCATTATAGAGGAAAAATACGCCGCTGTAGGTTCCGGCGCACAGTTAGCACTTGGATATATAGAGCCTAGGTATAGAGAAGATTTGAGCCTAGAGGATGTGGAAAAACTCTGCATAGAAGCCATCAAGACTGTTATAGAGAGAGATGTGCTGTCCGGTGATGGCGTGGATATGATTGTATTGACCAAGACTGGTTTCAAAACCAAAGAGATCCTATTTAAACAAACTCAGTGAACTCGATCCTTGAATTTTACATCTAATTCACCTACATAATAATAAAAACAAAATAAATACCAAAGCAATAATTTTATTCCTTGATATTTCAGCGATGCAATAAAATTTAAGAATACGGGCCCGTCGCCTAGCCAGGATAGGGCGCCGGCCTGCGGAGCCGGAGGACCCGGGTTCAAATCCCGGCGGGCCCGTGATCTTTGTATTTGATCGCAGATTGCCTTGCATTCCGGCAGTAGAACTAAAAATACCTAAGATGTACAAGATAAAGATATATGACATGCATGTATAAGTGATTGGCTTCAGCAATAAAATTACCTGTTTCGAGTTTACTGAAACAATATCTTTTGAAAGGGGTTGTATCGTTTAGAAAAGATGTCATATCGGAATTTTGATCATGTGCACACTAGGTATTATAACATGCCTCACATTGGTAAGATTAGATACATAAGACGATAGATCATAATTCTATGCAGATTCAAGTGATCCTAAGTATAATTTTGAGATCATTGATCTAGTGTGGGTGGGTCCTTTGACTTGTGTGTAGTATAGGTGAACTCATTAGTTGATCTATATATGGATTTGGAAATGGTGTTTACATAGCCATCTGTGTAGTCGTTAAGACAGTGGTTTAGAGATCTAGCAAAGTCTCTTTCATTAAAAGCTCACAGTGTTTTGTTATCAAATTCCTTAGAGACATCTCGTGATTTTATCAATTTATTTCACAAAAATACTTGACAAACATTTTATAGTATCATCTTGATCTAAACAAGTCGTTTACATGTGTATCACGTCTTCGCAATCAGTTTCCCATGAGCCAGGAACTACTGGTTCCCTCATATTCTACATATAATTCTTTTCTGAAAACAGGAAAACCTAGCTCTTTACTCGAACGTTCGATTTAAATTCTTCGAGTACCTTTAATGAATTAATTGAAGGCAAGAATTTAATTATAAGAACCCTGGCCAGCACTTATTATAAAATAACCATGATTTTTATCGATGTAATAGTCATGACTACGATATAGTGATGATACAAAGATCAATATTTCTATGTTTTTACTTTCTGCTATATTTAACACTAAGAACTCTCGGCTTTTACTAATATATCTTATCTCCCTGAATGCCGCGTCTCTTCAAATATCGGGCACTATAATTATCATGGCAATGTTCACTAAACTACGTAAAACCTCTCATTTTAATTAAATACTGCTTTAGTTATCCTAGTGTTATCGTTACTGGTGTCCGCTCAGTTATGTTATCGGAGACCGGGCAACGATCTTGGACATTTTTGATCAATTTCTCTAGCAAATCACGTGATATTTCGGACTTTATATTTATCTTAACTTTAATTTCTTTAAATCCTGCCCTTTCACCTTTACCTGTGTACAACTTTTCAGGGTTGAAGATACCTTCGACGCCTATTTCAAGATTCTCGATGCTAATACCCATCTCTTCAGCCATTATATTTATAACTATATTAAAACATCCAGCTAATGAAGCTAGCAGGTATTCTAAAGGACTAGGCGCTTCTCCCCCTACTTTGTCAATAAATAACTTGAAATTGCCTGATTCCACGCAGAAAAATGTTGGTTGCTTACCTTGAACTCGATAACCTTTTACTTTAAATACTACATCTTTGTATTGAACTTTACTCATTGTCCTCGCCATATAAAAGTATTTAACTATTTATTTTTAATTTATTTATCAATACAATAAACTAATATGAAAATCGTCGCCCTTTATATCACAATATAAAAATAATAGTAGGTGTCAATTAAATGACTGATAGGGCTAGATTCTTTGAAAAATTATTAAGATATATGCATAAGAGGTCCTTTACGTTTTTAGGAATAAGCCCTGTTTCAGAATATGTAATCATTTCAGGTATAAAAGCCGTAGCTGAACTTAGTGCACCGCTTATATTCGTTGTTTCATTGAATCAAGTCGACATAGATGGGGGTTATACAGGTTTTACACCAAACACATTTGTTAAATACGTTCAAGAATTAGCCATTAGAGAACATTTAGATGAACAGATAATTCTCTTTCAACTTGATCACTGTGGACCATGGTTAAAAGACGAACATATATTGAGGAATTATAGTTATAACGAAGCCCTTGAAGCAACTTTAAAATCCTTAGAGAAGTTCATAAAGGCTGGTTTCACATTGATCCACATAGATACGACAATAGATTTAGAAAAAACAAATTACATCGCCGATGTAGAATTAGCTGCGAAGAGAACAGTTGAAATTATCAGTTATGCTGAAAATATAGCCAGAGACCTTGGAGTTAAAATATATTATGAGGTAGGAAGCGATCGCTGGGGATTCAAACCTCCTGATGTCTTCGCGAGATTAATTTCAAATATTATTTCAGGATTAAAAGGAGAAAACATCGATCACGAAAAGGTTATTTTCGTGGTCACAGATGTTGGGACAAGAGTCAGACCAGGCAATAGAGTTGATGAAAAAACTATTTCCTTATTTTCAAACATAGCATTACATCATGGATATTTATTAAAAATACATTCAGGAGACTACTTGGAAAATCCCAGTATTCTACCCCTTTATAGAGTTGGTGGTATAAACATTGGCCCCATGTTCGCAGACATACAGTTCAAATTAGTCAAAGAAGCAACACTTATGATAAATCGCAATGATCTATTGGACAGGCTCTATGCAATAATACTTAAGGGTGATAAATTGAAAAAGCATACTAAAAAGGATAAGATCGAAGAACATGAACTTGGATTGGCATCCAGATATATATGGTCGAGTCCAGAAGCACGTGAAGTCATAAAAATCGTTGAACAACATGGCATATCATTAGCTAGAAAAATAATTGAAGAAATCAAAAATACCATTGAGTGGTACATGCGAGAGTTAAATTTAACGACCATTGAATTATAACTTATTATATTCAAACCCTAAAATTCTATTAATGTGAATAATTGATTTTTCACCATTTATTTAATGTATAAAAGTATATTTCTAAGATCATAGTACTATTGAATCATAGAAATATATAATTATAAAGAGAAGATGATAAGAAAATATAAAATATATTCTAATTATATTCGAAATTAGAGCTTAATATAGTGATATATACTATGAGTCATAATTTTAAAGCTTAAATTTACCAAAGAATTTATCGAAAACAAGAGTATACTTATATACTTAGATATATTTAAATATTGATAATATTAATATATTTATAATTGGCTGAAAACATGTCTGTAGAGGCCTTATTAAAGGAGTTGGAAAATGTGTCCTTTGTAAAGGCGTTTGATCTAAAGGGTAAAACTGCAGTTATAACCGGAGGTGCTGGTGGAATATGTAGTGCAATAGCATATGGTCTAGCAGAGTTTGGAGCTGATATAGCGTTACTTGATATAAACCTTGACAATTTAGCTAGGGTTAAAGAGTTCTTGAAAAATAAATTTCCTGAAAGAAGAATTGAAATATATCAAGTTGATGTTACGAACTATGAACAAGCATCCGTGGTTATAGATGATATTGTGAATAAATTCGGTAAAATAGACATATTAGTAAATTGCCACGGTATAGGACAATGGGTTCCGGCAGAAGATATGAAACTGAGTGACTGGAAACGAATGATAGATATAAACTTAACTGGAGTTTTCATAATGTGTCAATTAGTTGGAAAACATATGATTAAACAACGTTATGGTAAGATAATTAACATAGCATCCATGTCTGGTCACATAGTAAATATTCCACAGAAACAATCACATTACAATACTGCTAAAGCAGGGGTTATACATTTGACAAAGAGCCTTGCAATAGAGTGGGCCCCTTACAACATTTATGTCAATAGTGTTAGCCCAGGTTATACTGTAACACCACTTGTCGAAAACTTACTCAGAGATAAGCCTGATGTGGCAGAGACATGGAGATCATTAGTGCCCTTAAAAAGATTTGCAAGACCAATCGACATTGTAGGAGTAGTTATATTCTTAGCATCAGATGCTTCCAATTACATAACTGGAACAGATATATTAGTAGATGGAGGATATACGGCATGGTGAGGGCTTTTGTACAATATTAGATACTTCGATGTAATATCCCTTGGCGAAATCCTCGTTGAAATCATGAGACATAAAAAGGACATAATGCATAATGTACCAGAAATATATTTGGGACCATATCCCAGTGGGGCTCCTGCTATTACTATTGATTGTTGTGCCAGACTAGGTTTAAAATGTGGTTTTATAGGAGTTGTAGGTGCGGATGATTTCGGCTTAATGCTCATTGAAAGACTAAGATCCGATGGCGTAGATGTTTCTAGAATTAGGATAGATGAAAAAAGTGTAACAGGAATAGCCTTTGTCGCATATAAATCCGATGGGAGTAGAAGATTTGTATTTAACTTGAAACAATCAGCATCAGCGAATCTCTCGCCCGAAGATGTTGATCCAGAATACATTAGTAAAGCAAAAGTTTTACATATCTCGGGCTCTACAATGTATATCGGCAAGGAACCCAGAGAGGCGTGTTTAAAGGCAATAGAAATAGCAAGGAGCAGTGGCTTAATCATTTCATTAGATCCAAATATAAGAATTGAGTTATCATCGATAGAACATATCAGAGAAACATTTAACACTATAATAAAAAATATTGATATAATTCTCGTAGGAGAAGACGAGCTCACAGCATTGACAGGTGAAAAAGAAACAAAAGAAGCCGTAAACAAGATCATTGGGAAAGGGCCTAAAATAGTTGCTGTAAAAATGGGTAAAAAAGGATCAGTAGTGTTCTTGGAAAATGGTGAAACTTATAAGGCCAAGGCATTTGAGGTAGAAGAGGTAGATCCGACTGGTGCTGGAGATGTGTTTAATGCGGCATTTATATATGGCTATTTAAAAAAGTGGAACCCGGAGAAAATATTATTATTTGCAAACGCAGCAGGAGCGATAAAAGTGACTAAACAGGGCCCCATGGAGGGTCCTCTCAGTATAAATGAAGTCGTGGAGTTTCTTAGGAAACATGGAATAAATTCCATTTAAATATCCAGTGCTCAATAATTGTTAACCTAGCTGTCTTGTTATTCTAAGCTAAATCATATACATTCTTCCGGTTTCGATGATGTGTAATACTACTATTACCTATTTATTTAAACCCCAGCTTCATATCATTTATTTACAAAGATGCTTGCCCGATATGTTTCTTCTCTTTCGATTTTCAACTGAAAATACCATATTGTCAATCCACCAATAACTGCACTACACCACGGCATTCTCAGATCAAGTAATTTCATGCGAACGATCTAGGCATCAAGGATACTTACTTATTAAGCAGACTTATCATAATTTAGAATTCCCTATATTTTATACAAAATGTATAAATAATAAAATAAAAACTGATCTATAGAATCGATACAAGATTAATATGTAGCGCGTGGATATAACTGACTAATTTTTTTCCCAACTTCATTGGCCAGCTTCATTAAGTCAACTATTTGATCTGAACCGATATCATAAGGTAGCCTCTGATATTCTGATGTAGCTTTTACTTTTTCTGCAACTTTATATAGGTCTTCATCTGTTATCTCAGATATCCCTAATTCTTCAAATGTCATGGGCAAGCCAACGGAATGCGCCCATTTAATATATTCCATTGCTTGCTCCAATGTACCCTCAATTAATATTTCTACTAATGTTCCGAATGCTACCATTTCCCCGTGATATTGAATAGGTTTCATTTTCTTCTCCAAAACGCTAAGAGAGTTACCTATGGCATGTGCAAACGCTGTGCCACCATTTTCAAATGCTAGACCACTTAACAAGGTGTTAGCATATACAACTAATTCTAAACTGGGTGTCACAGATTTTAATTTAACAGCATGCATTGCAGCTATGCCGTGTTTTTGTAATATTTCCCACAATAATTTAGCAATGTAATGAGGTAATTCAAATGATCTAAGTGGTTCTATTCCTTTTTTATTATCATAATCCATAAATACATAGCCAGGCTTGTTTGCCTGGAAAACTGCTCTTGTCTCCCAATAATGTGATGCTGCATCCCCCATTCCAGCCGCTAGGAATCGGGCCGGCGCCTTTGATATTATTTCAGTATCCACTATAACCATATCAGGATTTCTGGGAAAATTTATCGCCTCAACAAATTCCCCTGGATAAGGTTCGGTGTATATTACTGAAATAGCTGATGTAGGTGCATCTGTAGATGCTATTGTAGGCGCCATTATTGCCGCGAGTTCGTTTGGTATGGCCACAGCTTTAGCCGTGTCCAGCGCCTTTCCGCCCCCCACACCTATTATCATGTCCACATCATTTTCCAATGCTATCTTTGTGACTCTATTTATTTCCTCCCAACTACACTCTCTGTTAAATATCACATATATATAAGTTATATCATGCTTTTTAAGACTTTCCTCGATAATATCTCCCGCAATACGCTTAACATCAAGATCTGATAATATCAAAGCCTTTTTACCAAATCTCTTGATTAATTTTCCAATATAGCTTAATACGCCCCTACCCTGAATATATGTTCCAGGAGCTCTAAAACCACGAATATAGAATGTAGATGTGGTCATTACTGGCTCGAACATTTTTGCCCACCCTCTTTATAAATAAATTTTTAAAAAATATATAAATTGTGTTAAATCAATCTTTCTCCATCTTTGCTAAAAATCCTTACCTTTTCACGTGGCAGAGTTATAAATACGATGTCTCCTTCTTTTATATCTAGCTGTTCATATGCCTTTATTGAAATCATTTGACCTGTAGAAAGCTCTACGTGGTATAGAATGGCCGTGCCTATCTTTTCTATAATAGCTGTTCTACCGCTTATTTCACCTCTTTCTTTAGAGATCTTGATATGCTCTGGCCTAATACCTATATCGAACTCTCTGCCCGCCTTACTTAACACTTCTATTTCGTTTGCCATTAATCTATATTTAAATGCTCCGCAATCAAGGACATTATTTTCGAGAACACAACTTATGTAGTTCATTCCAGGATTCCCAATGAAATATCCAACAAATTTATTCTTTGGATATTCATATAATATTGATGTATCATCGTATTGAACTACCTTACCCTCATTCATTACTGCAACTTTTTCAGCCAAGGTCAATACTTCTGCCTGGTCATGTGAAACATACAGTGTAGTAATTTTCATTTTTTGGACTATTTCTTTTAGCTTAGATTTTAACTCTATCCTGACAAGTGGTTCCAAATTCGTTAAGGGTTCGTCGAGAAGCAAGACATTTGCATCTCGAACTATTGCTCTGGCTACGGCAATTTTCTGTCTCAAGGAGGGATCAGCACCACGAGCACTTTTACTAAGAATATCCTTAGGTATGCCAAGTATTTCGGCAGCTTCTTTAACCCTTTTATCAATTTCTTCCTTGGGATATTTCCTTATTTTCAGTGGAAATGCTATATTATCATATATGCTCATGTCATATGCAACTGGGAACTGAAATACCATGGCCACATTTCTTCTTATGGGATCCCAGTCAGTAACGTCTTTATCATCGAAAAACACTTTGCCCTTTGTAGGGCGTAGAAGTCCTGCTATTATTTTTAAAAGTGTAGTCTTACCACATCCTGAGGGGCCGAGTATGCCGATTATTTTACCTTTAGGAAATACTATGCTAACATCTTTTAAGGCGATTGTTTCTATTTTGTCGATATATATATGGGTTACTTTTTCTACTCTAATCTCAACCATTATTACTCCCCTACCCATTCACCTAAAGTATATATTAGTTTACCAGTAATTTTATCAAATATCATTATATCAGTTGATTTAAACATTAATGATAATTTAATGGCTTTTTCGATTGGTCTAAGTTCTGGTAAAAGTATCCTCATAATACCTTTATTATTAACTGATGCATAAACAAGTGTTTCAGAACCTAATACCTCACTTGTAATTATTGTAGCTGTAAGTGAAATCATATCACGTGAGTACGTTATCACTGGTTCAGATGATATTTTAACATCTTGAGGTCTTATACCTATGACTACTTCTCTTCTTTCAGATACCTTGGGTATCTTGGAAGTCTCCGTTATCTTCAAATTTATATCAAGTGATGGTAAGTCGATAATACAAACAGCATCCTTACACTGCATTGTTCCTTCAAATATATTAATTGGAGGATAGAATAAGAACTTTGCTACATCAAACATTTCTGGTTTTGAGAGTATTTTTGTGGGCTCGTCATATTGAAGAAGTTTACCCCACAATAATACAGCTACACGATCACCTAAGGCAACGGCTTCCACGGGATCGGGTGTCGAATAAATCACGATCTTATCTTTACTATATCTTAGTATTTTCTTTAATTCAGCCCTCATAGTCTCTCTGATCTTGTAATCCAAATTTGTCAATGGTTCATCAAATAAGAGGATCTTAGAGTCCTTGACTAAGGCTCTCGCAATGGCTACTCTTTGTCTTTGACCACCACTTAATTGTGCGGGGTATTTATTTAATATATCATCAATTCTAAGTAATGAAGCTATATCCTTAATTCTTTTGTCAATCTCTTCTTTTGAATATTTCTTTGATACTCTAAGTGGAAACGCTATATTATCATATACACTCATATGTGGGAACAATGCATAACTTTGAAAAACAAATGACACATTCCTTAAATGAGAAGGTGTATCTGTAATATCGTTACCACCAAATATTATTTTGCCTTGATCTGGCCTCTCGAAACCAGCAATTATCTTTAGCAATGTTGTCTTTCCAGAACCAGCTGGTCCGAAAACCGTAACGATTTTTCCCGTTTCGAAGTTTAAATTAATGTTATTGAGCGCAATTATTGAGCCATATTTTTTCAAGAGATTTTGTACCACTAAGCCCTCCATACATGATCCCTCAAGCCATACCCATAGTTAAGCCAGTTACCAGATATTTACGAGTTATCAATGCTATCACTATTCCGGGGATGGCTGAGATAACGCCCAGTGCAGCCATTTGAGACCAGTAAACTCCTGCAACAGTCACCATGCCTTGTAAAGCAGTGGGAATAGTTCTAGCTTCAGTGCTTGTTAGAAATGATGCAAATAAGTATTCATTAAATGCAAATAGAAATGTCAATATATATGAGATTGCTATAACACCTTTAATTATTGGCACATGTATCTTGAACAATGTTGAAATCGGACCATATCCTTCAAGCTTAGCTGCATAATCAAGGTCTCTTGGAATTGCCTCTTCAGCTGAAAGGAGCAACCATATAGCTATCGGTACATTAAACACTAAATATACTATAATCAATGAAAGAAGCTGATCTTTCATGCCCAGCGTAACGCAGAACATGTAATAATATGCTACTGCAAACACTACTGGCGGGGCCATACGCATTGAGACAAAGGAAAAGAATAATGTATCCCTACCCTTGAACTTAAATCTCGATATAGTATACGCTGCTAATAATGAAATTACTGTTGCTAATCCGGCATTAACAGCTGCTACTATCAACGAATTCGCCAGGTATTTAAGCCCAAAGAACTTGTATAGGGCATCTAGATAATACTGTATTGATGGATTGGGCGGATACCAATAAGGTGGATTAGAATATATTTCTATATAGCTCTTTAGAGAAGTTGCTATTAACCAGTATAATGGAAATATATAGGTAACCGCTATTATCAGGGTTATTATTATATATATAAATGTTAATTTCTTCATAAGTATCCCTTCAACTACATTTTACATTTATTTCTCTCCTTAATTGTATTATAATTCAATACGGTATTTATAGTTAAAAACTTTACCATTAATATCACCTCCTTATGATCCTGGTGATCACGTTGCTAACTGCTATAATAATTATTAGAATTATCAATGATAGTGCAGCAGCTTGTGAGAGATTCCATGATATTAAACCTAACCTGTATAGAAATATGCTGACATAATGCGTTGCCACACCTGGACCTCCTTGTGTGAGCATCCAGACCTGGTCAAACACCTTAAAGGAATCCATGAATCTGAGTATTATGGCAAATACAAGGTTTGACCTTATCATCTTTGTATATAAGTACATTAACCTTCTAAAGAAGCCAGCACCATCGACCATAAAGGACTCTACATATTCAATTGGTATTGAAAGCAATCCACCTAGAACTATGAATGCCACAAGAGGTGTCCATTGCCATATATCCATAATAATCGTTAAGACAAACGCTTGATCTCCGTTTACAACAAAGTTGAAATTTACACCAAATGTTGATCGTAGCCAGTAAGTGAATGCACCAAAGTCTGGGTGAAGCAAGAACCTCCATATTAAACCTACAGTAATAGGTGGTATTCCAAGAGGTATTACCAATATTGGCGTGAGCACTTTTTTTATTATAGTACTTTCGTACATTAAAGCACCTATTATTAATCCAACAATGATCTCAATCACTATAGCTATAACAGTGTAAGTTATTGTCAATCTTAAGGTATGCATAGTCATAGGATCAGTGAGAATCCTAACGTAGTTTTCAGCGCCAACAAAACGTATATTTGTTTCACCTGGACGCCACATATTAACTATGGATAGCCATATCGTATAGCCAAGTGGTATTAAAGCCAGCGACACATACACCAATAGACATGGAAGAAGAAATAGCACAGCTTTTCTAGATTCTCTTGACATAAGACCCATTTCACCTCGTCTTAGTACTAAAAGACCCTCCAGGGATTGTATTCTTGACACAAGCTTAAAAACCTTAAATCAATAACAAGAGGTTTATTTAATAATTCAAATAAATACAATTATTATGGGGAGTTTGTAAAAAAATAGGTTGTATTTTCTATGTAGAATTCTATGAGCTGGCTATATATATGGTGGTATTATCTTATACACGTCGCGCCACTTAGCGAGAACCTCCAATACTATTGCCGCTGCCCTATCTAGTGCTTCATCAGGCGATATTTCTCCCATAACAGCTCTATGTAATGTTGTAAACAATTCTGTTGTTGTAGCAATATCATAAGTCGGTCCTGGCGGGTTACCTCTGAAAACGTTTTCGCGCACAGCTTTCATCATTAATGCAAAATATCCATGGCCAAATTTCTCATCTAATTTAGGTCCCCACTCTGTTAACACAGACCACCTAACCACGGTATTTACGTTTTCAGCTATTCTGGCAACATTTTGCTTACTTGTAACCCATTGTATAAACAACCATGAAGCAATTTTTCTTTCTCGTGGCAGATATGGGTTTATGCCCATACCACCTCCATCAAAATAACCTATATAACCACCAGTATAGCATTCCGGATCTATTGGTGGATATGCCACGCCATATTTACCTATCATAGCTGGGTTCTCTTTGAATATCGTTCCAAAGAATTCTGCATACATCAAGCCTTGTACAGCATCTCCACGAGTAAATGTTGCACCTACTTCATCCCAGGTATATGAGGCCACACCTGGTGGAGCATATTTCAATAATTCTACATATAACCTAAATGCTTTCTTACCACATGTGTTATTAAAGTAAACTTGATCCAGGCCTGTTGATATACCCCAATATTGTATTCCGAACGTGGGCCAAACACTTTCAACCATTTCGAACCATAAACATGGATGCGAAGCAGCTTGGGCAACCCATCCATATACTCCAGGCTCTCTTGTACCAGCTCCGAAGAATTCTGCTACTTCCTTAACAAAATCCCATGTCAATACCTCAGGTAAAGAAATTCCATATTTAGCGAACAGGTCTTTTCTATATACATATATCTTCAAGAATGCTTCAAATGGTATAGCTAACAATCTACCAGCATAGTAATAATCTTTTAACACAAATATATCATCAGGGTCGTATGCTGGCCATGTTAACTCTGGATCACTTAAATATGGTGTTAAGTCCTCTAGCCAGCCTAGAACACCGAATTGTCCTACTATATCTTGTTCAACGTAGAATAAGTCATAGTCTGTAGTCCTAGCTGTTAAAGTAGCTACTGATTTTCTGTACATTTCATCCCATGAGACAGCCTCTACAATTACCGTTATTCCCGTTATTCTTTCAAACTCCTTTGCCAGAACATCTCGTATAAATAGACTTGTAGGTGTACTCTCCGTGACCATTCTTATAGTCAAGCCTCTCAATCCATGTTTAGCAGACATCTCTGCAAGCCATTGCTCTAATGGTAATGCTTCTGGCACCGGTACTCCAGGCGCTGTTACTGTAACAGGTATCGTTACTGTCTCTGTTACAGTTATTACTGCTCCAGGTACTCCCGGCTGGGTTACTGTTACTACGCTCACGGTGGGCACTGTTACAGGGACGGTGACGGTCTGCATCTCTCTAGGTAACGTTGCCACAAGGGCTATTGTTACAATAGATAATACAATTAGTACTACTAAAGCTATTGCTAGGAACCTGGGTGCAACCGCGCTCAATACAACCCCCTCTGTTTATATCTGTTATATGTAAGGATGAGTTTAAAAATATTTCCTACTAGAGAAATCATAGTAAAAGTAAAATAAACATATATAAATGTTATAAATACAGAATATATGAATATAGAAATGATATGGTTCTGGTGATGAATATGCGGGCCCTGGTTATTTATAGACCATTTGAAAGTAATATAGATGTGGTAAATGACCCAGAACCTCGAGCAAACGAGATCGTAATAAAAACCAAGGCATGTGGTATTTGTGGTACGGATATCCATATATTCAGGGGCGAGGAACCTAGAACATTGTTTCCCATAATACCTGGCCACGAATTAGCCGGTGTAATCATAGACATGGGAAAAGATATCAAAGACTTCTCTGTAGGTGATGTAGTAGCCGTTGATCCTAACATTGCTTGCGGCAGATGTTATTATTGTAAAATTGGATCAAGGCATTTCTGTGAAAACTGGGAAGGCATTGGAGTCACTAGGCCAGGGGGATTTGCAGAAAAAGTCGCTGTACCTGTTGATAACTTGTATAAAGTTCCGCGCAATATTCCACTTGAAAGAGCCGCACTTGTAGAGCCTTTATCTTGCATACTTCATGGATTAGATGCTATAATGCCTTTAAAAGGTGGTGAAAAAATAGCAATTTTCGGTGCAGGACCGATAGGGCTTATGTTCTTAGCCATTCTTAGAAGGTTTACAATCGCTGATATAGCAGTATTCGAAGTTCAACCTCAAAGAGCTAAGAAGGCTATAGAATTTAAAGCAGATATTGTAGAAAATCCCACAGAGATCGATCTGTACAAGTTTTCACAAGAGTTCACCCATGGAAAAGGTTTCAATGTAGTGATAGATGCAACTGGAAATATAGAAGCTATTTCAAGAATATTGAAATTAGATATTGTTGCTCCACAGGCAAAGATATTGCTTTTTGGTGTAGCTCCCACTGGTAGAAAAGTAGAATTAGAGCCCTATATGGTTTTCAGAAAAGAGGTATCCATTATGGGAACCATTATAAATCCGTATACCACGCAAAGAGCTATTATGCTCCTTGACGAACTACCAGAGTTGGATACTATGATAGATAGAATAAGTCTCGAAGAAGCTCTTAATATTCTCCGAGGTACGAGTGGAAAGAATTACATCAAACCCATGATAATATTTTAGGATAACACTTGGTGAGCTCGATGTATGTAACTGAAGCTACATGTATGGGTGAAATTTTAGTAGACATTATCCCCTTAGAGCCGGGCGGCTACAAAGATGGGGCAATATTCGAAGTACATTTCGGTGGTGCACCAGCAAATGTTGCAGTTGGTATTGCTAGGCTTAACCATAGATCAGCATTTATTGGATCTATTGGGGATGATCCATTCGGTGACATGTTAAAGGATTTCCTGGTGAAGAATGGCGTTGATACTAGATGGCTTGTCAGGAAAAAAGCCAGGACTAGTTTGGCATTTGTCATGCTACACGAGAACGGGGAGAGAGACTTTTTCTTTTACAGAGAGCCGTGGGTTAAAACAGCAGATACTATGCTTAAAATTGATGACATAGATCTTGACGCCGTCTTAAAGACTAAAGTGATCCATATATCCGGAGTAGCTACAGCTTACCCATCACTCAATGAAACTATTTATGAAGTGATGAAAGAGGCATATAGATCAGGGGTCTTCGTCTCTATAGATCCAAATTACAGAGCGGATATTTGGGGTTCAGGTGAACTAGCTTTGAAGACCATGAACAAATATTTCAGGGTTTCACACATGATAACGATGGGTAAAGATGAATTATTGAATATGTTCGGCATTGAAGATCACAAGTATTTGGCAAGAATGATTTTTGATCAATATCCGAACATCGAGATTGTAGCATTAAGACTTGGTGCATTAGGAGCATACGTGGCTAAAAGAAATGATGAAGAAATCTATGTACCAGCATATAAGATAACTCCAGTTGATACTACTGGTGCCGGGGATGTATGGACAGCTACATTTATAGTTATGCACATATTAGAAGGCATGAAGCTGGAAAAATCAATCAAATACGCTAACGCCGCTGCTGCAATAAAATGTACCCGCAGAGGTGCTGTAACAGCATTTCCACGAAGAGATGAGATAGAAAACTTTATTAAACAATACGAATCATGTTGTTAACTTAATTTGACCAAGATATTAAAAATTATTTATTATGAAAATGTTTTATATAATGATGAGACCCGTTAACACAACGTCAATATTGAAGAACATGTTTTAGAACATAATCAAAAGTTTCGGCGATGTTGCCGTCGATCGTTCTTTAGCAAATGCCATTCAGTGATTGGCTGGTTTTCTTCTAACAAGTTTACCTCTGTTTGATGGAATTATTTCTTGCCGTGCATTTTCGAATTTTATGTAAAGTTCCTTTCCTTCATATATTCGATCAAGGAAAATCGCTAGTGCAGCGATCTCCGAGTGAGGCTGATGTCCTATTGCAATATTGAAATCTGCTATTTCGTAAAAGAACCTAGGAACTTTTTTCGCTCCAACTACAACTAATATATCTCTTGTATCTCTTCTTACCTTATCGATTACATCGTCTATATGTATACCATACATGGTTAAATGCACTACTAAGCCTCCTTTCTCTTTCCAATTAACACAGTATTTCTCAGAGTTAACGCCCATTTCTAAGTGAAGAAAACCACCCCAATATTTTTCAATTTTCTTGATTGTTTTATACACATTTTCATCTACTACATCACCTAGTATAAATCCATGAGCGCCAAAAGCCCTGGCCACTAAGGCCACGTGTGTTGTAACTCTCTTATCCCTGCCTGGCCGATGGCCATATCTTAGCACATATATCTTCCTCATGGTTTATAACACCGTTATTTCTATTTCTCAGCCTTACGTATATCTCATTCAATAACTTCTCTATATTTGTTCCATGTTTACATGAAACTGGAATTATATTCTCACCTGGCTTAAGGAATTTGGAGATCTCATCTAAAATATCCTTGTGGAAATAGAGCTTATCTATTTTATTTAGAACTATGATCATGTCTTTTCCATGAACATTCAATTTACTTAGTATGTTTCTAGACGTCTCAATGTCCTCTATTATATTAGAAACAGGCTTAGATGAGTCGACCACATTTAAGATCAAGTCGGCATCCACTATTTCCTCTAATGTAGCGTAAAAAGCACTTATGATCTCAGGTGGAAGATCCCTTATAAAACCAACGGTGTCTGTTACAATGAATGCCAAGTCCCTGTAAACCACCTTATAGGATTTAGGAGAAAGTGTAGTAAACGGCTCAGGGCCCACAGGTTTATTTAATCCTGTCAACACGTTGAATAAACTCGTCTTACCTGCACATGTGTATCCAACGATAACTACATGTGGGAATCCTGCCTCGGATCTCGCTTTTCTCCTTGTATCTCTCGTTTCACGTAGCCTTTCAAGTTCTTTTCTAACAATAGCTTCTTTCTTTTTCATCATTGAGTAATATTTCTCGAAACCATACCTACCAGTTCCTAGGAATCCATGGAGTTCTCCCAGTTTTCTATGCCTAATAGTTTCCTTGATCAAGGGTAAACTATACTTTAGCCTAGCCAGCTCTATTTGTAATAGCGCCTCCTTGGAACCAGCATGTTGTGCAAAAATCTCCAGTATCAACATCACCCTATCTATGACATTTTTCCTTAATTCCTTGATCAAGTTTATGTATTGAGATGGTCTTAATCTATCCATCACTATTAGCTTATCAAAGTCCATTTCTCTGAGTCTTTCGATCTTGTATGGAGATAGATATGTTTTAGGTGATGTATTTTTTACGATCACGACGTCTAGTATATTATTATATATTGTTTTAACTAATCCAAGCTCTTCATCAACAAATTTCACGTATTTCTTCGGTATTACAACAATCACATTCAATAACTTAATCCCTTTTATCCTTGATTTTTATTAAATCCCCTATAGTAAGGTGATCGGTTTCATTGCCTTTTAAATCTATTTTTTCATCAACGACCGGTTCTAATAATTTAATATTAAGTACTTTTTCAAGTTTTCTTGCTATTTCTAAACTTGGCCTCAACCTCCCACTTTCTATTCTCTTAATAGTGTTTTCGCTCTCACCGATCTTAGATGCCAATACTTGCTGTGTCCATCCAAGCTTTTCACGTGCTTTACGTATTCGAATAGCGTAATCCTCCACAATCTCGTGTTCTTCTCTATAGATAGGTTTTCCAGGTCTGGATTTCGTGGAAATCCCGGTACCTTGTCTAACAGCGGGCTTTGACTCCACGTATTCCTTGGCCTTGCCTTGTTTGATCAACCTAGTATAACATTGTTGACAGACATGAAGGATCGATCCCTCTATTAGAACCTTCTTAGCGGATTTCAAATCGACTTCTTTACCACAGATCTCACAGTAATAAGACAATTCCATACACCTTGCAATTCACAATATATACCCTGGTTTAAATTAGTTTAATGAACCTATTTATCTCCGGGTTTCGTTATGAACAGTGAAATGGAAAAACACACTAAGTTTGGCAAACCCGATGGAGATCACATTGATGTAATGATCTCTGATGAAGAAGAATATGTGAGATTTCTTGAATCAAAGCTACGCTTGCTCGAGGAAGAACGTGAAAAATTGCTAACAAAGCTAAATTACTATAGATCTGAGATCGAGAAATTGCTATCACCCCCACTAATAGAGGCAACTGTTGAGTATTTACTCAGTGATGGAAGAGTCGTTGTCAGAAGCACTACAGGTCCTAATCTAATTGTACATGTAATGGATAATATTGATAAATCATTTCTAAAACCTGGGACAAGAGTGGCCCTTAACCAAAGAGGGTCAACTATAGTGGAGATTTTGCCAGAACACGTAGATCCATACGTCCAGATGATGGAAATAATAGAGAAACCAAACATAAAGTATACCGATATTGGGGGTCTCAGCGAACAGATCAATGAACTCAGAGAGGTCGTGGAGTTACCGCTTAAGCATCCTGAACTATTTGAAGAAATAGGTATAGAGCCCCCCAAAGGAGTTTTACTATATGGCCCGCCTGGCTGTGGTAAAACATTATTGGCCAAGGCCGTTGCCACCGAGGCCAATGCAACATTCATATCGATTGTTGGTAGTGAATTAGTTCAAAAGTTCATAGGTGAAGGGGCCAGGATAGTGAAAGAACTATTCAATATGGCGAGGAGAAAAGCCCCCTCAATAATATTTATCGATGAAATAGACGCTATAGCCGCTAAAAGAATAGATATAGGTACTAGCGGTGAAAGAGAAGTACAAAGGACTTTAATGCAATTACTAGCCGAATTGGATGGATTCCGGCCTTTAGATAAGGTTAAAGTAATTGCCGCTACGAATAGAATAGATATACTGGACCCAGCTATATTAAGACCTGGTAGATTTGACAGAATAATAGAAGTTCCATATCCCGATAAAAATGGTCGGATCGAGATATTCAAGATACACACCAGGAAAATGAAGATCAGTGATGATGTGGACTTTCTTAAATTAGCAGAGTTAACCCAGGGTTTTTCAGGTGCAGATATAAAGGCCGTTGTAACAGAGGCTGGATATTTCGCGATCAGAGAAAATAGGAAAATAGTAATATTTAACGATTTTCTAAGAGCTATTGAAAAAATAAAGAGTAAGAAAAAACTCCGAAACAACGAGGACATGTATGTCGATAGTACTAAAAAATATGAAACCAAGTTTATATTTCAATAATCCATAATACTTAATTACACCTCATTTCTCTACGAGTTGTTAGAGGTGTATGATATGATTATAAGAAAACCTACGAGCGAGGAACTAGAGGAGCTAAGATATATCGCCAAATTACAGTTCGGAGTAAACGCTGAGATATTCCTGCCAAATGATCTAACAGTAGCCATTAGCCCCAACACCAATAAGATACGACTCATTTTCCGTAATGGTAATAGATATCTCGCGCTGAGATCAAGGGATTTTAGGTTTAACTTATACATAGAGGCTGGTAAAGTTCTCAACGAGATACTACCACATCCTCTGTACAGAGTCTACGTTAAAGATGAATACGTGGATTTTATAGCAAGAGGAGCCACACTTTTTTCAAAACATGTCTTGATGGCTGATCCAAGGATTAGGCCTGATGACGAAGTCATTGTAGCCGATTCTCATGGAAATTTGTTAGCAGTTGGAAGAGCCGTTGAACCTGGTTGGGAAATGACTTTTTATAAAAGAGGTGTAGCTGTAAAGATTAGGGAGGGTATATATCAATGATTAAGTTCATTCCGTTAACATCATTTAATAAAGAAGAATTATATGACTCATATTTTATCACCGGGTTCCAGGGATTTGGCTTAGTAGGGTACTTGTCTACTAGGCACATAGTGAAGGAACTGGGCTTAAAGAGAATAGGGTTTATAAAAACGAGATATATGCCAGAATTCACGATGTACACTCGTGATCGAAATATAATGTACCCTTATGAGGTATATGCTGGTTCCATAGATAATTCCAAGGTAATAGTGCTTTTGAATCATGCTCTCCCAGATAGAAGAGATCTAACCAATTATGCCGAGTACCTTGCATTATATGCAAAAGAACACGGCGTGAAAGAACTAATGCTTATCGGTGGATTAGACCAGAGTTTAAGAGATAGTCAAGATGAAAAGTATAGATGGATTCCCCTGGGGAATACATCAATTAAATTAGACAGTAAAATTCTCGAGGAGAGATATATCATAGGTCCACTGGCATTGACCATGATGTTCGCCGTTGCCCACGGATTAAAAGGCGTGGTTATATTGCCATTTACCGAACCCTATAGGCCTGATCCAAGAGCAAGCGCCATAGCTGTAGAAATTGTTGGCAAAATAATTGGGGTAAACATAGAGACACGAGCATTGATCGAAGAGGCAGTATTGATAGAGGCGATAAGTGCTGAAAGAGAAAAGCTTATTGAAGAATATGAGAAGAGATCTCGGTTGAGTTACATACAATGAGCTTTTCTCCTAGTAGAGATTTAATTGTGTTGATCACGTCATTACACGGTCCTTTACTTAGCCAAGCAGTGTTGATTACTACTATTCTTTTCACATACTTTGAGAGTTTTCTGATAATTTCAAATAATATTTTACAATCTTCGATCGAGCGCCTGGTGATATATGCTACGTGTTGATAAAATGGATAAGTAGATATTAATTGAGGTGGTATAAGGCCAAGAAATGGATGAATGAATAATGTTTTCACATTATTAAACATGGATAAAGACCTCTTAACCCTGATGTATTCTTCTTGATAAACGTACGGTTTTTTATATGCCGGTATTAATATGATTTCCTTGCCCTTTATCTCGCGTGCGATGATATTCATTGCCCTGTGTACATTGATGGCGATTCTCGGATTATTAGATGACTCCATGTCTATGAGCATAGTAGCTTTTCCACTTGGATTAGAACATGAGCTATATTTTTCGAGAAAACCTCTATATTTAATTATAATTTCAAATGCCTTTCTAAGACTCGGGTGTGCCCTGCTCCGGTATTCCATGAGTTCCCATAGTCTGTTTTCCCTAATAGCCTGTTTCACGTTGTTGATTTCCCTTTGTAATATATATAAATTATGCTTAGACAACATGTTTATTCTCTCTCTATCAGGTACTTCGCTCAATTCTCTGATGTCATACCTAGAACATACCGGGCAATTACAGGGTAAGTATGATAATTCGCTTATATGTTTTGTACCAGTTTCTGTCATATACCTGTTCTCTCTTGCATATAGTATATAACTAGCAGAGTCGAATAAATCTGCCCCGATCGCCACTAGGAATGGAATTATCATTGGATGGCCTACACCGAACACATGTAAAGGTTTACCCGGTAATAGATGTATCTTCGCGATTATGGCTAATTCAAGAAGTTTGGAATATTTATATTTTTCCAACATAACTGTAGGTGAACCCAACGCATATATATGATATGGCAATCTCCGTGCAAGTATTGCCGATCTAATGACTAGCTCTCTATAGGGGGCTCCTTGTATTGGTAAAACCCAAAGCTGATCAGAATCCATGATCAGAGGTAGAGCTTCGAGGGCTCTCCTGTAAGTTTCATATGTATTTTTCAACGCGTTATCGAAACTATCTTTGGTGCCCGTGGGCACGTCTAGTATGACGCCTATATCTATGTCTATTTCTTTTTCATATTGAACAATAGTCTTATTATCCACATTCACATCTCCATATACAAGTATTTGATAACCACCCGAATCAGTCATGATCACGTTATTCCAGTGCAATTCACTATGTATTCTTTTTGCCATCCCTTTATTCCGCATGTAAAATAAGTACGCATTGGTGATTATCCCTTTAAAACCCATTTTCGCTATTTCGTCAAGGGATGGAACCTGTCTAGCTGGATCCACTACTGGAAAAATATATGGTGTTTCCAGTGAACCATGCCTAGTATGCAATTTACCTATTCTACCAGCTAATTCATATTTTTTTACTTCGAAAAACAATCCATTTATCCCTGGACAACTTTTTTCCTCATCTCCATGTATTTCTTGAACAAACTATGTAGAGTCTCAGCCATGGGCCCTGAGCCCATTACTCCCTCTTCACTAACTCTATAACGCCCTAAGATCTCTACTGCTCTGGCATCGTATACAACTCTTATCATATGTTCTTGCAGTTTCATCTCCTTGAGTATAAATTCTTTAAAATCCTCTGGATCGAAAAGCGGTTCCTCTATTATTAAAATCTCCGAGATCTTGTCTCCTTTTATAACCACTTTGGGAAACTTAGAACCCCTATTGTCAACCGCCTGTCTCAGTAGTATATTCAATGATGGGTGGTCAAAGCCAGCTAATATTCCCTCATAATACCTTCCATCATTTAACACGATCTTGATCCTCCTATCCAACATCGACGCGAGCTCACTGATCAGTTTTCTGGAGGCATCTATAACAGACACTTTTAATCACCGGTTTTATTTAAGTTTAATACTTCTGAA
>JAWBBW010000019.1:0-28488 GCA_038824035.1 Desulfurococcaceae archaeon
CCTTTTTCCAATAATAAGAGTCTTCTAAGTCTTATGAATCTACCTGTATGGGCAAGTAGTTTTTCAGCCCAGCTATTAACCTCAATGGTTTCAAAATCCCCTGGTAATCCGAGAAGTTCAGCAACTCTTTTCAAAGCTTTAGATGAATTAGTTATATAGATTATTCTAAATCCCTTATTCCTCAGGATCTGGGCTATTTCAAGGCTTACTCTCTCACCTCCCCCCGCTACGCTGAACAAATGTAGTATATAGGCATTCAATATATGAACACCGTTGTGATGCATTCACGTATTTCTCTCTTCATTGAATGAAGCATAACTTTTAGATTAAATTAATTTTTTCGATGGCTATTAGCCATCATGCGATTAGACGAAACCCTTCTAGAAACCTAGATCACGATTTTTAACCTCACTCCAGAGTTTAATGTTTTTCAGATACATCAAGGCAATTCATCGATAACCTGCCAGGAGGTAGAGCCATTCATGGTATCATTTATTGTTTTAACTAGGAAGATTTTGGGTAGACGAGGGGTTTTTCTCCTTAGGAATGCCATATCGAGTTTCACATATCACACCGGTCTTTATGAATACGCGGATTCAACTACCAGACATATGGGTATTTCCGCGTTAATGTGCACTTATAACGAGGAGGACTGGATCGAACCATCGATCCTGTCCATCAAAGACCTAGTGGATGAATACGTTATAGTCGATTCTTCCAACGATAGAACACCCGATATAGTGAGAAGCGTTATTGAGGAACATGGGTTGAACATAAAGCTCATTAGAGTTCCTCCAGGCGATCTTATTCAAGCTAGACTTATAGCTTTAAGAAATTCATCTTATAAGTGGCTAATGTCCATGGATGCCGACATGATACTTTATGAAAAAGGAATAAAGATCATCAGAGACCTTATTGAAGAATTAAATCCACGTAGACATTACCTAGTGTATTGGAAATACTTGTTGCTTTGCGGTGACTTATACCATGTTTGCGGGGAAAACCCATATCATGTTGAACACTGGTTATTCACATATTCGAGTAAATTGAAATATAAATACTTGGACTTTGGAAAAGGGGTATACATGGAGGCTTTGATCGCTCCTTTAACGCTTTATAAACCCATCTACATGGATGAGGTCCTTGGAGTCCATTTAACAAAAGTTAGATCACCAGTGAAATTGGCACTTAAGCACCTCAGGCTTGAATACCGAAAAACACTCTTAGAATACATCAAAGCAGGGCTCGATGCTGAGAAAGCATTATTGAAAATAGCCCACGATGTTTATGGAACAGAAAATTTAGAAGAAATAGGCACGAGATTGATTAAGGGATCTGTAGACCGGTTACCTAGATACGACGAGTCCAAATATGGCCCTCTTCCCAAAGTTCTATTGGATTATGTCAAGAAGAAGTACTCGAACTTCTCGTGAAACATGTAAACAGTTTTTATTTCCACGAATAACTAGTTTAACTAAAATATTCAATATCGATACAGCTTGATCAAGTTTCAGTATTAAATGATATATTCCTGAGAAATACTTCTCGCCCTGAAGGTGGCGAGAAACCATTTAAGGTATATTCCCCCGAGTTTAAGTAATTGGAGTTTAAATACCGTTCTATATAATTTACACAATGTCGTATCCTACTCTGCGTTGTTTGCAGAAGTTGTTATCCATATTGAGTTGAGTATTGTATACAATGCTCTTAGATCCCTGTCCCTTGGCTACCTGTAATTACCGGGCTTAATACGTGGATATTGTTGATCACGATGTTCATGGATATGGATACGTTCAACGAGGACTATGTTCGCTTTGATCAATGTAGTTCCAAGCTGTGATGGTACCGGTTTTCGTGTTGATTTGTCGTGTGGAGGATTTGGTTTAAGATAGCCATAGAAAGGACTATGTGGGCTGTCATGGACTACATATGTTCTTCTCCCAGTTATTTCACTTTCATCTCTTGTGTAGCGGGGTCTTTAGCTAGAAGACTTTTTTGCTTAAAAGCCTCACTGATATGTTTAAGCGTGTATACAAACCGAGTTCATGTAGCGCCTGGATTCTCCAACATCATTTTCAAGGCATCGATGTTTCGATGAATATCTTGGATCATCAGGGCTCTCGTAAGGATGTCTTAACCGGTTTACGCAATATAGGGATTATTAACTGTTATGATCATAAGTCGACTGAATGAGTGCTCTATTTTGATCAAACCACTAGTAGTGATCTATTGGTTATATTTATTTACCCCGATGTCGAATAAATACTGGTGTACAAATGGCTAATAGACCTTCTCGTAAAAAGCATTCATATAGAAGGCTTGATCATTATCGTTGGTTAAGAAGCGATGGAATGCCTAATTTCAACGACAAAGTATTCTCCTATTTAGGTGAATTACATATAATGGCCAAGCGCGATGTGAGATATGTTCATCCCTCAACCAGTGTCATGAAAGCAGTGGAAGAGATGGCACAGCATTATCGCAGTTTACTAGTCCTGTCTCCCTCTGGAAAGACATTAACCGGGGTTATCACGGCAATGGATGTGGTCAATTACATGGGGGGAGGTGAGTTGTTCATGATAATTGAGAAAAGACATGGATATAGCATTTACTCTGCTTTAAACAACGAGGTCGTTGAAACCATTATGGAGAGAAACCCTGTATTCGCCTATGTCGATGAGGACTTGAAAAGCGCGTTGGCTAAAATGGTGATGCATGGTGTGGGCATATTGCCAGTGGTAGAGCGTGATGGAAGTGTTCATGGAATAATCACCGAACACGACCTTGTCTCATACCTGGTAGGTGTTGTCTCTCTCGGTTTAAAGGCCAGGGATTACATGTCAAAACCCGTGATCACGGTTGACAAGGATAGTTCTCTGAAAGAAGTAATGGAGACGATGGTCAAATACGGGTTTAGGAGATTACCTGTCGTAGAGGACAATGTGCTGGTTGGATTGATAACAGCGATCGATATAGTAAGATTATTCGGCAAACACGAAGTGTTTGAACATATGTCGAGTGACGATATACGCGACTTACTAGTACAACCGGTCCACAGATATATGGTCACAGATATCGTAGTGGCTATGCCCGAAGATGATCTAGCCAAGGTGGTGCGTGAAATGTTTTCAAGAGACGTGAGCTCGGCGTTAATTATCGATGAGAATGGGGTGTTACAGGGGATAATAACGGAGAGGGATATATTATACGCGCTTCTAACACCGGTTTAATAAGCTTTTTAGTCATTCCTTGAAATAAGGGTTGTTTAATGAGGGATGATCCAAAGTTCATAGTGGATTCTATGCTGGGGTCTATGGCTAGATGGTTGAGGATCCTTGGCTACGACACCGTGTATAGTAAAGATGCTGAAGATTGGCAAATACTTGGAAAAGCTGAATCGGAGAACAGGGTCATAATCACGAGGGATAGGGGTCTACACAATAGAGCTTTGAAAAGGGGCTTGAAAAGCATATTGTTGTGGGAAGACGACATGGCCGATAGATTAGCACACATAGCCAGCGTGACTGGTATAAGGCTATATGTGGACCTTAATTACACTAGATGCCCAGAAGATAATAACTCATTGGTGAAGGTGGATAAGGAAAGAGTCAAAGGCCGTGTCCCGGAGACTGTCTATAGATATCATAGCGATTTCTGGGTCTGTGGGAAATGTGGCAAAGTCTATTGGATTGGGAGACATTGGAGAATGATAGATAAAATACTCAGTGAAGCTAGGAAGAAAACAGAGAACTTGAAAAGACAAATAGGCATGGGGGTTCATGGTTGAGGGCAATACATCCTTTGGAACTGAGCTTCGAGGAGGGTGTCTACCTGGTTAAACTAGCTAGGAAAGCCATAGAGGAGTATTTGAAAAACAAGAGAAAAATAAGACCCGATAACATACCAAGTGATAAACTACTAAGACCGGGCATGACGTTCACCACGATAGAGACAATGGGGAGAAATGGTAAAACAAGCCTGAGAGGCTGTATAGGCTTTCTCCAGCCAATATATAGCCTCCTTGATTCAACAATAGAGTCCGCGATAGAGGCAGCTGTAAACGACCCCAGATTCCCTCCAATGAAGGCTTGGGAACTAGATCATGTGGTGATAGAGGTGACGGTTTTATCGGAACCTGTTGAATTAGTTGTTGATAACAGGTGGAATTTGGCAAGACACGTGGTGATCGGTAAACATGGTTTAGTGGCCGAGAAAGGGTGGTTCAAGGGGACTCTATTGCCCATTGTACCGGTTGAGTATTGCTGGGATGAGGAGACATTTCTATCAGAGACCTGTATTAAAGCTGGCTTAAGACCAGATTGTTGGCTAGATCCGGCAGTCAAAATCAGTGTATACGAGGGGAGAGTGTTCAGAGAGAAAGAACCACGCGGCGAGATATATGAGAGAGATATGAGTGCTGAATACGTTAGGATTTGTGGAGGTGACAAGTGATCTCAATGCGGAAGATCACTATTAAAGATGTGATCGATATTCCATATGACGTTGTCGTGAAGAACATATGCAGCTTCGTGGAGGGAGTGATCAAGGAAACGAATCCCAGGAAAATAGTGATAGGGCTTAGCGGTGGCCTAGATTCATCTACATTACTGGCTACTCTTATACATAGAATGCCAGTGGACCTATTTGTGGCATTGATCATGCCGGACTCGAGGATCACTCCTAGGGAGGATGTGGAGGACGCTATTGAACTGGCTGAGAGTTATGGGGTAGAATACCACGTGATTTACATAGACAACATAGTTGATTCATACAGAGTTGCGCCTTTTTATAACCAGGGCGATAAGCTCCCGCTTGGGAATCTCCGGGCTAGGATCAGGATGAACCTATTGTATTATTATGCCAACAAGTACGCGGGCATGGTAGTTGGCACTAGTGATAGGAGTGAATTGCTACTGGGTTATTTCACTAAATATGGTGATGGAGCTAGCGATATAGCGCCACTTGGCTGTTTATATAAAACACAGGTAAGAGAGTTAGCCAGACGTCTCGGACTCCCAGAGAAAATTATTAACAAACCAAGTGCACCAAGGCTATGGGAAGATCACTTGGCTGAGGAAGAGCTAGGCTACAAGTACACCGAGATCGATGTAGCGCTTTATGCATTATTTGATCTCGGGTTAAGCGTTGAGAGGGCCGTTGAGATGACTGATCTACCGGTCGAGTTGTTTAAACGGGTAATAGAATTGCATAGAAAGACAAGGCATAAAAGAAGGATCCCTTTGATACCTGGATTACCATGGCTTAGGGAGCCTATTCGCGAGATTTAACCACTATCTCTACTTTAAATGGCTTGGTTTGTATTTCAAGACTACGCGCATATAAAACTACTTGTCTGTGTTCAAAAGATATGGATAATATGATAGGGCTATTATCGATATTTAACTCGACCTCGTCTGTTAAATAGTACTTATCACTTTGTTGAACAATGATGTTTTTCCTAGAAACAGTGATCTTGACGCGTTGTTCACCCCCGATATCCATGGGGATGCCCTCTATTATGACGATATCGCTGTCAACGTGGATCCTGGGCTCTTCATTTATCAAGAACATGCCGCTGATCTCTCGTTTGGTTATCATTACTTTGCCCTTTCCACTTATCCTCAAGAACACCTGGCTAGCTGGAAACATCTCGTTATCCAGCTCAACGAGATTTTCCCGTATAACTAGCCTTGGCATTTCACACACCAGTTGTTTCATTAAATAACGAGGGCTAAAACACTTAATTCATAGACCAGTCTGTTAACAGGGCCTTCAATAATCAATTACGGTGATCTCCCCGAATTTACCGAGCTTAACTCTATCACCAGGTTTCTCGCCCACTGGTATAGCCCTGAACCCGGTTGGCTTTCTCTTTACAATGGCTATGGAGGCGGTGTCGGCGATCAACCTTGCAAGGGTTTCCACGTCTTCTGGCACAACAATCATGTCCACACCAGCTACGCATGTGGATGCGTAGAGTAGGAAATCCCGGGCTCGGAGTAACCCGCTTTCACCAAGTCGCATTAATTCTAAGTCCTCTGCATAGGGCAACATCACTTCATTAAAGCCTGTTTTTAAGCCCTGATCTACGTGTTTTTCTATTAGATTATTAACTAGGTTCAATGTGTAATTGAAACCAGGCCTAGCCACATCTGCCCCAATCGCTCTAAACACCTTCACTACACTGTTTTCCATCCATGGGGATAAACTATAGTCTATATATGTATCCAGGCCCACTTCACCGCGGATCTCCAGTGCTAACCTATCAAACTCCCTAAAAAGGGTCTCAATAGCCCATTCAACTGACATGCCTTTCTCGAGTAGCTTTAACAATGCATTTGGATAAAGAAATGCCAGCCCAATAGCCCTCTCCCCCCTACTAGAGGAATCAGGGAAATACGGTGTCAAAAACCCCGTTTCATGAAACCCTATGGATATCCTCGTGGCGGCCACGGGGTCTTGTGAACTGGCTTCATGGATTATATTTGAGTATCTTCTAGCTTTTATGATATCTAATGGGCCATTATGTAGAATAGGCGTGTAAACACCATTGAGAGCTGATTCAACAATATCCTTTTCATTGCCATTTTCTATGAAACCAGCACTTAGCAATACGTCTTCATCCAGATATTCGATCGCTTTAGAAACCGCCTTAAGTGAGCCAGGAGGTAAAGCAACTCTCTTGGTGAAAACCATGTACCCTCTTTTCACTAGAAGTTCGTGTATTTCATCAATTACGTTCAAGCCATGCTCGATCTCATCTCGAATATCATCCAAGTCCTCGACTTTCCTCGTGAAATATGTGATCGCCCTTACAATAATGCTCAAGCCCTCCATGAGTCCACCCATGCATGGAGATGTTGTTTCAATAAAATAAATGTGTTGTTTAATGAATTGAGCTGGTTTTTATAGATAAAACATCATCAACAACATGGGTATAGCCTATTAGATGCCTGGTGTGATAGGCCATATTTGAAAAAGATCATTATGAAGGCGTCATAACTAGGAAGTAATTCAATAGGCTTAGAAAGGCTATCACTACCTAGTTGACAAACCAGCGTTATACACTTGTCGAGGGCTTCCCCCTTGTGCTTTGTAATATGTTATATATTATTACGAGTAACATCGCCGCGGTAAGCCCCCATAAAATAGGTGTGAGTATATGTGTCAATGCCTCCACGCTAATACCTCCTTGTTCGAGCGCGAAGATCATGACCACTATGTATAGGAGGATTCTTAGATACTCCGCTATGGGTGTTAACAACTGGGCTTCTGTTCTCAATTCCGAGCTACGGTATATGTAGCCTATGAAAACATCTATTAGGATAAATCCAGGTATGATCACTATGAATGCTCTCACAAACCCCCCTATATAAATTGTTAAAATCTTGGCAGCGATATCGGCTACGTCAATCCACTCTGCATATGCACATGCAAAGTATACACCAAGTACTATGAAAGTGACATATATGATCCACTCTATTAGTATGCCAAAAAACTCGCTTATGAATAAGCCAGTTCTCCTTATTGCTCTTCCAAAGCTAAATCTCCTTAACCATTCATCGGCCCCTATTTTATTGAGAACCTTGACAACCAGGGTTTTAATGGCCTTGCCTATGAACCATCCAAGTACCCATGTCAAGGCTAAGATACCTATGGAGGTCAGCACTTTCAAGGTTACTTGATATATATCTGTCAAACACCGATACACCTAGTTACCGGCTTGAAAATAATATATCCCTGCTATTTATTAAAAGGCTTTTATTATTAAAGGGCTTTTACACAATATAATCTCAGAATCTCATGTAAATCTCCATTAGCTCATAGCAGTCGATGTACCGGTGTCTTTATGCAAATAAATTACCCATCTAGGTTCGAAGTATATGGTGCAGTTAAATTCTATGAGTTGATAAGGGTTTACTCATTGTTCGCCGTGGGGTATCAAAGATCCGGTTTCTACTCCTTACCCACATTCAGGGACTTAGAGGATATAGCCTCGACAACGGCTATAGTGATCCCAGTGAGAGATGAGGATTTGTTCGCTCTGGAAGGGGTTTTAAGGGCTATTCCCATCTACTCCCCAGTGATCATAGTCTCTGCTTCCTCTAGATCTCCGATCAATATACACAACATGGAGATAGATATAGCCCGGTCTATTTACAAAACAACTGGTAGGACAATCGTGGTGATTCACCAAAAAGACCCGCTCCTTGGGGAGATCTTGGGGGAGAGCATACCCGATATATTGGATAATGACAACACTGTCAGATATGGTAAAGGTGAGGGATTACTACTCGGCATACTCGTGGCGGATGGGTTAAGGGCCTCTAATATAGGGTTCATAGATGCTGATAATTATGTTCCAGGCGCCGTCCTAGAGTACACTATGATATATTACACAGTCCTAGGGATGAGTGAGACCAGGTACAAGATGGTCAGGATTGCATGGGGTTATAAGGCCTGGGGTATTGGAGAGTTCTATTTGAGGAGATTAGGCAGGGCATCTGGGATCGTTAACACCGTTCTCAACAAGATTTTATCTTCTCGTAGGAATATTGAAACAGATATAGTGAAGACTAGTAATAGCGGGGAACACGCCATGAGCATGGATTTAGCGAGAGAACTGGTATATGGGGGTGGCTATAGCGTTGAAACACAGGAATTGGTCACTATACTCGAGAACTGCTACATTGATATCTCCGAGGGGAATTGCCCATCTTTACCAGAGAACATAGAGATCTACCAGGTGGAGACACGAAATCCACATGTACATGCTGAGAAAGGAGAGAAACATATAGCTAACATGGTGGTGGATAGCCTTTCAGCCATATATTATTCAAAACTCGCTAATGATCGGAATAAAGAGTTAATTGTGAATGCTCTGAGAGAGCTGGGTTATGAAGGAGAGCCTACGCCTCCCAGGAGATATCGCTATCCCAGGTTACACGGCAAGAAAATCCTAGACACTCTGATAGGTGAGAGCAAATTAAGTGTTTCATTTGGGCTGTGACAACCGGGCTCATTCCTTATATACCTCCGAGGGTTGTTTTTAAACAACAGAGTGATGTTGATACATAGTGTGTGAACATCATGACGGAGGAAATACCAAGATTAATGTGTACTCAACATCCCGATTCAGCGACAAAGGTTTCGACAGCCGAAGAGGTTGACGAGGCGATTCAATCATTTACATTATTTGGATGTGAAGAGGTCATGTCTGATTACGAGGGCAAATTAACACCATATGCTCAGCCAAAGGACATTGTAATAAAGGCTCATAAAGCCGAATTGGCACTTGGAACCGATTTCCTCATAACTCCTCGTATACCTAACCCCTCACTCGAGGAGATGGAAAGAGTTGTACTCTCGATAGACGCAGCATTGATCGCGAATTACTATTCTTATAAACTACTAGGCGCGCAGGCTGTGAAATGGGTCATATTACCAATGGTTGAGGACCCATTAATAGTTGAATTAGTTCATAGGCTTTTGGTCAAGAAAGCGAATGTTTTGAGAGAGGAACTCAAGGTCCCAGTTAACAACGTACAGATCATTCCACTCGTGGAGGACGTTGACGAGATAATTAACGTACATAGACATATAAACGCCGTGCTGAGATCCGGCGAGGAAATGGGGATCAAATACGACTCCATCAGGGTGTTCCTTGGTAAAAGCGATGCATCAGTGAGAAATGGGCACATAGCGTCATCGATATCTATAGTATACTCACTCAACTTGTTGAGACATCTTAAGAAAAGACTTGGAATGAACATATATCCAATAATAGGCATGGGCTCGCCACCTTTCAGAGGAGGGCTAAATAACCCCAGACTCGTGGATATGGAGGTAGATAATTACAGAGGATATTACACGACAACGATCCAATCTGCTGTCAGGTATGATATCCCATATCATGACTACATAGGTGTTAAGAAAAAGCTATGGGATAATGTCGGCAAAGAGCCGAGATACATCGATGCCGGTGACTCATTAAAGATAATAAGGAAAGCTGGGGTTAAATATAGATCACTGGTCAGCAGATACATTGACGTTATAAATAAATATGCACATGTAATACCATCCACACGGGATCGTGTCGTTTGGAGAGAATATGGCAGAGTGGTTGTCCTCGAGGATAGGAGATTGAATGTGCCGAGGGCAATTATGTATACTGCCATATGGTATCTCGTAGGGATCCCGCCCGTTTACCTAGATGCCCCGTTTATCATAGAGACGGCCAAGAACGGTGAATTAGAAGAGCTATTAAAACTACTCCCATATTTAGTGGATGAGTGGAAATATGAATCATCCTATTACTCGCCATCAATAGCGTCGAAGAGGCTTGATGAGAGCATAGTGCACATAGTGAACGAGGCACTTGATATCCTCGGCATTAAACCGGAACCCAATGACTCATATGTCAACTTATTATCAATGAACCCCATGGAGCCATATGTGTTATCACTCGCCAAGATACGGGGTTTCCTAGGCTAGGCCTTTACACAACCCACTTCATCTCCATGTTATCCAGTAATTTTGCAATGTTTTTCTTCACGAAAATGCCTCTTGGTTCGCCGAGCACGTTTTCTGTAAGCTTGCAGAAACCACATATATGGTTCCTCGATGGCGAATAACAATATTGACAACGCAAAATCCCGTTTTCATCACTCTTTAAATATTCCTCTACGAGTTTACATAGGTTCCTATAAAGCATGATCTTTCCACCAGGTATATTATCCTCTAGAACCCTGGTTATAGAGTCAACTGCTCTATCTACATCACCAATGTGTTTGAATGGACAAGGTGTTTCAATGTGTTTTAAACCAGTAGCCTTCACGTACGCCTTTATGTCGTCTTCATATACAGTGGTCAAGGGCTTCATTCTCGTGACCCCGTTAACGCTGATCACTACGGGCTTCAGGCCTCTGAGGGAGTGGACATCATATGTGATCATGTCTTTCAACATGAATTTCAATGCATCGTCAAGGTGGTGCCCTGTCATCACGATGTCGAAACCCCCGGTCTCTGCTACAGCGTTGAACAAATACCGCTTTACAAGGCCACATACACTACATGGAGCCCGCCTAGCTTTCCTCGATAACTCTGGTAACCCTATTCCAATCAAATTTTTTAGATCGATCAATAGGAAAGGCACATTCTCGCCACCGGCTATGTCTCTCACAACGTTCTCGACTAGATCGCTGAAACCACTTATCCCGAGGTTCACGTGAACCGCTACGATATTTGTGTATTTTAGAACATCCCTATTCTTAAGTAAAATATGGAGAAGGCTCACACTATCCTTACCTCCTGATAAAGCCACAAGGATTTTCTTATTCCTTAAATCTCGTCCTGGCTTGGAGAAAAACCTTAAGACCCGTTTCTCGAAATACTCTACGAAATGCGTCTCACACAGCCAGTATTTCAGGTAACTCGGCCTATAGTAACCACTAGTACCGCATAGTTTACAATCCAAGTGAATCACCTTGAACCACGTGGGAAATCATCTAGAAAAGTGCTTTATATGTCAATGGTTCTTAATCGTGTTTCCAAGAGAAGCCCGTGAACGGGATTTGATGAATAAAGAGGTCTTATCTCGTGTATTTCATACATGCAACGAAATGACCAGGCCTAGCCTCTATGAAAGCGGGTCTTGTCTCATAGCACTTTTCACTTGGCGATGGACACCTGTAATAATATTTACAGCCTTTTATGAGGAATTCCTGTAGTTCAGTCTCCTTTAGTTCAACACGCTCTCTCAGGAACTTGTCTTTCTTGCTGTAATCTGGTAACGATTCTAACAAGGTTATTGTATATGGATGTAACGGGTTTTTCAACACCTCGTCTATATTTCCATGCTCTATTATACAGCCCCTGAACATTATTGATATGTGATCACCTATGTAATATGCTGTTGCAAGGTCGTGCGTGATGTATAATATGGTCATTTTCTCCTGTTCTTTAAGTCTCTTGAATATGTTCAATATATTTGCCCTTAACGATGCATCGAGCATCGAGACCGGCTCATCGGCAATTAATAATCTTGGTTTAACTACGAGGCTCCTCGCTATTGAAACCCTTTGTAATTGTCCACCTGATAACTCGCTTCTCTTACGTCCCCTTATTGTATCGAGGTCTAATCCAACTATTTCGAGGGCTTTAGCTACGATCTCCACCGCCCTTTCCCTGTCTATTTCCAGTAATTTCTGGGCTGTTTTGATCAAAGGTATCTCTAGGTTTTCATATGGATTAAACGTGTCATAGGGGTCTTGGAAAACAGGTTGCACCATTTTATAATATTCCTTCAGCTCGTTGCCTTTGAGTTTCCAAAGGTCTTTGCCGAGGAACAATATTCTGCCATTATCTGGCTTCACTATTCTGAGAAGCATTTTAGCTAATGTGGTCTTACCACAACCGGATTCGCCGGCTAATACATATATTGCTGGGTTATTGGTAATGGAGAAATCAACGTTATCTACAGCGGCGAATTTAGAGAGACCGAGTAATCCGTAGCCATAGTGCTTGGAGACGTTTCTCAGTTCAAAGATATTTAGAACCTCCCTGGGCTCCACGCCAAGTCACCCAGAGTAAATCCAGCATTTAACAGATCTATCGTTGACCCTAGTCACTGGTGGATCCTCGCTTCTACATCTATCCCTCACATATGGGCATCTCGGATGGAATTTGCACCCTGGTGGCGGGTTCAAGAGATCTGGTGGTTGGCCCGGGAGACCCTTGATCCCCTCTTTCATACCCAGCTTAGGTGTTGATGTTATTAGTGCCTTTGTATATGGATGTAGCGGCTATTCAAATAATTCTTTGGTATTGGATACCTCGATTATTTCCCCAGCATACATAACCGCCATTCTATCAGTTATCACACTTAACATCTGGATATCATGTGATACAATCACAATGGTCATCTCCATGTCATTTCTCAATCTCTCGAATAACTGCAAAATTGCTTTTTGAACAACTACATCGACGGCCGATGTCGGCTCATCGGCTAGGACGACCTTTGGATGTAATATTGTTGCCAGCGCTATTGCAACTCTTTGCTTCATTCCACCACTTAATTGATGAGGATAGGAATCTAGGACCTCGCTCGGTAACCCAAGCGTCTTTACATGTTTTGCAATCATCTCACGGCTCTCCTTTTCCTCGATATTCCTGTATCCATGCGCTTTCAACGTTTCCTCGAAATGTGTATACACCTTGATCAATGGATTAAATATGTTCTGAGCGGCCTGGGGGATCCATGAAATCTTTTTCCACCATATGTGTTTTTCGAGGAAATCCCTCTCAGCCGGCACAATATTATGGCTCTTTCCATCCTGGTCTACATAGATCACATTGCCTTTCAATACCTTTAAAGGAGGCTCTATGTGCCCGTAAATAACTCTAATTAGCGTTGATTTGCCACACCCGGATTCACCGACTATCCCGATGATCTCCTTTGACTTAATATCTAGTTTGACATTGTTCACCGCTTTTATATAACCCTTTCTCAACATATATCCAGCGTTCAAGTCGTTTACGATGATTATGTTGTCCATCATCCCACCTACTAGAGCACATATCTACGGTATAGTTCAAGTGAAATGAAATACATGGAGACTATCAAAGTAACCAGGAGTGCCACTGGGAAAGCTATCCACCACCAAATACCCCTTGGCAATGCCAGATAATTCATTGCCCAGAATATTATTAGCCCTAGAGTTGGCTCGGCTAAGCTTAGTAACCCGAATACAGCTAGTGTGGTCTCTATGCCTATTGCCCATAGCATTATGTTCAACAAGCCACTTATAAGTAGACCAAATATATAGGGGAGATAGTGATACCTGATCGAATCGATCAGGCTATAACCGGAGAACCTAGCTGTATATGTGAATGTCCTTTCCCTCAGGCTCATTACAGTGGACCTTATATATCTCGATGGCCACGCCCACGAGAACACTGCTATCCATAGAGCCATTGTCAATGGGTTTATGGCCTCTCTCCACAGTGAGAAAAGCAACACAAGGACTGGCAGAGCAGGTATCACGCAAAACGAATCTATAAATAGTGTTATGGCTGTAAACGCCTTTCCACGTAGATATCCCCCTATGACACCAATGATCATGGCTATGGCTATCCCTATTAACCCGGTTATCAACGACATTGTTATGGAATACCTGAGCGCTTGTGCACATAGCCAAAACAGGTCTTGTCCAAGCGATGTTGTGCCGAATGGGTATTTCAATGAGGGAGGTTGATTGGGTGGGATGACATTCCACCTCCTTGGATCAAATGGAGCCAATGCGCTGATCACTTATGCGTATATAATTATTATGGCCAATATCACAGCCGAGGCCAATAACCTCTTGCTCATACCTACTCGCCTCTAAATCCATACCTTATACGGGGGTCTATGAATGGATATATTATATCCAATATGAATGCGGCAACAGCTACACCAGTAATGGAGTATGCACATATGCCTAGGAGCAGGTTGAAATCAGCGCGTTGAAGTGAGAGCAGTATTAGGTAACCTAGGCCTGGGTATGTGAACAAGTACTCGGTTGCCAAGGCGCCTGAAAACACGTTTCCAAGGCTAAGTGTCAAAGCAGTTATTTGAGGTAACATCACGTTTTTCAACACATACCTGGATATTAGCTTATCACGTGGTAAAGCCCTTATCGTGGCATAGAACACATAGTCCTCTCGCTTGACACTCAATGTGAGCATGTATGCACCGACAAACCACGTGGCTACCCATATTATTATCAATGTCAATGCAGGTAACCAGGCCCTTGAAATGGCAGCTTTAAGGAACTCCCATGACAACTCCGGTTTCATGAAGCCAGCACCCCCGACGCCGGAATACACTGGAACCACGATACTGAAAACTATGAAGAGAACTAGCGCAAGCACTATGTATGGTAAAAGGGTAGATAATGGTGGATATCATTAATAGTGCTTTACTTATTTTCTTGTTTTCGAAAAAGCTGAGAGCGTCCCCAAGATCACTCCAATGATCCACGATAATACGTAAGGATTAGTAATAGAATAAGGAAGATATATGTTTGTGGTTCATTTTATTCCCCTTATGTTTAGGTACAAGGCTTTTATGGTCAAATAGTAGTTAGGAGTTTTCTCTGAGTTTTAATTCCTCGAATACTCCGCGGGATATATGGTTTTTAACTGATCTATATCCAAGCCATTCTATGCAAATAGTCAATGCTCCTCCGGGGAGAAAGCCGGCTTCTCCAATGGTGTGTTTGATTACGAGGTACTTGAGATCGGGGTTTCCGAGGCCTATTAAGACTAATACTACATTGGCAAAGTATATCAACGCTGAGCCGAGGAAATATGGTCTTTGTAAATTCTTGACTACAATGGTGTAGAAATACACAGAGAAGTGTAGAGCGAGGATGTAGGCGAACCATGGGATCATGGAGATCTCCGTGAAATCGTATACCATGGTCCATCTGCCGATTATTAGCCTCAAGAATGGTTGGGGCATAAAGACGACTCCTAGGCCCGGGAATTCTAGGAGATAGACAACGATGA
The DNA here is from genome assembly GCA_038824035.1 of Desulfurococcaceae archaeon. Classification (GTDB taxonomy): domain Archaea; phylum Thermoproteota; class Thermoprotei_A; order Sulfolobales; family Desulfurococcaceae; genus UBA285. Next base: position 15,553 of record JAWBBW010000019.1, read on the forward strand.
TTAGTATAATTGAGTAAATGGCGCTCATGACAAGCGATCCTAGGAGCAATTTGCGAATAACATATAACCAGGTTTTTTCATGGTTAGATCATCGGTATCTATATCGTTAAAGCCATTTATATACTCATAGTCAACGCGTGTTCTAGCTCAGCGTTTTAAAAGACTTCATGATTGAAGCTCACTCAAATACTGCTCTATGTAATCCACGTGGTCTACTATTCTCTCGATATGTCTCATCAATAGTGCTTTACAAGCGATCTCTCTATTAACGTTTTCATTCATGGTTATCTCTCGTAATACTTTTCCATATTCCTCATCAACCGCGTTATCTATATCGCTTATTATGTCCTTGTTCACAGGTTTGAGCTCCTCGAGATCCTTTATCACAGCTTCCACGGCTTTTCTAGCCAGGTCGAACACAGCGTGCATATTTCGTATCTTGCTTATATTGCTCTCCGGCATCATCAACATATCTATTCTAGCTATCTCCCTGCAATATCTCGATATTCTGTACATATCGTACGCTATGCTTATGATTATCTGCGCCTCTCTCAGTTCTAATCCAAGTGGTTGTTTCCTAGCTATGAACATTAATACCTCCATGACCAGTTCTTTCCTTAAATTATCCAGTATCATGGAGATCTCGTTTACCTCGTTCCATATCTTTTTCCTTGACTCCAGGTCATCCGTTGTCGAGAACAACGCGTTGACTCTGTCGACACTCTCCTTGGTTAAAATGGACATTCTAACCAGGATATCCTTTATTCTCTCTAAACCCCTTGTAAAAGACACTACACCTCACCTCTCAGGAACTTAGCTGTGAATTCTGTTCTCGGGTTTAAAAACACCTGAGATGCAGGACCCTGCTCCACTATTGAGCCATTGTAGATCATGGCGACATGGTCAGCGACCCTGGCGGCTTGGTGAGGCGAGTGTGTGACCATGATGATTGTCATGTCTTCCTTTAAAGCAGATATGGCTTCTTCGATTTTCCTAGCATTTACTGGGTCTATGTTCGCGGTTGGCTCATCTAATAAGAGGATCTTGGGTTTCATCGCGAGGGCCCTTGCAAGGCAAAGTCTTTGTTTCTGGCCACCGCTAAGTGTATGAGGGTAGTTCGTTAGCCTGTCTTTCACCTCATCCCATAGCATTGCCTTATCCAATGCCCATTTCACGATCTCGTCTAACTCTTTCTTATTCCTCGCAACACCATTTATTCTTGCCGATATTGCGACATTCTCGTATATGGTCATATGGGGGAATGGATTCGGGATCTGGAAAACCATCCCTATATATCTCCTCAGATCATATGGGTCCACTTTGAAGGCGTCAAATCCCAGTACTTTCACAGAGCCTTTGACCTTTGCGTTTGGATTCAACTCTATTAACTTGTTTATGACTCTTAGAATAGTTGTTTTACCGGATCCAGATGGCCCCATTATCACGTACACAGTGTTGTATGGTACTTTTAACGTTATATTCCTCAATACATGCCTGTCCTCGATATATACATCGACACCTTCCATTTCAACAGCATACATCAAAGTTTCACCTCTTTAACCAGGAACTTGGTGGATATAAAGATAACCAGGTATGAGACTAGGAGCAGTGCTGCGGCTGCCCATGATATGTCCTGGAACACCTTATACGGTGTCAACATGTAATCGAATATCAGAAGAGGGATCGCATCTGCGGGATCTAATGGAGATAACGAAACACCTATTCTATATCTACCAGTCACGAACAATAATGCAGCTGTCTCACCCATGATCCTGGCAACTGTCATTAAAACTCCTATCGCCAACCCCCTCCTAATTATGGGTATAAAGACGTTGAACACGGTTCTCCACCTACTCATTGCGATGGCGTAAGCGGCCTCTCTGTATGTCGCTGGAATAGATCGTAGGTATGTGGATATATATGTATATGCATATGGCAATGCTATTATCGTCAACGCTATTGCACCAGCTATCATCGAGAACCTCTTCATTGGGATCACTACAACTAGGTAAACAACCATGGAGACAACGATTGTGGGAATACTGGCCAGGGACTTGGCTATGACATCCACTGCCATGGACAACGGGTTTCTCGGAAACTCTGTCGACATTATTGCGGAGAAAAGCGCCAGTAAAATGGTCAAAGGTGTGGCGATCAAAGTCATGATCGTCGAACCCACTAGTGAGGGGGCTATCCCTCCGATATCCCTCGATAAAGGTGTTGGAGGAGTCTTGGTGAAGAAATCTACCCCGGCTCTAAGAATGACCGGGATACCATTGCCCAGTGTTACAATGATTATGTGGATTAACGGCATAATGGCTATTAGGGATAACGCTATGATAAACATGAAGAATAATTTATCCTTTATCCTCCTCCACCTATACAACTATCTTCCCCCTCCACTTGATGATTATCGATAACCCGATAAAGCTAAGCACAATGGCTATCAATAGGACTATTAAAGCGGATAAGTATAGAACTGATTCAGCGTATTCATATAAGTATGCATTTGCGAACTGTGATGCTATTAAAGCCGAGACTGTATACCCTGGTGAGAAAACACAGGCACTAAGATACATGGAGTTTCCAATAGTGGCTACGGCAATGGTTGTCTCCCCGAGGGACCTCGCGAAACCCAGTATCAGTGATGCAAGAATAGCCGGCCTCGCAAGCGAGATCATGATTTTTATTGATTCGTATTTGGTTGCGCCAATACCGAGACACGCCTCCTTGTAGATCAATGGAATGCTTTGATAGGCCTCTAACACCATGGCTGTGACATACGGCACTATGGAGATCCCTATGGAGATCCCAGCCGTAAACACTGTGAAGCCGGTTATGGGTTTACAAGAGAACAACGGTATTATTGATAAATACATATGTAATGGATCCATGACGTGATTTTTCAAGATCGGTGCAAGATAGGTAGATGCCCAAATAGCGTATATTATAGTGGGCAAACCACCCATTAACTCGACAATTGATGAAAATATGTTTCTAATACTGCCATGCAAGTATTCAGCAATCAGGATAGACAATGGCAACGATAACACCAGGGCTGTTAACACAGCCAATGTAGATGTGACTATGGATCCCACGATAGGCGCTAAGAGACCATATTTACCGTTTTCAGGATCCCATATATTCGAGACAAGTAATTTAAGGCCGAAAACCCTTATGGATTCGATTGAATTAGATGATATGGTGATGACAGCCACGATGAGGATCCCGAGTAAAATAACTGAAAAGGGTATTAAGGAAAGGAAAAAAACCTTGTCTTTTCTTGATAAATGCATCGCGATCACACCTTCTCCATGATATTTATGGCCTCTCTCAACAAGTTCTTAATAGGTTCGGGAGGAGCCACATAGCCGGGTATGATGTGATTATATCCCTCTTCCAGGATCCATTTCAAGAACTCTCTCATAGCGTATGCCTTAGATGAATCATTATACCTTCTCCATAGAACCAAGTGTGTTAAAGCAGCAATGGGATAGCTTTCATCGCCTGGTGCATATACGGCTTCGTACACTATGTGGCTGAAGTCATCTAACGGAGAGCTTGGTATATTGATATTCTCCAACGCGCTGGCTATAGACTTCTCTGAGGGCTTTGCGAAAACGCCTGCGGCATTCCTAAGCAATGCTATGGATAGGTTATTGGCAATCGCATATCCCCATTCAACGTATCCAATGCTATACTGTACCTGTGTGATGATCTGTGTAACACCTTCATTTCCTTTCCCACCAATACCTCTACCAAGTGTCGCCACAGGCCAATTAACTGTCTTCCCCACTAATTCCTTTGGCCACATACCATGCGTGGCCTTGTGGAGATATGTGGTAAATATCTCAGTGGTTCCACTTGAATCCGATCTATACACAGCTATGATCTCTCTATGTGGTAACTTATCAGCGATATCGGGATTTAACTGTTTAATATAGGGATCATCCCAGTATACTATCTCCCCTTTATATATCCTCGCGATCGCTATTTCATCTAGTTTTAAGACATTATCCCCAGATAGCTCTGGTATGTTGTAAACCACCACGACAGCTCCCGCGAGCCACGGTATTTGTATCACCTCTCCTCGATATTTCTCCCATGTTTCACGGGAAAGCGGTGGATCACTGCATGCGAAATCAACTGTTCCTTGGAAAAACATGCTGAGACCTGCACCACTGCCAACTGATTGATAACTCACCTTAATACCTGTTTTAGAGTGGAATAAATGTATCCACTCGCTGAGCTGGGGATAAACGAACGTGGCACCGGCCCCTTCTAACACCATATCGAGGTGGGTAGATGTACGTTCGATCGGAGTAGATGTCGATGTAGTTGGCCTATAGCTCGTTTGTTGTATCAATATGAACCCTGTCAGCGAAGCCGCGATCACAACTATTATCGTCAATATTGCTGTTATATGTTTGCGCGACGAAGACATTATATCCCCATATCTCACTATCAAGATATATGTTTTTAAATACATTTAACAATAGATTTAAAGTACATTTAAACATTTAAATACCATTTAGGTTATCATAATACATGTGGTAATATGCTGAAAAGGCGTGTACAGGTCATAGGGGATACATTCATAATATCTATTCCAAAGGAATGGGCCAGGCTTCATGGTTTGCAGAAACAAGACGAAGTGTTCATGGAGATACTTCCAGATCTCAGCTTATTAGTAATACCATCACCCAGGTCCATTGGGCAACACAGTGAAAACACTGTTGAACTAGAATTAACTGGTAATATTAGGTATGATCTAATGAACATAATATCCAGGTACCTTGTTGGCTATGACGAATTCTACATAAAGATCAATCAAAGTAACCCAGATTACCTGAAATTATTTCAAGATGAATTGACATCGAGAGTGCTTGGATTAGAAGTCGTTAGCTACGAGGATAATTTACTTGTGATCAAGAACATAGCGGGGGATTTCAGCATAGGTATTAATGAAATAGTAGATAGATTATTTAAAATTCTCGATTCAACTCTTCAAGATTTTCTAACGGTGTTGGAAAGCAAGGTGTTTGATAAGAACAGATTAATGGAACTAGTGGAGAAGGACAGCTTAGCTGATAAATTAACGCTCTACTCCCTGAGAGTCCTGAACAAGGTATTGCTTGGCAAGCACTTGCCGAGAGAATACGGTTTCTCCTCGTTTCTAGAAGTCAACATACTATATGATATATTGAGAAACCTAGAGAGATCAATTGACCACGTCACCTATATCGCCAGAGGCTTGCTCAGATCTCCCGTTAACTTAATAGACGAGGATAGATCACATGTGGTGAGACACGTTAAGGCGTTAAGGGAGTTCGCCGACACAGTGAGAAGGCTTGTTAGTGATTTCCAATACGAGTTGGTATATAGGGCTATAGCCGCTAGGTATAATGAAATAGCCGAGATCGAGAGTAGGTATGTGGATATATTGACTAGGAATCCACATGTATATCTGATCATAGATAACCTGAGGAGGATCAAGGCATATCTACACGATATCGTGGAGTTGATGATGGACAAGAACGCTGTGATCACCAGAATACAAAGGACTATCACACAGCGAAGCCAGTGACAAAGGCAGGTTTCAGTACACGATGTCGTTGGACACGTAGCCGCGGTACTTGGTAATACATGTCCACTTGTTTTTAATTCAATCACGTCGACAGGATATTAAGGGGCTGGGTTTGAGCGATGACCTATATAGTGGCGTAAACATGTTTAGAAATAAGTTAACGCTACTAAAGCACTTAGATAGTGTCATCGATTTCTCGAGAGCGACTAGCCAACTAGAGTTAATACTATATCTCTATAGTACTAGGAAATCACTCAGCGTAGATGAATTGGCAACCATGCTTGGTTATTCCAAGAAAGCTGTGTTAGATTCACTGAGAAAACTGGAGAAAAAGGGATTGATAATCAAGGAGAAACAGCTAGATGAGCTAACGATATCGCTGAGTGATAAAGGAATAGACTTCGTGTCAAGGATGATCGAGCTTTTGAGACCTACATCGATCCCCGGTGAGACCTCATTACCTGTGCCTGTCAGGTTAAACCTCGCGAAGGAGATTGTTAGAAGTATAAACTTGTATAGGATCATAGTGTACATGGGGCTCGTTGAGCCGGATAGATCCATTCCAGTGAGAAATATCGCGAAGATCCTTGATATAGGCAAGGACGATCTCTACGTGTTATTGAACTCCTTTACACAGACACCCATGAGGTTATTTAAACTCGTTAAAGCAAATGGCGAGGATGCTTTGTTGATGGATAAGCAGGGGATGGAATTACTTAGGAAGACAATCCATTACAGGGTATATGTCACCAATAAGTTATATAGATATTTGGTTAAATTGACAAATACGCCATGGATCACCGAGATGGCTTTGAAGATAAACACAGGGGCGGCGATAATCATAGCCGGGATTGCGACGTTTCTAGGATTGATCAGGGTGTCGGCCCTTATCATGGCGTTGGTGATAATCGCGTTGATATCTCCATTAGTGTTGTTAAACATATATCTATATCGTCACAGGCTATTCTAACTCCCTCATTCCGAGCTTTCCCAGCAACTCTATCAATCTCTCGCCCACTTCTTCAGCGTTCACTCTCTTATCCATAGCCAACAATATAAATCTCTCACCGAGTAGTAACACCATGTACTTATACTTGAAAAGTTCTCCGTTTATAACCATGTATGTTAAGGGCTTATTTGGCGCATAAAGCCTGTTCGCTATGTATTCAACTTCGTCATCTAATTCTGGCGGCCAGTGGCCAATTATCCCATCTCTAAACCCAGCTAACACGACTTGTTTCACTAATAGGTCATCTACTAATAGTGAGAGCTCCTCTATGGGCGTCAACGCGTGATCATCAGTGTTCGCAGAGTTCTCTATAATCATTTCTTCAACACCATTATAGAATACTGACTAATAGACTTTAAAACCAGGGAAACCGGCCTAGAGCATTTCCGCCAGTTATTCGTCGACCCGCCGACACTCATTTGGAAACACAGAGAAGGCGGCACGTCGAAAGCTATGGAAGGTTTTTTAAAAACGATGAGGAAAAACCCCTTGGAGTGGAGAAGGGTGAGAAGGAGAATGGCCAGGATGAAAGGCATAGTTGGCATAGAGGCCGCCATAGTGTTGATAGCCTTTGTGATTGTGGCAGCGGCGTTGGCGTTCGTAGTGTTAAACATGGGTATGTTCACAACACAGAAAAGCAAGGAAGTGATGAGCCAGGCATTAAACGAGGCGAGTAGTGCACTCGAGGTAGATGGATCAGTATTCGCGTATGTCGATGAATCGAATGGAAAGGTCGTGGCGATATATATACCGTTGAAGATATCTCCTGGTCAACAAGCAGTGGATTTGTCAGCCGATAAGGTCGACGTCGTGATCAGGCTTCCTGGTGGAACCTTTGGAAAAATAAATGAAAAAGACCCAGTTTCCGCTACTAGACCGGTGAACTATATTGAACTCTATGAGAACACCATGCCAACTGATGACAAGCCTGTTAATGCAGCTTTCTTCTTCGTGCAATCACTACAGAATGAAGGAGTGCCATCATTCAAAGTATTAGAACTCGGAGAAAAAGTAGTATTAGTGATAGCCCTATCTAATGAACTAGCACTTACTCCATACCAGAGATTCGTAGTTGAGATAAGGCCTCTTGCCGGCGCTCCATTGACAATTGAGAGGATTATTCCGCCAACACTACCCGTTGGCGAGATTGTTAACTTAATTTAGTCCTTTTTTTAACCTATATCTTCCCCTTTACCCATAATACCCCTCGTGGTGGGGTGGATGTGGGCTGGTGTTTGCGTTAAGGGATTGGTTAAGGGTCTTTTGATTACCGGGATAACGGGTTTTATGCTTGCTGGTGTATGTATTTACCTCTACCTAGTGCTTATCAATATAACTCTTGATTTCGAGTTATTCAATTACCTTATTGTGAATATTTCTGCTGGGTTTCTCGTGGTTTATTTATTATCTCGTTTCTTACATGTTGGCGTGGACTCTTTTCTACTATTAACGGGTATTAAAGGAAGACGCGTAGTTAAGGGGTTGGGGATATGTGTCGAGTAAGGATATACTTAGAGATCTATGGGGTTGTGATTGCTGGTTTTGCAGGCTCTTTGTACTCAGATTATTGCGAATCATCGTTAGGTTTGAACCCAGAGGTGTTTACCAGGGTGGCGTAGCCGTGTCTCAGGGCGAGGTCGACTTGGTTAAGGAGTTAAAGGAATTGAAGACAACAGTGGAGGATTTGAAAAGGGCAATAGTGGAGATCAAAGCCACTTTAGCCGATCTCACGGGGCCTTTCAGTGCATATAGGCCATTGGAAGAGACGGAGAAACGGGTTATAACAACACAGGCCATTACAGCTCAGCCTGCGAGAGCTCCAATACAATCGGAAAAACCCAGTGAAGCAGTAGAGGCCGGGCCTGTGCACCCTTCTGAGAAACCCGAGGTATCGGAGGGAAAGGAGTTAGCCCGGGTTTTGACTGGTATTAGCGAGGTTTTACAGAAAGAGAGGGCTAGGATCACGAGGGCCGGTCTTGAAAAGGTGTTGAATACTATGAGGACTCTCTACGAGCTGAGGAGACTGTATCCAAAAACAAGTATCGAGACAATTGTAAAGATGTTCGAAGAGATGAAATTATTGACGAGTGAAGAGGTGGGCTTGTTAAGGGCAGCCATGAACCTAGTAGAGGAATCTCTCAAAGAGAATATCTCCCACGAGGAGAACGTGTTAATGATGTTCATGTTGTTGAGACAACTCGGTGTAAGGTCAGAGGAGCTTGAAGAAGAGGCGTTAAAAACCATACTAGATGTGCTTGCACTCAAAAGGAGGAAACAAGGTGGTGAAACATCAACCATTGGCACGAATAGCAATGGTGAAGAGGGTAAGAACGAATGGGTGAATCAACCACAATAACACATGCATTGTTAACAATAGTAGCGGTGATCTTGGCTTCCCTATTCGCGGTAGCTGTAATGGGCCAGTTGAACTCACTTGTGAACTCAATAAGCGTGGCTATAAAGAACAGGTCAGATACCTTTAGATTAAGCGTGAACATTATATACGCATATTATAACGGGACACATGTAGTGATCTATGTTAAGAACACAGGGGACTTGCCATATAGTAAACTAGACGGCATAGACATATTCATAAAGGATTACAATGGCAAAGTAGACCACTACATGACGGGCACCAGTGATGTGGAAATCGTGGAGTACGGGGTCAGGAACAATGTATTAGAGCCCTCTGAGACAATTGGATTAGTAATAAATACCAATGGTAGGCAATACATATTGCCAATTGAGATCAGGTTGATACTTGTCAATGGTTATTCCACTACATATATAGTGAGCTAGGTGTATAGACATGCCATCAGAGGTATTACTGCCCGGTGTAGCGGTCACTCTAACTCTCATGTTCATAGCATCAATGCTCATAGGGATGCTCATATATTCCACCACGTTGTTATTTACCTCGATAAGGAACAATGCTGACACCATCCTGAGATCTAGGCTTAACAGGGTCTTGATAACAAACGCTGAGTTAACAATAACTGGTATTGACGAGAACATAGGTGTATATAGAGTTGATATCGTGATCTATGTTCACAACGATGGCTTAGAGCCGATATATGATATGGATAAATGCGATCTAATGATCCAATATTACAAAGTGGATGGTGGTGTAGAGGTTGTCCGATTAATATATGGAGATAACTGGTATGTCGACAAGATCTTTCTCACAGATAGCTATGCCGTGTCATTCAATTCGAAGAACTCCATAGGCCCTGGTGAAACAGGGGTGATTAATGGGTATTTTATCGTGGAAAACATAGATGTTAGTAGGCCAGTGAGGGTGTTGTTTGCTTCACACTATGGATACACAACGTCGAGGTGGGTTTCTCTTGGTCCTTGAGACAAGGGTGATCACAACTGGTAACAGCGAGCTCGATATAAAGCTAGCTGGCGGTATACCTGTCCCCTCTCTCATAGTAGTTGAGGGGGAACATGGTTCTGGTAAAACTGTTTTAATCCAACAATTTATACACGGGGCCCTTCTCTCAGGGCTGAGAACCACGGTTATAACAACGGAGGCCACTACGATAGGTTATGTCAGGCAAATGATTGGTGTGGGTTTTGACGTGCTCAATCACTATCTCAATGGCTCATTAATTGTCTACTCATCCAGGATACCCCGTATAAAGTGGGTTGAATCCACGGGGAGAACTCTGCTCGAGCTGGTTCAGAACCATATAATTAGAAGCGTTAACAAATACGATGTATATGTTATAGACTCCTTTACAACACTTATCAAGGGCGCCAGTGCCGAGAACGTGTCTAACTTCCTAACAATAGTTAAAAAGCTAGTAGACAGGGGTAAGACCTTCATACTGAGTATTCACCCGGAAGGCCTGGATAAAGAGACCTACTTGTTCTTAAAAGCGATAGCAGATGGATACATGGAACTGAGGAATGTGGAGATGGGTGGTAGGTTGATGAAGGCCCTGAACATTATAAAGCTGAAAGGCGCTCCAACAGCCTATAACACCACAATAACGTTCGAGGTAGATCCGGCTTTCGGCATAAAACTCGTTCCAATGGCCTTGGCGAAAGTATAATGGGCGTTCACCATGCCCAGTTTACCCCGGATTGAAATAAGGAGGTTATTTAGACAACGCAAGGCAAGGGATATAAAAGAGCCGAATTTCGGCGATAAACCGGAATACCTGGTCAAATACATGGAGGACTTTAAGGGGAAATACGGAGATGAGCCAATCATCGTGGACAAGCCTACTGGCGATATGAAGACATGGAGGAAATATAATGTATTATACCCTGTCGGTGGCGGTGTTTTCATACATGTGACCAATGTTGAGCGTGGAACACAGGGTTATGCGAAATACAATGTCATCGAGCCGCCCAGGCCCCCTTCACGTTTGCTGAGCCTTATAGAAGAGGCCTTGGCGTATAAGATAAGGCCCGAACACGCCGTGGAATCGGCCGAGGAGCAAAAGAGAATACTTCTAGAACTCCTCGATGACATACTGGATCCAAGTGACAAGCCAGTTGAATACAATGAGGTGAGGCCTCGTAATTCCAAGATAAAGGTTTACATCGGCGATGTTGATTACATTAAATACCACTTGATAAGAGATAAAATAGGGCTAGGTATATTGGAGCCGTTCATAAGGGATCCATACCTCGAGGATGTGTCTAGTAAAGGAGTTGGGAACATATACGTCGTTCACAAGATCTTTGGATCGCTTGAAAGCAATGTAGGTTTCTCGAGTGAGGAGGAGCTGGATCTCTTCGTGATCAAGCTTGGCGAAAAAATAGGCAAACCTATATCAAGAGCTAGGCCAATTGTGGATGCTACATTGCCTGATGGGAGTAGGATAAACATAGTATATGGGAGAGATGTGAGCCTTCATGGGAGTAATTTCACTATAAGGAGAGTAGCCAAGGTCCCGATAAGCGTGACACAGTTGATCAAATGGAGCACGTTCAACGAATACGTGGCAGCATACATGTGGATCATGCTTAGTGAGGGTATGAGTGCCTTTATATGTGGAGAAACGGCAAGTGGTAAGACAACGGCCTTAAACGCGCTCGCAGTGTTTATCAGGCCTAATTACAAGATAGTCACCATAGAGGACACAGCAGAGGTCGTATTGCCACATCCAAACTGGGTCAGAGAATTAACTAGGGATACAGGTAAAGCTGAAAGCAGTGTTACCATGTTCGATCTACTACGGGCAGCACTTAGGCAAAGGCCTAACTATATAATAGTAGGCGAGATCAGGGGTGTAGAGGGCAATATAGCGTTTCAAGCCATGCAGACTGGTCACCCGGTTTTATCAACATTTCACGCCGCTAATCTCGAGAGGCTTTTACAGAGACTCACAAACCCACCTATCAGCGTGCCTAAAACTAATCTAGATAACTTGAATATAGCATGGTTTCAGTCCTCCGTATATGATAAAAAGGGCCTGTTAACTCGTAGAATGATCTCGATTTATGAAATAATAGGGTATGACCCCAGGACAGATTCGATAGCGGCAATACCAGTTTTCATATGGGACCCGGTGTCAGATGTGCACAGGTTCTCAGGTCGAGGAGCTAGTTATCTGCTTGAGGAGAAAATAGCCACTATGCGCGGTATCTCGCGCAAAGACATAAACTTGATCTACGAGGAGCTTGAGCTGAGGGCTAAGTACATTAGATTACTCGTTGAAAGGAATATATTGGATTATTTCGACGTGTACAAAGCTATTGTCAGGACATATGACTTAGGCCTCGAGGAAGCGTATAGAAGACTCTTAAAAGGTGAATTACCATAAGTTTTGGAAGACTACGTGGATATATTGCCAATGTGATGAACAAGGTACTAGACCTCTTACTTAGGAGGGCATATTTATTTGGTTTCGTAGTGGTTTTCAACGCGATCGTGGTATCACTGATAACAATACATGTCCCTTATCCAATGAACGTGGTCTTAGGGGCGATGACAGTCGTGGGCTCAGTTATATTCGTAATATATTATACAGGGGTTAAGAGACTTGGTGGCATAATACCTATATCGGATGACCTCACATTTATATTGGTCCATATGAGGTGCCTTGTGACCAGTAACCCAGCCACGGCTACATTATTTCAAAAAATAGGTGAAACCGATTTCTACAAGAAGAAATACCGAGAAATATACTCCAAGGTATACACCTTAACCAAGAACTGGGGATATAGTTTACCCGAGTCGTTGAGACTGGTCTCCAAGGAGACTCCGAGCAAAATAGAGGAACAGTTCTTCCAGAGGTTTTCAGCAATAGTTAGCACCGGTGGGGATGTGAAAGAGTATTTGAGATTAGAGTATAATACTTTATTCAGTGAATATAGATCG
>JAWBBW010000020.1:0-27390 GCA_038824035.1 Desulfurococcaceae archaeon
TTTAGTAAACTAGGATTAACACCTCTCGAGTTCACAATATATAGAACGCTGATAGAGGCAGGGTTTAACAAGACTCTTGCAGTAAGCGTAGCTAGAGAAGTAGTAGAGAAAATAGGGAATAAGGTGAACGTACCAGGCTGGACGCGTAATCCCAAGCTACTCAAAGATGTTGAAAGAGACCTAGCACTTACTATTCTAAAAGGTGCGAAATCAGTGAAGATGGAGCAGGAAAAGCTGAAGGATCTCATAACTAGGTTGATGGAAAGGGTGAAGGATCTTGAGTCAAAACGAGAGTAGTATTCGAACCATATCTATAAAGTACTTGAAGAACTCAGGTATAAGGATAGCTGTCAGCCCCAGCGGTGTCGAAGTACATTTGCCCGAAGGCTATGATGAATCGAAAGTCGTGGAGGTTGTTAATAAACACAAACTGTGGGTAGAGAGAAGAATGCGAGAACTCTCAGAACTAATAGAGCTCTCCAAACAACTAGAGGTAGTTGACAGAGACGTAGAGGAGCTGAGAGAGGTAGTTAAGAGCCTTGCAGACCAAGCTATGATAGAGTTATTCGGCATATCTAATCCTTGTAAAATCGTAATAAAGGAAATGAGTAGAAAATGGGCAAGCCTCAGCAGTAAGGGAGTTTTAACCGTCAATAAACTAGCTCGTCACCTACCAGACACTTTAATAAAGTACATTGTCTACCATGAAATATGCCACTTCCTTGAGAGAAAGCATAACAATAGGTTCTGGTCATGTATTAAGAGATTCGTTCCTAGCCATAGAGAATTAGAAAGGAAGCTACAGGCGTATGAAGTTAAACTAGCAATAACGTTGGGAAGAAATCAAGGATAACCTATCGATACAAAATCCTTCTAAAACTCAGTTTTCATTCCTGAGCTTCTTAGCGATCGACTGCTAGAGTATAGTGATGGGTTTCATTGAGTTCAGTAGTGCTCCACTGTATCTCCCGTTTTAACGTATACGGACGTCTCCTTCTGTCTAATAGCTTAAGCGTCTCCTCTAATAGTCTTAAGAACAATTCGATTTTTACTTTTCTTTCGATCTCTTCTTCTCTTCTGTGTAGGTACTTTATCAAGATTCTTCCCTCCTCTGGTGTGTCTACGTCTATTAGGACGCACGGATACTCCACCCTTGCGGGGACTAGGGTTATTCCGTACTTCTCCAGCGTTGGTCTAAGGATCTCTGATGCCCGCTGTGTTAGGTAGACTTTCTCTCCCCTCATGACCATCTCTACTATCTGTTTGGATATCTGTTGGCAGAACTCCTCGTCGTTTCTTACTCTGAAGATTCTCTCCATTCTCTCGAGAGTCTCATCTTCTAGTCTGCGGAGGGTACGTGTGCTCGTGTTCTCCCCGTATAGTTGTGGGATCAGTTTATAAGTAGATTAAAATCGTGTTTAGGTAATTTGGGTAGTGTTCGTCTGCCTCTGTTAGTAGGTCTTCGTACCTCGCCTCGCTTATCCTTAATTCTCCGAATCTTGATTGTATGAATCTCGCTACGTCTCTCGGCATTGTCTGAACCATTATTCTCCACGCTATTTTGCGGATCATCTTTGGTAGAACCATGCTTCTCCTCCTCACGTATTCCCATACATCTCCTCTATCTATCTTTCTAGGTGCTACCGCTTTCAGTAGCTCTACAGTCTCCCTGGATACGTATATCCACTCGCACGGTTTCCGGTGTCCCTTTAGCCCTAGGTAGTACCTGCAGAACTTGTCGAAGCACACCAACCTCTCCGTCTCCAGGTCTATGGACTCTATGAGTACTATTTCTTTGGGGTTCCACGTCTTCATCATCTCCAGTAAGTGTTCGAACCTTACCCCAGATTCCAGCATCGCTCTGTATACTGTGTAGTATATTCTGTGGTTCTCCTTCAGGAAGCTCACGGTCTTCCTAACATCTTCTATGGAGATCTGGTATGGTCTTACGTCTAGTTTGTAGCTTCTGCTTGGTACTACCTCCATTATCCAGCCGAAGGTTTCTGGTGAGACCCTCCTTCTGTGGTATAGGTACTGTACGTAGTGTCTGAACACATTCCTCAACCACCCGTTTCTGTGGTTAGCTACGTACTCCACGAGCTCCTCCGACAGCTCTCTCCCCTCGAGGTGCTTCTTGAAGAGGCTTCTGTAGTAGCTTATCGTCTCTGGGTCTCTTACCTTCCTACGCTTCTTCCTCTCCGATAGGAAGTTCTCGAAGTCCTCTGACCACTCGAGCTTTATGCCTGCGAAGCTCATCCCTAGTAGCTTCCTCAGGTCCTCTCTGTATGTGTCTACGACGTGCCTCAGCACCAGGTTTTTCAGGTACTCGTCTCTTAGTATGAGCTTCACGACCTCTAGTGCTAGCGTGTAGTCTACGTATCCATCTCTGACTAGACCGGCCGCCTCTAACACCTTCCTAAACTCTTCCTCCGTGATTATGGTGAGGAGAAGCTTTAGCCTCTCGTCGTCCAGCCTAGACTTCCCGTTCAGAAGCCTCCACATAGTGATCCTACTTACCTTGAGAACCTACTGCACCCTCTCCCTACCGTGCTTAACCACAACGTACTGAAGTATCTTAACCCTGTCTACGTCGCTCAAACCCCTTAGGTTCAGCCCATCGTACCAAGGCTTCATAACCATACCCCCAACATTATCTCTTAGTATTATCATACAGCAACATTATTTAATCGTTTCATGGTGTATGCGTGGGGTCTGAAACGATGATTTATAAGCCATCACCACGCATGGGAGTGGCGCCGGGGGCGGGATTTGAACCCGCGCGGGGATCGATATCCCCACTGGCTCTCAAGGCCAGCCCCTTGGACCGCTCGGGCACCCCGGCGCATCTATTTTATGGTTTTAAATAGAGGAGGATATAACCTTTTTTACTCATCGTTTCAACTACGCTGTATATTTCTCTGGCTTTTTTAGCTAAGTACTCGCCACCTTTAGCTAGTACGAATTGTGCAAAGCCATTGCTTACTAAGTAATTTTTCGCACCTAATACTATATCCTCGACTATTTTCATGCCGGCTGAAAGCGGTGGATTCGAGTAAATCGCGTTGAATACCATTTTTTCAACTGGCTTATATCTATCACCCTTTAAGACCACTACTCTATTTTCTACCTTATTTAGCTTCACATTGATCTCCGAGGCCTTCACAGCAAGCGGGCTTATATCTATCATGTATACAATTAAATTGGGATTCATTTTAGCTATTGTTATCCCTATGACACCATAACCACATCCAATATCTAGGACCTTTCCTCTTTCAGGTATTTTTATATTTTCAAGCAACAATAACGTGCCCTCATCAATGCTTGAACCCGAGAACAAACTAGTGTATGATATAAACTGTAACGAGAGGCCATGTATGATAAGTGGTATTAAGACCCTTTTACCGGGTTTACGTGGCTTATAGTAGTGCATGTCAATACCCCAATATAGCTCAATATGATGAACACATGACACAATGGTTTTTATTCAAAATATGATTTATAATAACTAGCCTATAACACTTGTAAAAATATAATGGGAATAAGGGCATTGTGATGAAACAACGCCGTGGTAGAGATCCCAGGCTTTTAGTATTTAAAAACATGGCAACCTACGAATTAATATCAAGCGGATACAGGTCATGGAGACAGAAACCGTGGCGGATAATAAAGGTGTTCAACAGATTTTTAGAAAAACATCGTGGAAATTATGTTTTAGACCTGGGTTCGGGGCCATGTGTAAATGGCATTGACCTTGTGAAGGGAAGAAATAATTACCTGCTATGCCTTGACATATCTTTCTCGATGAGTAGAATTAGCAAAGAGAACATTGAGAGAAATAACATACTTGGGGATTCCATCGCGGCCGATCTCCTTTATTTACCACTACGTGAAAACTCCATTGACCTCATATTATCAATAGCTAGTTTACACCACATACCGCCAGAAATGATGAGAAGAGCCTTGATCGAGATTAAGCGAATTATGAAGCCACGCGGTAGAGCGTTAATAACCATGTGGTCGTGGAGACAGCTAAGGTTCCTGTTAAAACAGGCGATGAACAAGGCACTGGAAATTGCCGGTATCTTGTTTGATTCAAGAGAGTTTTTCATATCATGGAGAACTAGGAAAGGAACTTATTATAGATATTATCACTTGTACACATTAGAGGAATTAAAAGAACTCTGTATAAGCATGGGCTTTAAGGTATTAAGTAGTGGTTATACATGTTATTTGAGAAACCGTAGTGATAACATCTATGTGATAATTGATAAGAACAAGGCTTCAAAGTAATTTAACCATGTATGGGGAATTACTTGGCCTAGTATAGCCCATTTTTCTATAATACTCCCTGGCTCCAACCCCTGAGAGAACCAGTATTTTGTGACAACTAAATTCATGTTTTGCTAATTCCTCAGCCACTCTAAGTAATTCCTTGCCCCATCCTTGATGTTGCCAAGACATTTCCAAACGCATTCCCACCGGTGTCTGCAATCCATATACATGCAATTCCCTGACAATGGCTGTTCTATTGTCAACTTCAGGTCTATGTGCACGATCTGACGGTATTCTCAATCGAAGTAACCCTACTATAATGTTATTACTTATATCTTCTGCTGCAATGAATATTTCTATGCCGTTACTGGCCTCGTAATATTCCTTGGTTATAGTGATCCTCGATGGCCTTACCCCCCTGTAAAATTCCTGTCTACCTACCTCGCGGAATCTTATTTCATTTATCTCTATGCCTTTTTCCAAGGCAACTTTTTCCACCAGTTCTCTTAAATTGGATTTTCGAGGACCGGCCACGATCAACTGGGCTGGTATATCTCTTTGTATTCTCATGACCCTGACCCATTTGGGTATGAATCTGTACATCTCTGAGATCAAGTCCACGGCCTCATCGTCTGTCAAAGGCATATATAATCCTTTCTTCCATAGTTCATAGAGCTCTGTTCCCTCGATAACGAGTGTTGGATATATCTTCAACATATCGGGCCTGAAATCAGGATTTTTAAACAACTCTTTGATCATTTCGAGGTCTCTATCGGGATCAGAGCCTGGCAAACCGGGCATGATATGATATGTTACTTTGTACCCAGCATCCTTTAAGAGCCTTGTTGATTCAACTACATCTTTTACTGTATGCCCTCTCTTGATAAACCTCAAGACATCGTCATATATGCTTTGAACACCAATTTCAACTTTCGTAGCGCCTAAATATAGCATTAGGTTAATTTGCTTCTCCTTGGCCCAATCAGGCCTGGTCTCTAATGTTAATCCCACAACTCTGATGTTTGATGTCTCGTTTCTGAGTTGGGCTTCTTCGAGACTTGGCAGAGTTTCTGGCTTGTTGCCTGGATAATTATTAAATGCCTCGAATATGTTGGTTATAAACCATATCTGGTAATCGATCGGCAGAGCTGTGAATGTTCCACCCATTACTATAACCTCGGCTTTGTTCGGTACATGGCCATTTATCTCGTATTGTTTAAGCCTCATGTATACTTGATCATATGGATCGTAGTTTACCAGCCTAGCCCTATTCAACGCTGGTTCGTTACCTATATAGCTTTGAGGGGTATTGTACTCTATTCCGCCTGGACAATAAATACACTTTCCATGAGGGCATGGATAAGGCTTTGTCATGACAGCCACTACTGTAACCCCTGATAATGCTCGTGTAGGCCTCTTAATGCCGATCATGGGTTTATTCACGTTAGCGCGCATTAGCGTCCCCATGTATAATTTATTGCTATGTTAAGGGGTATTTTTTCTATGACCTGAGAGGGTCATTAGCTAGTATTTCGCGAGGTATATGATGTTGATACTTATGTATAAAGCCCTCCTCGATATGCTTGATGAAAGTGTTTTTACGTATGTCATCGGGATATAGTAAAGGTATACCGTTAATTACAGGGTACCATCTATGGCATTTATTGCAGTAAAGAATACCCCATAGGATATCTCTGGATAAACACTCTTTACATCTAACTTCGTGTTTCTCACTTATGAAAACCCCATTATAGCCACAGTAGAGATCGCAGAAAGCAGTCCCGGGCTCGGTTTCAACGTGAATGCCAAGCCTTTTCTCATTAAAAACAAATACTTTAAGTGGGAAATGTTTGCACATAGGGCAGATCAGTACATTTAAGAGGGCATATCTCATTATGAACGCTCCTTATTTGATCTTTTCTTTATCATCATCAATGCCTCCATGCCGGAGGATAAACATTCGTGGGCATGATAACTCTTTTGGTCTTAGCTACAATCCCTTTCTCCATGCTCTGTATCTCTTTACTACTTTTCAATGCCACTGAGAGAGCTACTAATTCACCTTTCAATGTCAATATAGCCACTGGTTTACCTCTTTCCACGTTATCAGTGATCCTGGCTACGCCTGGAACAGCTAAGTCGGCTCCATGCGCTATGGCGTCGACAGCTGTATCTAGGATCATTATTTTAGGTAAATGTGATATAGATGTTTCAACTGGCAAGATCACTTTTCTCAAGTACCTTTCATCATTTTCTTTCCTCCACATATATAAAGCCTCACTCACTTCTTGCAACGAGACAAGTGTATCGTCTTCTCTGTAGGGGCCTGTACGAGTTCTTCTAAGCTCTCTCATATGTGCTCCTACCCCCAGTAATAACCCAATATCATGTGCTAGCTTCCTCATGTAGGTACCTGGATCACAGAGCACTCTCAACAATATATATCTTCCCTGAATATCCAAGATCTCTATATCATGTATTCTTTTAACCCTAATATTCCTCTTAACACTAGATCTCAGTGGTGGCCTTTGATATATATCTCCTTTAAAATATTCTACAGTTCTTTTAATTTTTTCCCAGGAACTTTCGCCATGAAGCTCCATGACCATTATGTATTCCTTCACGCTGTGGACAACATTTCCTATGACCTTGGTACTATTAGCTAAACCTATTGGTAGTACCCCCGTTACCTTGGGATCTCCCCGCCCCTTGAAGGGGCTCTAGGGTGCCTCCATGTCCGGCCTTACTAACGTTAAACATTCTCTTGATCCACGCCACTACCTCGTGACTTGTGGGGCCTGGGGGTTTATCGAGGTTAATAACGCCATATTGAATATGGTCTTCTATTTTCCTTTCGTAGGGTAAAACCCCATGATCTGGACTAGTATCGCTTTCTCTTATAATTATCCAGTTATTTTTATAACCAGATCTTTCGGTTATATTGTCTATGAAACGCACGCCTTTTTCAACTAAATTCATGAGGTTACACCATGCTAATTATTAAAAAACAGGAGATAGTTTTGGTTTAATGACCTCTTTCATGAAATCTATGAGCCCGTTTTCCTCAATGGCTTTTAATACCTCCTCGTCGCTAGCACCTCTCGGTATTTTTATTATTTTTTCAAGTGGTTCAATGTGCTTTACATTTACCCGTCTTCTCTTAACACCTGTCAATGATTTGGGGCCTGTGACTAACACGAAATTTTCATCTACTATATCCACTATAACACATTTCCTACCAGCTTCTCTCCCAGCCACTTTAACACAGATCCTACCTATTTCTATAGCAGGCATTCAAATCACCCCTTTGCTTGTTCTTTACTATGTTAAGATACATGACTTTTTAAATACATGTCCATAAAATTGCTTATGATCTGAAATGTCTCGTTAACGCCTATGTTTCTAGTATTTATGACTAAATCGAATATGGATATATCGTCTACATCTATGCCGTAGTATTCCATGAACCGCGCTTTCTGCGTATATTCCCTTGTAATGGTTTCAACTAAGGCCTTTTCAATAGGTTTGCCATCCCTTGCGGAGATCCTGAGTATTCTCAAGGACAACGGCGCCGTTATGTAGATCTTTAAATCGACGAGATCTGATACAATCCACGCTGTCAAGTGCCCATCGATAACTATGTTATCGTGTTTCTTAGCTATTTCGAAAGTCTTCTCATCTATGCTAAGATCTATGCTGGGATCTCTCATTGCTAATAGGCTTAATTCCTCGATCGAGAGTTTTTTCTTCTCCGCGATCTCCCTGAAAATGGCGCCAGCTGAGAAGTATTTTAAACCATATTTCTCAGCTACTAATTTGGCCTGAGTAGTCTTACCACTACCAGGTGGTCCGCTTATAACTATTTTCACCAATATTGATCACCACTTTTCAAGAACCAAGCCCAATCCTCACTGCTTCTCGTATGCCCCTGGCCAGGCACTTTGGGCATATAACTCCGCCATATGGTCTTTCAGGGCGTTTCTCGGTCTTAGCTAGTTTACTTAATTGATAAGGCCTCAAGGCCGGGACACCGTTTAGTTCTGCACCGCATATAGAGCACCTGGCCTTGTTTGGCCGTCTTTTTTCATAATGTATAATTGTTCTTCCACTAGGTGTCCTCACCTTTACTTTTCTCCAACTACTAGTCCTATACATGGGCCGGGGCATCGTAATCACCAGTTTTAGGTGTTCTATTTATTAATGCTACATAGCTAGATTTGCTTAAAAATAATGATGTATTCATTGTTCATTAGTAACCTATTTTCATTGTATTAATGTTATTGCATTATCGGGGCAGATTCGGTATTTACGTTATAGATGGCCTCATGATTTTTGATACAAAATACAATGACATAGCGAAAGCAAGTAAAACTACTATGTAAATGCTGGTATATAATTTACCATCTTCCGAGATAATTGTGAAAAAAGGTATAGATACAGGGACCTCGACTAAATCAGTACCCATTACATTGGCTACGTTGATGGCTAAGAACAATATTATCATATACGTGGCAATAAAAGTCATGGTCTGCATCAACACGATCAATATGAAACGCCTACGGATGTTCTTAATCAATGGCCTGTATTTTTTCACTCTTCTAATATCGCCTTTCGTCTTGACAACCTCGGGTGCTCTGATTGCTTTATAAGTTTCTATTATTTCCGTGTAAAACCTAGTTCTTTTAAACAACCTGAGACCATATATGTAGGAAGCTAAAATGGTGAGCGTCAAAAGCGCGGCGATCGCCAAATACAAGCCCTTTACTCACCTATAAGCCTCTTTAATAGTGGATAGGCTTCTAGTGTCCTTTCATAGGCTATTAGTCCATAATATTGTTGCAATATACCTATGGATAGTAATATGCCGGTGCCAGTTCCATAAACTCCCATTATATCCGCTATTATGGCTACTAAGGCCACTATTATCGATGACAAAATGGTTAGTGGATATATATATCTTGCCAGGATCTGCTCGAGTATTCTTGGATTTCTCCTAACACCCGGAACTTCGAAACCACTCTTAATGAGTTCTTCTGCCTGAGCGGCTGGGTTCAACCCGGCAACCTCAACCCATAGTAACCCAAATATTATTGCGAGAATTATGACTAATACGCTATACACGATCAGGTGCACGGGATCAGCTATTGCTGATAACAAGCCATTAGGGGATGATAGATAATAAGCAATGCCGCCAATTAATCGCCCATTCTCATCATATTTGGCCAACAATTCGGCTAACCATGATGGGATCACATGGCCGAAATAATTTCTCATAATGGTTGCATATACTAATATATTTGCATATAATATACCTATAAATATTATAGGTATGTTAGTTACATAAAGGAATTGAAGGGGTATCTTAGTTTTAATGGTATAGAGTCTAGGTGAAGTAATCGGTATCTCAATCTTTAAGCTGTTCAGATAAATCAATATTATGATTATGGCTACCGTCGCTATTAATCCCACAAGATCCCTTCCTCCATATCTCACCAATATATTCTGTACACCTTGATTATTTACCAAAGTCTCGATCATATATGGTATGAAGCCCACTGCGACGCCTTCAACCCTCAATGGGCTGAATAAGTTCCAAAATATTGTCGTGGCTACGCCAGCTAAGATAAAGAGGGAAATACCGGAACCCATACCCCATCCTTTTTGTATCATTTCATCTAAGAGCATAACTATGAACGTAGCAATGAAAAGCTGTAGCCATACAACTAGTCTAATATCCCACCTTGCACTACAATATGTAATTGGATTTCCATAAAATGTCCAATATCGACACGACAATACATACATGCCTGCTTCGAATCCTGCTAATAATATGGCAAGGGTTTTCTGTGCAGAGGTAAATAATTTCCTGTGCTCTGGATCTGTGAGATCTAGATTAATCAACTTAGCACCTACAAGTATTTGCATTATTAAGCCCGCTGTGACAATTGGTCCTATTCCAAGCTCCATTAATGTACCCCTATTTGCTGCAAAGATTATTTGTATTAATAGGAATTGTTCTGGACCTTGTTGACTGATCCCATATAGCGGCGTGTTAGCCATTAGGAGATAAACAAGGAGTGCCATAAAAGTCCAGAATAACCGTGTATATAAAGATGGCTTAACCTGGGGCTTGGCCACCGTGGGCAATCTCTCAGCTATATTTGCCATTATCCTTAGTACTCCCATTTCTCGTGCACACCTTTCAACAAATAATGAGTAATCAGGTTATTTAAAACGCAACCAGGTACTTGACCTAGCTCTTTATAGAACTACCCTATGATCACGACTTGGCCTTGCGCGTTTTCTATTTTTTTCCTAGCTTCTTCGGTGATTTTTTTCACGAGTATCTTTAATGGCAATGACACCTTGCCTTTGCCCAGTACCTTGTCATAGCCCATTTCAACGAGGTTCAGGACTATTAAGTTATTTTCTTTTACGGCTTTCCCACTTGTTAATAATTTTATTGCTATCTCGTTTAAATCCCCTACATTAATCGATTTGATCTCTTTCTTAACGGCCTTTGGACTGGTAAAACCATGTTTGCCATACCAGTAAGGAGCATATTTGATCATCCATGTTACTTTATGTTTATGATAACCCACAGCTCCGAATCCACCGCGCGAACCACTCTTCCTGTGTTGCCCAATTCTTCCCCAGCCCATTGTTCTTGTCCTTCCTCGTAGTTTTCTGGATTTCTTCCTTTTTCTCGTAGTCATTCAGACCACCTTCCACTAGATCATTCTTTTAATTAAATCGTTGATAAGACTGCCTCGATAACCATATTCTCCGCCTAAATTAAACGGTTTTTTCACTGTGCCTTTGAAACCTCCCTTCGGTGGGTGAAGACGGAATACTGGTTTTATCACGTTATCTAGTTTATGTAACATCACCTTGCCTTCTAATATAGCATCTGCTAATCCAGGTACACCGCCTTTAATATTATATTTTGATAAATATTTGTCAACTAATTCATCTGTAAGCTTCAAGTCTCCTATCAACCTACCTCGTGCATATAATAACCTGATCAGCGTATCTCTGTCTATTTCCCCCCATGTGATCCAGGCTCTTGTTTTGTAAAGCATGCCACTCAATCCTGGCAGATCTGAAGGGTATAGTATGCAGTGATATTTCTTAAGCAACCTCAATAATCTCAATGTATGCTCTACATCATATGGGCAATTAACTTGGCCCCTGATCCTTATTATGGCATATATAGCCATGGTCAAGCCACCTATGTCTTGGCCCATTCCAATGGTGTCACGAATCTATAAGTATTGTGAAGGGCGTTCACAACTGCTTTGGCGAAATTTAGGGTTGTCCTTGTTTCCCCAAATGACTGTGTCCAAGCATCTTTTATGCCGGCTAGTCGTAAAACGGTCTTAGCTATATCACCTGCGACTAGCCCTGTACCCTTAGGTGCGGGCTTTATCACTATTTTAACACTGCCTGATTTACCACTTACCATGTAGGGAACACTGTGTGGTTCACTACACCTGCATTCCCAGCTTCCACACCCTCTTCTAATAGGCACTATGTTGAGCTTAGCGTTCCTAAGGGCCTTTAGTAATGATTCGTTGTATTGTCTTGCTTTACCTGTCCCTATACCCACAAAGCCGTTTTCATTACCTATTACAACGACGACGAGGAATTTACTTCTCCGGCCGGCATCTGTCATTTTCTGGACAATCTTGGCATCTATTCTAATATACTTGAGGTCTGGGAGCAGATAATCGACAATTTCTGGCTCTAGGAGTGGCAGGTTTTTCTCGAACAGCTCCTTTAAACTGGTTATTTTGCCTTCTAAAACCATTTTACCTACACGGGTTCTGGGTACCCATTTCTCGAGTGCTTCTTTGTCCACGGCACTCATCATGTTGAACGACACGTGCGATCACCAGTTATAGTTTACCATATTCTTTGAGGATAGCATTTTTTATTTCTTCAAAATGCTGTGGCAGATTCTCGGGGTTAAGCCCGTTTCTCAGATACTGGGAAAACCTAGTTTCCAGTAACCCCTTTTCTCTCAGTATCTTAGCGTATGCTGCTATATGTTCTCCTCTTATCCTCTCTAAGCTGGGCACTATTTCATCACCAACTGGGACCTTCAATCCAACATCATTAGCTGCCTTGATCGCGGCAAATACTAGGGCACCCTTTCTAGGTGAATGTAGTCCTATATCAGGTATCGCGTAATTAACTCCCTTTTGAAGAGCTCTTAGAGCAGCTAATAGGCCTGTTAAATAAGCAGCGGGCGTGTTATGGGTACCACCTTTCCATCCATATTTTTTCCTTAATTCATTTGAATGAGCAACAGCCACCATGTAATCTCCCTCTGGTTTTCCTACAACGACCTGTACCCATATGTACTTAAGGGTCTTTCTAACTACGAATCTCGGTTTTCCCGATAGAATCATGGTGTATCTTTTATAGTAATTTGTTTTGCCTTCTCTACGCCTTCTCCTTGGTACCTTGTATCGGGGTCCATGAGCCATTTTTAAACACCTATTTTAGTTCTTTCACTATTCCGTGTTCTCTTAGATAAGTTTTCAATGAACTCAAAGATGCGAATGCCCCTCCTTTCGCAAGCATGTATAGCCTTCTATATGTCCTCTTATCTATTATTTTCTTATTACGTAGATACTTTAGGAAACACCTTATCTTTCTGATCCTATTCATCCATATCTCCTTTTGATCTAGTCTAGCGCCTTTACTCCCTTTCCTTTTTCCATGACCTCTTCTACGTCCCTTTATACGTTGAGCGCTTCTCACTTTAGAGCTATATCCTGTAATGCCATGAACCGGCTTCACTCTTATTGCGCCTTCTTTGATTAGCCTCTTTATTTCCTCCCTTGTTATGGCTTCACCAACTTCATCGACTCTTCCAGGGTCAATCTTGATCCTAGAAATGCCGACTCCGAGGATTTCCGCCGCGAGCCTTTTCTGTAGTTTTAAATCACTCATAACTAACACCTAGGTGATTTGTGTTATCCTCGGGGGATTAGCCACTTTGAACCCCTTTTCAATAGCTTTTCGATATATTTCAATTGATTTCCTTAAACCGACATCGCCTCCTATATATACTATGTATTTGCTTGGATCAAGTTTTTCTAGTTCATCTACATTGTGTATGATCACAGGTATTAATCCCGATGGATGTAGGCTCCTTACAATAGCGGGACCTCTATATCCAATTCTAACTATTGGCGGATATCCCTTGAGCTGCAATCGCATTTTGTTATCTATACCCTTTGGCTTACGCCACTTTGGATTATTCTTAAATTTAGGCTTTTTCCACCACAGATATCTAACAAATTCCGGCCGTCTCTTTTTCATATCCTCTCTGAGTTTCAAATACCATTCTATGTCCTTTTCCGCCCTCACTCTACAACACCTCTTTCATAGATATAAATACCATCCACGAAAATACGTCTATCTAGGTCTTTGATCTTAGTGGCCCTTTCCAGCGAAGCAGCAGTTAACCCAACTTCTTCTATATCGTTGCCCTCTACTATGATATCAGTGCCTTGAACAATTACTCTGACATTTCCATAAATCTTAGCTATCCTATCAGCCTTTTCACCTAGAAAGTTCTTTATTCTAACCAGTTTGTTCTTTTCATCGACAACGACGGTTATTGGAAAATGTGAATAA
The DNA here is from genome assembly GCA_038824035.1 of Desulfurococcaceae archaeon. Classification (GTDB taxonomy): domain Archaea; phylum Thermoproteota; class Thermoprotei_A; order Sulfolobales; family Desulfurococcaceae; genus UBA285. The sequence continues at coordinate 13,924 of JAWBBW010000020.1, forward strand.
ATTATTTTCAATTTATATTTGAAGCCCTTAGTAACTCCTATGATCATGTTTCTCACATGTGCCACAACTGATCCCATCAACGCCTTGGTCTTCCTATTGACCATATATGCTTCCACAACTATGTTGTTGTCTTCTAGCCTAATGGATATGTTTTTGCCCACATGTGTGAAATCCTTTGTTAACTCGCCCCGCGGCCCCTTTACTGTTATCTTTAAGTCCTCAACCTTCACTTCAACGCCTTCTGGTATCTTTATTTTCTCCGAGAGATAAACATGCTTAACCACGAGTGTTCCCCCTAATAACAATATGCTAGTAATATACCCCCAGTTTTTCTCTGTATGGCATCTCTATGTGACAAGACGCCATATGGGGTGGAGACAACCAATATACCGATGTTATACGCTGGAAGCCTTCTCTTTAACCATTCAGGTGGATTTTCTAATTCCCTCAGTTTCACAGGATATCTTGGCTTGATCACGCCGATCTTATTTATACGTCCCAATAATTGGACCTTTATTTTACCCCAGCGACCATCATCTATATATTCGAATTCACCTATATACCCCTCCTTCTGTAGTACTTTTAACACATTCAATATCAGCCGTGAAGCCGGCCAAACCACTACTTCTTTCTTGGCCCTTAACTCAGCGTTATATATGGCTGAAAGAGCATTAGCAAGGGGATCTAGGACCACCATTTTTATCACCTAGCTGTATTTCTTGAAACCAATTATCTGAGCCACCTCGCGGAAACATTGTCTACAGAGATAAAGCCCATATGCTTGGATAACAGCATCTCGCGAGCCACATCTTCGACATTCCTGTACACCGCGCCCATATTTATCTACTTTAGGTGGTTTGAACTTTGTCACTATCCCACCTTACTATACTATTTCTACTCCAAAGGTTTGTTTAAGTATGAGCATAGCTTCATATCTGTTTACACGATGTCTCCGTGGAATACGTGATTTACATCTTTTCCTCCTCATAACCCTGTAACCAGGGCGCTCAATAGTTATCGCTATGTCCATGCCGAATATTCCTATATCAGGATCGTACTTCATGCCAGGTATGTGTATGTGTTCTTTTATACCAAAACTGACATTTCCGAAATCATCGAAACTGGAAGCTTTTAGCCTGTATCCAATTGCATCAAAAGCCTTTTTCAAGAACTCTATTGCTTTCTCACCTCTCAGTGTGACGATGGCTGCTATGTTATCACCTTTTTTAATACCGAAGTCTTTTATAGTTCTCTTGGCCTTTCTGGGCACTGGTTTTTGCCCAGTGAGTTCTTCTAGGACTTTAATAGCTTTGGGTAATCTTTCTGTTTCAGCTCCAACACTTATGTTCACAGTTACCTTGGCTATCTTAGGCTTTAACATTGGGTTGGTTTCCCATTTCTTCAAGATCTCTTGTTCGATTTGTGGTGTAAGCATCATTACCATGCACCTTCAGGCAGGGATATCAAGGGTCTTTCAATGCCTATTGGAAACACGTATTGAAGACTTGTCTGGAATTTATTGCCATATTTATCTTCTAATGTAACTACATATTGACGTCTTTTAAGTCCACTTTCATGAATACTTAAAACTCTGCCTACCCTGCCAACATTTCTTCCATAAGATATTATGGCAATAACGCCCTCTTTAAGTGGTATGTATTCAATTATCCTTTTATCTCTCAATGATAGGATCACCGTTCCGAACGTCTCGTATATATCTTCCACAGGGTTTTTCGGATCATTTATATATACCAAGATATTCCTGCCATCATGTAGATTTAGTTGTATGTGACCGCCCTTGACTGTTGTCTTGTTCTCGATCCTGCATGGTTTAATATAGCTTTCTTCTTCTGGTATTTTCACGAGTCCAAGTATCTTTGTCGGTACAGGGATCATTCTGTAAAACTCGTTTGTTTTCACAACTTGTATGATATCCATTATGCCTACTGGGAACTTGTAATCTCTCACAGTTCTACCATCAATGGCGAAATGACCTTCAGAGATAAGTCTCCTGGCTTCTTTCCCTGTCTTAGCATACTTTAAAATATCGCGAACCAGTATTAGAAGCGGGATACACCTATCTACAGGATGTGGACCGGGGGATGGTTTTACAGTCCATTTATACTCTTTTCTTAATATGGGCCAGAATTCAGGTGCAGCAAGGGCCTTTAAATGTCTACTTCCACCCATCTTGGCCATGCTCATTTCACCTCTTTTGATCTCTCTTCAAGAGTTTTGCCTTCTTCACTCTCAGTTGGGATCTTTCCACGCCGTCTCTCTATTATCTTGAGCCTCAGTTTATCGCTGAGATCTAGCTTGGTTATCATGACCTTACTTGGATGTATAGGGTAATAAACAGGAGTTCCATCAGATTTCTTTACCTGCACCCCTTCTACGTATATCCTAACACGTTTTAAATTTATTTTTACAACTTTTCCCTCGTGACCCTTGAAACCGCCTCTCATTATCCTTACAACATCGCCTACACGAACAGGTAGTCTCTTGACATTATATTTCTCTCTCAATTCAGGCGATAATGGTGCGTTGAACAGTTTATGCCTTAAATGAAGCGGCATGGTATACAGCTGTTTTCTTTGTATACTTGGTTTAACAGAGCTTTTCAAGGGCATCTCAACACCTCATTTCACACTATTATTGAAGCTAAATTCGCGATCTGTGGCCATCTCTCGGCAGCTTCTTTTGCCACCGGACCTCTTATCTCTGTCCCCTTAGGTGTTCCTTCAGGGGTCAGTATAACAACAGCGTTGTCTTCGAATGATACCCAGGTACCATCAGGTCTTTTATATGGTCTTTTTTGTCTAATTATTATTGCCTTGAATATTTTCTTCCTCATTTCCGGTATCCCCTTTTTCACGCTGACAACTACGAGGTCCCCTATACCAGCTGGTGGAACTCTTCTTAATTTACCATGATATCCTGGTACGCCTATTATCACCACCTCTTTGGCACCACTATTATCGGCTACCTTGACTTTTGACATCACTTGTAGACCAGTGTTTATTCTCCTCCTGGAATAAGCTGGCTTACCCGCTACAGCTCGTTTCGCACCCATTCCTACCCACCTTTTCTCCTCAACACGCCTAACACAATGAAAGAAACTGTCTTAGATAATGGACGAGTTTCCCCAATTAAAACCTCATCGCCCTCGTTCACATCTATACACGTGGGTAGGCGTGCGTGAATATGTCTTCTCCGTCTTTCATACCTCATGTATTTTCTAACATAGTGTAGATATTCATGTCTCACAACGACAGTTTTCTGCATTTTCCTCTTAACTACAACACCTCTAAGTAAAATACCACGCACTTTCAAATGCCCATGCCACGGACACAAGGGGTCATTACATGTCTTTTCGGGCGGGTTTAACCCAGGTATACCGATGTTATTTATCCTTTGGCTCATGCATATTCACCTTTATATCATTTTCAATCGTTCCCATGGTCTACCAACGATGTCTAACCCTTTAACAACGACCATATCATTTTTATCGGGTATTTTAAATCCAAAAACACCATTTGCTTTAAAGACCCTTATTCTCTTGCCATTTCTTAATTCTATTAAAAGCGTTTTCAACGTCTCGTCTATTACCAAGCCTTCTAGGTTAACCAATTTAGGATCACTATATTGTAGGATCCTGACTTCGAGACCGATGATCTCGTGTCGTAGGATATTTTTACTGGTGACCCTCAACGTGAACACCCTTATGTTTCTCCTCGTTCATGATGGTTAATATCCTCGCTATATCTCTCCTTATGTTACGTATCTTACTGGTGTCTTTTAACAAACCCATTTTCGCTTGTAATCTCAGCTTCACGAGTTCTAGTCTTAATTCATTTAACCTCCTTAACCGCTCTTCCATATTCATTTTCCTTATTTCACTCGGCTTCATCACTATGACACCTCTTGCTTGATCTTGTCGAGCTCTTCGGGGGATAATTGTCTATATTCAATATGATCTGGAAGTTTAATCCCAGGCTTAACTATGACAACCTCAATACCATATATTCCCGGTTTTAACAGTGCCCGCACCACAGCACGATCTATTATATAATCCACTGGATCGCCTGACTTATACACCTTGCCTGCTCTTAGTTTTTCATATGTAGCTCTTTCTCCTCTAAGTTTACCACTAACTATTATCTCCGCGCCTATAGCTCCAGCATCCATTATTCTCCTTAACATGAACATCACTACGCGTCTAAATGGAATCCCTTTTTCCAGTGCTCTGACGATCCTGAATGCTACGACCCGCGCGTTTAGATCGGGATCTACTACAGGAGATACAGTTATATTCACGTTTTCAAGCCCAAATCTAGTTTGCATAATTGATGCGAGCTTCTTTATTATAGCCCCTCCTCTCCCTATTAATCTTCCAGGGTATTCCGCGTATATGACCACCCTATGTCCCATGGGCGTGCGATATATTTCAACATCAGTATATCCGGCGTCTTTGAAGTAATTGGCCAAGAATTCATCGATCATAAGTTTTTTCAATCCATATGAGATAAAATATTGCTTGATCCTAGATCCAACCATTTATCCCACCTCTTTGACGATAATCTCTACGTGGGTCATTCTTCTGTATTTGGGAGTTGCACGTCCAAAAGCCCTCGGCATATATCTCTTAAGAGTGATACCTTTGTGAGCAGCGATATGTATTATGACTAATTTGTTCTTATCCAATCCCTTAAACTCTGCATTTGCTAATACGTTTTTCAACAACTCCAATGTATACTTAGCTCCTTTTACAGGATATCTCCCTATGGGCCATTTGAACCTATCACTTAATCCTTTTTTATGGCTTAGCTTGCCATGATATCTCCTAAATGGAATAGGTTGTTTAAGCTTAATTACATCTTCTAGAAACCTAATAGCATCGAGCAATTTCATGCCTTTAAGCGTATATGCTATTTCGCGCATGTACTTAATAGACACTGGAATATCGAATCTAACTGCTTTAGCGATTTTTGATTCATCATCTAGTTTTACGGAATATTTCCACACAGGCATCTCCAACACCACCTTATTTCATGGCGATGAACCTACTGCTCTTAGTAGCTTTCAATCCAGGTTCTCCGTGAACAACCCTCTTCGTGGATGGGCTAAACTCTCCGAGATAATGACCAATCATTTCAGGGGAGATCTTAACTGGAATGAATTCCTTGCCATTATATATCGCTATAGTGAGGCCAACCATCTCGGGTAATACTATCATGTCCCTTACATGTGTCTTTATAACGGCTTTCTTAGCTAATTCTGGGTTCCTAATTATCCTTCTTATTTTAGCGAGTAATTTGATCTGTTGTTTTGTGAATCCTCGTGTTAAACTTCGTCTCTGTCTTGCTGGCAGTAACCTGACAAAATCATCCATTGACATATTTAGTAATTCTTCGAGATTCCTACCTCTGTATTTAAATTTCCTCCACTCCGGTGGCATGTCACGGAGATGTGGCGGTAAATTAGTGGACACGAATACCCCCTGAGATAAGCATTTTCCCCTCAACTGGGTCTTTATTTAAAGATAAATACTCCTTTTTAAAATATTTGGTATATCCTTAGGATTATCCACCATTGTTACTTTGCAACCAGCTTCCACGAATTTTCTATAAGCCTCTCTATCGTGTTCTCTATGAGTGATCACGAAGACCTTATATCCCCTGTTCACAGCGTCCTTGGCTATTTCCCATGGTTTCTGGTCTTGTACCGTTTGCTGTAGATCGCTGAATAATACTAGAACTCTGCTACCAGTGATCTTGGCAATTCTCAGCGCCTCTCTTAGTGCTAGGGAGATATTTGTATATCCTTTAAATCCTTCTGAGAACAAGTTTTCAAGATATTTAGCCAGTAATTTTTGCTGGAAGATCTTTTTTGGAAACATGAAGACCTTTACATTCTCGGAAAACAGGATTACCGAAGATACTAATTTAACAATTGTTGCCAACGATAATATAGACCATAATGAGAACTTGGCCATACTGCCACTGGTATCCACCACGGCTACTACGAGATATTTCTTGTCATAGTTTTTAAAAACCAGTTTGTTGTTTAGCCTCACATTGTTATATATGGTCTTCCTGATGTCTAGCCTACCTCTCGCAATGTCCTTCTTCTTATTGAATATCAACGTGCCTTTGAATCCACGCATGTTTTGGAGAATTCTCAGCCCAAGAGCTATTGCACGCTTAAGGACATCCGGGTCTATGTATCCTTTTTGATAATAGTTCTCCATCAGCCTCTGTGAAATGATCTCTATCGAGTCAAACGGGATCACCCTGCCCATAAAAGCTATGAAGGCCTTTTTATCACCCTTGATCATACTGGTATAAATCGGTTTAAACTCGTAGTCAAGTTCATCTGGGCTAACTCTCTCGAGGAAATACATTGAGTAATTGAGATAAGAGGTGTTTTTCGTTAATAAGTAATCAATATAATGAATGAGGGATTTGCCCAATAACGCTTTCGCTTTAATATCATCACTATATTTCTCTGGATTGGTGATTCCCGAAAGCGAAATCGGGCTCAGTAATTTAAGTACTTCTTCGCCTCTCTTAGTCCTCGAGATCGAATTAACAACTTTGAGACGCTCTCTCAGAGGAAGCTGTTCTATTTTATTAGCTAATTTCTTTGGCTCGGCGTTTTCTATAAATGAAGATACTTCGTTGTGATCTAGGAATGATATTAGATGCGGGTTCTCTACAAGGTCCTGTGGATCAAGTATTTTGTCTAATAATTTCTCAATTTTCCTAGCCTCATTAACGCTGGGTTTCCAACCCGTTCTGATCCTATATTTGAACTCATCAATCAACCTATTATCTATGGTGACATTACGTCCCTGATACCTGTTAGCCAATTCAAGAAGCCCCTCCACATCGAGTTTCCTAAATACTTCCCGGCTAAGGATTTTTGGCCATAAATTGCTCGGGATCTCATTGAGGTACTTAGCGATATCAGAAAAACCGATCTTAACTTCCGTGCCCATAATTGATCGAAGCGAATCCAGCTCAACACGTAATGTGCCGTTGCTATGTTTTTTCAAGATACCTGCCTTTCTACAAAAAATATACCCCAATAAATCCCTTTGAGATGGATGTTTACCTAATACATGTTGAACCGTTAGTTTTCTAGACTTAGATATCCTGTTGAAGAAATCGCGATCTAGGGATAATTCTATAGTTAACGCGGTATCATGGATCCTGGATTCGCTTTTCCAACCCAGTGATTGTGGTAATAAATTCACTATCTCGTTGAATAACGATGGATCATGAGTAATGGATTTAAGTGTTATATATAATTTTGAGAACATTATCAAGTTATCAATTGTTACTCCTTCATAATGTTTTGCCATATCCATGACATGTTCAATGATGTTCTCAATATATTTATTTATTTCCTTTCTGATCTCCTCTACATCACTTGAACAATTCCTTGACAAGTTCTTCATCCTCAATGTTCTTGATCAGTACACTTAAACCAGCTGTTTTCAAATCGTCTTCATCCGCCTTGCTCTTATTTTTGATCTCAGCTAGCAATGCTGTCATAGTGAACCACATAACGCTGTCAGCTATCCCCGGTTTATAGGTAGCCTTTTCCCTTAATTTCCTCATTGTTTCGAGGCCCTTCATCACCAATTCATCACTAAGCTTGTTGAATAGTGAACCCAGCCTTAACCTTAAGATCTCATATTCCTCCTGAATACTTGGATACTTAAATTCTATTCTAATGACCCTACGTAGAAATGCATCGCTTAAATCCCGTTGTGCGATATCATATGGATTACTCGTGAAAATTACCTGGAAGCCGATACCCTCTTGTCGATATACCTTTCGCAACTCGGGTATTATTATTCTACGCTTATCTATAATATCCAATAACATGTTTTGAAATTCCTCACTACTTCTCCGTATTTCGTCTATTAAAACCCCTGTCTCCATGATCAGGCTTGCCAATAACGGCCTCGGTATAAAACTTTCCTCGTTAAAGCCCTTTGCAAGTGCCATTGCTGGGTGAAAATCGCCTATTACACGGTATTCATCGTAGTTCTCGCTACAGGGTAGAATAAATGGTGATTTACCACTCCATAGAAACAATATTGCTTCCCCAATCTCTGTTTTACCAGTTCCCGGGGGTCCTTCAAATAACACTGGCCTATTGTTGAGAAACGCGGAGACAGATAAATATATTATATGTGGCTTCACTATTAATTTAAACTCATCTCTCAAAATCCTTAACATCTCTTCGGGATCTCTTACCGGTTTACGAGTTTTAATCACTGATCCATATATTTCATATACCTTTTTAACTACAGGATCGTCCACATCTATGGACATGTTAAGACCCATAAGCATGTACTATATGTTTACATGAGTTAAGGAGTTATTTAATCCAGTGATGTTGAAGTCTTTCCAGATATCGTGTTCTCTAGGTCGAGGGCTGGGTTATTGCTGGTTTTAAAGAAACGAGTTTCGAATGGGCCTATCCTTTTCTCCTGCCAGTTCTTTTCGCTGCTATATGCCCAACTTTTCTACCAGGTGGTGTGTTCCTGGCTACTGTTGTAGGTCTGCCTACATGTTGATGACTACCACCACCATGAGGATGTGACACGGGATTCATGGCAACGCCTCTGACTCTTGGCCACCAATGGCTTTTAGCACGCCATTTATAGTAAGACGCTCCTGCTTTTAACAATGGTTTTTCCAGTCTACCGCCTCCCGCTATTACGCCTATCATTGCTCTGGCGTCGTTTGAAACCTCTATTACTTTTCCACTTGGCAATTGTATTTTGGTTTTCTCGCCTGTTTTACCCACAACTATGGCATATGTACCACTAGCCCTAGCATAGCGGCCTCCATCGCCCGGCGTTTTCTCTACATTGGCTATTTGAGTACCCTCTGGTATTTTGCCCACGGGTACTATGTTGCCGTTCTTTATATCTGCAACTGGGCCTATTTGAATCACTTGTCCAACATACATGCCCTCTACTGCTGGTGTGTAAAAGATCACGCCATTTTCCAGCCTTATCTCCGCTAGAGGCACCCATCTGCCTGGATCGTGGATGATGTCTAGAACCACTCCATTGTAGGTTTTATCCAAATCCAATATTGGATATCTAGCTGGCATTATGTGCAAGTGGTCAGGGGTTCTAAAATTCGGTGAACCCTTTCCACGTCTTTGAACAATAATTCTCTTACCCATTCAGACCACCTACATCAGGCCCAGCTTAGTCGCGATCTCGCTTGCCTTATATCCCGGCGTAAGCCTCACGTATGCTTTTTTCTCCCCTCTAGGCGTTATAAGCGTCCTCACGTTATCTACTTTAACGTCGAAAATGGCCTCAACAGCCCTCTTGATATCGTGTTTAGTTGCATTAATATCCACTATGAAAACTATTGTATTATGTTTATCTATTAATGAAAGGGCCTTTTCACTCTGAACGGGCCTTATTATCACCTTATAAATACGGGATTCTTCCCCGCTCATAGTAATAACACCTCATATTTTCTCGATATGTTCTCGAGCGCTGATTGTGAAATGACCATGAGTCTGCCCGGTTCTCCTCCAGGAGCTAGATGTAGAACACTCAGATTTTCCGGTGTTGCTATGTCTACTCCAGGCAGGTTTCTCACAGCTCTTGATAGTGGTTTATCATAACTACTTAGTACAAACAATATGCTCCTCGGCTCAACATACTTCCTACCTCTCATCTTGCCTTTGCCAGCTCTAATCCTAGTCTTTTCATAACTCCTCTCAATATCACTCCACAACCCTATTTTCTGTAAATATAGCTTTGCTTCATTTGTTTTCTGCACTTTATCCTCCACTTCATTTAAAACCACTACCGGTAATTTACTAATACTGAACACGTGTCCCCTTTTCTTCACCAATTCTACTCTAGATGTGGCCGCAAGTGCTGATATTATTGCCAATATTCTCTCTTTCTTATTCACATCTTCATGTATCTTCCTATCTGGTCTCGGCGGGAAGGCTAGATGCCCCTTTCTAGTACTTACAACAAATCGTGCAGTGCCATTTGGTAATCTAGGAACCCTTGCTAAGCCATAGCCAACTCCCCAGTACTTAGCCGTTGTCCTCTTACCGGCCATTGGATCCCTGCCCTTTGGTTGAATCATCGCAGTGAATGCGGAGAGAAACGCTCTTCTTATGACATCTTTCCTTATCGGGACATAGAACAACTGTGGTAGCTCTATTTCGCCTATGATGTTTCCATCGATACCGTACAGGTAGCTTGTGAGTTTTGATTCCACCTTGAAATCTCTTGGTGAGATTAGAGTTAACGTCATGTTCCCACCTAAGCTCCTTGCTTACTTTCAAGACTTAGGTAGACAAAACGGGGTGGTTGGAGAGGTAACCATTCTAGGCTAGGCCTAATTGGATGTCTAAGTATAACTAATCGCTTAGATGGGCCAAACACCGATCCCTTCAACATTATGTATGGCCCATATATTAATCCATAACGCAGGAATCCTCCCTTAATAGTTACTTCTAGACCATTTAAACCAATTCTTAGAATCCTCTTGTTGTAATCGGTTCTCCTGTGGAACCCCATCTGACCTGGCTGAGGTGTCTCACTCATTGAATACGTAAAAGCTGGGCTTCGCGCCCCTATCTTTCTACTACCCTTGCGATGTTTATGCCATCTGGGTAATTCCTTTACGCCAAATCTCTTGATTACTCCTTGAAAGCCTTTTCCCTTAGTAACACCTATTAAATCTACTAATTGGCCTTCGATAAAGACGTCCGATGCCTTAACATATGTCCCTAATAACTGTATTGCATATTTAACTCTCTCATCGAGTTTGCCGCCTCCTATCTTTATCTCGAGGATTTCTGGTTTTTTCTTACCAAAACCAGCTAGTACAGGTATTGTCGACACTATGACCCTTATATCCGCGATATCACCGCTTAGGACTTCTTTTAACTCATTCTCATCGCTTTCCGCTATGAACTTATATCCATACTCACCACTTGGATCCGGCTTTACGAGTCCATGGTTCAGCTTTCGCAATCCATGGAGATATTTCCTAACAACTTCACGTGGTGTTATGTTGAATAACGGGTTTGATGAGTATAGATCTTCGTATGCTTTGATCACAGCGTCCACAGGGTTTTTCCATACTTCTCCACGGGTTTTCAAATAACCATCAAAAGTAATCTCATAGGCTCTAATACCGAGCACACATACTGGCGGAGCATCCATGATAGTTATTGGTGTGAACACCTCTTTGCCTGTAAAGGGCGTATTAGGTCGATCTTCTATTATTAGGCCATGCGTCATACCAGCCTTATAGGCTGGAAATGCCAATAGAACCGGCCGTGGAGCTATGCCCTTAGCTATTGCCTCATCGCCGTATTTATCAATTAATAGCTCAAACCACGTTTTCAAAGGCCATGTCTTTATACGTGGCGTTAGATCCTTGGCTCGTTTCCTAGGTCTTACTCCAAGGCTTCCATGTCTTGGCGCCTCTAGTTTTCTATGACCCATCCCTTAAACACCCTTACGCTAGTATTAAATACTGGGTTTTAAAACACATTTACCTTTACCAATATCTGTTCTCACGGTATACCAGGTTGTAGTTTTTAAATCAACAAATAGCCTTTTAAATAATCATGCCCCCGGATCATATGATGTTCAACAACATGTTTAAAACCCCTAACGTTATCAATAGCGCTTCCTCAGTCCTAATCGAAACGACCTTTTGCCCTGGTATTGTATTCCATATAAAGTCTACATACTTGTCAAGATCGAATCCTTCGCCATTAGCTATTTCAAATAGATCATGGCGCGGACTTCCAAATAAAATGTTGATCTCAGCGCTTGGATATCCCCTTATCTTATCGATATCCTTGATACTCGGCAATCTACCTTTCCTATCAGTGGCTATCATTAAACCTCTGTTCTTATGTTCCAATATCTCGTCTATTAGTTTTACTGCGAATTTCAACCGAGGACCTGTATACACATCGTTGCTATTGATACACTCGACTAGTTTTTTATTCACATCCTTCACCACAACCAGGACCAACCCTTCTTCACAATCAGCATTGACAGCTCTATAGAAATTCTTCCCATCTATATTGATCTTGAAATAACCATCTCTGCTCTTAACCGAGTAGCCAAGTCTATATTCGCCGGTTCTCGGCACCGGTTCCTTATCATAAATCTCTAGCCTTATTGGTGGCCACAGTCCTACATGTCTCAGTAACGGGTTTATTGGTACAAGAACTTTTCTAAGATATGGAGGAGTGAAGAAATATTTCCAATGCATCTCTATTATTTCCTTATCTCTGGCAAATTTCTCAATGCTTGTCGAAAATTCCTTATAGAATACAACCTCTTTGACTCCGAAAATAGAGCACCATCTAGCCACTTGATGTATCCTGTTAGATTTCAATAGAAGAGAGTGTTCTACTTCGAGAATACTAGTTGGTAAGATAACTCTTAAATAATAATTCATGTTTTTAGCTGTACCCTTATGGCTTATTTTTTCTCCTCTGATTTGCCTTTTTTGCTTCTCTCCTTGATCATGAATATTGTTGTCCGTTGCCTGCCCCCCATTTTAACCACCCATACCTTGGAATCCGATTTATGAATATTCGTGATTAGCCCTAAAATATTATTAATGCTTGTTTATAAACTCGTGTTTCTCAGTGTTTATGTCAGGATCTCTTCTACTAATTAAACACGAGATCTATCGTTGTATTTCAATGGAGTGTTTATTTCAAATACCAATGGCGTTTTATTTAGTAGATTCAAAAACACCGCCTCACCAATTGTCAGTTTACTTAGCACCGAGACCATTTGATTAGGTAGACCTAGGATTTTCTTGGCCTTTAAAAGATATTCCTCGTTTTTAGACCCAAAAAACACGATGTTATAGATGTTTTCGAGGATTTCTTGTGGAATGTCATCTGGGTTTTGCGTGGATATTATCACTCCCAGTTTTCTGCTACGGCCTTCTTTAACCATTTCCACAATGGCCCTCATTTTAATTACCCTCCACGCATCATCGATTATGAATAACGTGTTGATAGGGTCTTTTTCGGCTAGGAATATGTGTTTAGCCATATTCACAAGGAGCGATGCATACGAGTTCTGGAACACTGTGCCATATCCGCTTAAATCTATTAATACACCATTTCTCAAACTATTGATCAATTTATCGTAATCGGGTTTGCGATTCAATAACTCAATAAATGGTATTAGGATCGAGGCCTCATGTGCTTTAGAGATGGCTGCGAGATCACCCTCTCTGTAGACAATATCAAATGCCTCTGAGAGCTTTTCGATGGAAATACCGGAGATGAAGGAAAGAGATTCCAGCACTATTAGTTTCCACTCTACATTATTGAAAAAAGGTGGTTTTTCAAGAATATTTATAGGCATCTCCACTGGATTTACAACATTGATCACGCCTTTACATATATATG
>JAWBBW010000021.1:0-21532 GCA_038824035.1 Desulfurococcaceae archaeon
TCCTTTATCATCTTCGAGCGTCATGTATTCATTCCAAAATGTTATCTCGTATAGCCCTTTCAACCCCTTGACAACGACTTTCCCTATATCATATCCACCGCGTGTTTCAAGAACCACGTCTTCCACAACGCCTTTGTCGACAATGCTACCACCCCTAAGATACTCTATGATCTTCATACAGGCTTCCTCAACATCGCCGGTGTACCTCATCAATATCGAACCTATCTCCATCGCTTTCTTCAAGGCACCTGGAGCAGCATTGGCTTCTAGGTAACCAGGTGTCACGGGGTTTCTCGTGACAGCCACCATTCCTCCTGCCTGCACAGCGGCTTCCCTGACGAGCTTGTCTACGCGGTCTAGGCTACCGCGTGCCACGATCTCCACGTACATGCCTCTCTCCTTGTCTCCCCCTACTGCCACCTGTATGGATACATAATTCCTCAATTTATGTAAGCCCATGGACCCCATTACGCCTGTTGGATGAGCTCTCCCATCTGCTGGGGCATCCACGACTGGTATTCCAAGAGCCGATGCCGGGATCCATCCATTTGTGGATGATGTGCCACCGTTTTCCGAGGATATAAAACCGGCTATTTCCACGTCGCTGTTTTTCATAAATAGCTCGGCTGATCTAATCATGTGGGCTGGCTTAACGTACTTATCCTTAGCAGCGGGGGCGCCTACTAGCGACGCTGTCACAACAATGTCTGTTATCTTCAACTCATCAAGGCTGACTATGTATAGGTCTCCGAACTCAAGGGCTAGCCTCGCTATTGATAGACCGGTCTTGATATCTCCCCCTCCACCACCACCTAGAAACGACCCGCCTAGGACTATTGACTCAGCTATTTTCTCATCAACTCTTAGCCTCAATCAAACCACCCATTAGGCCTTGATCAAACAACTACGTTGTCTAAGGACACTGAGGGTCACTGCACCACTTGCTATTACTGGGTCCACTACCGGTATCCTGGCTATCTCCTCTGCTATTTTCGCAAACCCTATTGTTGAGTAACCAGTACAGCCCAGGAGGATTACATCTACGTTGTTATCGAGCAATTCTTCAAGGGCTTTACGCGCTGCACTTTTACCCTGATCTGTCAATAGATCAAGAGTGTTCTCCACGCCACGTGGCTTAGCCTCTGCCACGAGGTGTTTCCCGAGTATTCTCTTAATAACCCCTGGTGTTTCCTCAGTGAGATTTAAAACCCCTATTCTCTCGCCGAGAGAGAGGGCTATAGAGGCTGCAGCCGATCCAGCCCCTATGACGGGTATTTTCAGCTCTTTCCTGGCCTCTGCCACAGCTGGATCGGCTGCACAGCTGATCACGACTGCCTCAACGCCCTGTTTCTCAAACTCCCTTGCAAGCCTAAGTATTTTAGGCTTCGCTTTCTCCTCCGATTCTCTGTCATATATGCCTTTTGGCTGATCCTCAATGCTTCTACTGATGACCCTTAATTCCGGAAAAGCCCGTTCTATGAGTTTTCCATGGAGATTTAACAACTCCTCGTCGTTGATGGTTATAACCCTAATAAGTCCGATCAAGTGTGCCATGCCCCCACCTCTTCACATAGGCATACTTCTTTTCAATACATGCGAGATCGATCCATGGATCTTCGTTATGATATCCCATTCCTCTGGGTCATAAAACCTCGCCCTGCCCATTGTGAAGTCCTTAGCCACCTCGACTACGAACCTGGTTGCTTGTTCAAGTGCAATGAAATTGGTGATGCCTGTGCCAGAACCAGGGAGGGCTAGTCTAGCGGTTATGGCCACACCCACTACGGGTGCGCTGGTGTATAGCCATGGTTGCATCATGCTATTGATATGATATATCGGCGTTGAGAACGGAGTTATGTCCTGCATCGTTATCGGCACTATTACAGGTGGTTCACCAGTGACCCTCATGTATATGTCTATTAAATCCTGGCTAACCTTGAGAATCCAGCCCTCCTTAACCGTAGGCGTGATCGCGAACCCTGTGTGCTTTATAACCCAGTTGGCCTTAGTGGCGTCAACTGAGAGAACCGCGTCCATGTCGGCTGTGACCTCTTTTCTCAGCAATGTGAATATATCAACCGGGGATTCCATCATTGGGACCGGCTTATGGGGCCTAGTCGGCGCGTTTGGACATATATGGGTTGTTATGACCACGTCTCCTGGCAATATATCGCCTCTCTTACCCATCTCGGCAATCTTGTATGCAGACGCTAACGCAACTATTGCACCATCAGCATCGGAAACCATGCCTATGTAAGCCGGCCGAGCCCCAATACCACCAAGTCTCCCAATAACCCCGAGAGTCGGGGCTGACCCACCCCTTGTTTTGCCCGATGCCCCTGGGATTCTTATTTCAATGAAATCCGTGGACCCCTTTGGGCCTTGTAATGTCTCCACCTTGATCTCCATTGAGAGGTCCTTTTCCTCGAAGAATTTCTTAACACCCATGCCATTGATTTTGGGGTTTTCGAGGAGATCTATTATCTCCAATACATGTTTAAGAGTGGACATGGTCTCGCCGATTCATAGGTATATGTTCTCTGAGGTAATATTTTTATTTTCACGCCCAGAAATAGTTATACATGTCAACATATAGAGGTGTCCACATGGTTAATAGCTCTAAAGTGGGGGAGAGGGAATATCACCCCAGAATCTACGAGCCCATAGTGCTAGGGATGGGGCTGGTGCTTGCGATATTCGGGGCAATCATTGGCATGGAGTTAATAAGCAGAGTGGGCATTAACCCCAATACATCGATAATAGGGGCATTAATAGCGATAGCGTTCTCGTATATACCAATAGAGATCGCAAGACGCGTGAGAAATATCCACAGAATAAACCTGATGCAAACAGTGATCTCGGGGGCCACTTTCCAAGCTGGTAATGTTATATTGCTAACAATAGCTGTTCCATATTTACTAGGCCTAGTTGAGGGAGCTTATTTCTACGGCGTTGTAATCGGTGTTTTGATCGCAGGGCTCATAGACATATTACTAGCTAATTGGATATTTGACTCGCCTTTCTACCCAGCTAGAAATCCGTGGCCACCTGGCGTGGCAACAGCTGAGGCTATAAAAGCCGCCATAGGCAAGGGCAAGAGAGCTCTCTTATTACTATATGGCATGATATTTGGAGGTGCATTGACATATCTAGGTTATCCAGGAGATGTCGTTGGAATAACACTCATAACCCAAATAGTGGCCATAACGGCCTTTGGAATAGGACTAATACTCAGGGCTTATGGACCGCAATTAATTGGCATAGATCTCTTCAAGATATATGCACCACAGGGGATAATGGTTGGTGCCGGTATAGCAGCCCTCATACAATTCGTCATATTATATATGAAAGTAAGAAAAGAGGGTAAAAAAGCCTCTCAAAACACACCTGGATCAGCACTTGTCACAGGCATTTCCACAACAATTGTCACAGCCGATGTAGCCCTGAGAAGAATGGTCCTTGCACTAGTCATGTGGATTATCGGGGCGTTTATAACAGGGGTTTTAACGGGGTTGAACGGCTCAATGAACCCTGTATTGTTTATTATATGGGCCCTGTACACTGGTTTCCAAGCATGGTTCACGACACTTATATGTGGTTTATCAGGTATGTATGCTGGGTGGTTTCCCGCATTCGCCACGGCGTTAGCTTCGCTGGTTATAAGCCTACTCCTAGGGTTCCCACCTCTGGCGGCTGGCATTAGTGTCGCATATGTGGCTGCCACTGGGCCCGGCATGGCCGATCTAAGCTACGACCTCAAAACAGGTTGGATACTTAGAGGCGAGGGCAAAGACCCTGATTTCGAGAGAATTGGTAGGAGGTGGCAATTCTACGCAAAGGTGTTATCCCTGGCAATTGCATTGATACTAGTCATGATATTTTACCGCGCATATTTCGAAGCATTGAAGTTATTCCCACCGGCATCCAGGACATTAGCGGCAACAGCCGAGGCCGTTGCAGACCCCCAACTAGCTCGCTGGTTATTGACCTGGGCACCGCTAGGTTTCATACTACAGTTAATAGGTGGGCCGGAGAGACAAATAGGCATCTTGCTCGCTACGGGACTAATGATCATGAATCCACCCGCTGGCATAGCTGTCTTGGTGACAGTGGCTGCTAGGCTCATCCTTATCAAGATCTATGGTGTTGAGAAACTCAGAGATATATTCTATGTAGGCGGCGCCGGCGCTGTGGGAGGCTCAGCCATAATCTCGTTCATAGTGTATACGCTGAGGGCTTACCTAGGGCTTAAATAAAGGTCTAACCCTGGATCGTTTTTTACCCGGCATCACTTTACACCCTTATAATAAAGAGTATTGTTATATTAAGCGAGGACACGACATTAATAAATCATGTTAAAAAACCATGCCGATAGTGGGTGATGGCCCTGAAACCCATAGTATTGATCCCGTTTGCATCGGAAATACATGAAGAAAAGTACTATGGTAATGTATTCGAGTTCTTCAAAAAGCTTTTCACAAACCGCGGCGTAGTGGTTTACGAAGGAGTTATCACATCGAGCAGTGATGCTGTAAAGGTTGCTGAGAAATACAGGGATCACTTGCCAATAGCCCTTGTTCTAACGGGGGGTACCAGTGGATTCGTATACGATTTCGCCACTAGTGCCCCCTTTGACAAGTTGTTTATACTGGGGCATATCGAGCACAATAGCCTGGCATCCGCTATATCCATTAGAGGGAAGATCGAACGTGAGGGGTTTTCAGCGGGGATATATTGGTGTGATATCAATGACCCAGTTAACTGCGAACTAGTCGTCGATAAGTTGACGCGGATTACGCGTGCAGTGTCATTCATGATTGGATCAAGGGTCCTCGTCGTAGCTGATAAGGATAAAGGAGATGTAGAAGAGGCTTTTGAATCAAGGTTTAACTCGACTGTAGACATGATGTCGATCTCCGAGTTAGCCAGGTTTATGGAGACCATTAACAAAGACGAGGTCAGGGAGACTATAGCGGAGATCGAGGATAAATACATCATAGAGGCACCACGTAATTCCCTGGAGAAAGTATCAAGGCTTTACCTAGCACTTGGGAAAATAGCTAGAGAAAGAGGCTATGACGTTGTCACCATTGATTGTTTCCCATTCATAGTTAAATACAAAGTAACGCCGTGTCTACCGCTCTCATTGCTCAATGACAAGGGACATATAGCTGTATGCGAGGCCGATCTCACGGCCGTCGCTGGAATGATGTTAGCCAGGGCATTGACTGGTTTAAGCGGGTGGATCGGCAATGCCGTGTGGTTTAAGTCGAGACAAGCGATGTTCGCTCACTGCACAATAGCCCTGGACATCGCTCTTGGCAAACCCAGGCTCATATCGCATTTTGAATCTAATTACCCATACGCTGTCGCATCACCTATGAAGTGCCATGTAGTCACAGCCATATCAATGGACAGGGATTTCACATACATTGCGATTGAAAGGGGGAAAGTGGTTAAATCCGGGTTAATGGTAAATAACACTTGTAGAACACAGGTATTGCTCGAGTTCGATCAATCCATGGATCATGTCCCGGTATATGCCCCTTCAAATCACCATGTCCTAATACCCGGGGATCATGTAGAAGAGTTATTGGAAATAGCCCGTATATTCAACATGGATGCAGTGATGTACAGGGAGCTACCTGGGATCACTTAGCAATATTATTTTTTTCAAAACGGAGTCGCCATTTCATTAACTTTTTTAAGGCCTCTGCATATCAAATAATTTTTATGAAGATTTAGATATGTCTAAATCTGGTGTGCTTACAATGAAACATGGATATATTAGTCTCGACTCGGTTTCAACGGGGAGGAAAGTCGTTGTCAAATCCATTGATGGGAAAGGATGGGTTAAGAGACTATATCAATTGGGCATAACACCTGGCGCGGTACTCGAAGTAATTGCCAACAATGCCCATGGCCCCGTGATCGTGAGAGTCGGGGACACAGAGGTGGCGATAGGAAGGGGTATTGCGAAGAGGATATTTGTGGAGGTGAATTAACCAGGTGAGACGACTGAGGGTTGCTTTAGCTGGTCAACCCAATGTGGGTAAATCAACGCTTTTCAATGTATTGACCAAAGGACACGTGCTCGTAGTCAACTGGCCCGGTACCACTGTTGAACTCCACGAGGGCAGGTTGACTCATAATAACTGTGAGATAATCCTCGTAGATCTGCCGGGCATATATGGCTTATCATACTTAACACTCGAGGAGAGAATAGCCCGTAGGTATATAGTTGAGGAAAGGCCCGATGTAATAGTGGTGTTGGTTGATTCCTTAGCCCTCGACAGGACTCTGCACTTGGCAATAGAGATCATGGAGCTCTCCTCCAACATCATTATAGCTATCACTAAGATCGATATCACTCATAGCAAGGGCATACACGTGAATTACGAGTTAATGGCCAGGAAACTCGGTGTCCCAGTGATCCCGTTGTCGGCTATAAAGGGGATTGGCATTGAGAGATTACTCCACGAGATCGCGAGATTTCACATCATTCGTGGAGAACCATTGGTAATAGATTACGGCGTTTTAAACAACACCATTGAGAAAATGATATCGATGTTAAAGCCCGTAGAGCACTTGTTTAAATACCCCTTGCGCTGGATTGTTGTCAAGTTCCTAGAAGGAGATGTAGAAATAGAGTCCTTGTTGAGAAACACCGTCATGGATTTATACGTTGATTTAACCGGGTTAAGGGAAAACGCCTCAAGGCTCGTAAACGAAGACCTCGCTGCTTACATATACAAGCGGAGATCAGCGTTTATCGAGAACTTGCTCCGAGATGTAGTGGTTAAAACAAAACTGGCTTTGACCAGGGAGAGTGGTTTATCCAAGTTGTTCTACAAGCAATATATAGGCCCATTGTTCTCGTTCATTTTCCTCATACTAGTGTTCTCGGTGGCGTTCTTCATCAATACAGGGTATCCATTGACAGCTTTACTGGAGTCTCTCGGCCGCGATGATCTAGCCGAATTGATCCACAGGTACACTCTTGGAGGCATTGTCGAGAAATCACTGGAAACCCTGTCAGAGTATTTGTATAGCCAGTTCAGTGAAACCCCTTTGACAAGGCTAGTTGTAGAAGGGGTTTTGGGTGGTGTCAGCGCCTTGTTGTTGTTTATACCACTCATAGCCATTGTGCTATTGTTCCTAGGAATTATCGAGGACTCTGGCTTATTGCCGAGAATCGCCGTTGGAATACATGGTTTAACCCAGTGGATTGGTCTATCCGGCCACGCGCTGTTACCTGTGACCGTGTCGCTTGGATGTAATGTACCCGGTGCTTTATCCATAAGGGCTATTCCCAACAGCCTTGAGCGATTCAGGTTATTGGTGCTTATCCCATTCATACCATGTCAGGCAAGACTAGTCGTCTTACTTGCTTTATCGACATTTGGCGGAATCGCCGGTGTCTTATTAACACCGATCGCATATATCACAGCGTTCATGGTTTTCATCGTACTCAACTACTTGCTATACAGGTTATCGACTAAGCGCGGAGAGGAGACAGGGGTTGAATTATTACTGGAAATCCCTCCACTTCATAGGCCACATCCACGTGTCTTATGGTGGTTTACATGGTCTAATTTAAAGCACTTCATCATGAAGATAGGCTTATTGCTAGTTGTGTTAAATGTATTGACATGGCTATTGGCTAATACAACGCCTCAGTTAAACCTAGCCAACGATGTCGATGAGAGCATAGCTGCACATATCTCGAGGATTTTCACACCGTTATTAAGCCCACTGGGCATTCAAGGCGCAAATGCCTGGATAGTAGTGTTCGCGTTGATTATGGGTTTCTTTGCAAAGGAGATCTTCATTTCAACACTACTCGTAGTGACCAAGAGCTACGGCGTGAAAGAGGCATTAATGGTTTTAAACATCACGCCTGCATCACTCGTGGCATTAGGGGTTTTCACAGTGCTCTATGTACCATGTGTTGCAACAGTGTTGACAATTTACGACGAGACGAGGAGCCTGAAGACAGTGCTGGCGAGCATAGCCATTATGTTAATAGTGGCATATTCATCATCGATCATAGCATACCACGTCTCAGCACTAGTAATGCCGGTTAAGTGATAGCTTTTAATACCAAGATATAGATATATCAAACACTGAACTTGATAGGGCCCGTCGCCTAGCCAGGATAGGGCGCCGGCCTCCTAAGCCGGAGGCCCGGGGTTCGAATCCCCGCGGGCCCGTGGCTTTTTCCATTTATATAAACGCTCATGCAATGATTTAGATCGATGACGACATGGTCTTGGAAAACCCGTTAATATGGAGCCCTTGGATCACTTGTTTTAAATGCCATTGAAATAACATTTACTCTCAACACTTATTTAACGCAATAAACCCGGCACGTCGACTTATAGGCCTTGATCCTTGAAAAACGTTCACTCGGTTTCCTAGAATCGCTCTTTCTAATATACCTGTTACAGGGTTTTCACAACAAGGCCAGCATTACAATATCCATTCTGATAAGATACCGATACCATGTTGTAAACTTCGAAATATGCACATCATCCGGTTTTTAAACAAGTCTAGGTAAAATCCACTTCACCTGATTTACATCCCTATTCGCGGAGCAGTGTATTGAAAACACGTGGCATTAATACTGCTTATTCGTCGTCCATCACCTTGATCACAAATCTCTCCATTACCTCGGATATCTCTGAACACCGGAGGAGTTATCAAACCAATTCTCCTAGAACACCTTGTTACAAGCAATATAGAGAGGAGTTGTGAACAACTAGGTGTATAATAGTGGAGTAAATATATCCAGGGCTATACATAGAATCGAGTGTCACGGGGACAGGTGGATTGCCCTCGTGGGATGTTCACAGGGGCATCACTCTTGCGGCTTTATCAATGCTAGGGGATAATAAGCTGAGCGAGGACATGGTAAAACACCTGCTTGAAGGAGTAGTGGATCCTGATCGAGTGCCTGACAAGGAGCCGCGTCTACGCCTATCTAGGAGAGGAAATATCTACGCGTCGATGAGCTATGCGAGACATCATGGATATCAACGCGATCTCGTGGACTACTATTTTAATCTAGCACTCTATTATCACAGGAGAGGTGATGGGAGGAAATCAATGTTAATGCTCGGCAGAGCACTACACTATGCCCAGGACAGCTCACTGAGTAGGAGAAAACTCCTAGTAATCGATGTCCACGAGATCGAGGAGGATGTGATGAATAAGCTGGCCAACACTCCTCAGAGAGTGTTAGACCTGTGTAAAGGGGTTGTTGTGGATAGGAAAGAGATGTCTTCTCGAGGAGACGAAGCAGTATGCATAGCTCTCGAGAAAACAAAATCCATGCTCAAACGCTTCACCGAGGAGATAGGTAAAGCGATAGATATTCGAGCCCTGAGGAATAAAGTGATAAAGATAAGGTTGTTGAAGACTCTCCTGGTTCTTGCCCTAACCATACCAGCGTTCATCAACCAGTTTGATCCCATGTTCATAGGAATGGCGTTTATAACGTGCATAGCTGTATACGTATATAAACCAAGGACATATTACGAAGCAATGAGAGCTGGATTGATGATCGTGAAACCCATTGGGTATAAACCAGCGTATCCATAGGCCTCCACGACCACGTAGAAACAATACACCAAGTCGTCTCAGAGGAAAAAGATGTTTACAGGGTGTTAAAGCACTCCACTGGTTTAGTGCCCCATGTACTAAAGATCATTACGACGACAATATCAGTTCAACGGGGTAATACACGCATGCGCCTTGTCCACCCAGAGCTGTGCATAGTTCTAGTTTCAGCTTCACCACCGCCATTTCATTCATTGCCGTGAAATACCCAGAGAGAGCTATGAAATTGTTACCGCCAAGGTTCAACTGCACTATACTCGTGAAGGTAGATACTGGTACACCGTTCCTGATGCTTATATTCGTAGAGCTCGTAATGCCCTCAATCCACATATCCAGGTTCAAAGCATATGAAGTGGTAAAAGCATCGAGTATTAGCCTAGCATACAAGACCTGGGTGGTGTTTAAACGTAGAAATCTAGTTGTCGTGTTAAACAACGATGCCCCCGATACTCGTAACGATACATTAGCACTAGTCTTATTGGATCCCAGGTTTATGGATATCGAGCTCGTCGCCAAGGCGTAGACATCCCCACCAAGCACAGCATTGTCCAGTGGAACACTTAACCCCCCGCAAAGATATGTATCGGGATATCTCACCAATATCTTTCCATCAATACCCGTGCCCACAACAAGGTCTCCAGTAACATTGAGGATGAATGCTGATGCCGGAGCCGTTGTCGAGTTAACCAAGTATCCCAGGTTATCCCAGACCTCAACCCTCATACCCGTGTAGAAACCCATGAAGTACAGGGATCGTGGGTCCACCGTGGATACTATGAAATCCTCGAACCTGAACCATCGGGGTGGAACAGCGTCTATTGTTACACCTGCGTAAGCTGGGGTGAACCTTGTATCCCCCGTATCGCTGGCTGTTAGGGTGGCTACTAGTGCTCCGGTATCGTCGTATATCCATAATGTGAAGGTGACTGCAGTTGCTGTTACAGTGTAGTTCAGTACGAGCGTGTACCACCTGGTAGCACTGTAGCCTGGAACACTCGTACTGCCTATTAGTCTCCATCCTCCATCCCACTTCCAAACCTCGGCTCTGCTAGCGTAAACCGATATCTCGTAGAGTCTGCTCCTGTCAGCGTTCAACAGTCCTATTCCCTTGTAGCCATCCCATGTCTCTGCTCTAACCTTAACAGAGACCCAGAGAGAGGTGTAACCATCTATCCTCGTGTTCCAGTAGTACTGTGATGCCCTACCCACGCCACCGTCGTTGTCTCTTCCTCTGAGCGCATTCCCCTTGAAGCCTCCACCAGCTGATAACCCCCATACACCCCCGTAGCTCGTCCACCCGGATACGGGGTATTCTTCGAAGTCCGTGTAGGTGAGTGCTCCTCTACTTGTTCTTGTGAGCGCTGTGCAGGTATAATTATATGGTAATGTTTCAAGTGTTGCTGGAGGTGGTTGTGGGAGTATAGTTAGAGTGGAGGGATAGTAGATGAAAACCGAGGCAAGGGATGAAAAGGCTAAGGTAATGATCATTGCGTAGACCAGGCCTTGCCTGACCTTATTGTATTGTGTATTGTGGCTTAAGATGTGTTTGGACAACTTCATTGAAACCAGCATGATGGATGCGTAGGAAGTCGTGATTGCAGTGGCTACTAGTGTCAGCATCAACCAATTATTCAACGCTAACCCGAGGACACTTGTCCGCTCTAGCCTGATCCCAATGAACGTTATGTCTCCAGCCAATGTCCTCAATGTAATGAAGTCCCCGATAAGGCTTTGAAACCTAGCCAAATCCATCATCATAGCCCTGTATATATAGCCGTTGAAAACTCCGTAAAGGAGAATTAGTGCTGTGGCACATCCAGAGACAAGCCCCGCTGTTAGCTGGAGTCTTTTCCTATAAATAATTGACAAGAATGAAACAACTAGTATCGTGAGTGATGATATCGTAAATGATAGGGATACATGTCTTATGTAGTCTGTGTGAGGCATGTAAACTGGCTGTTGATCCACGAGATAGTATAGCCTGTAATCGAGGATTGAGTAATAGCCTTGTATATAGCCGTGGAAGTAATAGACAGGGAGCAAAGCCACCAGTAAATAAATAGACGATGCTATGACACACGTCAACCCCGAGGTCAAAATAAGCCACTCGACTAGTCTTTTTAACCTGTTTTCACTTGTAGCCCAACCCATCTCCTATCACCCTGGTTGAACCAGTACACGTAGGCGTATGCGTACTCGGCTTGCACTGGTGGCTCAATAACAACATATGAGAAGCCCTTGACGATCACTGTCTTATTGCTCCATGCCCAGGTGTTGTTGACAAGGTATCTCATCGCGATATCTATTACTACTGGGAAACAATTGGGGTTTTTCGCGATGAGAACGCCGTTCACTACGCTCAGCTCTGGGCTCAACCCACCGACCAATAACTCGTATCTACCGCTGAGCCAGGCCACGTTGTTGAACTCTCCTTCAACCCATATCTCCAGGGGCACGCCGTTCTCAAACGCTCTCCGTAATAACTCGTGATCAGGCTTCACGATCACGGTCTTATCGAGCACTGAGATTATTTCCACTGGTGTCGAGTTCACAACGACTCTTGCACTTGTCAATGACAAAGCACCTGTGTATTTTATGCTCACAGTGCACGTGGTGTAGTCCATGTAAACACCAGCCAGGTTCACAACTCGTACAATCAATTGCGATGGCATCACCGTTCTTGGAACAACTGCATAGACAGATGTCACTAGGAGAATCCAAACACACAACACGACGATATATAAAGAACCGATGACAGGTGTTTTAATGAAATCGCGGAGCGTATAGGCGATCACGGCTATTATCAAGGGTATCCAGAGCTCTCTGTGAATTATGAAAACAACTTTCCCCTTAACCATGTCCATGGAGATGGGGCTATCAGGCATATCTACGTTATCACCCTTTGTTACAACCATGGTTTTATCTCCACTAACTGTGTTCAAGTGTAGAAAACCCACAACCCTGTGAACCACGCAGTGGCTAGGAGTCACACAGTAAACCACTACATCGCCAACATTGAAATCCATGTTTAAGTAGATAACCATGTCTCCAATCCTAACGACCGGTTCCATGCTATCCGAGATAACCACTGACATCCCCATGATGTTCAAGTAACCGAGCCTCGAGAGAAGCGTAAACACAATGACAAGCATGGATAACAAGAAAAAGATACTTGAAACAAGGTAAAGGGATTTAACAAAAAAACTTTTAAATCCAGCAAACCTAGCCTGCATTCTAAATTACCTTCCCACGGCTGGGTTCGCGGGCGGAGTCTCCGTTGACGGCGTGTACACCAGCTTAGCGCTCGCTGTGTAAGATGTCCCTGCGATGACTGTTCCCTCCGGTATTTTGACGTAGATGTCGATTTGCCAGACCTTAGTAGCTCCCAGTAGACCAATGCTTATTGGCTGGTTAATGCCTGGATTGGTTACATCGAGCTCTCCGACCTTGGTGTTATCTTCGTAGACGAAGAGCTTCACGGTGCTATCTGCTGGCAGGTTGTTCGACACGGAGGTGAAAACAATGTAGACGTTCATCGCGTTGTCATCGTTGTTCACTATCCGTAGTACATCCTTGTAGTAGTTCTCCTGGTATGTTGGGTGGATCTCGATGCTCGCCGATGTCTTGTTGGCTCCAATGTCTACCTTTATCTGGTTTCCTGTGCCGATGTCGGGTTGACCAGCGTTGCTACCCTGCTCGAACACGACTCCCGGTTCCACAGGTTGAGCCGTGATATTTAATGGATAGTAGACGAAAACCGATGCTGTTGCTATTGTCGTTGCGAGTATTAGTAATAAGGGGGTTATTAATGTCTTTTTATCCATGTTATCTATCCCTTGGTGGTTTATTTAATTCCCCGCTAAGATATATGAGGCATTGACGTGTATATAAAAGCGGGGGTTACGGATTTCTCATATTTATATATCTAGCTAGGCCTAGAGACACGTGTCTTGCCTAGTTTTTACATATAACCGTGTCAGCTATGATCTAGGCTGTTCCCAATAAGCCATCACCATCTATATCCAAATACATAGCTATATCCCCTTGTTCACCGAGACTCGAAAACATCACTAAAACACCTACAGAACGTTCCATCGCTTCTTATATCGGAGACCAACTCGCACGATCACATGAACTGATGTAGCTCTTAGGGCGTTTGAAGCGAATAACGCATCGGATTCCACGTAATCGTGGCGTACATCTCCAGAAGGCCTGGGGGTTAAAGGGGTTGGATTCCTCTTTCACCGTTTCTAGCCCAGTAGCATTTTAGACAGCCGATCACATCTGGGTTTCAAGGACAACAGTCGAGGCACCGTGGTGGTAGGTGTACCTTGGAACCTCGTGTATCTTTTCTTCGATAATGCTTCAGGCCCCCTCCTCGGGAAGTCTCTAAACAACAATACGATCGGAGATCGGCTTGAACACTATCACGGCGAGGTATTCATCGATTTTTTACCTAACAGCGCATACATTGAGAACGGTGTTTGGTATGGGTGACTGGGCGATCTATGCATTGATGAGCGCATTCACAGCGGCATTGGCGACTATTCTGGCTAAGATTGGATTACAGGGAGTCGACTCTATTACAGCCACTGCGCTTAGATCTATTGTCATGACATTCCTAGCTTTCACTGTGCTGTATTTTCACAGAGGGCTTAGGGACGTGTTCAACCTAACTCAGAGAGAATACTTATTCATAGTGCTGAGCGGGGTAGCGGGTGGGGCTTCATGGATATTTTACTTTACAGCTCTACAGAAAGGAGAGGCCAGTAAAATCGCGTTGATCGATAGAGCGAGCTTGTTATTTGTGCTGGTATTATCTATTTTAATATTGAGCGAGGAAATAACCCCTAGGAAATTGATCGCCACGTTATTGATATTCACAGCATTAGTGATACTCGTGGCATGACCTCTGGTCAACCCTTAAACGAATAAAGTACCAAGTACTTGTTTAAACACGGATGGTTAGAAAACGTGATCGCCGCTGAGATATGGGAGGAATTATTTAGTTTTAAAACCGGGTTTTAGGAGAGATGATATCTAATAATGGATTCCAATATCACTACAACTCCTACAAGTGCTATTATCCACGGCCAGAGTGCATGGAAATAGAACAATAGCGTTAATCCCACTAGGAACGATCCAGCAATCACTCCGTGAATTACTTGCCTGGATTTCTTTTCACGCTCTTCTTCGCCCATATCACCCCCTAGATGCTGATGATTTCCAACCCTTAATATATTTAGTGGAATTTTCATGAAAAGCGAGATCAGTGAATGCATTGGTATCCTAGCGCTAAGAGGGCTGGGAAATAAGGGGGAAGGAGCACTCAATGCCCACGACGCAACTTAATCACCACAAGTATCATTGCTATCACAGCCACTAATACCCCTATGAGTATTAACATCTCTAGCCGCATATACCACGGTCTCTCGTATTCCAGGATAATCAATGTTAAGTGATATTCTTTCGTGGTATTTCCACTAGCCGCTATAAGCACTAATGTATATGACCCGCTTACCGCTTCCCGGGAGATATTGATGAGTAGCGTGGTCGATGCCGGCGGCATGACTGATTCCGGGTTGAAAGTGTATGAAACCCCTTTAGGTGTGTTTGTAATGCTCAGTGAGACTGGTTTCACGGGCTCTCCTTCACTTAAAACCACTACTCCTATGATAGCTGAACTGCCTCTGTAGACCTGGATATTACTGGGCTCTACTTGGATATTGAAATCAAATGGCTTCATCTCTCTGAAATTCGCTCTTAGACTTATCCGGCCACATATAAAGAGCTCTGTTGGGTTAACATGTCTATCGTATGTCGAGCACTCTGCGTATATATCTGACCATTCCTCGAATACATATCCCTCACTCGGTATAGCCGTTATATATACATGTGTTCCATTATCAATCCAGTACTCGCCAGGAGAGGGATTGGTGATACCATCGCCCCTGCCAATCCCTATGTAAACCAGGTATTCCACGTGGTAATACCCTGTTAAAACACCGGGACCTGTTACTATTATAGTGGTGCAACCGGCCTCGTGATTGGCATATCTCTTATACCCAGTTGATTCCATGAACTCCTCGAAACAATAAGTGTGTTGAGAACCCTTATCCCACCAATATGAGAATGGAAGGAGATCTATGTCTATGAATGCCCCGTCAACGGATACAGGTGCACGTGGAAATGCTATGTCGAGTCCAAGCCCCCTGGTCTCTATAACCCATAGGTATTGTACCCGGTACTCAGCTGTGATAACGCCGTCGACCTCGGGGACAGATAACACGCCTCCCATCTCGGTTGCGATCCCATTCGTGGATCTCCAGGCATAGCGTTTATTCCCCGTGATCGATGGTATATATTCAGCCCATTGATATGAATGTGTTGAACCAATACTCCAATTAAAGCTCACTGGCAAATCCACGACACGGTAATCCACGTCATCAATGGTTAGGACAATGGTATCTGGTGAAACATCTACCCCGACCCCGGTGATTGAGAAAGTTATAGTTACCACCTCTTGTTGAGGTATTGCCAGGCATCCATGTATCTGTAACACTAATACATGTAACAGGGAAAGGCAGATCAGCAGATTTAGAAAACAGGCAATGGTTTTAGACAAATTAAGCCCCTTGTACATGGGGGTGATAAAGCCCTTATTATAACTTCATGCAATTGATTACGACCAATTCGTCACGGTGAACGATAAGTGCTGGGTCAAGAGATCGAGTTTGATTGATTAACAACTGATTACTTTATCCAAGTAATGCTTAAATATACAACCCGGCATTTCACAGGCAAGGGGGCGTTATGAGACCTGGTGGAAACCTCGCCTGGGCTTTAATCACATTCCTGATCATGTATACAATGACGTTGGCTGTTTCCAACGCCTTTTACGTATTTATAGCGGCGTTGAGGCTTGTTTTGCCCTGGATACCAGAGACATTTGATCTCTCTAAATGGCTCTCCTATCTAAGATTCTCCCTGTGGTTCTCGTTCATAGTGTCGGGGGTCTTAATGATATTATCTCTTGTTTATTATAAACGGAGAAGAGAAGCCAAGGATTACATAGAGGAGGTTGTGAGAAAACTATAAAAACCCGTGACTTGGTATCAGGGCAGGAATCACACAAGAGGTGGTCATCGTCTTTATTGTTATTATTATTTTAATCAATGCATTTAACGAAAATAAACCTGGCAACTTGAACCGGGATCTCGACGATATCTTTTCCCACTTGTTTTACGCGAATGGCTTTTTCATCTTTATTGACAACTTCGAACACCGATTCCAAAGTGATGTGTATTCCACGTAGATATTCCAAGGCGCTCAGGAACTCACCTGCTATCTTCTTGACAACACACATAACTCCTTCATCCACATCGTTTAGATTAACTAGCTCTGCCTCGTCCTCCACGTCTATGCCCGGTATTTTATTGCCATGTGGACAATGCTTGGGCTTCCCCAGCACGTTGTAAATTCTCTCGATAATGATATCCGGCAAGTGCTCCAGGCTGTGAGCGTAGATATGGGATTCAACTAGGTCAAAGCCGAGCATCGTGTTTAGAAATGCCTCAGCGATCCTGTGTTTCCTAATTATCTGCTCCGCGATATCTTTGCCCTTTTCCGTTAAAACAGTGTACTTGTACTTAATCCTTTTAACCAACCCCTTTGACTCAAGACCCTTTATCACCTTGGAAACCGTTGCAGGCGTGACGCCCAGTTCGCTGGCTATGTCGGTTGTCCTAGCGTATCCAAACACCTCTTTAAGCCTATATATAGTGACAAGATAATCCTCGTAACGTATATGCTTAGAGCCCTCTTTTCTTATCGAACCCACAGTTCACACCACTGGTTTCGAATACCAGTTATTGCCCAATCTCATTATAATCACCAATTAAGGGCTATTTAATGATGAGGACATGGATGTGAATAAGGAGAAACCATGTAAGGCTATCGTAAAGAACGAGAAGAATACATCGAGTGAGTGCCGTGGCCAGTGATTTATAGCAAATCAGGGTTCATGTGGTTATAAATACCTCGACGAGGTAGAATATATTGATATAGCGCTAGCATAGGGGTTATCCGTGTCGATCTCTAAACTAGAGGAGTTGAGAAAAGAACTACTCGAACTTGTAAATAAAACACCTGAACTCCAGTCCTTTATAGAGTATATTGAGAAAGCTGAGTCACCGAAAACTCTTGACAGGAAAACCAAGGAATTGATGTCACTGGCCATAGGGATAGCTATAAGATGTGAACCCTGTATCCTATGGCATGCCGCCGAGGCCATTAAAGCCGGTGCCTCAATGGATGAGATACTTGACACGATAAAAGTAGCCGTATGCATGGGTGGGGGGCCAGCGCTCGCTTACAGTGTGAAGGCGTATGAATTAGTTAAAGAACTTTACACGTCTCTCAAACAACAGTGATTCCATAAATCACGCATATTTTTTCCCCGAAACAACTCCATTGCCTCGCCACGATTACAACGCGACATGAAGCATGTGATGAAGAGACTTGAAAAGCCTGAAGCCCACAGAAAGGTGACAGATTTGTAAAGAAATCATCGAGGTGCGAAGAGCTTGTTAAAGTGTTTGATAGGCTCACATGGAGTCTAAGAATTATGTCATGGTTTTTAATAGGCTTGAGGACGAGGGATCGCAAGCCGTGGAGTGATCACAACGTAGTGGGGATGAATGATTTCAAAGAGAAATAACTGGGTGGAATAGACATGATCCTGGAATTATTAAATTATCGAGGAGTAGACAGAAGTGTTTTTGAAATGCCGAGGAAAAAGGATTTATTAATCGTAAAGGCTGTTTCTAAGTTGCACAGAGAGTTATCGGCTACGGGGATTTAGGAACAGGGGCATCAATCATAGCTCTGTTTACATAAATGGGAAAACATTGCAATGTAAAATAAATAAAAATAAATAGAGATTAAAGTATATACCGTGAAACTTGTAAATACTTGATTGAGCTAGACAATCCATTTCTCCATTTTATAGGACATATCCCAGAACATGTATTCAAACCTACTTGCCGTTATGAATAAATACCTAGCTGTTTTACGGTCAACTCTGTGAGAATTATCATCGATCACTTTTCTCAATCTCTCTACCAGGTCACGGTATTCCTTGGATAAATACACTTGTGCCCATTGCACGTATAGATCGTTTCTATTGTTCGCTAGCTTGTCTCTATGTTTCTCGGCGATCTCCATGTAACTCCAGAAACACGGAAGCAATGAGATGAGGGCCTCAATGGGGTTTGCGAGAGCACATGTTGATAATAGGAAACTCATATAGGCCACGTTCGTCGGAGCTGGCTCTATCTCCAAGACATCCCTTAGACGCAGCCCGATTTTCTCCAGTATTTTCTCGTAATTGGACATCTCGGTTATGGCATCTAGATAAGCTAGCTCTAGTGCTATACGAGAGATCTCGTACTCCGACTTAGCCGATATCAACGAGAAACACTTCGCCATGGTTACAAGGTAATTGTAATCCTGTATCAAGTAATATATAAACTTCTCAATTGGCAACACACCGGTATATAACTCGATTACAAAGGGATGTTCAAAGATCATTTTCCAGATATCGTCAGCCTCTCTTCTCAACTCAAGGGTTAAACCCAACGCCACCCCCCAATTACCAAGTAATGACTTGAATTGATATTTTTAAATTTGGCGATGTCGTGTTTAATACTCCCCTTTTTCTTGGGGTTCAAGCCCCTTGATTACACGGCCTCGTGGTTTGAACAAGCATAATGATTGCTCTTCACGATACGTATTTAACCCCATCCCCATGTAATTTGTTCCAAGACATTGCATGGTTATAACTAATTACGTAATATAACCCAGTGATCGATATGTTGAAGGCTGTCTTGCTGGATCTATGGAATACTTTGATTTACGGAGAACCTGAGCCAATAGAGTCATCATATACCTCGCTGAGATTGAAAGCCCTGTGGAGAGTATTCAATAGTGTGGGGAGAGTGGAGTATAATGAATTGGTGAAAATATACAACAAGTTATATCGTTACCGGGGTTTCCTACCACCTCGTTCATTCATTAAAATGCTCGCGATGTTCCTAAATCTCGATGTAGATGAAGACTTCGTGGACAAGGTAATAGAAATATATGAATCGGCAACATCGAGTTATATCCCTAAACCAATGCCGGGTACAAAGGAGTTGTTGGAGTATGTGAAGAAAAATGGATTAAAAACCATCATTGTCTCTAATACCTCGTTTACCTCCAGGTCTGTGAAAGAGGTGCTTGACAACATAGGCCTAGGCTCTTATGTGGATCATGTCGTATCCTCCTGTGAAATAGGTGTTCAAAAACCACATCCATTGATATTCCAAACAGCACTCAAATTGGCTAATGCCGAGCCCGAGGAGGCGATACACGTAGGGGATTCATGTATAAATGATGCAATCGGGGCTTTATTAATCGGTATAAACCCGGTCTTAGTCTCTAGGGATAGGGAATCAGTCGAGATCTGTAGTAAATTTTCACGAGTAGTTATAGTAAGGGATCTCGAGGAAGTTATCCATGTAATAAAACGGTTAATTGTCAATCAATGAGAGTGAAAACTATGTATAGGTTTTAATTAAAGCCTAATTAAATAGGGCAGTAAGAAAACCTGTAGTTGTATGGGCAAAACGAGCAATTAGGTGTATTACCCCAGCAATCGGTCTCCGTGCTCAGTGTGTAACTACAGTATCTACGTAATTCGCAGTCAAGGCAAGATGGCATATAATTGAATGATAACTTAAAGATCATGTTACTTTGTCGTCTCCATATCTCGGATAAGTTTTCCTCGAGCGCATTGCCTATTATGAATTCCCTGATGGATCTCCTGGTATCCTCAATTAATACATCCCAGTTATATGCAAGAAACATACAAGGCGAAACCTTGCCATCCACCCTTATATATAAAGCCCGGTTACTTACAAATGGGCATTCCCTTGATGTATATGACTCTATGTTAGGTAGCCATATCCTTAGAGGAGAGTTCATCAACTTTATGCTTAGTCTCTCCAAGTTGTTTCTAAGCCCGGAGAGACATTCATCATTTCTTATACAATCTACACCATGAACTCCTCTCGGATGATGTATGTATAGGCTTAGATATATCTCTTGAATACCTATATTCATGGAATATTCTACGAGTTTATCCAATTGATCCTGGTTGAATTTTGTAAGAGTGAATATGGTTTTAACAACAGGTTTTCTAGAGGCTTCACGTTGCTTCAGATCCGTTATTCTAGCAATGCTCTTTGAGACAGATGAGAGATCTCCGAGCCTTCTTATCTTACCATATAACTCCATGTCAACGGCGTCTATGCTCACGTAGAGCTCGTCAAGCCCTATTTTGACTAATTCCTCGGCGAGATCTATGAGCATGGTTCCATTGGTGTTTAATACAACATATAGATTCTTGGATTTAACATACCGTATCATATCAAGTATCCTTGGATTTGCCATGGGTTCGCCCCATCCACTAAACACTAATTTCTTGACACCACTATTGATGGCGTTATTGACGATCTTTACGAAATCACTAAGTGGCATGTCCTTGTACATAAATCCATGTGCAGATTGTCTAAAACAATGTACGCATTCTAGATTACAACGAGTTGAAACCTCGATGACTACTTCATGTGGATGTGAATTTTCACTTAAATGTATTATCCAGTCACTTATCTTCAGCGCTCTCAATAAAGACACCTCTCTTGGATAAACAATGATATGAGGGTAAAAAGGGATGGGAAAAACAATTATAGTTAAAGGGGTTATCTATATAAGTCCCTCTTCCTCCAACTTATCGGCCAACCACTTCAGATCTAGCTCTTCGAGCTTGGCCCTTGTTGGCCTACCCCTTACCCATCCACGAGCTTTA
>JAWBBW010000022.1:0-21095 GCA_038824035.1 Desulfurococcaceae archaeon
CTAGGCCGAATCGCATCTTGAAACCTGACGACCACTCATAATTATCTATCAAGTTCCAGTGAAGGTAGCCTTTCAATGCCACTCCATTAGATAATGCCCTATAAGCTTGGTATATATGTGAGACGAGGAACCACGACCTCCACTCATCCCTTTCATCTGCAATACCGTTCTCGGTGATTATAATTGGCAAACCATATTTTTTCCAAATCTTAACGAGGACATTATACAGTCCTTCTGGATAGATCTCTCACCCGAAATCGGATGTGGGCCTATTATCCAGTGATCTACCGTTCGGCGAGCAATTATGCCCATAACCAGGCACTACGAATGATATATACCTATCGCCGCTCACATATCTCTTAGTGACGACCACGCGGGAGTAATAATTGATCCCTACCCAATCAAGCCTTCCCTTAAGATCATCCCTTGTAGTGTCATCGAAAACGCCTTTAACCAATGCATCGAAGAAATAATATACATTCGATTGCTCGTATAGCATGACGGCATCTTTGTCATCGTCCTTTAATGGTTGTATATCGGGGATAGAATATATCACTCCTACAGGTTTCTTTGAGAACTCCTTGACAACGTCATAGGCCCTTGCATGTGCTTCTAATAGGTTTTTCCTAGCAATTAACGCCGACTTCTGATCAAGATAACCTGGTGGAAAACCAGTTTTAACCAACAAATAACCCATTGTCCAAACAACGTTTGGCTCATTCATAGTACTCCACATGTCCACGAGATCTCCAAGTTTCCAAGAGATATAACCAGCGTACTTGGTAAACTCTATTATAGTTCTCTTATCAACCCATCCAGCCGGTGCCTTGTCAACCCCTTGTTTCCTAACAGCGATCGGGTCATGTACCCAGAGGGGCAGAGGCCAGTGATATAGGTTCAATATGATTGTGAACCCCCTCTCCCTTAGATCACTCAGTATTTGCCTATATCTCTCGACTGCCTTCTTATCGGCTCTCTCATCCAGCTCGGCTAGGTGTTTCTCATCTAATATCACTCGCTTAATGCCCTCATCGTCTTCGTCGATGTCCACATTGATGTCCACAGTGGGCTCCGGGAATATACGCGCCCATTCGATGCCTATCCTAGCTGTGTTCATGCCAATTCTCTGTGCTATGTCGTGATCAACCTGATATAGTTCCCAGTAACCGGGGCCATTCTCTAGTAGATCCCCGCTCACGATACCGGCCATTATGTTCTCCAAGTCATGTACCCATATATACCAATCACTCATGTACTCGGAGCCTGGCATACCCATTTCGTGTTGAAAACCAGCCGTGGAGAAGCCAAGGTAGAATTCCCTGGGTAACTTATATCCCATCCAACATCCCTCCAACGCTGTGTCGAATACTATGTTGTGTATTTCAATATATTATAATGTATATTGATTCAAGCGGGCTCGCTCTTTAAAAACCGTGTTCGACGAATCTCCAACACGGGTATTTGACATGGATATGTCGAAAGTAATAGTGGAGATACAACTAGATCTTAGCGAGGAGAGCGATACAGCTCTCAGAACATTGTTCAACGCCGCTGAAGAGCTATTAGACCGGTATGGTGTATGGGTTGAGATAATACCAATACACATATGGTCCAATGACCCATTAGAATCCGAGACAATGGATTTACCTAGAATATATATTAATGGAAAACTGAGGTTCATTGGTAGAGCCCCTTCCAAGAAAGAGCTAATATCGGCAATAATGGAGAGGATAGGTACTCCTCCAAAGAAGGCTGAAACATCTGCTATAAGCACTAAGGTGTTCTTTGACGGGGGTTTTTCAGAAGCCTCCATGATCACAGCATAGATCATCTTTGATGTCAGAAATACGTCTATGATCAATATCCTTAGAAAAATATATAAGGGTCTATGAAGAACTTATTCTTGCCGAACAACCCGCTACCGGATTACATCGAGTAAATAAGTCATCGCGTGTTCGGTATAATTTGTTGACACTTCTGCCATACAGTAAATCTGGCTAAGGCCGCAAACCAAAGCGATCTGAGAAACCCCCAGCAGGGGGAATGGAGAAATCATGAGAATTAAGTGTTTTTTACACGGTAGCGGGTTGTGATGAGGCCTTCAAAGCCATGTACCTGGTATAAAGCCATTTACTCGTGTCCTCGTGTGCCTTGATCACAGCCTCTTCCATGTCATTTGTGATTGCTAGATGATATAACAAAGAGCCCAGGAAATAATCACCCGCCCCTGTCTTATCGGGGACTATTATATCCCTTTCTACCTCTAATTTGCGGACACGACCATTAATGGCCATTAATATGGGATCTACTCTATTGGTCGCAACGATCAATACTTCTCTATATTTCCCAGTCAATTTCTCCATGAATCCCACAGTGTCTTCGCCCCTTGCCAGCGAGATCAATTCCTGTAGATCCATGTGCACTATGTCAACGTATTCCAAGGCATCTAAGACCTCTGGATTGAAGCTATTCACAACCCTGTGACCTATTGTTTCCCTGACAAATCCCTGGACATCCAGGGCTATTAATGTCGACCTGTTCGCCAAGTCTTTGACCATGTTCACTCCGATCTCGCCCAGTACCGGGTTTATCACCACGTAGCATAGGTGTTCGTGCATGTTCCATGGATATAGGGACGGAGCTCTCTCCAACACTAACAACGATCTCTCGTCACCATGATATGAAAGCTCAAACACGTTCGCCGTGCTAGAGAATTGCCTTTGCACCATGAACTTCACTACTGGGTGAGCAAGTAACTGTGGTGCGTAGACGCCGTACACTGTTACGCGAAAACCCCTGTGTATAAATGGAATTGACGAGTAATAAACACCTCCCCCATATCTCATGCCCATGAATCGATTATCATGGTATATCAAGTCGATTGTTGGATTACCGTATATGCATATGTCCATCAATTCTTAATCCTCCGCTGATCCCTCAGTCAATATTTTCTTAACTACTTTGTCTAACCCGCTATAATGATAATTCTTCAAATGCTCTATTAAATCATCCACTGTGTAGAAAAAGGAGTTCTCATATTCATATTCCTTGGATGGCGCTGGTTGACCCAGACACTTAGACGCGGCGTGTATGCAAATGGGACATGCTATTAGACCAGTGATCTTATCACGACATGTCCTTAACTCGATCCCATGTGTCTTAACTTCGAAGACCTCCCATCGAGGCTCCCATGTATACGCCATTTACGACACCTTCAGCCGGTTGATCCCTCATCACTGATCAGAGGCCTAAAGTAGTCATCACGCATAGCCCAGTTCACTTTATTCCAAGATATCTAGCGTAATCCACGAGTAAATTATGTATCATAATGGTGTTATTCACCATCATCTCGGCCAGAAACCTGGGTATGCCTAGTTTATACTGGATAAACACTATTGCCAATTCCCTTAACTCGTCGAGCTCTTTTAAAACAGCTTCGCCGTGCTTTATCTCGTGCATTTGATCATTTCACCGAGGTGGTTTAGCCACAATCACTGTTTTCTTATAATCTCTTAAATTAAATGTATTGGTATCTAGTTTTACAACATTGTAGTTACTGATGTATTTCAAGAACTCGTCAATAGGTTTTAATGGGAGAGTTAAACCAGATATCCAGTAATGTATGGGCATGACATTTAAGGGAGAAGTGGCCTCGATTATTCTCCAGCCTTCTTGGGGCTCTATTGTGAAAGTGCCGCCGACTGGCACTATCAGTAGATCGACCTTTGCGAGTTTATCGAGTACGTCTTTCGAAGGAATTTCTCCGAGATCTCCGAGGTGAGCTATTCTAAATCCCCTGGCCTCTACTATGTAAACAGCGTTCTCTCCTCTTCTTCTACCCATTTGCTTATCGTGATATGTCTTTAAGCCGATTACCTTTACGTTGTCGATTACTGATTCGCCGTAGAACATTTTGAAAACCCTTGTTCTCTCCTTTGATACCACGTCAATGGCATTGTGATCGAAATGGTCGTGCGTTACAAGCACCATATCGGCCTTTATTTCAGGCCTTTTGATCCCAATACTGGATCCATCGTGAGGATCTATCACGATCACGTAATCATCGATCTTTAGGGATACACATGCATGGCCATGCCAAGAGACAATTACCATACCCAATAACCTCCAATTCACATTAAATAAATCCACACAACCTATATTTAACAATTGTGGTCCAGTATGGATCTACATGTAATGGGGTTATTATCACTAATACTGGTTTTCATGCCCCAGGTTTTTACATATTCATTGCATTTATTTTTCTTCCGTAAATCCAGGGAGAAAAGAGTGGACATTGCTATCAGCCAGGGAAGCCCTGTAAGTGTAAGAGATGTGTCCTTTATATTGCCCATTAGACGAGAACCACTCGAATACCTCGAAAACGCGCTGAAATATATCCATGAACTCGGAATACCTGGTTACGAGGTCATAGTTGTATCAGATGATGATGAGGGCGATAAAGACCTCGTGATCTCCAAGGTAATGGAGATGAGGGAAAAGGGTGTTAATGCATGGGTTATATGGCGAAGTGTGCCAAGAGGTATGCGGACAGGTGCTCTCAACACGGGGCTTTTCGCATCAAGGGGCACATATATATATGTCATGGATATCGACACACGGCCTGAGAAATGCCTGTTTGAAAAGGCCATGGAGGTATTGGAAAGCGATAGCAATGTGATCGGCGTTGTGGGTAGATGGGAGCCGATCAACATAGATACAAGGATAAGCGAGGCCCTGGGCCTAGCCATGAAATTCGTTGTCACAGCGCTATATAAGGGGAGGAGCGTAATGGGCCTAAGTGTTTATCCACTCGGCACTGGGACTTTGTACAGGGCTGATCTATTGAAAAAGCTTGGAGGATGGGATGAGAAAAGAGTGCAGGATGACATGGAGCTCGGAGCAAGGGTCATGAAAAATGGCTTAATGGTCAAATACATCGATGAGTGCACGGTTTTCGTTGAAAATCCATCGACATATAAAAGCCTAAGGATCCAACAATCCAGGTGGGCTTATGGGGCATTAGACGCGGCAATTGCCCGTTTTAAGCACATATTTGGTTCTAGCCAATCGTTTCTCGGTAAAATAGAGGCATTGACATATCTCCTACAATACTTATTGGCATCGCTGGTTTTCACAGGCAATATCTTATTAGCCATAACAATGTTATTTACCAGGATGGATTATGTAAGGCTCTACCTTGTCTTTCCATTAACATGGCTTATCGCGACCACTTTATATGGCTCAGCGCTTCAAAAAGAATTCAAAGCCGTGACAGGGTCTACGTGGAGAAGCCTGGTATGTATGGGGAGGCTTTCAGCTGTCACACTTGCTCTATCCCCCTACATAGCGTTCTCGAGCTTTAAGGCATTGATGAGGATCAAGGAGATATATAAGAGAACTCCAAAAGGCTTATATCAAGGAATCTACAGCGGGTTGCGGGTTCCATGGGAATTATTAATGGGGCTATTTTTCACGTTTACTGGTATTTATGGATTAATAAATGGATTAATATTCACTGGGATATGGCTTCTAGTGGAAGCATCCGGCTTCATATATGTTGTATACAGGTTCCCGCGAGATGTGTTCTACAAATAGGCCGGGCTTTCAGGCACAATGGCCTTGTTAAACCTTGGTTCTTTTCTCTATAAATGCTTATCGCTGTGCTAAGTGATAAAAACTATTTCATAATCTATAAAACCCATGGATACAATAGAGGGTGCGAGATTTGCTTATAACTCACTTAAATCGCTTCTATAAGGGCAGAGGTTTTCGTGTAAACTGAGCTGTAATGACCATTATGTGTTGGAGTGGTGGTTGGAATTGGTTGTGAAATACCTCGATAGGGAATACATGGATAAAGAAGTGCTCGGCATGTTAAGGCCATATGTCAGGGAATGGTTCACGAATACGTATGGAGAATTAACCCCTGTTCAGAGGAAGACAATACCACTCGTTAAGAAAGGCGAGAACGTTCTAATATCTAGTCCAACGGGCACTGGTAAAACACTCGCTGTTTTC
This sequence comes from Desulfurococcaceae archaeon, assembly GCA_038824035.1. GTDB lineage: Archaea > Thermoproteota > Thermoprotei_A > Sulfolobales > Desulfurococcaceae > UBA285. The sequence goes on from JAWBBW010000022.1 coordinate 6,019, forward strand.
CTAGGTATAATAGATGAGATATACAAGGCCTATGAAGAGAGCGGTAAATTGCCGGAAGGCGTCTACGTTGTATATGTCAGCCCTTTGAGGGCTTTGAACAACGATATGAGGAAAAACCTATACGACCCCATCGTGGGGATCAGGGAGGTCGCGAAGAGATATGGACTTGAATTGCCCGAGCTCAGGATAGCCGTTAGAACCAGTGACACGAGCCCATATGAGAAACAGAAAATGTCGAAAAACCCACCACATATCCTGATAACAACCCCTGAGAGCCTGGCAATAGCACTCAATGCACCAAAGTTCAGGGAGAGATTGAAGAACACCAGGATCGTGGTTATAGATGAAATACATGAATTGGCATCCAGTAAGAGAGGTAGCCATTTAATGATCAGCGTGGAGAGATTAGAACACCTGGTTGGAATACCCCTGCAGAGAATCGGGTTAAGTGCTACTATTGCGCCTCTGGACGAGATAGCCTTATTCCTCGTTGGATATCGCGATGATGGGACACCAAGGGATTGTGTCATAGTGGATGCCAGGTTCGAGAAAAAAATGGACCTGAGAGTACTAGCCCCTGTGAAGGACTTTGTGTACACACCAGCGGATGTGATGAACGAGGCCATTTACAAGACAATAATAGATCTCGTTAAAAGGCACAAGACAACTTTGATCTTCACTAACACGAGGAGCGCCACCGAGAGAGTCGTGTTCAAGTTGAGGAAAATAATGGAGAGCGAGAAAGTTATAGATGTCGATGAAATCGAGGCTCATCATAGTAGTCTGAGCAGGGACCTGAGACTAGAGATCGAGGATAAGTTGAAAAGGGGCTTTTTAAGGACAATTGTGAGCTCGACTTCGCTGGAACTGGGCATCGATATTGGCTACATAGACCTAGTGATATTGCTCAGTAGCCCCAAGAGCGTTACGAGGTTATTACAGAGGATTGGTAGATCAGGACATCACATCAAGGAGGTTAGTAAAGGAAGAATCATAGTTGTTGATAGAGATGACCTAGTCGAGTGCACAGTGCTGTGTAAACTGGCATATGATAGGAAAATAGACAGGATCAGGATACCGAAAAATCCCCTAGACGTATTAGCTCAACACATCGTTGGAATGGCGCTTGAGAACAAGTGGAGGGTTGAAGAGGCGTATCGTTTAGTTAAAAGAACCTATGCTTTCCACGATTTGAGTTACGAGGAGTTTCTGAGTGTTGTGAAATACCTTGCAGGCCATTTAGGGGATTTCTATGAACACCAAAAAGTGTACTCTAAGATATGGTTCGATGAAGAAGAGGGCGTTTTCGGCAAAAAGAAGACCACTAGGATGATATACTACTTGAACATAGGCGTGATACCAGATGAAAGCAAGGTACATGTATTCACCACTAGTGGAAAATACGTAGGAGACCTGGAAGAAGGGTTTGTAGAGTACCTGGTGCCAGGAGACCTATTTATACTCGGAGGAAGGGTTTACGAATTCGTTGAAAGCCGTGGTCTCAAGGCCATTGTCAAGCCAGCTGATGGACAACGCCCCACTGTGCCAACCTGGTTCAGTGAGATGTTACCGCTTTCATACGACTCCGCCAAGGAGATTGGCAAATTCAGGAGGATTGTCTCAGAGATTATTGATAGATTAAAACGCGAAGAGGTGATAGAGTTCCTTATGAACGAGTATAGGCTACAGAGACATGCCGCCAATGCCATTTACAACTACATAATGGAGCAAAAGCTATATACCGGCAACCTGGTGCCTTCTGATAAGCTGATCTTGATAGAGATATTTGACGAAGATGATAAGAGAAACATCATAGTGCACTCGTTATTCGGTAGAAAAGCAAACGAGGCACTGGCAAGGATATATGCATATATTGTTGGCAATAAACTCGGTCTCAATGTAAAGATAACTGTGACTGATAATGGATTCATGTTAACACTTCCAGGCCATCCACAGGCTGATTACGTAGAGTTGTTTAAATCCATACCAGTTGAAAGAGCTTGGGACATCCTCGTGAAAGTGCTTAGGAAAACAGATCTACTCAAGAGGAGATTTAGACACGTCGCGGTGAGGAGTTTCATGTTATTGAGGAGATATAGGGATACCGAGAAATCACTGCACAGGCTTCAGGTCAATGCAGAAGAGTTGTTGAAAGCAGTGGAGGAAATCGAGGGGTTCCCCGTGCTCAAAGAGACTTATAGGGAGATATTAATGGATTACATGCACGTGGACGAGGCGATCGAGGTTCTGAGTGCTATTAAGAGAGGTGAGATCGAGGTCAAGGCTATTGGACCGCTTGATGCACCAACGCCGTTCGCCCACAGCATAGTAGTGCATGGATATAGCGATGTCGTGTTAATGGAGGATATGAGGAAATTATTAGCGAGGCTTCACGACATGGTTATGAGCAAACTAACTAAGTCTGCCCATGGCTCTCCGCCTCAGTCTTCTTAGTGCTCAGTACCTTATCCAGTATCTTTTTATCCAAGCCAAAAACAGATTCCGCTATTGACCTGATGTATTCATCGCTAGGTGTTGATGTCGGGAAACCTGCCCTAATTGCAAGGGCTCTTTTATACGCCTCTTTGTACTCCTTTGACCTCACTTCGCCCTTGTATATTGCTTCACATATCTTATACCCTATGAAAAACCTCACGTAATTCCTCACTGTTCTCTCCTCCTCTGGTATAGCCTTAACGGTTTCTTGCAGTATTTTCCTAAAATCCTCTTCACTTAGAAATCCAAGTATGAACATTGTTAGGGGTATCCTCAACATCCTTGCAACCATGTTGCTATCGATCACGCCTGATGGAGATATCGATTTCAATTTATCCCTAGCCGATTCGTATGACCCATTCAATATGTCCTCAATAGCCTTGTTCAATGTCTCCTCGATATAGAAGATCTTATTAAATAACTGCGGATATTCCTCGTGCAGTTTCAAACCATATTTACCTATCACATACAGTGTCGCCATCTCTTTGTCGTAAATATCGGGGGGCATAGCCTTGCCCCTGATCGGCTGTAACTTGGCCTTGAAATAAGCCTTTTGCAACATCTCCGTGGCACTTGCCCTGTCTAACTCATCTAAAATCTTGGTGAACTCGCTCAATAGCCCTATTGCCACCTGGATTCTCTTCTTATGTGGCGATTTCCCCGTTATTCCAACCACCTCTTAACAACTCTATTTACAAGTCTTTTTAATCTTAGATCCAGGCTTACTCTGCCCGTGAAAATCCTGAATTTTGTCCCAGTCTTCGAGAATACGAGCTTCATAGTCGATATCTCCATGGGGTTTTTATCCATCTTCAAGTACACTTCATATTTTGATTTCCTCTCCCTTATCTCATAGTAAACTACGTCTCCCACCTCTCTCCTCAGGTAATTGACCAGTTTCTCCAGGATCTCGTTGAGTTGTGAAGAATTGACCAATTCACTCCGGCCTCCACGAATATTTGATCCTAATGTAACCGAGCGTATCGAGGATCTCTATGTACCAACCAGTTAACTGACTTAACAACATCCTTAGTATTTCCTCACACTCCGTGTTCAAGCCGTATAGTTCCCTGAATGCCTGGATCGCTAGATCGCAATTCAATTTATTACCTATTTTCTCCTTAATATATTGGATCGCGTAGTCCATTCTGAGAGAGCCCGTTTCCTCGATTAGGTTCTTGAGCATGGTCAATAGATTGGAATCTGGTATCACTTCTTCGCAATTATGTCCTCTTTGTTTACATATTTCAAGATATTTGATCAAGAGACCATAGTCCTTGATGATCTTGCCAGAGGAGAGAAAAAGCTTTCTATTGTTCTCAATGTCCATGAACCTCACTTTATTATATCATATATCTTTTCCCTTATTATTTGCTTGTACTTGTTGTCAACGGAGTTGTATAATCTACGAAGTGCCTCTAACATATCATCTATTATTATGTTAATGGCTGTGTCGACTTCGTAGGGTGCTAGTGATTTGAGGGCTCTGTATAAGACTTCGTCACTTGGATGGGTCAATCTTTTCACGTATTTTCTAACAGCTGTAGGGGAGATCCCGAGATCCCTCGATAATTCTATAATACTCCTTGTGGATAGCATTAACTCCACTATCTTGGCACGAGCCTCCTTACTTATCCAGTGAACTGGAAAATCCTCTGTTATGTTCAAAACATCTGTCCTCTCACCCAACTTAATCACCCAGCCTCCCTATTTTAAGTTATTGAAGAGGCTATAAGCTTATATCAAGTAAACTAGTGATGGCTTGGTGAGAGCTGATACAATGTCCCGGTGGCTTTGACCATGAAGCTTAAATCCATGATATACTCCGGTAATCTCGAGATCTCGGAATTACCAGCTGTCGTCCTGACACCGGGCAGGGTATTAGCAAAGCCCATGGCTGTCTACATCGGGGATGTTGAGAGAGATGTCTTGAACAACGAGATAGCGATCACCAAGCCCCTTGTATTGGGATCAACCGGGATAGTGAAAATTATCGAAACATATGGTGATATGCCTGGCTTTATTGGAAAAGAGTTCACAGTATCCCCGATGGGCGATGATGGATTACTCGGGATAAACACGAATGGATTACTCGCATCATATATAAATCTACATCCATCCCACATAGAAGAGGAGACATGTACTCGAAATCCCTCAGAGGCCCTTAAACCATTGATAAGACATGCTGTGTCGTTGTCAGCTAAGTGTGTTGAACCGGTCCTAGTAGAGGGGTGCGACCTAATAGGGATTGCGACTGGGCTAGCTATTAGGGCCAGTGGCGTCGAGCCTATTTTCTATTGTGAAAGAGGAGCTAGAAATGCCCTTGCACACGGCTTTGAGGTATATGGGCATTTGAGTAATTTATCGAATAAATATAGATCTGTCTTGATCACGTCTAGAAATGTCGCTGTGCATTATAAGTTGTTGAGAAACCTCGAGATAAATAAACTATTGATCTCGCCTTTATCCTTGATGAATTGGATACCTTTAAGAGGTATTGGCAGCGTCGACATAGAGATCGTAACGAAGGAGAGAGACATCAATGATAACGTTGTCAAGAACACATTAAACACTGTATCAAGGATGATCAAAGTCTTCGTGGTTGAAGACATCGAAGCAACGAGAGGGTTGTTGCCGCCAAGAGGGCTGGGTTTCATAGTTGTTTTCAAAAAACAAGAGGAGTTTAATGCGAGAAAAACTAAGACTCCTTGATCAATTCGCCGAGCCTCTTGATGCCCTCATGTATTTGCTCGATTGTGGGGTAACTGAAGTTCAACCTCATGCTATTAGCCCCTGAGCCATCTGGGTGGAAACTCTTGCCGGGCACATAGGCTATCTTATACTCATTTATAGCCCTTGGCAACACTGCACCGGCATCAAATCCCTGTTTAAACACGTATATGAATATGAATAGGCCTCCAACCGGCTTCGAGCTCCATATGTAGTCTGGCAAGTACTCGTTAATAGCGTCCAGCATCGCGTCGCGTTTTGTCTTGTAATGTGGCAGTGCTCTCTGGACAACTGCATCTATCAAGCCCCTTTCCACGGCCTCCGCAACTATGTATTGATTCAATGTGGGTGCATGTAGATCTATGTATTGTTTGAGTAATTCGAATTTCCTCGTCAAGTCATGATTTGCCAGGATCCATCCAATTCTCAGACCGGGCGCCAATATCTTGCTCACAGTGCCAAGGTAGATCACCCTGTCCTCTTTATCAAGTGCCTTCAACGGTGTTGTATCTATATCTTTTTCAAATACCAAGTATCCATATGGATCGTCTTCTAATATGAGGAAATCATACCTAGACGCTATCTCCAGGAGATGTTTTCTCCTCTCCAAGTTCATTGTGACCCCAGCAGGGTTTTGCGCTATTGGTATTGTATATAGGAATTTCACTCTCTCTCTTTCACCTTGGCTTATTTTTTTCAACATATCTTCAAGTAGATATGTGTCCATACCCTCATCGTCTATCTTCACGCCGATCAATTTCGCCCCCGCGTTTTTAAAAGCACCAAGAGCTGCTAGGTAGGACGGGCTCTCTGTGAATACTATGTCCTCGGGGTCTATGAGCGCTCTGGCCACGATGTCTAATGCTGATTGGCTACCTGTGGTTATTATCAAGTCCTCGGGTTCGCATTTGATATTTCTTGCTTTTTCCAATAATTTGCATATAGCTGTCCTGGCTTCTCGTATGCCCTTTGTTTCACTATACTGTAATGCATAATCACCGTATTTCTCCACCACGTAGTAAGCTATCTCAGCTAGTTCTTTTTTCGGAAATAAACGTGGATCTGGTATACCACCTGCAAAGCTGATCACATCTTTCTTCTCCTTTATTATCGCTAATAACTCCCTGATCTCGGATGCTTTAATAGACCTTGATAACTTACTATAAAACTTGGAGTAATCAATCAGATACCTCACCGCTTCATACTTATGTATAAATACGGTATATAAATATTCATATATGGAAGAGTGATGGATATTGGAGATAAACACTGTGTACAAAAACCCATTAAGAGTTGCTGGGCGCGTAGCGTATATATATCCAAGTATATATAACGTCATGATCTCAAGTCTGGCCCCCGATATAATATACTCGCTTGTTAATAACCTCGAAGAAGTCTACATGGAGAGATTTGTGAACACGAAGTTACAGGGACCCGAGAACGAGCCGAGAAGTATAGAGACGGGAAGTAGGTTAAGGGATTTTGGGTTAATAATGACCACTCTCCACTATGAACCAGATATCGTTAACTTAGCGAGGATCTTGAAAGCGGGCGGTATCAGTGTTTTCCGCGATAGAAGAAAAGAAATCTTAATAGCCGGCGGCCCCGTGTGCATGGAAAACCCTATTCCATATAGCGACATAGTGGACGCATTCATCATAGGTGAGGCCGAGGTAACTATTCCAATAGTGATCGAGAAATGGCTTGAATACATAGATAACAAGAGGAAATTTCTAGAAGAGTTATCGACATTGAAATACGTGTATGTCCCCGAATACACTGATGACGTAGTTGAGAAAAGATATGTCGAAGACCTGGATAAATCGTTTTATCCATATAGGCAAATAGAGAACACGATGATCGAGCCTGTTTTTGGCAGGGGTTTCAAACTAGAGGTCAGTAGGGGGTGTAGGTTTTGGTGTAGTTTCTGCCTAGAGACCAGGGTTTTTCAGCCATATAGGGAGAGAAGTGTTGAGGTATTGAAGAGTATTTTGAACAAGGGAATTAAATACACCATATCCGGTAAACGAGTGGTGATATACTCGTTGTCGTTCCCCGGGTCACGTGACCAGATTAAACTGCTTGAATACCTGGTCAGGGAAGGCTATGTGGCTTCTTTGCCCTCCTTGAGATTACTCGGTATAAACGATGACCTATTGGAAGTGATCAAGGGGCTTGGTCAGAGAATGCTGGTCTTTGCCCCTGAGACCTTTAGCCATATTTACCAGAGAATATTCTTTAAATACGCTGGACTAGAAGTTGAGCTTGTCGACTTGATCAAACGTGTCATAGGGCATGGTTTCAACGTTAAATTGTACCTCATATATGGTGTCAAAGGCGAGGACATGGAATCAGTGAAGATTAATATAAGGGCCCTTAGAGAGCTTGCTAGGTATGCCAAGAGCCTTGGGAAAAACGTAGTGGTATCATTAAACCCGCTGGTACCGAAACCACATACAATGTTTCAATGGATAGGCATGGAAACCAGAGAACGATTAACCAAGATTCTGAGGGCTTATAAAAGTGAACTAGGAGGTATTATAGAGACCAGGCCTTATGATATGGATTGGGCTATTATTCAAGCACAGCTCAGTCTTTCCAGTGAGCAATTGGGGGTTTTAATAGATAGGTGGGCTGATTACGGGGGAGGTATTTCCGGGTGGAAAAGGGCGATGTACGAATTCGATATTGATCTCAGCTATGTATATAGGGGTTATGGGAGAGATGAGCCACTGCCATGGGGTTTCATAAAACTAGACAAGTTCTCGGACAAAGTAACTAGCCGTGAATACGAGGTTTATGGAAAATTAATTAGAGCTGTTTAATAGGGTTGAGGTATTTGTATCTCCTAGTGCCCTAGTACTGGTCTATACGCCATGCCATAATGTATTAGGCCTGATTCACCGTTTTCGCTTATCCTCCTCATGACAGGCTCCAATAACATGCCTGGTTTCAACTCCTCTGGCAACACATCTGTGAGGTAAGCTAATAGCCTTGTACACGTGTTCGAAGTCTCCACAATGCCTATTAACAATGGTTTTTTCTCCTCGAAGCCGTCCATCACACTGTAGATCACGGTCCACGTGATTAGCTTGGCTTTCTCATTTAACAACTCGATGTTTTCAACGTTTTTCGAGCCACAATATCTACAGATCTGTGAGGGCGGATAACTAGTTCTCTTGCAATCATTGCATTTCGTGGCCACAAGCCTATATCTATATATCCTGTTTCTCCACGAGGGTGGTATTGACATTTTCACGCTAGATCTTATCCTATCCACTAGTTTTCTATACCTAGCGTAGAGCCCATAGCTAATGATGTGTTTTCTATTGATGTAATCCTCTGTTCTCGGCGCCAATTGCTGTCTTTCCAATATCTTATCAGTAACCACTATGCTATATGCATCTGCCCCTGCACCACTACCGAAAGGTGCCATCAATATCCTTTGACCGGGCTTAGCATCATCAAGTATTTTAGCCAAGCCTATTAAGGCTGATGAATTATAGCTATTGCCTATGTAAGGCGTCACTAATCCTGGTAATACCTTTTCCTTTGGAAAACCAAGCATCCTGGCAACTCTTAGGGGAAAAGTGCCATTTGGCTGATGAAACACTGCGTAATCGAAATCACTTGGCTTAAGACCCGTTTTCTCGAACAAGGATTTCACAGCACCAACTATGTGCTTAAAGTAAGCCGGTTCACCGGTGAACGCCTCGCCGTGTAGCGGGTATTTGGAGTGATCTCTCCTCCAGAAATCAGGCGTATCTGTCACAAACGTTGAACTGGCCTCGAAGTATGCGACAGAGTCCTCTCTACTCCCTATGACAAGGGCCGTGGCAGCTGATGAAGCCGTGAACTCAAGGACATCCCCTGGATTTGCCTGTGCCGTATCACTTCCAATTACAAGTGTATACTTGACGAGGCCTGATGCCACCGCCGCTATACTGGTTCTTATAGCCTCGCTAGCCGCTCTACATGCAAATTCCCAATCAGTTGCCATTGTATATGGGGTTATACCGAGCGCCTCGGCTATGATCGTGGCAGATGGCTTCACCGCATATGGCTTACTCTCCGTGCCAAACCAAACAGCGCCTATTTCACTGGGTTTCACACCAGCCCGTTTCAACGCGTTTCTAGCCGCCTCCCACCCCATTGTCACAGCGTCTTCATCTATTCCAGCAACACTCTTTTCAATGACACCCAGTTCTTCCGGTTGTTCAGGGTTGAAGCCCCATTCCCTCACGATCTCTACTAGTGGGATTCTCCATCTTGGAATATAAACACCCCACCCCACAATGCCTGTCCTATCCTCAGGCAACAATATCCCACCGTCTACAGCTCTATTTAATCTATGAGCCTGAGAATAAAACCTTGTTGGTTACAAGGTCGAGATTTTTGATCTAAGGACATGCAGGTTCGGGGAAAACCCTGTTTTTATCTCCTAGCGTAAAGCCAGCAAGCCGCATAATGCCCTGGCGCTATCTCGATCAACGGCGGCTCCATTGTCTCACAATACTTGGCTAATTCAGGGTTTTGATCCAAGACCACGCATCTCTGGTTAAATCTACAACCACGGGGTATGTTCAAAGGTGATGGAACCTCGCCTTTTATTGGCAGTTCTTTTATCATCAATCTACGCGATGGATCAGGCTCTGGTATAGCCTCTACAAGCGCCTTGGTATATGGGTGCATGGGGTTCCCAACGATCTTCCTTGCATCGCCCAGTTCAATCACCTTGCCAAGATACATGACCGCCATCCTGTTTGAAATATACCGGGCAAGCGCCAAGTCATGGGTTATGAATAAATATGTCAACCCATATCTTCTCTTCAACTCCATCATTAATTGCAAGACCTCGGCTCTGATCGATACATCCAGCATTGAGACAGGCTCGTCGGCGACGACAAACCTGGGGTTCAATATTATGGCCCTTGCAATCACCACACGCTGTCTCTGACCACCTGATAACATATGTGGATATCTCCACATGAACTCCTCTGGCGGTATTAGTTTAACAGCCTCCAGCGATTTAGCCACTATGTCTTCTCTCTCCTCTCTTGTCTCCCCTATCTTGTGTATGATGAGGGGTTCTTCTAATATCTCGAATATGGTTCTCCGAGGGTTTAAACTACCATAAGGATCTTGCCAGATCATCTGAATATCTCTACGAAATGGCTTAAACACCTTATCCGGTAACTTGGTGATATCCACGTGTCCATATTCGCTGATCAACGTGAGTTTGACCCCTTTTGTCGATAATTCATCCACTATTTTCTTAGAGGGCAGGTAACCGATAACCCCCTTTGTTGGTTCATTAAGTCTTAAAAGGGCTTTGCCAGTTGTTGTTTTCCCACAACCAGATTCACCGGCTAATGCAAAGATCTCGCCTTGCCTGATCTCGAATGACACGCCGTCAACGGCTTTCACGAATAATTGCGGCCTTCTAAGGATCACATCTATGAAGCTCCTTCTCAGCGGGAAATACACCCTGAGATCTGAGACAAAGAAAAGAGTGTCCCGCGACAAGTTGGGCTTATACTCCTCTACACCATTCATGGGATCACCCTATATATAGCCAACACCTGACCCAGTGGTCTTTGTCTATCTCTATATATGGTGGTTTCTCATTACACTTTGGCGATGCGTATTTACACCTAGGTTTGAATCTACAGCCCTGCGGTGGATTGATCAGGTCAGGGGGTAGTCCAGGTATCCGTGTCAAATCCGTTATCTCGCCTCTAAGTCTTGGAATACTTCCAAGCAAGCCTTGTGTATACGGATGAGCCGGTTTCCCATATAACAATTCACTTGGAGCATATTCCACGAATTCCCCTGCATACATTATCGCCACTTTATCAGCGATCTCGGCTATTAGGCTTAGGTCGTGTGATATGAGTATTATCGACAGGTTCAACTCCTTTTTGAGCCTTTTGATCAAATTCATGATCTGGGCTTGGACAACGACATCGAGTGCTGTGGTGGGCTCATCGGCGATTAACACATCGGGGTTCAAGGCGAGTGCCATTGCTATTAAGACCCTTTGCTTCATACCACCCGATAATTCGTGGGGATAGCTTTTAACGCGTGATGGATCTATTCCAACCATCTTTAATAACTTCTTGGCCTCTTCTAATCCTTCTTTCCTAGTGTAATTGCGATGTAAGACGAACACCTCTGCTATTTGATCTCCAATCGTGTATACAGGGTTCAAGGCGTTCATAGCGCCTTGGAATATCATTGAAATGCCTTTCCACCTGATCTCTCTTCGGAAATCCTCGTCACTGAGCTTAAGGATATCCCTGCCCCTAAATATTATCCTACCACCCACTATTCTGCCTGGGGGAGGGACAAGACGTATCAGGGTATACGCCAATGTGCTCTTCCCACAGCCCGATTCACCAGCTATTCCAAGGCTTTCCCCTTTATTCAGTGAAAAGGACACGTCATCAACGGCCTTTACAATACCCCTCGTTGTGTAAAAATTATGTCTTCACGCTTTCAACGCTAAGCAGTGTCTCGGCCAAATCCATATCACACTCCTGTGTTTAGTTGTGATATGAGTGTCCTTAATTCAAAGTATATTATTAAATATTAAATATGTTTCAGTTAAATTATGTCTTAGCGGTTTAAGCACTTGTTGAAAAGGGATTGTTCCCGAAATGGGCATGGAATTCAAGGCCATAGGTAGATATAGTGATGGCAGGACGATATATAGCGTGAGAGGCGATGTACCAGCATACGGTTACATAGCGATAGGGGTTATAGATAGGGGTACAAATGTCCTCCAGGTACGGCCAACTACTATTTGCCCTCAAAACTGCGTGTTTTGTAGTGTGGATGCTGGCATTAAGTCGTCGAATAGATGGGCCGAATATATCGTGGAGCCAGATATCATTGTGAGAGGGATAGAGGAGGCAACTGTGGTTAAAGGACATGGTGTTGAGGCATTGATAGATACCATAGGAGATGCACTGACTTATCCATACCTAGTAGAGCTGGTATACATGCTCAAGAAAATACCCGGTGTGTCTTCGGTGGCGATTGAAACACATGGCGCACTGCTCTCCAAGCAATTGATAGACAGGTTGAACGAGGCTGGTCTCGATAGAATCAATTTGAGCATAGATACATTGAACTCGGAAAAGGCTAAGATGCTTTATGGTATACCATATTACGACCTAGGGAGAGTTGTGAAACTGGCAGAGTATATCGTCAAGGAGACCAACATAGATCTCCACGTAACACCACTTTGGCTTCCAGGACTGAATGACGAGGATGTGGAGAACGTGGTTAAATGGGCACTGAGAATTGGGGCTGGTAAGAAATGGCCCCCTGTAACCATCCAGAAACCCATCAAGCACAAATACGGCAGGTGGCCCAGTGGTGTCAGAAAAGTATCGTGGAGTGAGTTTTGGAATTGGCTAGAGAGGTTAGAGAGAAAACTCGGCACAAGGCTTAAATGGAACATGGATGAGTGGGGGATGAGGTATTCCAAGAGAATTAACATAGGCTACAGAATTGGCGATGTGGTCGCGGTTAACATAGTTGCCCGAGGATGGGTTAAGGGGGAATACCTGGGTGTGACGAAGGCTAACCCGCCACGGCTCATCGGCTTATCCATATTTGGGAAAAAACCCTCGTTCAACGAGACATTATATGCCAAGATAACCAGTGTCTACGATAGCATCATACTAGGCCGTATCCTGAGTTAAAACGATCTACATTGTCCTTAAACGCGGCTCCACTATTCTCTCTATAGCTAGGCTTAACAATACAAATGTCAGAGATGTCAATGACAATAATAATCCCGGGGGTATTATCCACCACCATATATCGTAGCGTCCAACATTCCTGGCATCAGCCAGCACAGAGCCCCATGTTGGCCATCCATGTCTCAGACCAAGGATACTCAGACCGGCCTCGGTCAATATAGCGGCCGGCACATTGAAAACAAGCATCGCGACAGCATACATCATTACTTGTGGAAATATGTGCTTAAATATTATCCTGATATTCGAGGATCCAATGGCTTTAGCCGCCTCTATGTAAGGTTCTTCCTTTATGCTAAGAGTCATGGCCCTCACGGTTATAGCTAGCCCTCCCCACGAAAACACCACTAAGAGCCCTACATAAAGCATTATTATATAGAGAGACTTCATCTCTCCGGGGGTAGTGTTTTCTGCGCTATTGTCCCCACTATGATCATCAGTGGGAGAAATGGTATATTGGCGAGGACATCTACTGTTCTCTGAATGACCTCGTCTACTAAGCCACCATAATAACCGCTCACAATCCCAGCGATAACTCCGATCATTGTTGAAGAAACAGCGGCAACTAGCCCTATTAACAACGCTATTGGGAACCCATAAAACAGTACCACTGCGAGATCTATGCCATTGATTATGGTGCCCATTAATCCATATGCCTTGCCTTTAACCACGATCTTGCTTTCACCTTTCTCCCACATCTCTGGCCTATCCTTTGCACCAGGATATAGCAATATCAATGTTATGTTATATCTACCAGTTAATGGTTGGAAATCTATGAAGAAATCTAGAAACGCGTTTGTCGTTGAAATTGTTGAATAATACCTGTCTAGGCTTGTCTTTAGATCACTAAGTATCCTGGAAGTATTCGTTAAACCCAATAAAAGCGCTTCCTTGGATAATTTCTCAACACTTGAAGAAAGCGCGCTCACGAGCCCCATTAAGTCAGATAAAGTCATTTTACCTATTTCATCAATACTATTGTTTACCAATTCAGCTTGTTTATGGAGAGTTGAAGCAAATAACTCATCGCCCTCCATCTTAGCAACTTCGCTAGCTCTGATCAACCCATCTACAATTGATTTTAAAACGGGAATCTGAGCATCTCTCCTAGCTATAGAGTTTACGTTTCTTGGCTTCACGAATAGAGCTAACACAACATTGTATTTATTAGCAAGCTCGGTTCTCATAGAATTCCTCAATATTACAGAAGCTATTGAGAGGGCGTTTGGATCCGTACCGATATAATCGGTTGGAATAGATATTTCGTATTTCTCGATTACTTGCGTAACTAATTTAGCTAGATCCATTTCGCGCGGATCATTACTCCATACTACGTATGTCGTATTCCAGCCGGATCGCAATCCCTCGCAGGTTATGCCACTTATGGCGGGTGAGGCCCTCCATGCAATTAAGCTGATATTATCCGGCCTAGTTATTACCACGTTTACTAGAGGTGCGATTACGCTATTATTGATACATGCTATGGGGGTCTTCGCTTTTATAAACAGATCTTGTGGCATATCTTCTATTTTATATCTCCTTATTACGATCCTATCTGACCGAGGCCCTGTCTTAACCTCCTATGCAATGGTGACAAGGGGCATTATAATTGAGAACACGATTATTGCAAATAACACCAATGCCAATATCCTATACGAAGACATACTCTCGCCTCTTTTAATAAAATAATAGGTAAAAACCCATAGAAGGTTCTAAGAACTCTTTAATCGCCTATGTTATGAAAAGCCACTTTATGAAGTGTTCGCCATGGAGATGGATATTCAGCTGGTAATGGCCTTGATAGGCTTAGCACTCATAGCAATAACACCTGTTATCGCGTTAATCGCCTCGATCTCTATTGAGGAAACAGTGATATATGAGAAAGATGTAGATCTCTCATCGAATAAGCCTATATCCCTGCCTCTATTGTTCAATGAAACAGCTATGTTAAGTCTCAGAGATCCTTTGTTGATAATTAAGAACAAAGGCGATACAGATGTAGTGGTCAATCTACATGGATGTAACGAGATAACGGAAAAGTCATTACTACGCCCTCATCAGGCACTAGAAATCAAGATCTAT
>JAWBBW010000023.1:0-17870 GCA_038824035.1 Desulfurococcaceae archaeon
GCCTTTAGTGCGGTTTCAAATAAAGATGAATTATTAAATATTTAAAACAGTGTTTAGCATCATTCATGATCAGCGATCGAAGGCTTCTTCATCATTCAGGCAAACCCTGCCTACATCATCTTTATTTAATTATTTTTGATTGTTTTCCTTATATCTAATTTATCTGATACACTACTTAGCTTTAGATAATCCTACTCTAAGGGAGTTCAGAATGACGGTTATATCGCTAAGTATCATTGCCAAGGCTGCCCATTCTGGCTTTAAAACGATTCCGTATTGTGGATACAGCACACCGGCTGCTATTGGTATTAGTGTAGTATTATATATAAAAGCCCATATCAAGTTCTCCAATGCTAATTTGTTTACTTTCCTGCTTAAATCGTAGAGTTTGAGAATTCCCCTTAGATCGTTTGTTAAGAGTATAGCATCACCAGAGTTCTTTGCAATATCAGATGCTTTCCCCATTGCAATTCCAACAAATGATATACTCATTGCAATAGCATCATTTACTCCATCTCCAATGAAGAGCACTCTTCCTCCATTCGATTGAAGTCTCTGAATGATTTCTGCTTTATCCATTGGTCTCAATTCTCCTTCGGCGAAATCAAGTTTTAATTCTTCTCTGAATTTCTCCACTATTCCCTTAATATCTCCGCTTGCTAACCCTACTTTGAACCCTAGTTCTTTGAGTGCTTTAATTACCTCTGGGGCTTCAGGCCTCAGTGTATCGGATACTTCTACTATTGCGGCCGGTTTATTATCAATGGATACAAGTATTGGCGTACTTCCTCTGCCTCCTATTTCATTAATTAATGACAATATTCTCTGATCTAATTCCACTCCTAATCTATTCGCTAATTCAACATTACCAATGCTTATTGTATGTTCGTTGATTTGGCCGATCAATCCCATGCCCGGAAAGTACTCGAAGTAATTCACGTCGCTACTTAGGTTGTATTTATTTTCCCTACAATACTCTAGTAAAGCTCGTGCTAGTTTATGTTCACTTCTTGTTTCCAAGCTACATGTATAGTACATTATTTCCTCTTCATTGCTATTGTTTAAGAGTATCACCTGTTTAACTCTCGGCTCCCCTAGGGTCAAGGTTCCTGTTTTATCAAATATCACTATATTCGCCTTTGTCATTCTCTCGAATAAATCTCCTCTTCTCACTAGTATTCCTTTCCTAGACGCATTTAATACTCCTATTGATACTACCATTGGTATTGCTATACCTAGTGGGCATGGGCACGTAACCGCTAGAACCGCGGCTACAAATAGTAAAGACAACGATATGTTGCCGGTTAAAATATACCATGCGACAGCTACTATGATTGCTAGTGCTATTACAATCCATGTCAGTAATCCTACAACTTTATCAGCGAATTTCTGAATTACCGGCTTGTGGAATTGGGCTTCTCTAGCTCCTTCGGTAATTCTCGCTATGACCGTGTCTTCACCTGTCCTCGTTGTCCTTATTTTCATGTATCCGTTTATTAGAGTTGAGCCTGCTAGAACATAATCCCTGTTCTCAGCTTTTTTAAATACAGGTTTCGATTCACCAGTTAAAAGTGATTCATCCACATAGCCTGCTCCTTCTATGACTATTCCATCTACTGGTATCATATCCCCGGTTTTTACTTCAACAATGTCGCCTATGTTTACTTGTTCCGCATTCACCTCTACCACATCACTGTTCTTCACAATTCGCGCTTTTCCATGTGATGCTTTCTCTAGCTCCTCAAGGTGCTTCAAGGCTTTTTGCTTTAATTTCTCCTCCAGGTATTTTCCCAAGCTGGTGAATCCTAGGACTCCTGCTGATGCCTCGAAGAATGATGATGAATGTATTATGGTGTTCGAGGAATGTGTCTGGTGAAGTATTCCAGCGTAGATTGCTAAGCCGAATATGAATGATAATGTTGATGACAATGCTATTAACGACTCCATGCCTGGTGCTTTCATTAGGAGTAGTTTATATCCTTTTTTAACAACCGAGTAGTTTAAGATTATTACTGTGAAGGCAAGCGTTACTAGTATTTCTTCATTCATAGGTATTGATGGATTCAACATGCTTATCATTGAGTACGATATCGCGGTTAATGCTAGTGCAAAAGCTACTAATTTTGTAATTAGTGTTATTTTATCCGATACGTGTACCTTAACCTCAGGTGTTTGTTTTATTTCAACTCCTTTCCTTAGCAACTCATTATATACTGCTTCTCTATTAGTTTCAAGCGGATTTATATTAATTTTGATTAATCCTGTTGATGATGATATTTTTGCTTCAATTACTCCTTTTATCTCGGCTATTTTCTTCTCGAGTACTCCTACTTGCTCAGGAGATATGTTTACGTAGGTTACTAATGTTTCCTTGTAGAGGTCGTAGCCTGCTTCTCTAATAGCATCGTAAATTTTACTTATTGAGCATTCATCACTATTACATTTTATTACCGCTTCCCCGGTAGCTATGTCTACTTTAATCTCCGTGAATCCCTTGATTTTTCTCAGCTCTCTTTCAATTGAATAAACACATGTTGGACAATCTACACCTATTATTTTAACCCTGTACTCCTTCATGATCAGACACTTTGCGTAAATCATTATGTTAATTTATCCAGCCGTTAAGTAGGCATCTTTCTAGGTCCTTCACGTAAGTAAAGTTCAGCATTCTTCTCAAATTCCTTTAAACAAGCAAAACTGCAGAAGTAGTATATTTTCCCTTTATATATCGTCTTGTATTTTGAAGTAGTTGGATTCACCTTCATGCCGCAAACTGGATCTATCTGCTCCATAATAAAACCACCTGGAGATTTCACAAAGATCCTACTATAACAAGTTATAAAGCAGCTATTAAACACTCCTTTATACAAGAACATTAAGAGATCTTGGTGATCCCGAGATAACGGTAGAAACAGAAAACTTCCACGAAAACCAAGCGTAATGGACGGTGTGTTATCTGGCTTTATATCCTATGGAGATTTCAATACATATACACTTTGCTTTAACTTTACCGTTAGAAGACCGGGAAAATAACGCTGAATTCGTTTTTGGCTACAATAAATGATCTAAACGAATTAGTTGAATCAACAAGTTGAGCAAATTATTAAGCTAAGAGCTGACCTATAGTATCCACAATGGGGTTCCAGCTAGTACACGGCTCGTTGATGATGAAAATCACAAAGGCCAATGAGTTTACAAGCCTAATGTTGTTCCACCTACTGGAAGTATCGCCGTAGCAACTACAGTTATAGTCTACGCTTACATAACGTCATTTAAGGACAACATAAATATATGCTGTACTCGGCTATACTGGGGTTGCAGACATCGTGACTTAGGACTCGTGAAGGATAGAGAAAAACCCTAAGGTCCCGTTTGTTCACTCAAGATACTTAGAATTTTTCAAATTACTATGAGAGTGTATTATGTTGTTTCATGGATTGGAGAATTGAAATATAAGGTCTACGTAGAAAAGCCCTTGTGAAGCTTATCTCGTTAATCAATCTTCAGGCATCGCGGAGGATACTTTTTAAACACAGCGCTATCTTATAAAGCTGTAGGAATAAGAAGAAAGTATTCCGCGAAATTATCGTGAAAACATGAAGAAAGTATCTGAAAAATTAATGAATTTACATAAGCATAATAAGGTTTCATGGGTGTGTTTATTCATTGTTGCCATGAGTTCTACTGCTTATTTTCGAGTTACTCGAGATTTCAGTTACTGTTCCAGCATTTTCAATACACAGCTGGCGGGAGCGCGAGATGTGTAGTGTTAAATTTAATGCATGGAGAACCAGGGCTGATTATTATATATGGTATATAGCTATATATCTCTATGACCTCCATACCATAAGGATAATGGATTAATTAACTTCTTTCGCGTCTAGTATATGACTACAACTTGTCATTCACGTTTTTTAGAGATAAAAATGTGTTGAAACAAGTTTATAGTTACTATATCTTCAATGTCATGACGATAGATGGGTTATTAAAGACAGTTTGTTAAACAGTTTTGCAGACTTTATTTCAGTATGAACATTAGCCAGGGCAATCCAATGGCTATGTACACAATGTAGAATATGAGGCCAAATATCAAACCCAGTTTCCAGAAATCCCTACCCCTGATATATCCACTTCCATAGTATACTGGGGCCGGGCCAGTGGCATATGGCGATATAACCCCCATTAATCCAAGCGTGTATGCAAGTGAATAAGCCGCT
The DNA here is from genome assembly GCA_038824035.1 of Desulfurococcaceae archaeon. Taxonomy (GTDB): domain Archaea; phylum Thermoproteota; class Thermoprotei_A; order Sulfolobales; family Desulfurococcaceae; genus UBA285. Next base: position 4,218 of record JAWBBW010000023.1, read on the forward strand.
ATTTGTGGCGATATACCTGGTATGTTCAGCACAGTTGTGAGGAATATCGGATATAAGGCCGTTACATGGGCTGTTAAACTGGCGAACAAGTAATGTAACCAGTAAAAGAGCGAGATAACAACCACTAGTGCTGTGAACGGGTCAAGGCCCTTTATAGTGGACGCTATTATGTCTGCCACGTATTTTACAAACCCAACTCTGTAAAGCCCATCGGCCATTGTTACAAGAGTTGCAAACCAGACAAACACGTTCCACGCCGATTTATAGGTTAGTATATCATCCCATGAGGTCACAGATGTGATCAGCATTAATGAAACAGCAAATAACGCGACCGTCGTCGCATTTACATAGTCTTTTGCAACAATCCATAGTATTAGAGCTAACACAACTTCGCATAAAAACATTATTTCCTTCTTAGTAATCCTACCTATTTTTCTCAACTCCTCGAAAGCCCATTTAGGCGCTTCCTCTGATCTCCGGATCTCCGGTGGATATAGTATGCCAGAATAGGGGTTGCCATGAATAATATAACACCAACTGGTAAGAAGCCTATGAACCAGGTAAGCCAATCCATAACTATTTTCTCCTTAGCGGCCAATGAAGCCGCTAGAACATTTGGCGCTAAGCTGGTTAAGAACATGCTACTAGTTATACATGTCGTGGTAAACGCTGTCCACATTATGAAGGAGCCGATTCTCCTCTCTGTTCCATCACCTGGTTTAGAGCCATACATCGGGGGTATATTGGATATAATTGGGTATATTGTTCCACCGCTTCTCGCCGTGTTGGACGGCATAAAGGGTGCTAAGACAAGGTCAGATAATGCGATTGCATAGCCTAGTCCAAGGGATCTCTTACCAAGGTATTTTATGAATAATAACGCTATTCTGCGGCCAAGCCCTGTCTTAGCATAACCCAGTGCAAACATGAACGCGGCGAATATTAACCAAACAGTCGTATCAGCGAAACCGGATAAACACCACCTAATAGCATCACTAGGAGCTGTGTATACAAGCCCGGATATAGCTGCCACGGTGATTCCTATTAGTCCTATTGCAGCAGCCGGTATTGGTTCCAATATCACGCCGGCGATCACAGCGACGAATAACGCGAAATAAAGCCATGCGCTCTGTGTTAATCCCTGGGGTGGAGGTATTATTGATATTGAAATACCGATCACTATTGGTATAAGTGCTTTTAATAACCTGGATCTATTCATATCCATATATATCGACCACTAACACTGTATGTGATAATACAATACATTATTATCTGAATAAATAAGAACGTTTCTGTTATTGTTGGATAATATGTTTACCAAGTCTTTTCAAAACATCATTTACCAAGGTCTCTTTCTTAGAGAGGGCGTCTTCAACCACTTTCTCAGCTATGTTAACACCCCTTGTATCGATGGCCACTATGAGGGGACCAAACATTTTCACTCTCAAAACCCATAATGCTTCTGGTATGCCGAGATCTATCCATTCAACTCTCTCAACTTCTTCGACTTTATCCGCACCCAGTACTCCACATCCACCTGGGAATATGGCGTATATTGCTTTGAATCTCTTGCATGCTTCACTCGTTCTCTGCCCCATTCCACCCTTGCCTATTATCACCTTAACACCAGTTTTCTCCATGAACTCGTATTCATAGTACTCCATCCTCCTACTAGTGGTTGGGCCTATTGATATACAGGTCCACTTATCATCAACTCTCTTCATAACGGGACCGGCATGAAATACGGCTAGACCCCTCAGATCTATAGGTAATTGCTTGCCCTCGACAACAACTCTTCGATGAGCCGAGTCACGTGCAGTGACCACTATTCCATTGATGTAGAATATATCACCTACTCTCAGTTTTTCCAAGACATTGTCATCTCTAATAGGAGTTGTAATCACGACTTCATTCAATTAACCCACCCCTATGTGATAGCAATTGATATGATAAATCACTATTTATTCTAAGCCAGCCTTTTCTAAGGGCCCAGCATGCCGTGTTAACACCAACAGCGAATGTGGCTGGGTGTCTACCGGCATATTCTATGTGGACCTCGCCAACTGTGGTAGAACCCCCTAACCCCTGTGGACCTATACCTAGTTTATTAATAGCATCTTCGAGTATTTCCTCGAGCCTCGCTATACTAGGTTCCGGGTTTCTACTACCAAGGGGCCTTAATAGAGCCCGCTTGGACAACACAGCTGCTATCTCCACTGTCGGGCCCACACCAACTCCTACCACCATTAACGGTGGACACGCCGGTGGTCCGTACTCGGCAATGACATCTATTACGAATTTCACAAGGCCTTCCCATCCCTCAGCTGGGTCTAGGACCCTGGCTGTCCCAGGCCTGCTAGATCCACCACCAGCCATGTATAGCCTTACATCCACATGATCGGATTCGGGCTCTATGTCCACCTCTATCCATGGTATCAGGGGCCCAGTGTTATCCCCAGTGTTCTTGTCGCTCACAGGGTCCACGACATTTGGCCTAAGGAACCCCTGTTTAGTGCTCTCGATGACCGCCTTCCTTATGGATTTCAACAAAAGCGATTTATAAGGAAACATCTCGCCAAGGGTTACATAGAATTCCAACACACCTGTGTCTTGACAGAGTGGTGCTTTTCTAAGCAACGCTAGTTCGAGGTTTTTGAAGATCGCTGAATATATAAATTTCCCCGAGGAACTTGTTTCTTTGCTTGACAACTCCAGCAACTTAGCATATACATCACTTGGTAACTTAACAGCCACGGTGTTTATGAACTTGGTCATTAACTCGACTAAAGCTGATTCGACATCAACACCCATCTAGATCACCGTTAATACTTTCTTATGAACCCGTTTCTCAGTGCAATCTCCATGTATCTCCTAGGTCTTTCGATCAATTCCCTTATCTCTTGTTCAAGCTCACTTCGAGAGGGCTTTCTCCTGGCTAATCCCTGTTCAATAGCTTTCTCAGCGACAGCTAATGCCTCTTTGACATAGAGCTCGGTCTCGTTCATGTTACCTATGATCCTCTCATCGCTGATACCTGTTTCCTCCGTGTACTTGGCTATTGCATATGCCGCCTCTAGGAACATCTCGTCGCTCATTTTCCTAGCCCTGACTGTTAATACACCTCTAAACACTGCCGGGAACCCCAGGCTATTGTTCACTTGGTTCGGGAAATCCCCTCTACCAGTTGCAACGATCCTAGCACCCGCTTCCTTGGCCTCCCACGGCCATATCTCGGGCACAGGATTTGCCAGGGCAAATACTATTGGGTCCTTATTCATCTTCTTAACCCACTCTTTCTTGATCACACCAGGGCCTGGCCTAGAACAGGCTATTAACACGTCACTGCCATTAAACACCTCTTCAATGCTTCCTATTACAGGGGGGTTTGTCTCGATCGCTATCTTATATTTCCACGGATTCTCAACCTTCAACTTCTCAACGTCGTCTCTATATGGGTGTAACACTCCTTTCGAATCGACTACTACTATGTTGGATGGCTTAGCCCCTGCTTTGACAAGGTATCTATACGTAGCGATGTTGGCTGCGCCAGCACCGAATAGGATTATCTTGACATCACTGATCTTTTTCCCCACAATTTTTAAGGCATTGATCAAGCCAGCTAATATGACCAACGCTGTCCCCTGTTGATCGTCGTGCCAAACGGGAATATTTAGCTCGCTTTGCAATTTCTCGAGTATGTAGAAACACTTGGGGGATTCTATGTCCTCTAAGTTTATAGCCCCAAAACTAGGTTCAAGCGCTTTCACTATGTACACGAATTTCTCCGGATCGTTCTCTTTCACAACTAATGGAATAGCGTCAACACCGCCCAGGTATTTGAAAAGCAATGCCTTACCTTCCATTACAGGTAATCCAGCCGCTGGGCCAATGTTACCCAGGCCTAATACCCTTGTCCCATCGCTGATCACCGCTGCATAGTTCCATCTGAGTGTGTATTCAAATGACGCGTCTTCGCCGTCCCTGGCTATTCTCCTACATGGCTCGGCGACACCTGGTGTGTACCATATATTGAAATCATCGAGACCGGTTACTGGGACCTTAGGGACGATCTCGATCTTCCCTTTATAAATCCTATGTAATTTCTCCGAAATAGAAGACCAGTTAATTCCAGTGCTACTCAACGATATGCACCTACATATATCTCTATATTTCTCCATATGTTTTACATGAAATACTCATATAAATATTTATCTATATTTATTAAATATCAATAATTTTGGTTATATTTATCATATGTCGTAACATCACCACATAGACGTGGCTCTAAAGCCCTCTTTCATTATTTTTTTCAATTGATATTTAAAAAACAATATACCGATCGATAAGAAAACCAATGAATATATCGATCCCCTTATGAACAACGTATTCAATGGGAGAACGGGTTGTGTTGCTATCAACGAATACCTTATCAACTCCGCTGGATAACTAAATGGTGTTATAAGTGCAAATAACTGCAATGGTTTTGGCAAAACACTAAGAGGTGTTAAGCCACCAGTGGCCACCGGCAATATGAAACCGAGGATCTCGACTATAAAGCCGCTGGTCCCGCTCGCTATCATTGACCCACCCAAGATCAATGCGTATCCCACGAGGTTTATCAATAAAAGAGAGAAGCCGGCAATTAATAGATAAGGCTCTTGAAATAACAATAGCGGTGGACCAAGTATTATGGATAACACAGCGTAATTAACCAATAAGGCGATGGCCAGCCATATGAGAGATATTGGCAAAATACCTAGGAAATGGGGTAGAAATCCACTACCACTAGCTATGTAATACTCCAATCTCCCATCATTGATCATCCACCTTAACTCAGCTGCCCAGTCCCATGTAGCGCTTGTATAAAACATGAACATTATAATGCCTGTGAATATGTATCCAGATATTGACCTGGGATCTCTGCCAGGCTCTGCGAACAACATCAAAGGCGTGATCATCAGTGTTATCCAGATAGCGAAGCTCAGAAGCCCATATATGAAGCCTCTACTACGCGTCATCTCGGATATGAAATACGCCTTGAAAACAGCCCACGCTCTTTTAACTAGTTTTGACACCCTCGATCACCTTTTTCCTCTCCCAATGCCTAAGGCTATGGCCACTCACTGGTAAGTACATGAGCGATGTGAGAATCGATATAACCAGCAATACATATGTCCCGGTATATATACCCGATAGTATTCTCTGCAACGCCTCTATTACGTGGGATGGGGGGATCATGTAACTGAGTAGATATCCTGCAAAGGGCATGTAAACCCTTGGGTAATAAGCACCGAGGAGGATCATTAGAAGTGGTCTTACTATGTTCAAGACCCTCCAACTCTCCCCTATTGAGTGAACCAGCCCGGCCAGGGCTATCGCTAATGGGATCGTGACAAGACACCCGAGTGCAATAATGCCGATGACAAGCAAGCCCATAGCTAATCCATGTAACCCATAGTAAAACGTATATACAGGTATCAAGCTCGTGAAACCCATTATCAACAATACCGTTAGCCTCGGTAAAGGTATCGCGAAATATAGTTTAAGCCTATTCACCGGAGATGCTATTACATATGGCAATGTACCTATGAACATGTCATTCAATGGTCGCCATAGAACATCATCCACGCTCGACAACATGGACATAACCGTGTAACTGGCTGTCAACATGAAGATCACTGGGTCGACGCCTGTTCTCTCGATAAATATCTCTCTTGAGCCGCCAGCGAAACCTATGAATAACGTGAAAGCTGTGAACAAGTAAGGATACATTATTATCGCTACAAGGGCTGATTTTCTCCTGAAAAGCTCTCCGTAGACAAGTTTATACTCCGCTAACACGAGTTCCCTAAAACTCATGCTGAACCCCCACTGAAATATATAAACACGTCCTCCAGTGTTGGCTCTTCTATGTTAACAGATAATATCTCAAACCCATTCCTCATGTATTTCTTCAATAATTCGTCCAGGTAATCCTCTGGCCTGTTCAAATGTAACTTGATCCTATATATATCGTTTTCCTCTCTCTTAACCTCGAATTTGCCCTTGATATGGTTTAACGGGTCATCGACCTTTCCATTGCCCTTGACAAGTAATTGAAGCACCTTCATTTTCGGCAACCGCGCCTTTAACTCCTGGGGACTGCCTTCGACGACTACTTGGCCTCTATTGATCATTATGATCCTGTCACATACCATTTCCGCTTCAAACATATTATGTGTTGTGTACAATATTGCTTTTCCATCTCTATGTGCCAGTTCTCGAACTAATTCTCGAATTCTCCTAGCACTGGGTGGGTCTAACCCTAGTGTGGGCTCATCAAGTAATAATACGGGGGCATCACTTATCAAGGCCCTTGCGAGGCTAAGCCTAGCCTTCATGCCCAGGCTGAACTCTTCGAATAGTTTGTAATCACCTCCTAGTTTATCCAATTCCAGTAATTTTATTAAATAATCAATCCTTTCCCTGGCCTTATCCCTCGATAGACCATAAAGAGCCGCGAAGTATTCGAGGTTTTCGCGCCCAGTTAGTTTGCCATAAAATCCTTTTTCAACTGTCAACATCATGCCTATGTTTCTCCTGACTTTGCTGGGTTCTCTGACAACGTCATAACCAGCTACAATCGCCTCGCCTTTATCGGGTAATAAAAGGGTTGCAAGTATCTTGATCGTCGTTGTTTTACCAGCCCCATTAGGGCCCAATAAGCCGACAACTTCGCCATATCTCACCGTAAAACTCACACCTCTTAATGCCTCCACAACCTCCACTGTTGATCTCATGAACCCACTTCTCTTCTTGACCCTATATGTCTTGAACAACCCTTTTGCTTCAACAGCATTTCCCAAGCCTTATCCCCATAGCTTTTTACACAGATCTATGCCCGTAAATCGCGTGACATGAGTGCTGATCACTAATTTATTTCCCTGCTTCAAAGTAAAGTGTTTTTACCTATTTTAAATTTAAAATATCTAATTAAAATTCACATAGGGCCATGGCGATCTTATATTATAACACGCATTAATACCCCATGTAGCATTTTATTTACCCTGGTGTAACTGAATGGTAGATCCCCGCGTAAGCAATCTCGCCAAATTAATTGTCAATTACTGTGTGTATTTGAAGAAAGGAGAGGAGATAGTTATCAATGCAACCACGGAATCGATCCCACTTATAAGGGAACTAGTTAAGTATGCTGTAGAAGCTGGCGCTTACCCTGTTTTTATAAATCTAAACGAGGAGTCTATTATGGAGGTTTTCTACAAGTACGCGCCTTTCGAGGTTTTAAGCCATGTTAGTTTGATTGAGAAAGAGTTGGTCTCAAGGGTAAACGCCTTGATCAATATATTGGCGCCCTCTCATACTAAGCCATTAATGGGGATCGATCCTGAGAAATTGAAGGTGAGGAGCATGGCTAGGAAAGAGTTGAACATGATATACTTGGAGAGAAGCGCTAAAGGCGAATTAAAATGGGTTGTAGCACCTTATCCAACAAAGGCATTGGCACAAGAAGCTGGGATGAGTATTGGTGAATACGAGGACTTCGTGTATCACGCCACTTACGCCGATACATCAGACCCCGTGAAAGCCTGGCTAGAGATAAGTGAGAAACAGAATAGAATAGTTGAGTTCTTGAACAAAGCCCATGAGATCAGATATATAGGTGAGGGAATAGACCTATACTTGAGGACCGATGGCAGAAAATGGATAAACGATGATGGACATCACAACATGCCTGGAGGCGAGGCGTTTTCAGCCCCCATCGAAGATAGTGTCGAGGGATATGTGAAATTCGAATACCCGGCTATATGGAGAGGGGTTGAGGTAGATGGGGTGAAGCTAGTATTTAGAAAAGGAGAGGTTGTAGAAGCATCAGCCGTGAAAGGAAATGAGTTTTTGAGGAAAATGCTTGAAACAGATGACGGTGCCCGGAGAGTGGGCGAGATAGCCTTTGGGTTAAACTACAATATCACGAAGTTCACCAAGGAAATATTGTTCGACGAGAAGATAGGTGGCACAATACACTTAGCACTCGGCTCATCATACCCAGAGACAGGTGGTTTAAATAAATCAGCCATTCACTGGGATATGATCAAAGATATGAGAAATGCTAAAGTGTTCGTAGATGGAGATCTAGTGTACGAGAACGGCGTATTTCTCTACGAATTGCTCTAGTTTTCATCAACTCCCGATCATTTATAAATAAATCCAGCAAGGATATCTACTTGTATAACCCGTGTCACTTTCTAGCCTCACGTAATGTGGAATACCGCGGTCCACGTGCTGGGAATGCTACATTCCACCAGGTTCTATGTATGTTACTAGTTACAGTTATGGCTACTCTGAAAACTCCTGTTACATATACCTGATCAACCAGTGTCTAAGGTAAAGCAACCCTGTCATTACTTTGTTGAAATCCTTAGCTCTTCCATGAAACCAGATCAGGCCTCAACCGTGATGATATGTTTTTGAGACCTATGCAATACGAGACCCCTTATTCCTTCGCCATCATTGATAGGTATGTAGAGCTTGTCATCACTCAACTTGATCTTGTCCACTCATATTAGTGGCTTCAAGCCTTTGTACTCATGACTGAGAGACCTTATCACTTAACTCTTGAAAACCCGGGGTATATAACAGCGATCGCAACATATTTCGCAATGATGGCCATAACACTTGTTACCAATATGCATTGAACCATCGTGGAGGCCTGGGACACGATATACAAGGGCATAGGGGTCAAGCGATCCAGACTTCATCGCGTTACCCTATTTCTTGGAAAACCATCTCAACCTAGCCCTCAAATGAGCTCTAATCAATCGAGATTAAAGGTGTTCTCTCACTTATCTCATCCACTATAACAAGGAATTGAATGGCCGGCCACGTATCGTGGAGAACACCACACCAAGATCACAGCCACTACAGTTATTAAGAGTCCTCGGAATATATTAAATTGATGATGAAACGACGGTAGTCAGAACTGTGAAGACCGTTTCCCCTACCTGACATTCATATAGATTAGCGTGCAAAGACTTTATGTAGGGTTAAAAATGCGTTAATCTAGGTAAGTCCCTCCTATGTAATCGTGGCCAGGTATACTCCAGGCCTTAACCAGCCTTGTAGATATGGTGTAAACTCTGTCATCTATATACACCACTCTAATAGCGCTCTCGTGGTCCAATATGTTGGAGATGTATAGCCTTTTCTCAGCCAGGTCGACTTTCAGCGCTAAGACGCCTGAAATCAACTCCCTTGATATGGAATCTATGAGTGTTGCCGGTAAATATACCACATCATACCTCCGATCATATATGAAGGCGTGGTGATCTCCAAGGACAATGCTCCATCCCAATATCCTAATAGAGCTTGTTTCCACGATATTTAATGGATTTTCTACGTCGAATAAGCTTATTTTCAAATATTGATCCTCCGCTCCCACACCCAGTAGCAAATCATCTGAGACAGGGTGCAGGTATTCACTAAATCCCGGTATTTTCAAGTAACCGATTATCCTTGGAAACCTTGGATCACTGATATCAATGGCAAATAATGGGTCCACGTTTCTAAATGTAACTAGGTAAAACACGTTCTTGATCAACCTAGCCGCATATATCCTCTCGTTCTCAGCTATACCTCTCAAATGCCCTATTACCCCGAGGTTATATGTGTCTATCACATAGACATGATTATCGGTCTTGACTGTTTCCACATACATCGCTATCCTCGGCTTGGCGACGGCATTGTATAATTCCTTGACCTGAGTTGTTGTGATATTTACAGCAATGGCCTTGGTGGTGCATACATCGTTCTCACACACTACTACTTCAATTTGCCCTTTCCTAGCTATCTGCACAGGCAACGGCATAGCCACTGATATTTCTTCGAAAAATACCTTGAACACTGGTTTGAACAATGTGGTTGTCGTGGCCGTTATGAAGTACTCGCCGTTTTCAAGCTCCTCCATTGCGAATTGATCAAGTACATTGCCCTCAACTTTCACAAAGCCTTTGAAAGAATTGACAGTCCCATTAACCTCTATTACAGTGAACACCGTGTATGATGAATAAGTGGGCATCGCGCTATTAACTGCTTCAACGAGTTCTACTGCCTTTTCCTTATCAAGTGTCTGTAAATATGACTCTATTATTGCGAATGCCTCTTCGTAGTTATTCTCATTCACTAACCTAGATATATTCGAGTAGATCTCTCTGGGCAACGCATTTAAGGCTATAGTTGTGTTCACAAATATCTCTTTGTACTTATCATAGATATTCATCGATAAGTAATTATCGGTTTTGCTAGCTAGGTACAGTTTTCTCGAGGTCATGTAGATCCAATCCACTGTGTTTTGTAATATAGCTGTACTATTCATGGCACCGCTTGAGATGTCTAAGCTAAGCAATACAACATAGTGTAGAGCCGGCTCCTCCGATATCACGATATTCGACGCTGGTATGTATTCACCATTAATTCTCGGTATTAATGGCACATATTTACCGCCCTCTATTCTGAAACACGGCATAGTCGTTACTGCATATAAATAATTATTGACTAATCTGCTACCGCTTAGATCACCATCCATGATGATCTTGTTGACAATAACCGGGTTACTGATATTTGATATATCAACCACCATTATGAGGGTTTCTCCGATTGCCTGGAAATAATAGGCCCTAATGGGCAATATCGTGACTGGGTATGACCTGGATGCTAACACAACTAGTTTTTCATTGAATACGTACAAGCCCTTACCAACATATGGATAGCCCGATTCCTCTGGTATCTTGAACTTACCAATAACATTCATACTGAGTGGATCAAATATCACGATTTCGCTTTCCCTGAGTATATATATGTATCTGCCATCGGTCTTTACCACGTCCTGCTCATCAACACCCCTAACTTGGATATTAGTAGACGAGTACTCAGTTAACACATAGCTTTCACTTCTTGGAACAACTGCCACGGCAGGAGCGACCACGGTGGTTCCAGCCCCTGGGATAGCCGTGGTCAATGTCCCGGTTTTTACTAGAAGCCTCAATGAATCATTCAATGCCTTTAAAACTCTTGCGTAGTCATTGCCCTGTGGAGCACTGGTGATCGTAGTTACAGATATCAACGAACTTGTGTCAACTGGTCTAATAGGTTCAGGTGTAGTAGTTATCGATGTCTCTATTACCATTTGTTGCCCGGGTATTTGCACCATCGATGGCAGTGTTACCACTAATATGCCAAGTATCAATGAGGCCAGTATTAACAATACCATTGACTTGCTAACCGTATTCACATATATCACCTGACTTATAGGAGAACATATATGTTTTAATAGTAATCGATTGTACAAGTTGTGCAATCAATTGGACAAGTAACCCCTTTATTAAGAATTCGTAGCTGAGAAATAATTGGAGATTGCAAAATGACAAACGAAGAACTCGATGAAGCTGAGAAAAGCATTTATCTCTACCTATTACAGAGAAAAAAACCCATGGGAGTCAGGGAAATAGCGAAAGACCTTGATTTGCCAACTAGCACAGTGCATTATAATCTCAAGAAGCTATTGAACAAGGGAATAGTGGGAAGGAGTATAGAGGGTTATTTCATCAAAAGACATGTCAACATAGAGGGCTTTGTAATAATAGGGTATAAGCTTGTACCGAAATTACTAGTGTATTCAGCTTTTTTCGCTGGCTCGACAATGGGGTGCGTTATTCTCATACTACTCTATGGTCTAACGCTTGAAAGATTACTATTACTATTGATCTCCTCCATAGCATTTTCACTGATGTTCATAGAGGGATATCTGGCGAGGAAAACCCTGTTCGAAAAGCACTAAGACAATAAAGCGACACAACTTATTCCTCTCGTTGTAGATATAATTCAAGGTGAAACTCCCCTTCTCCCTTGGCATCCTGCCATGATATTTCAAGCTCGGCTGTGTAAAGACCTGGTTCCACATCCAACGGTTGATCATAACCAGGTATAATGGCCATGACTCCACAGCAATTAGCGCCTTGAAGTATTCTGTAACAAGTCGCGTCTCCTCTTTGAAATACACATGGCATGTTAATCACGTATTCACGTTGCCCTTTCAGCTTCAAAACCATCGAGATCGCTATTGAAAACTCGCCAATAACCTCTCTGGGAATGACAACTGCTCTCACTTTCATTCTAGCAGGGATCCACACATCGTGTACAATATATACAACCGACCCCGCTGGCTGAGATATCGAGAATTCCAATGAGCTCACTTTAACCCTGCCTCTGATATCCACTCTCCAAATAATAGTTGATAGAGCAGATACGGCTACTGCTAAACATATCGCTATAATCATCACCAGTAAATACTTCTTCCTTAGAAAAGCCTGTTTAAACTGAAACGAGGCATTTGCCATGATATAACCCTATCCCACGGTATATGGATCTCACTAAAACCCTAATATGTAATAAGTTCTTCCCGGGCTAGGTGACTTAAACCCAGTGTTTTGAAGCAAATGTCGTCTCCTATACCTAGCCACCACAATGTCTTTATTCATTTCAACACCACGTATCAACGCAACTAGCGCTGGGTTCCTATTTTGAACCACCTAATTTCTCTATAACCCAACTAGAGATCTCGGTTATAACCTTCATTTTAGACACATATGTCGAGAACACGTGTCCCCCATGATCCAATAACACTAGTTTCTTATCCCGTGTAGCCAGTTTCTCGTAGAATTCCCTTGACTGTGTATATGAAATTATTTGATCATCTTTCGCGTGTATTATTAAAACAGGTATCCTGACCTTATCCGCTAACTCTATTGCATTGTATTTAACCATGTTTTCTAAAGCATCTGCTCTCATCCTGAAAGGGCCAAATACATAGTAGTCGCCAACCCTCTGTGCAAATAACCTTAGGTCTTTACCAGGTTCACTAAACCTCAGTGCAGGCGAGAGGAGCACTATACCCGATAACACATCACTGTATGCGACCGCCAATCTAACAGCTATATGTCCTCCCATACTTAAGCCAATCAACACTGTTTTAACTGGCTTATAATTATCGAGTAAATATTTCAACGCGTTTTCAGCATCCTCTAAAGCATATTCGAACCTGAATTCCTCGAAATCGAGTGGGGAATCCCCATGTCCTCTATAATCGAACCTGAATACCAATAAACCTGATCTACACAGAGCCCTAGCAATATCTACGAAAAGCCTGTTGCTTTCAACCTTATTACCTGTGAAACCATGTAACATCAAGGCTGCTTTGCCCGTGTCAGGGGAGTGTATGTGTATGTATGCAGAAAGCTCGTACCCAGCACTCGGGAATTTCAATGGCTTTTCAAGACAAGCCATAAAGGTTCACCACTGAATAAGAGTGCGAAATATCTATTTTATTAAGTAATCTGTTAAATAAAGTGATCTATGCATGTTTCTTTATATATTCAAGATCTTTTGTCGAAAGCCTCCACCCCATGGACCCCAGGATCTCTTGTACATGTTCAACCCTCTCCGTCTTAGGAATTGCCATGACATTTTTATGACTTATTACGTAGTTTAATGCTATTTGAACAGGCGTTTTACCATACCTAGACGCGATCTTTCTCACCACTGGATTGTACACAACTGATCCACGCTCGAGCGGGGTATATGCCTGTATAGCCACTCTGTGTT
>JAWBBW010000024.1:0-15155 GCA_038824035.1 Desulfurococcaceae archaeon
ATACAGTGAGTGGTAAAGTCGACGCAACGAGCTCTAGGGCGGCAGAAGCCGCTGGAACGGCCTCCACAGCGCTCTACCTAGGCGTGATAACATTGATATTCGCATTATTGGCAACAGTGTTCGCGTTACTAGCATACATGACTGTTAAGAAATCAATAGCCGCTCCTAAATAACCTGGTCTACATAACTTTTTTCCTGAATCACACATATTTGTTTTCCCCAAGTCTCCATGGTCATGATTATCACATATTTTCATTACGTGGTTCATTCTCCTATTGATCACTAATATTTTAATACTCAGTATCAGATTGTTTAATCGACAGGTTCAGGGGCTATTTGAAATGGAGCTGAGAATAAGATTCGAAGCCAGGGATATCGCAATAATTACCGGGCTATTAGCTCTAGTTGTAATGGGTATTTTCATGGTTTTAACAGATTATCGAACAGAGTATGTGTGGATTGTGCCATTAAATGTCCCTAGGAGTTTCTCATGGTATTATAAGACAAATATCGGCATTGGCGTGGTTAATCAAGTGAGTAATACAACCTCTCTCATAGTGTTCAACGGCATAGTACCAGGTATCCTACTAGGTGAATACGACGAAGGATATGCCGTGATCATATCGAGGGGGTTCAACGCATATGTCTTGGCAATAGTCGTAGTTGACTTAGCCATGTACATGGTGTTCTTGTTGAAGACGCGTAGATTAGCTATTAAAGGGGTTTTAGGAGCCCTATCACTGACATTGCTGGCAGTGCTATATGCTATGCCTTTATTAGCCCTAATGCCATATATCGATTATGGCCATGTGTATGGCAATCACGAGGTCGTAGAGCCATTACAACCACCTGTCCTGAGTATTCCACTCAGTGTTCTCAATTATACCGAGATCCCCGATGCCCACCCAGCACTGAGGTATGTATACAGAGTGTCTGATGAAATAAGAGAGATCTCCTTGGTTCACGTTAATTTCCTTTTCAACGATACGTTGATGCCGGTAATGTTTGTGAGGGCATTGGTAGACGGCAATGTTGTGAGACAGGAACGCACATATAACACAGCTTTCTATATCTCTCGTGGAGTGGTCGAGATATACTTGTTTTCCCCACTGCCTTTAAACAACAGCGTATTACTTTATTATAAAGCCGAGTTCAGACAACTCGATCAAGGGATAACACCACTCTTATTCACGATGCCGCTCTCACTGGTGTTCATAGCAATAGTGCTCAGTGCCCTGCAATTACAGCTGATCAAAACGAGGACACATAGGTGGAATACTGGTTAAAACACTTCAATGGATAATTAGGGTATTAAGGGATTTATCTTGGATATCATCGGCATAGACACACTCGTCGTGGAAAGGGTTGCAAGGATACTTAGGAAAAACAATTCACGGTTAAATCAAATAGATGTGTGTGACACAAGGTTTTACCCACCCTGTAGCGAGGACGTTGAAAACACATTGAGGTATTTCATAACAATGGTGGCCATGGATCACAGGCTTAGTAGGCCTGGTAAACCATACGAGGCGTGCATCGAGGATGGGTGTTTCAAGGGATCAGAGCTATTATATAGACTGGGTATGAAGAAATACGAGGAAGACATGGAGTTTTTCAATCCAGTGAGGCTTGCATCAATAACAATAGAGGATATCAAGAAATGGCTGAGTATGGGTAAAACATCTCCACCTGATATCGAGATACGGGCCATATTACTAAGGGACCTCGGCCAGAAAATCACAAAACTATACAACGGCGAAGTCTCCAAGGTATTGGAGATGTCGGGCAACAGGGTGTACGGGGATATCTTATCACCAGGTTTCGTGGACAATTTACGTGTATTTAAAGCATACGAAGACCCTGTTGCCAAGAAACCCCTTTTACTGGCTAAATTCCTGGTGAAACGTGGCTTGTTCAATCCAGTGGACCAATTAGATGTGGCCGTGGATAATCACCTATGTAGGATAGCGTACAGGCTAGGACTAGTGATGGTGTCCGGTAATCTCTGGGAGAAGATCAAGAGGGGGATAGAAGTATCATGGGAAGAGGACGTATTGCTGAGGCTTTTCGTGAAAAGGTCCTATAGATTATTATCGCAAAGAGCTGGGATATCGCCGGATATCATAGATGACCATTTCTGGCTAATGGGTAGAGGCATTTGTCTAAAGGACATTGAACCCATGTGTGGTAGGTGTATGTTCAAGAACACTTGTAGAGCGAGAAACAACGCGTCATTCATGGTTAACGAACACGTGCACTACAATACATGGTATTACTAGGTGACCTGAATGGACATGGAGAACACCAGGTCGCGTAGTATTCGTGAAATACTTGGATTGAGCAAACTCGAAAGAGTGATAATGGAGTATTTCATAAGACATATAAGTGTTGGCGAAATAATTGCTCTTATAGATCTGAAGGAGGAGATCAAGAAAAGAATTAAGGATGGCGAAGAAGACATTGTGAGGGAAAGAGATGATATATTGATAGCTAAGGAAATAGACATAACAATGGCTTTGCTTGTAAAAAAAGGTTTCCTTGTTTATAGGAACGGGGTTTATAGCCTTTCACAATGGATCATAGATATCATAAAGTCGAAGAAAGGGGGGTTATACCCGGGAATGGCTAAGTCTATTAATGAGTTGTTAGATTAGGACAATTGATCGTGGCCGAGTTCATAGCTCAATTAGTTCTGCAAAATAAAAAATATATATTTCCAAACCCCAAGAGTTAATAAAGGGGAGGGCCTCGAAAAGAGCAGAAATGATGATCATAGTTGTCCTAACCATATTGTTGATCGTGAGCAATATCTTAACATATCAGTTCTCTGCAAGGGTTGAGAGAATAACTGAAACGACAACAATGATCACCACGCGCACGGAGACTATACTAGGACAGAGATATCAACAACTACGTTGTTAACAACAATCCCCACAACTATAACCGTTCCGACAACAGTATCAACAACCACAACTATTACAACGACCACGCCCATCACGGTCACTAGGACGCTCACTGTCACGGAGACAAAGCCGGTCACAGTGGCAGAGGTTACAGGATTGCCATCTCCAGGTGAAATCCAGAGAATGTTCCCAACCACTGTTACCATAGAAATACTTGACTCATTCGCAGGTATGCAGGAACACGCCTTCGAGGAGATCACCAGGGCATTCGAGGACTACACTGGTGGTAAGATAAGGATTGAGAGAAGTTACACAGATGCTATTATATCGAAGCTAAGGCTACTAGCACTTGACGGTAGATTCGCGGAGATGCCACACATAGTGGGCATGATAGATGCCGATGTAGCCGCCCTCGTGGCGGCAGGTGCGTTGGAACCAATAGAGGAGTTCGTGATACTCGCGGGTCTTGATCCAAGCGATTTCCAAGCCGATGCATGGAGAGCGTCATTCATCAAGGATAGGCAATACTATGTGCCAATAGATATACAGCCGTTTGTATTGTATTTTAGGCTAGATTTCGCCAGGCAATACAATGTGTCACTACCACTGCCGGCTTGCCACTACTACGGCCTTCCATGTTGGAGAAAGCCCTTAGAGACAAGAGAAGACTTCATAGAATGGTTCATGGACGAGGTAAGTAAGAAAATGCCATTATGGCCGGCCACCCCTACCGGCATAGTTCCATTAGGTTTGCCAGGAGGCGGTTCATGGGAATTCTGGACAGTTGTTGAGACCAATGTATTCGCGGGTGATGGGACAGACTGGGACCCGAAACCAGCGTTCACAAGTGAAGAGGCTAAAAAAGCCTACTGGTTCCTCAGAAAGATCGGGACAGTGCCAGATATCAGTTTGTTCATAGCTTGGTGGGTTCCAATGGATCGGTTGGATGCCTGTATGAGTAATCCACCATACGCTGGACAGGCCAGGGGCACATTTCTCTGGCCACATGGGACTTGGAAAATAGCGTTATGGGACTTCTACTCTACACAGCCATGTGAGTATGGCGTTATACCATGGCTTAGGGAGACTAGACCATTTGCCATGAGCCACGTGCTCGCTGTGACTAAGAGAGTGACAATGGCAGATGAATTGACTAAGAAGGCTATATCCATATTCCTGGCGTTTATGTTCCAGCCCAAATATCAGGGATTATGGGGTGTATACACAGCTCACGCCCCGCTACACTTAGCTCTCAGATATACTATATAACCCTTGCAAGGACAATGCTTGGCGAGAGAGAGGCTAATGCCAGGCTCATGGTAAGTTACCAAGTTCTTGAATATGGAGTTAAATATGCGCCAAGACATCCCAAGATTAGCACATTGTGGACTATACTAAATGACCAAATATGGCCAATGACATATCAAAAAGACGCTGACCCCGATTTCATGGCAGAGGTAATACAGGACAGGGTCTTCAGAGAGATGTTACCATTGAAATGGTGATTTTTAACCTCAATCCCTTTTCATCTTTATTTAGACCTGAATTAGTTCTCTGGCATGGCTTTAAGGCCAGCGTGATTACCGCGGTTTAAATGCTATAAACCCCATGGCCTTGTCGTCGAAATATATATTGATAAAGCCAGCTCGTTCAAGCCTGTTCTTCACTCCTTTGAATAAATTAAACCTGCCATGTTTACCGGGTTCTCCCGTGTAATGAAATAATCGACCACCTTTTCTCAACACCCTGTATAGTTCTCTATAGAACTCCTCGCTGTACAATTGCCCAGTTGACCGCGTGAACCTGGGAGGATCATGTATGATCTTAGTGAAGAATTCGGAGGGTAGTTCGTAAACGGCTTTCGTGACATCGTCCTGGTATTTGACGATCCTATTGTCAGCCAGCGCCTTGCTCCAAGGGTTTCTCTCGGCTATCCACACAACGTTTTCATCGATTTCAAACGTGTATACAATTGATACCCCCTTACGTAGTGATGCTATCGATGTGTAGCCGAGCCCCATGCACGTGTCGAGGACAACGTCGCCCGGCCCTACGTTGATAGCTCTTATTTTCAATAACGTATCTTTCCAGGGATCAATACCCATTATCCTATGCATGTGTATACCATTTATCTCTATTGTAGGGGCCTTGTCCATGCCTATTGCTTTTAACTTGTAATAACCATGCCCTGATGCCTTAACGACCTCGTATACACGTATCCCTGCATCACCTGTCTCGACAACCACGACTCCATCATCTTTACTGGGCCTTAGGTCGTCTATTTCCAACACAAGACCCCCTATTTCTACTACATTGCCACGAACACATATCTCTGACTCGGTGACTCCGAGATCCAATGTCGTTCTTACACATTTATTCAAGCCCCGTAAGCGATCTAGGAGGAAATTCGTGAACCAATACCCGTGGACCGGGTTAAAATCAATGCTTTTTACCAACATCGCTACCTTTCCTTGCAATATGCATATCTAGTGGTAAGAATCTTGTCGCCTTGGAGAGTTTCAATAATTCTTTTCTGAACTCGATGATCCTGGTAGAGATCCCCTCGACCAGTATACTAGCCACATATCCATCTCCCAGTTTGAAAGTGCATTGCGCTTTCACGATATCAGCGTATTTCAATGTAAGATTGTTATCGATGGGTTTATTTGAATAGAACACTATGACCCCTGTACACACATGTTCCTCGATATCATGTGTGCTCTCGTGCATGTATTCCTCGATCGCGTTTGCCACAATGCTCGATCTATCGCACTTGAAATACTCAGCTAACTTGTCCAGTTTATCGGCTGTTACAGCCGGTATACTGATGCCGAATCTCCTCTTACAGCTCATCGTGGACTCCTCAATAAATATCCTATTATAAACATAGTTATTAACACTAAGCCAGTCGTCCCCGTTGGGCTTAATCCAAGTATCAATGATAGGGAAAAGCCAGCAGAGCACGCGAAGATCGATACAAGTATTGTGGAGACCACGTGTTCTCTCAGATTATCCGCGTAATAAACAGCTGTGATCGATGGTAACAACACCATTACATGTTCCATTATGTAGCCACTGACCCTGAGCAAGGCTATTACTGATAAGCCAAGTATAGTGTAGGCCAGCGCGTTAAGTAAGGATACCCTGACCCCGGCTATGCTCGCCGACACCTTGTCAATACTTGTGCTTATCAATTCATATATGAAAAATGGCGTGGCTATTAACAACACTAATGCCAATGAAATGATTAAGATAACCTCTTCACTGGTTATTAAGAGAGGGTCTCCGAACACTATACTGCTAACAGAGAACCTTACCGGTATACTTGTTAATACATAGTAGGATATTAGGACGCTTAGAGCAGATGTAGAAGAGACCAGGACAGCCGATGCCTTACCAGGGTCGAAACCTCTCTCTATCAACATCATCGCCGAGTATATTATTACCAAGCCCATTAAAACAGCGTACACGTATAGATTAACACCTGTATAGTATTCCAACAAATACCCTAATACCACGCTGAGAAAGCCAGCGTGAGTGATGCCAGCGGCCATGAATTCCAGCCTCTTGTAGTAAACAATGACACTCGTGATCCCAAAGATTATGCCCATGGATATATATGCGAAGAACCTGCGTGGGTCGTGATAACATGTGATCGATAAAATCACTGACACAGATATGAACGCGATCAGTATTAACCATTTCGATCTCATTTTCTCCGCCTACCGAGTAAGCTCGGGATCATCGATATAGTCACTCCTATGATGACTCCGAGTAATAGTGTCAATGAAGTAGTGAAGTGGTCGACTGGTTTAAATGGGCATTGCCCGGCGCCCTGTATAGTCATGGTGATATTTCCTATGCCCATCTCCGAGATATTGCTGACCAGGTCTTTGAGTATACCTATCAACCCCTCTTCGTTACCCATGTCGATTGATATCAATGGCACATTATACCTCTCTGCTAGTTCTCTTAAAACACGTGATTCACTACTTGTAGCTGGGTACGTTGTGATGGCGAGTAACACTTTATTACTAGAGAACAATCTCTCCAATTCCTGGACGTGGTATGGAGTGGGTTCAATGCCCTCTTCTGGCTTAACAATCCACGTTGTCTTAAATCCCATCCATTCAACTAGGTATTGGAGCGGTGGCCTATCAATCACGACATTTCCTTTGAAAGTGCCCTTATAGGGCAATATGTGGGTTGAGAGCTCTTTTATGACGGTGAGCATGTTTGATATATAGCACTCTGATTTACCCGGGTTAAGTTTTGACAATGTCTCGGAAATATTGATCACGAATAACATATAGTTCAATGGATCTCTTATGGGTAGGTGTGGATTAGGTGTATTGGTAACCGGGTTTATCAATAGGGTCAATCCCGGTATCTCCATTAGATCTATCAAAATAGCCCTGATCTCGCCCTTCTCAACCAGCTCCCTTAGTCTGTGTTCAAACCCTGTGTGTCCAGTCGATACTATTAGATCAGCCTTTTCGAGCAAATCAATATCGTTTGGCCTTAATTGGTATTCATGTGGATCTATGCCCATTGGGATAAGCGATAAGACATCATCGCCTTGGCATAGTAATCGCTTGATCTCGATTGCGATTTCGGGGAAAGTGGAGACTATTATTAAGTCGTGATTACTCATCGCCGTGAGTGGCGCTGGCATTGATATTAGCATTATGGAGAGCATAAACACCGGTATCAACACCGTCTCACCCATTGATTTGTGCACAATTATTTAAGGGGGTATTAAGTCTATTGTGCACAGGTGGACTCATTGAAAATCACTGTAAAAGACCTGGTAGTTAAGCGCGGCGATAAACCCGTGATAAGGGATATGAATGTTGAATTCCACGGACCAGGTATATATCAAGTGATAGGGCCCAATGGTGTTGGCAAAACAACGCTTTTCCACACAATACTTGGTATTGTTAAGCCTGTGAAAGGAGAGGTTTTTGTCATGGATAGGAAAGTCGATAAATCAAGTGATCTAAAGGGGGTGGTTGCATATATGCCACAGGATTTCATAATACCACCCGACATCGCTATCACGGTTTACGAATTCGTCGAGACCGGCTTAAAACTATACACCAAGTGGCCAAGGCTTCTACGTAGTGCGCCCAGCACTGTCAACGTAGAGAACGCCTTGGAATCAGTAGGTATAAATAGGTATTTATGGGATAGGAAATTATCCCATCTATCTGGTGGAGAGCTCAAGAGGGTTTTATTGGCTAGGGCCATAGCCGTCAACGCGCCGATAATGATCCTCGATGAGCCTTTCTCGGGCATAGACCCTGGTGGTAGAATATCAATCGCGGAGGTCTTAGCCAATATCTCTAGGTCTAAGTTGTTATTAATATCTAACCACGACCCAGTGTTATTGCTTGAAAACACAAATAAGATCCTGGTAATGGGTTTTGGGGAATACATATACGGGGATCCAATTAGTGTATTGAATAATGAGGAATTAGCGAAGATCTATGGTGGCTGTGTCAAGGTTGTTGAAAAACATATGCATATATCTGATTGGCACTGAGCTCCATCCTATATACGTCTTTAATAACAGGCCATAATGTTTAAAAGCCTTTCAAATATCATTAATTTCAAAACAGTAATATATGACAATATATAGATGTAATAAGCTATTATATAGGCGATGATTTGTGAATATCAGGATATATAGCTCTACTAGCAATATATATGAGAAAGGGAAGAGACTTTGGTACATGGAATCATCTCTATATAACTACTCAATAAACATATCAATGGGTATTGTGAACGCACTTGTCATAAAGATACTGGGTTACGGAGTGGTTGAGCTTGGTTTACTCACATTTCTGAGATTACTCGCCATAGCGTTGAGCCAGTTCCCGGCAGTTTATTTAACAATGTTTCATAGGGATAAACGTAAATGGGTATGGTTCATCCTAGGCAGTGTCAACAGGGTTGGATGGGCATTAATGATTATCTCGATTTTCCTGCCGAGAGGAATAGACCTTGTTTACATCTTTACATTGACATTCATAGCTCAGTTTACCGGGGGTATTGCCGGGGTCGCCGCGTCAGACACCATTGGTGACTTGATCCCGCCATCCATGTCTACACTGGTTTTTGCACGTGTTAATCAATTCAATTACATGGCCACGGCGATGTCATATGTGACAACTGTTTTGGTTTTCATCTCGCCGTTCGATAGTGTGACAAGGTATATCATCGCGTACATGGTGGCGTTATCGGCCGCCATGGCCTCGGCTATTATATTATATTTTATCCCTGATCCCGAAATCACGGATTCACCCAGGGTGATGGGTGTTAGGAATGGTGATGTGGTTTTATTCAAAGACATCATCGCTGAGAAGAAGTTGAGGAATTACCTGACAGTGATATCGATGTTCAATTTCGCTGTCAACATACCTGCGGCTTTCTGGGATTACATAGTCTTGAACGTGACAAATGGAATGGAGGTCTTCATAGTGTTGAAAAACATTGTAAACCTTGGCATAAAGTTCACTGGCATGAAATGGTGGCAGAGATATGTTATGAAAATAGGCGTTAAGAAGGCGTTTGTCCGTGGATTAGCTTTCACAAGCTTAATCCCGATCGCGTATATCGAGGTGATATCTCCAATGGAGATCATAGGAATAGAGGTCTACAGTGGGTTTACATGGATACCCGTGGATCTCGGGTCAATGATCTACAATATATACTTGCCACCAAGTAGTGCTAGGCCAGTTTATGTATCCACAATCAACTTGGCCACTAATCTAGTGTCTAGTATAGCGTCATATGTCGGTACCTCGATAGCTATGTCCACGGGTAGTGTGATCCCGGTTTTAATAGCCTCCGGGGTTCTGAGGGGTGTAACAGCTGGAATCGCTAGTAGGATTTTGCCTGAAATAAATAAGGAGAAATAATTATAGGCCAAGACAACACTTTAAACCCATATAGGTAAAAATGGGTTTGTGGATGAGTAATCGTCTAGTTTTCAATGGATCGATGTGTATCACATGCAGGGGAAAGGGTTTATGCGGTCTTGCATATTGCCCTGTCATAGCCAAGGCTAAGGCTAGTTTGAGGCTCAGGAACGTGGCTTTGTCAAATGTTATCGAGGGGTCTTCCCCACCCTCCCTTTTTGTGGGTAGAATTGGCTACCCATATGTGAGGGCTGGGCCCTCCACACCTCCTTTAATAGGTGACACGGCTATTTTCGATTACCCCGAGAATTGGTTGGGGAAAAGAATTGAAGAGATCCTCGAATACAGGTGGCTACTTGTTACAGGGTTTAAGGTTGTCGATGTGAGGAAACCGAGTGATAAGGTCCTCGATGAATCCAGGTTAATAGCGCTTAGTTCTAGGCCAGTGGATGTCGTCATTGTTCTTAGCAAGCCTCCCAAACCCACGATCTCGCTTAACGATCACGAGCCACCACAGGGCCCTCGCTCAATGTTGGAGAACTTAAGGATTCTCAGTAACCCGGTTATCCCTAGGCCTGTTGACAGGGTTTACAATGATGTCGATCTACCGGCATCAGATGCCGTGGTGTATCTATATGAACACGGTATATCGGTTTCACATATACAGAAGATACTAAGCATGGGTGGTCTAGGCGTTAAGGGGCAAAGAAGGCTTGTCCCAACTAGGTGGAGTATCACGGCAGTTGACAGTGTGCTATGTAAGCACCTGGCCAAGGAGATCAAGAGATATGGCGTTATCAACGAGATAATGGTTTTCGAGAAAAAGATCCACGATAACTTATTCATAGCAATACTGTATCCGGCTAAATGGAGTTATGAGTGGTTAGAGGCGTGGTGGCCCGGCTCTATTTGGAATCCTGGACAAGGCGATGTCGTCGTGGAGGGGGATTACGAGGACTATTTCGGTAGGACAACGTATCCGGGTATAGGTGGTTGTTATTACGCCAGTATGTTGGCTACTCTGGAATACCTGAGGGGCGCTAAGAGACAGGCCTCGGCGATCTTGATGAGGGAGATCTACCCGGGTTTCAATATACCGATAGGTGTGTGGTTTGTTAGAGAGTCCTGTAGAGCCATGTTTAAATCAGGCCCTGTTCTCAGGACAAACGATCTAAGGGAGGTCTATGAATTCCTGGATAAGGAAACCAGGTTAGGAGCTGGTAAATGGTTTTCATCTTCAAGGCTGATCCAGAGGATCGCGTGGACTAGGAGGATCGGTGAATATTTCAAGCCACGAGGCCCTTGAAATCCAGGTGTTCACAGTGGTTTTTAGGAAATTCCTGGTTCACAGCGTTTTCGTTGACAAGGCTCTCTCTAAGTCGGGTCTACCGGATTTAACATATGCGTTAAACCCATATATCGGTTGTTCTCATGGATGTGTATACTGTTACGCCAGGCTATACACGAGGGATAAGAGGGTCTCCGAGAACTGGGGTAGAATCGTACTGGTGAAAGAGAATTTGCCGAAAGTGCTTGAGTGGGAAACGAGGGCGTTGAGAAAAGGAGTGGTTGGTGTTGGCACAATAACGGATGCTTATCAACCAGTGGAAGCGGTATACAGGGTTACGAGGAGGTGTTTAGAGATATTGTTGAAAGCTGGTTTCGAGATCAGTATACAGACGAAAAACCCCCTTGTACTCAGGGATATGGACCTCCTAGCTGAGCACAGGGATAAAATAGACATAGGGTTCACGATAACCAGCCTGGATAGAGAGGTGGCTAGGTTTATAGAGCCGAACTCGCCATCGCCGATGTCAAGGGCTAATGCATTACGCGAGATCAGGGAGATTGGTATTAAGACCTGGTTATTCTACGGCCCCATAATACCTGGTCTAAACGATGATTACGAAACCATGAAAGCCATTACCGAGATCGCCGCTGACACGGGTTCAACGCTATACTATGACCCGCTCCACGTTAAAGCGTTCATGAGGGATCAAAAGCACCCACTTAACCCATATCTATACAGGATGACGAGTAATTGGAGAAAACAATTAGAAAAAAAGCTCATAAACTTATGTATGAAACATGGGTTAACGTGTAAACCAGGTTTCAGGGGGGATGCATAGTTAAAACAGCTAGCACACTAGTGATCAGAGGTGTAACAAAGACTATGAAGAGTTTCAAATAAATACCGATAATCAAAATCCTATAGACATGATATCAAGGGCCCGTCGCCTAGCCAGGATAGGGCGCCGGCCTCCGGAGCCGGAGGACCCGGGTTCAAATCCCGGCGGGCCCGCCAGTTTTCAATCACTCAAGTAAAAAAGCTTGTTAACTTTAAATGTTTTAGTTTCATAGTGTATAGTGAACCATTAGGTGTGATGGTTTTGAGTGATTGTTGTTCTAAGTGGTGAAAAAGAGTAGATGTTTTGGAGCTGGATGAAGATTCTCGTTATAGAGTTTTCTATTATATTGTTGAGATGTATGAGTATGAAGGTGATGGAAGAGTTGGGGTTAGCCGTATAACACTGTAAAGGTTGTTAGAGCAGGAATCTCTGTCAAGCCAAAGTACATAGCTCGACTACTGCGATTACTTACATTAGGTGAGTTTTAGTGTGCTGTAGGAGGCATGCTCAGGTCGCTTAGTATATTGAGGAATGATGAAACAATACACTATAGCTTAATCTTAGAGATAGTGAATATGGTGAGAGGTAATGAGTATCTTAAGAACACTATACTGAGGTTTGTTATTCAAGAGTTTAAAGAAGATATTAAGAAAATGCTTGGGATAAGCTTCATAAGCATAAAGTTTGAGTGAAGATTTTGAAAACTTTCTATCAAAGAGAAAAACGTAAAAAGGTAAGAGACCCAGAAACAATAAGCTACTATAGAAGTCTATTCAAGAAATACCTAGAGGAAAAAGAATTATCAGAAGAAATCGTAGAGTACGTAGCTAAGCATAAGAACGAGTGGCTTAGGAATGTGCTTAGACACTATATACAGTACCTATGCCATAGAATGAGAACCTCACCTTAAACATTTAGCTGAATAATGGAGGTAACTCCCTCAAGAAGATATAAACTAGATGTCAGACCATACCAAATCTTCCTGGAGAACGTTAGGAAGACCATAAGCTACCTAAAGGAAAACTACAAAATATACTACACAGCATATAGAGCAATACTAGGGTTAAGGTATCGGGTAACAGCGAGAGGCTGTGTCAGAGTTTATGCTGATTATGCAAAGCATCACAGCCTCTCTAAAACCCTCATAGAGTACTACTTCAACCTATCCCTATATCATCTTAGGAGAGGTGATGGATTTAAGGCAGGGTTCATGCTCAGGAGAGCTCTACACATCCAAGAAAGAGCTCCCTGAACATATTCGGCAATCTGAAGGATATCTATCCACCTACCATACCTAACCAGGCTTAAAGAGGCTACGAAAGAATTAAAGGGTTGGAATTCCTTACTGCTCATCTCCATAATACTTGATCGCTGAGGAGGGGCAGATTTTCTGGCAACCCCTGCATAGCTCAACGCAGTTATCCGGTTTAACCACCACCGGCTTCCCGTCAGCGCCTAGGCCGTACACCCCGTGTGGGCAGAAGTTATAGCATGTTAGGCACCCACTGCACTTCTCGTAATTTATTATTGGATACCAGTTCCTAGTCAAACCTAAACACCTCACGCACTCATAGCTTCCTCAATAGCCTTGATGGCTTCCTCAGTACTCATGTTCCTTATTTCAACACCTCTAAACTTAGACTCATCGAAACCCAACTCTCGGAAAACCCATCCGAACATCTTCTGCTGCATTACTGGATCGCAGCCAGCCACTATAACCCTTTCAACGTCCCAGTTACCGCTCAGCAACGCCCTCCAAAAGTTATCGCCATCGGTTGCGCAGAGTTGCGGGTGAATCACTACGAAGTCAACTTTCTTATTCCTTCTGAAATAGTTGACTACTTCAAAAACATTCATCTTATGAAACGACGGACACGTGCCTTGACAAACGCAAACGATTAAACCCTTTATGTGTACCACCATTTATACGGATACATGGTATACTCATATATAAACCTTCTACACCATAGCACTCTATCTGAGATTGAGTTATGAAATAGCCTCCTGCGCTTCTAACGATTAAACCAGCTATCGCTAACGCTATTGAGATCTTTGAAGCATCTACTTTCAAAAATACTAAGAAGTACGTAAAGTAGTGATACAGAGGGGGTTTGAATGAGGAGAAACCCGGTTTCAGTCTTAGTTATGCTGACCTTAGCTTTGGGTTTAATGGTGTCCTCCGGATCGCTCGGCTTAGGCGATCCACGCAACCGATTCTCGCTCCAGAAAACTTCACAGTTACTTCAGGTGATAGCCTTACGTTTACAGCCACCTTGCTTTTGGATGGCGTATCCCTGGCTGGTAAAACCACCATCTTCTCGGCTACTCTTGGGATCATTAATCCATCCGTAGGCGTGACGGACGCCAACGGTAAGGCTTCGTTTGTCTACACGGCTCCGCAAAACTAGTTGGGATCTACGTGAACATCACAGCCACCTTTGCTGGCTCTTCGCAATACGAGGGCAGTACTGCGGTTGCCTCAGGAATCGTTGAGCCCGCGCCTTCGCTAGCACCTCTACCAACACTTCCGTCGATGACCCTTATAGGAACTTCATTCGCCGTTCCTGAAACGCTGGAGGATGATATATCCTCATACAGGAACTTCGCTCCAAGTGATATTATGAAGGCACTGTCAACCAGTTTACCTTCAGAAGCCTTCCCGCTGGCAACTAATGAAAGCCTCTACTTGGTTTTTGCTGAGCAAAGCAGTAATGGGGCTTAGCCAAAGTGAATGGTTGGCTTTTGCCGACGCACATTCAGCTTGCAGGTTTAAACATAGCTGTTGTTGTTGCTAAACAGGTCACCTTTATGAAAGAAGGTCCACCAACAATTCTTAGTGAAATCTTAGCAAATCCGGAAGGTTTTCATATTTCAACATCGTTTGTACAACACACCACAAAGCTTATAAAGTTCACCGAACTAGCGGAGCCATCCCACTAATTATGGCGATGACGCCTAAGACTGTTGAGACTACCGGAATAACTATAGGCGCCAGCATACAAACCCCAAGCAAGAACAGTCCAGCTAAAGCCAGCAGGGGCATCTTAGGATTCCAACGACAAAAATGAGGATTTCCTTCAACATTTCTTAGCCTCCTTTTAGGTATAAGTTTCTGAAGCCTACACACGCATTTAGACGGTGGTTTAGAGCTGGGCAATCGCAGGAGCAATCTACTGGCTTAGAAGAAGGAAGGAGAAGTA
>JAWBBW010000025.1:0-9607 GCA_038824035.1 Desulfurococcaceae archaeon
CATTACTCGTGTCACTAGTTGACACTGAGCACTAGCTATGGAGATGGATAATGAATAGAGAGCTGTATCATAATCGTTGTTTGCAAATGCTTCTCTAGCCATCTCCAGGTACAACGTGGATATGGGGTTAAAACTGTTGTTAAGATACGTGGTCAATAGATTTAGTTGACTTATGTATATATCCCCCTGTGGCATTGTCCTCAGGAAGTAGTGTATGCTGTATATGGATAGTGCTATTAACATTGCAGATACACCATAAATCCCCATTGAATCGTTCTTAGGGACATAACTCAATATATCCATGTATTGGTTCAATGTATTGAGAGGGCCTCCCCTATACCCTGTTCCACTTATAAGGGAGCTTATATAGGATGATGTGGCCAGGGAATGTGCATGTATCACGTTAATCATTTCTGGTAATCTACCTAGGTCACCTTGATAGTGGTTTTCCCGTGTAATGTATTGGGAAATCCTGGTGAACACGTGGAGTTCTTTCAAATCCCTCATAGCGTTTGATACATAGTTGAAAATAGATGTATAATCACTAGCCTGTATAGCCTGTGAAAGCATGTAACCGGCATGTAGGAATAATGCGTATGGATATGATTTCTCCAAGATCTCGCTAAGCTCTGGAGGCCTATCTCTCAGTGGTTTGAATACATTATTGAACACTTCTATTAGGCTTTCGTTGACATAACTTAACAATTCCCTAGGGCTTGATGACCCAGTTGCGATCATAACATACCAGTATACATAGAATGAATTGGTGTATGTATCAAGGGCTTTGCGATATGCGTAGTAGGGATAGCTCTTAACGAGCTCTTCGCGTATTTGGTTAATGGTGTTGTTTAAGTATTGTAATTGACGAGAAACCTGTAACAATGCCAATGTAGTTGATCTACTACGGCTTAGCACATCCTGGGCAGTGTTTAGTAAATTCATAGCCTCGCTAAGTATGTTTATGGTCTCGTTTGCAACGACATCTCTATAATCTCTATACTGTGCATTAGTGGCACTCGATGTGCTCGGCCTATTTGCTGTTTTCACGAAGTATCGACACGCCTCCAGTACATCTCTCACTTCGTACACAGATACATTTAGAGATCTACCGTATTCAACTAAGTCTATTGTACTGTACCTAATGCTCCTAATAATTCCCCATGGCAATCTCCTCTCCTCGTACACAGGGTATTGATATAGCCTTTGGCCAAATGGTATCAAGAACACCCTGTAACCTGCCTGTGCAACTGCCTCCAATTTTTCCTTCAAACCCCCTACAGGGCCTATAGTTCCATCAGGGTTTATCATGCCCGTCATAGTTATCCCTTGATCTAATTGATAACCGCCTAGTAGTGAGATGAACCCTATCGTCATCAATGCACCTGCACTAGGACCTCCTATGATCGGGCTCTCCGACTCTATTAATACGAAGTAATCATACTTGGAGAAATCAATTCCAGTGATCAGGGACGCAATATATGCCGCCATTCTCGCGGCTCCTTGTGTATCCAGCTCTGTATATGGTAAGGCTGAGAAGAAGACTCTGCCTTTTCCAGGTGTCCCTATCGCCAGGGTTATAGATGTCAATGCACCTGTTCCAGAGCTTGTCACAGCTGGGGCATATAGCACTATATGCCTTATTTCGCTGTAATTGGTGATTATGGAGGCCGAGTGAACTGGGGTTATAATAAATATTATAAACAACAATAATAGCATCAAGGAATACATCGGCTTAGCCATTGAATCCCCCTCGTCATCTTGCCATTTTAAAAATGGGGTTTATTAACATGACTCTCTTTATAGGAGTGTTCTCAAATGTTTAATAACCCATCACAGCTATCATATTCCATGGTGCTGAGGCCGACATATACTGAAAACTGATGAGGGGTTGATGTTCTGAGCTCATGTTGTACAAATTATCTGAGCTGTCTCATAGTCTTTGAACTCTAGTACTGCAAACTCCTTGTTCAACACCATGTATTTCTCTATTTTAACTAGTTCCGTGGTTGATAGGTTTTCGAAATACGTTGTACTACTTGGCGAGATCTCGCCTAGTTCAAACCAAGTTACAATACTCATGGAATCTAGCATTGCCTTGTTCCGAATTATGGGTGATAGGTATTCATCAGGCCTCGTTGTGACCACTATACCCGGGTGATAGGGGCCAGAGGCTGGCATGACTAG
The DNA here is from genome assembly GCA_038824035.1 of Desulfurococcaceae archaeon. Classification (GTDB taxonomy): domain Archaea; phylum Thermoproteota; class Thermoprotei_A; order Sulfolobales; family Desulfurococcaceae; genus UBA285. The sequence goes on from JAWBBW010000025.1 coordinate 2,185, forward strand.
GAGTTTTTTGCCATTAATCAGCTGTGTTTTAATGATACAGGGAAATCGATATAGCTCGAAACATCTAAGGCTCGGATGTTCATGCCCGATCACAACTATGTCATAGTCATCTACGCCTATGTCCTCGTGTCCGTGGATGAAAAGGATTTTTTGCCCACCAGCGTTTAATATTAGACCATTTATGAGTTTTATACCTAGTTTCCTAAGCAATGGTTTGACAAAGTTGTCGTGATTACCCCTTATCACCACTATTTCGTCTACGCCGTTATCCTCGAGGAAATCGGCTAATTCAATTATCTCCTCTCTCTCTTGTTTCAATAACCTGTCAAATGCGTGTTTTAAATCCCCGTTTACAATAACCCTCGACACGTTTAGAACGCTTAATGCGTTGTTCAAGTATGAGATAATCCTTTTCAACTGTATACGTGGTAGGAAAACGGCCATGTAGCCTCCACTACGCCTAGTGCTGTAATCAAGCCCTCTTGAAGCGGCTTCTTCGAAACCCAGGTGTAGGTCTGCCATGATGAGTGTTCTTTCCTGTTTCACGTAGAGAAATGGTGTTCCCACGACGAGGTGTAGGTCGACATTGCTTCCTGGAAAGATCTCTTTTAACATGATATTTGTCCTCGTCGCTGAGGTTGGAACCAGGGATAGCGGGCCCGCCGGGATTTGAACCCGGGACCTACGGGTTAAGAGCCCGCCGCTCTACCAGGCTGAGCTACGGGCCCATGCTAGTTATTTAGAATCGATATGTGTGGTTTTTATATCTTTACCCCGTTTTCCACTTGATGCTTGGACTTAAAACTGTTTATAAAACTAGATTAGAGAAGATAGGATTGATTGAATTGCCCGAGAAAAAATTTAGGAGATTGACGGAATTCGCCGGTAAATCCAAGGGGTCAGTCGATGACAAGGCTGTGCCCAACCAGGCAGGTTCTATGTCCCTGGATAGTGGGAAAAAAGACGTGGATAGGGACAGTGATAACACTATATCGGAGCTAGTCAATGTATTGATGCAGAGATTTAAGACCGGTGAGAAAGAGGGAAAAGCCACAGCTAAGAAAAATCTTGGTAAAGAGGGTGTCGATGAGAGAAGAATTAGCAAGGACTTGTTAGCGGATAAGCTCGGTGAGTTGATTAAAACGGCTATATCTAGGACAGAGGTCAAGGTGATTGAGTGTAATCAACAAGGGGTTTGTAGCGATGGGAGAAAGATTGGAGAGGTATTTGAAGATGAGAAAGGGGTTAAGTGGCAAAGAGGGTTTTTGAACACAACTAGGCTACCAATTTTTCTCGATTTTATAGCCGAGAACGCTGTTATCAAGGGGAAGATCGGTAGGGCATATGTAATAGAGACATCAAGGGGTACGGAGGCAATAGTGCCAGAGGACTTTATCTGTGAAATGACATCGAGATATGGTGTCTTATTGGATATAGATAAATGTGTTAATTATAGGGTGTCTCCGTGGACTGAGAAAGGTCAACGAGGAGTGAGAGCTAAAAAATGACTTTGCATATAACCTGGTAACTGAAGCCTTATGCCCTAAGACAAGGTGGTTTGTGTATAAAGCACTTTCTTGGTGGAGTCAAGGTCCATTAACTTGGGTGTTCTCCTTCTCCTTCTACGCTTGATCCCTGTTGGTTGCCATTTCATATCTGGTGTTCCAAGGCTACCATCTGGGTATTCCACTATCATTTTCAACGCAAGCAAGTGGTTCACAGCTTTCCTAACTCTATCTTCCCCCGCAATACCGCTGAACTCTCTTACTAGTTCTTGGAAGAATACTGGACGTCCCTTGTTCCTAATGGAGTTATAGATCATTTCTGGTAACTCGTAATCTCTAGGAGCTATCTCTACGATTATGTCCTTGTCTTCGTATAGAACTTTTTTAGTTTTCTCATTAATCATTTCTTATCACCAATTTATAATAAGTGGGTTTGGTTATTTATAAAGTTTTTCATAAATATATTCCCACAATTAGGTTGAATTTCAAGAAAATCGGTGGGACAATGCTCTGTATAGACATACTTAAATGAACAATTATATATATTGGAAACATTTTGCCTATTGAAGACATAGCCTTGCATTATCAATAAATATCGATTTTACTTAAATAACTTGATAGGTTACTATAAATATGGTGATATATTGGAACATTACTTACTAAGACCAGCTGGTAGTAATGTCCTATTATTGGGGAACGAGATAATTGCAAGGGCCGCCCTTGAATCCGGTATATGCGTGGCAACGGCATATCCCGGTACTCCTTCAACGGAGATCGTAGAGGTATTGGCTAGTGTGGCGAAAAAAAGCGGTATCTACGTTGAATGGAGTGTTAACGAGAAAGTCGCCTTTGAAACAGCATATGCGGCGGCTATTAGCGGTGTCAGAGCTTTAACTTCTATGAAACACGTCGGCTTAAATGTCGCGGCGGACATATTGATGAGTTCCTCGTATTCAGGTGTCAATGAGGGCTTTGTGATAGTCTCGGCTGATGATCCAGGTCAACACAGTAGTCAGAATGAACAAGATAATAGATGGTATGGGTTGTTGTCACATATCCCAGTTATAGAGCCCAGTAGTCCTAGAGATGCGTATTACCTAACTAGGGAGGCGTTTGAACTTAGCAATAGGTATAAGCACCCCGTCATGCTCAGATCCACTACTAGGATAAGTCACACTCGGCAATCAGTTATATATGACAGGGATATACCGCTGAACAAGAAATGTAAGGGCTTTTTCGAGAAAAACCCGGAGAGATGGGTCTTAGTACCAGCTAATGCTAGGAAACAGAAATCCAGGATGATGAGTACGTGGAGGGCTATTAGGGAGAACGAGGGAAGAGAACCATTTGTAAAGATCTTTAACCCAGGTATGAGGAAAGCGATAATAGCCAGTGGGATAGCGTTTTCCCATGTCTACGAGGCGCTTGACTACATGGATCAGCTGGACAAGGTCACATTGATAAAAGTAAATATGCCAGTGCCTTTGCCTCCTGACCCGATCTTGAAAGCGCTAAGGGATAGTGAAGAGGTACTTGTCGTCGAGGAGTTGGACCCCGTGGTCGAATACCAGGTCAAAAGTATTGTGAACGAAGCGGGGCTCGTTGTGAGGGTTCATGGAAAGGACCTAATACCCGGCGACAGCGAGCTGAGCATAGATGCCATTTACACACCATTGGCCGTTTTCCTAGGTATTGAGGCTAAAACCCCGTGGTCGGGCATCGGCGAAGTCACCACTGATCCGCCCATTCCACCGAGACCACCTGTTTTATGTGCCGGTTGCCCCCATAGATGTACATTTTACGTTGTGAAGACGGCTTTAAACAAAGCTGGGCTGAGAAACCCGGTTTTCACAGGGGATATTGGTTGTTATACACTTGGTTATCAAAAGCCGTTTGAAACACAGTCCACCTCCTTTGAAATGGGCGGCAGTATTGGCATAGCACATGGCCTTTCAAAGGTGATCGACGAGCCAATTATAGCTGTGATAGGCGATTCCACGTTTTTCCACGCTGGTTTACCACCTGCCTTGAACATCGTTTACAACAAGGGGCACGCTGTGATATTGGTACTGGATAACATGACCACGGCCATGACCGGTCACCAGCCACACCCCGGTACCGGTATTACGGCCATGAGCGAGGCCACCATCAGGGCTTTGCCCGAGAAGGTCTTAGAATCCATGGGTTATCGAGTCATAGTGATAAATCCGCTGAGGGTTAAAGAGTCCATTAATGAATTGGCGGGATTTCTCGAGTTGTATAAAAGAGGTGAGAACGTGGCGATAGTTTCGAGAATGAAGTGTGCATTAGAAGTGTTGAGAGATGCTAGGAGAAAGGGCATAGTGTTACCGGTTTACAGTGTATTGGGGGAGAGGTGTAGAGCCTGCATGGCCTGTGTGAAGCTCACGGCTTGCCCAGCCATGGTCTTGGATAAGGGGTCTGGGAAACCATTTATAATTCAAAGCCTATGTGCTGGCTGTGGTCTATGTGCAAGCATTTGCCCATTCCATGCCATAGTGGTTACTAATAAGCCGAGTGAGAACTGGGAGGTGATTTGGCATGAGGCCTAATAGATATAACATAGTTGTGACAGGTGTGGGAGGACAGGGCTTAATAACACTTGGGGAACTGATAGGGATTGCCTGCACGATCAATGGCTTGAATTCAACTATAGCAGAGGTTCATGGTATGAGTCAGAGAGGTGGTAGCGTGATTATACATGTCAGGATAGGTGATGTACATAGCCCGATAATACCCATGGGTTCGGCTGACCTTATACTTGCCCTTGAAATGATAGAGGCGGCTAGGTATATAAGATATGCGAAAAGAGGTGCCACAGTGATCGTGAATGATTTCATCTGGCCTCCTCCATTATCGGAATACCCGGATCGAGAGGAGATAGTCAAGTCCCTGGGATCTAAGGAAATAAGGCTACTCATATATAATGCGAATGAATTAAGCGAGAAATTGACAGGTTCGCCGATCTCCTCTAACATAGCTATGCTGGGCTTCGCGATGGGGGCTCTCAGAGAATTGGATGAATTGATAGGCTTTGAAAACATGGAGAAAGCGTTGGGAGAGGTGTTCAAAGGCAAGGCCTTAGAACTAAACAGAGAGGTGTTCAAGGCCTCTTACAAAGAGGGGGTTGGTATTGGGAGAGGACTTGGCCAGTGAGCTGGATTCGGCAATAGATATCATAGACAAGATCGAGGGCATTATAAATAGGCTAAGACCAGGTGAGAAAATCTCTGAGGGCATTGTTTACAGCCTCTATGAGAACCTTGTATTGCTTAGGGAGAAAATAGTGGAGGCCAGGTTCAAGGCATTGAAATGCAATGCATAGGCATTACTCTAATAGCTCATATGTATACTGGGTTTCACCTATCTCGCCAATGGACTTCATGTACACGTGTGGATCTGTAAACACGAGTTTCTCCGTTTTTTCAAGCCGATCTACAATGCACCTGTTCCCAAGAACCGCGTACTTGGCTTCTAACACGCCTATGATTGCCTTATCAGCATAGAGAGACATAGTTCTCAGAGACCCTATGTACACAGGCTTCTTGGACCCAAGTATCAATGCGTTAATGCCGTGTAGCTTATCAACGTGGAGTAGGCCATTCATACTCATTAATATACAATTGCCTAGGCATATCAACATGGAGATCCTGCCTTTTCCAATAATGATGGCGTTATCGGATATAGCTAAGCCGATCTCCACTGGTCCATGTACGATTAGCTCGCGTGCTTTTACAACCCCTGTCTTCAAGCCGCCTGGGTATATTTTATCCACTTTGTCGCTGTCCATCGATTCCCCTGAGAGGTTAAAAGGTTCTCCTAGATCTCGGCGGCTCTATTACCACTAGGTTGCCTGTTGTGGAGACTTGTAGCCCCGATCCCTTGGCAATCCCCTTTATAAACGAGACTATTTTCTGCTTAATCACGTGTGTTTGGGGTAGGAGTATTATGTTATCCCCCCGGGTTATCGATACCTGGTTACTCGTACTGATGTATTCCACGACCTCGTATGGATCTACGCCGAGCTCTGCCAATGCCTTGCCTATTTCAACTCCCTTGGACTCGGCGAGCTCATCGCTCGATTCGTTGTTGGCTATTTCCAATGGTATCAATGAGAACCCCATTTTCTCCAACAATATCTCTATTCTCTTCTCCGCCAATGCCCTGGGGGCGTAATACCCCAGTGATTCGAGTTTCAAGGCCTCTTCGACTAGTTTCTTTAAATAGCTGGCTATGCTCATGTTCCTCTTACTGGCGATTTCCTTTATGTGGCTAGCGGTATCCATGTCGACGCCTATTGTTTTCCTATTCTTTCTCAAGGAAACCACTCACCCTGAAACTTATGGTGTGAAAGCCTTTTTCCAAGTATACAACTCCGAGTCCATATCCCTTTAAAAGACCCTTTATCACGGCCTCTGCGAGCTCTATTACGCGTTGATTTGAATCCATTATTGATACGACGAATTTATAGACATCACTACCCTCGGCTATCACATCCACTGTTGATGATGGTATCCAGATGGATATGGCCATTGATAACTCTCTTGGCGATGACCCTCTTTTAACTCTTGACAATTCACCGAACCAGGTACAGGCTTTCTCAGCCTCTTTCACGAGTTCTTTGAAATCGCTATCGCTCATTTCACCTATGATCTTCTTGGCGATCTCCCATGGCAATACAAAGCCTCCAAGCCTCTTGGCATCATCCAATGCATCGGCCAGGACAAGGGCGTCTAGTATACTCGGCTTATACCTCAATATCCTGAGAACATCTCCCACAATTCTCTCAATCAATACTATGTATGGTATGCCTGTTTTCTCCGAGATCTTCATGGCCTCCTCGATCAGCTGTTCCTGTATCGGTATAAACCTCCTTCTTATTTCCCTAGAACTCATCACACAACCCTTTTTAACACGGGTTTAATCAACACTTGTTTCTAATTTTCTCCAATTCAGTATAAAACAATAACTCGTGTTCGGAGAGCATGTACATGTGTATACACCATGTGTATACATGTGTAGACGCTTTGTTTAAAAACAACACCGGTATTACAACCATACAGGTGAGTGGTGGGATGAATTATAGGAAAATAACCTCGTCACTAATAATACTCGCATTCATATTGCCCTTAATACCATTAGCGTTGTTGATGCCGGTACATGCCCAGGGACAGGTTCTCCAAATACCAGACAACGTGTACCCAGGCGAAACATTGACCGTCACAGTAGAGGTATACTCAGCCACAGTTGTCAGAGTAGTTGTTGCTAACAAGACTGGTACCTATACCTATGCTGAACAAGTGAGATACACAGCTGGTCCAGGTAATGTAACGTTTAACATACCAATACCTAAGAAACTACCATATCTAACCAATGGTCCAAGTGACGTACCTATGTTAAACGTAACTGTGTATGTTGGGGGAACAAAGATAGGTGAGAAGGTGGTGAAGGTGTACCCAGTTATCGAGGTATCGCCAACCACGACCACGGTGGTGGACCCTGTTACAGGTGAAGGCGTAAATATCAAGGTGTATGGTTATGGATACTCAAAAGACACTGAATTAAAACCAGTACTTAATGGTTACAAAGTTGATGCGACGGGGACAGCTCTCCACGATGGCTCCGTGGAGATAACCTTTAATCTAAAAGATGATACAACCGGTAAAGGGATACCTCGTGGAGTATACAATGTCAATTTAACAGCTGATGGGGCTACCGGCTCATTCCTAAATGAGACAAAGACAGCCAAATTAGAGGTTAAACCAGTAGTGGTGGTGACACCTAATGAAGGGCATGGCAAGGACACTGAGGAAGTTACTATAACTGGCTACGGGTTCTCGGCAAATGCTAACATAACGAGAGTGGAGTTTGTCAACACTAATTTCACAAACGTTGTATAT
>JAWBBW010000025.1:9617-9922 GCA_038824035.1 Desulfurococcaceae archaeon
TATATAGTTTCCCAGTCGGCGAGACCACTGATGAATATGGATTCTTCGAGAAGACCATATCATTTGGAAGAAACATGAGTGCTGGGTTATACATATTGAGGACATATGAAGCACCCGTTACAAAGACACTGAGTGAACCAAAGACCATAACGCCTGGGACCAAGGATACTGTAGCAATACCCACAGATAGGGTCGAGGCAGAGCTACGTACCAAGGCAAATGCCACGGCAGAGTTCTATGTCGAGGGTGGGTGGGAATACGTGCCTGAGAGAACAGCGATATCATACACGGTAGGAGAGACATTG
>JAWBBW010000026.1:0-8715 GCA_038824035.1 Desulfurococcaceae archaeon
CGAATTTCCTGCTCTCCATGAATAGCCTGGATAAAAGCTCCATTCCCAGTTCCCTGGGCATTATGCTCCTAGCCTCATCTATGACTATCTGCACTGGTATCGCCCCACCCTTTGATAAATACATCTTGTTCACAACCATGTAGAGCAATGCCTCCACATACAATGCCCTGGCGAAATCGCTTGAAAGCCCACTTAGATCCACCACTACATCGTTGATGAACAATAGATCTGGGCTAAACCATCTAATACCACCCATGCTTTCGTGCAATAGATCTAAGTAAGGCAAGATCCTCTGGTAATCCGCATTTTCATCGCTTTTCTTCCTACACATATTCAGCAAATCACTTAAAGTGGGGGGCTGATTAGACCACGTACTTGGATCTTCTTGATGAATATTGTAAGCCCTATACGTGTCCATTATCAATTCCTCCAGCAATTTGCGTTGAATAAAGCCTAGTTTGAACAACGTCGCAATAGTGTGGCTTAATTGCAGTGCTCTTTCACGTGGAGAGGATTTGCCCAGTGCCAAAGGGTTGATGCCTTCTTCGGCGGCGTTTATGATCAATAGATTATCTATATACTTGGCCATATCTCTGTATTCGCCATGGGGATCTATGATCATGGTCCTGTAGCCATAGGCCCTTTTGGATTCTCTCACTAAGTGTTTTGCAAATAATGTTTTACCAGAGCCAGAAGCACCCACTATGACTATGTGAGGAGTATTCAGTTTGTCTAAAATGACGTAGATAGGCTCCACTACACTTGACCAATACCATGTCTCTCCTAAATGATTCTCCCTAAGCCAGTGTTGATTCAGTCCTTTATATAAATTCGATGGGTATCCATATCTAAGCCTGGCCCTGGCAACACCTAGGTATATGCCTTCCTTATTCTCGTGAGATATCTTCTCACTTCTCAATTCACTTGATAGCGTTTCCCGCATACATAATGTGAACAACAATGGCACTATGTTCACAAGCCCCGATCCAGCGATAAGCCCTGTCAACAATATTGTTTTATCACTCCTATTCATGAAAACTGAGAAGACCAATCCAAGCGCTAACATAGTTATATGTAGAATTATGAGCGATGATATATCTTCCTTGCCGCGTATAAACCACGGGTACATCATAGATAACAGCGAGATCGTGGAAAATGATATAACATATGAGGCTAGGTAAAGCGCCGTGTTCTTGAGAACCCGGTCTATGTGAAAGGGGCTGAATAATTCGTGTGAAATACCAGCAGGCATTGATAATGGCAATCCAAGTGAAACCTTCCTTGGCCTAATCCACATTATCAGCAATATACCGGTTATGAGTATAGCTAGGCAGAAAAGCGTGTATAAATAGCTAATTCTCTCTATTATTAGAAATGGATATGCATATGTTATAACCAAGTAATTGAGAGAGCCTATGAACAGGCTATTTGAGATCAGAATGGACGTGAACAGGGATACCAATAACAACAACAATGTAATTAATAAAATTAATGGAAAACTTGTGTAGAAACCTGGCTTTAATATATCGAGCCTATAATCGATGACATATATCAATGAATTGCCTATTATCAAGTTTAATACAAATAGCAATATAAATCTGAAATGCCATGAACGACTCTCGCTGAATACGTGTGCATGCATCATTGTCAGAGTTCCCATTTTAGTAAACAAGATTTAAAATCAGTTAAATTTAACCTAAATAGACATTTGGTTAATTTGTGTTTAAAACCCTGGGTTAAATGAAAATGAAGTCCTTGGAGAAACTGAGCAATATTGCCACGTGTTTAAAGAGACTCGGTTACATGGAGTTAACGGAATTGCAAAAAAAGAGCATATATCACATATTGAAAGGCAAATCGCTGATCATAGTGGCACCTACGGGAAGTGGTAAAACAGAGGCCGCTATAATACCGATTATGCTCAGAATACATGTGGAGAACAAGAAGCCTATATCATGTATATATATAACGCCGTTGAGAGCTTTGAACAGAGATATAGAGAAAAGAGTGAAGAAATTAGCAGAGTGCTTCGATTTAAAGGTGAGTGTTAGACATGGCGATACACCTGAACGTGCTAGGAGAACATTGTTACTAGACCCACCACACATATTGATCACGACACCTGAGACATTCAATTACATCATTATAAACGAGAAGATATTCCCATACCTAGAGAACCTGGAATACATAGTGATAGACGAATACCGCGAGATCTTGGAGAGTAAACGAGGGCTCCTTCTCTTGACGAACATATACCTATTAGAGAACAAGCTCAATCGGAAAATCACCAAAATAGCGTTGACGGCGACACTCACGAATATAGAGGAAGCTGTGAAAATGCTTTCACCAAGTCACGGCAAAGACGTGGAGGTATTAAGGGATACCTATGTGAAAAAGATCGAAATAGAAATAAGGCAACCAGTATGTCGGGATGAAACATGTTTAAAGCTAAAAGATATAGCTAAGGATGGGGACTTGGTCGCCAGGTTAATGGAGATAATATCTTATGCCACAAGGTACAAACACTTAATAGTGTTCACGAATACCAGACCGCTGGCTGAGAGGCTGTGTTCTTTGCTTAAAAAGGCATCAGAGGTGCTCAGAGTAGATATAACCTCGGAGGTACATCACGGCAGTCTTTCAAGGAGACATAGGGAGGAGGTTGAAAGCGCGTTTAAAAAGGGATCTGTGAACATACTTGTCGCCACATCAAGCATGGAACTCGGCATTGACATTGGGCATGTCGAATACGTAGTGCAATACTTGTCACCAAGACAAGCTACTAGGCTGGTTCAGAGAATAGGTAGAAGTGGACATAGATTAGGAGGAGTGAGCAAGGGCGTTGTAATAACCACTTCCAACTTACTCCACTCATTAGAATCCATCGTGTTGGCCCATAGGGCTAAGAACGAGCTCTTAGAGGAAGAGGTGATTGAGAAATGCCCATTAGATGTCTTAGCATATGTAATAGCGATAGGTTCCTTGCTCTATCCCGAGGGTTTAGAGAGAAATAGGTTTTTCGAAAACCTGAAGAACCATAATGTTTTCGAATGCCTTACCCCGGAGATGTATGAAAAAGTACTGGATTACCTGTTATATGCGAGAATAGTGAAGATTGAGGACAATAAGATCAAGCCAACTAAAAAGACCAGGTTATATGTATATAGAACATCCATGATACCGTCCACAAGGGATATAGACGTCGTCGAGGTCTCCACGGATAGAAAGATAGGTAGCCTAAATGAGGAATACGTGGTCATCAACATCAACCCAGATGACTATATAGTATTAGCTGGCAAAGTGTGGAAAGTCGTAGGCTATGATGAGAAAGAGGGCAAATTATACGTTGAACAAGCACATGGAAACCTAGAAGAGGCGTTAATACCACATTGGGAGGGCGAAAATATCCCCGTAGAGTATGAAATAGCCCGGGAAGTTGGTAAATGCATCAGATATTTGAAAACACGTGGTGATCTGCCAGAGGAATATCTTGATTTAGCAAAAAACATCGAGATAAACGCATCTAGACAGGATCTAGCAAATATAGGGGATGATAAAACCATTTATATAGATAGAATCGAGGATCATAATTTGATCTTAATAAACATATATGGCGGTAGCAAAGTCAATGCATTGTTGAAAGACATCTTGAAATATGAGTTGAAATCTCGATATCCATTCATAGATATAAATGTATATTCCTCACCATATTTAATAGCTCTACAAGTGAGGGGCCATCATAATTCAAAGGAAATATTGGAAATCATTTCCTCGATATTAAGGAACCTTGAACAATACCTAGATACAAATATGTTAAAAAACGTGGTGAAACTCAGCCAAACACTATACTGGAGAATATACCAAGTAGCTCAGAGATTTGGAGCCATAACACCAGGTGAAAACGTCATAAGTAGGAAAATGCTGGAGGCATTCATAGACACGATAATAGGTGATGAGGCATTGAAAGAGGTCTTTCTAAAGGACTATGACATATCGTCACTAAAGGCCCTTGCTAATGAGATCAAGGCTGGGAATGTAAATATATATACGCGTCTATATAAAGACTTTTCGCCCCATCATCTTGTAATCCTTGGATATATAGAACTGCCGATAACAAAGGAGATCATAACATTAAACAAAGTGGAGTACTTCAATAAATTATTGGAAAGGAATATTTCACTTATCTGTGTAAAATGCGGTTATAGCGTTGAGGGTAAAGTAAAGGATTTCATAGACATGGGCGATTACTCTTGCCCACGGTGTAAGACAGCAACTCTTGCTGTTGTAAAAGGAGATATTGAGGAGGAGAAAGTCGTTGTGGGAAAAGTGATCAAGGGGTTGAAAATATCGGGCGAAGAGAGGAGACTTTACGAGGACCTGGTAAAGAGGGCTGTTTTATTATATAGATTTAAAGATAAGGCACTTATAGCCTTGGCCGGCAGAGGTGTTGGTACAAGCGAGGCTGTGCGCATATTGAATAGTTTCCAGCGAGGATCAGATCTGATCTCCGAGATCTATGAAGCCGAGAAACGTTTCCTGAAAATTAAGAGATACATAGATCGAAAGGAGGTAGAGCGCTAGAGCTAGGCATCGCCATATCCGGATAAGACATGTCTCTTAGTTTTTCTCTTAAATGCCTTTGGATCGCCGGTTATCAGGGCAACGACTATTTTCTCGACAAGTTGATCACTAATGGGGCATATCTCTAAATATATCCTTTTCGCTTTCTCATCCAGTGAATTTTGCAGAACTGGCCCATGCTGTGTGAACCTAACTTTTCCAGAAGGCGTCCAAATAAAACAACTACCGCACTTGACGCAACCATAAGACCTGTAAATGACTTTTATTACCTCTACCATATCTTCAAATGCATCGCTAAGATTATATGGGGAAAACTCTATAATATCGCCTTTGATCTTGATCTTTGAGTGGCTAGAAATGATTGTTAATGAATCTCCATCGATCTCAACTTTATACCCTAATTTCTCTAAATTACTCATTACTACATTCATAATATCAATAGACCTAATGATATTCGAGTTGAACTTCAATTTCAATACATCATTTTCGTTGATCTTTTCAATGGGTGTTAAGTTAACTATGCTTCCATCTAATCGTCTCATGTATTCGCTTTGCCATGAAATATTATGATCGGGCAAGTGTCTCGTAATCCTCCTCTTGGCAGAGGCTGGCGTAAGCCATCTCCACAGGCCTAGGTCGATCCAGCTCCTTGGTAGATTCAGTTTTTGTCTCCACTTCTCGAGTACTTCGATCCATTTTTGCCAAAGATCGGGGAACATCTTCTCAATGTCCTTGAACTCTGCCAATGCACTTGAAGGACAGAGATAACAGCCCAAACGGTCAAAACCATGTTCGTATAGTTTATTGTATGGTAATCTATACCTGAATATATAAAGCCAGCATTCGAGTTGACCCCAATGTTGAATAGGAGTTGTGCTAACCATGTGTGGGATCCATCGATTTCTCCATACAAGTGGACTCTTAGATCGATCCAGCGATTCATAAGCACGCTGGCCCACGACATTCAAGCCTCCCATTGGACATATTGCTCGCATTAATTTAGCTATCGGCAATAATTTCGTTATTTTACAACACCACCTATAATCTTTGCCTGGCGGGCCGAACACTTCAATTGCTTTCCAGAAAATATCGCCAGCTAATGCTATATGTAATCTCAACCCATATCTCGTTGCAACTGTTTCCACGTTTTCAAGTGTTTGCGGAAGCTCGAGCCCGGTGTCATTGAACACTAGTTGCACATCACCAATCGCCTTACACGCTAGGTCTAAGGCCACTAAGCTATCCTTGCCACCTGAGAAAGACACTGTGAGTGGAAGAGGGTATTTACTGGCTATCTTTTTTAAGAATTTAATAGATCTATCCTCCAGCATTGATAGGCCTTTCTCGTTTCGCTTCACAACATCATACATGTTTGCAGGCTTATTGCTTGTTTCCACGGGGGGTGTACGGTCATGAAATGTTTTAGATATTATCACTTTATCTTCGATCACTTCTCCTATACCTCTTATATTGCCCTTTTTATCCAGGACAACGACTTGGTTAACGCCAATGCTTTTGCTTGTACTGATAACCTTACCCGTGTAAATAGGCATATCTATTGATAAATACTCCACAAGGTTTTCATTAAGAGCTATATAGGCGCCGGGATATGTTAATTTGAACCGCCATTCCGTGTTAAATGGGTCATAGTATAACTGCCCAAGTACATTACCCGACGCTATGACCTCGTACATGATATCCCAGTGAGGCACTTTGTTCAATAAAACAAGATTATTACTGAAGAATCGTTGAAACAGCTTATCGCTTCCAAATTCTCGTAAAATAGCATCTCTTAACCTAGCTAGATCGCCGGCAAAAGCTGGGCGAGCATCTCCAGGTTCTGTTAATTTGAGTTGATAATACAGCTCTATTTCCTCTTGAGTAGGCCTAATTACTGGTATATTTCTCCATGGATCCCAGTATATTTTGACGGTTTTAGGCCAAATCCTGCGCAATACTAGATCACCAATTAATGTATCATAAATTCTTACATAATCACCAGTCTGTTACTTTCAGGGTACTCACCTATTATTATATTTTTTAACCATATTGGTAGGTGAGATTGTGGAGATTACCGAGTTTGTTAGAGGTCTCATATCGCTGGTCGTCATGATCGCGTGGCTCGTGTTTCTCTTGGCATGGGTTATTGGCTGGCTCATAAAGGGGTTACCAATACCATTTCTAAGGATAAAGAAACTAGGAGGTAGATTCGTAGAGGACGCCATATGGGCAGCGTTTTGGCTAGCTATGGGCACTACTGTTTTCGCTATAATATCGTATATCGTTTCCTCGATCCAACAACCCATGCCACAACCACCATCTATGCCATAGATAGGGTTGATTCAAGGTGGACATGTTATCACTAGCTTTTTATCTCTCTGTGTTATCATATTACACTGGAACACTACTCAGGGCTATTCCTCTACCACTATATACAGTTAAGAAACTAGGAAGAATGTTGATGATAGATGGTGTTTTCTCCTCCATACTTATATTCTCATACAATTTAATACTGAGATTGATCGACTACATAGGTAGTATTATAGGTGTTAACTGGCCATATTTCATGGTTTGGCTAACCGAGAGAAGCAGTGCATTGTTCTCGTTGGTTGCAGTGTTGAAGACATTGAGCATAGCCTTGTCGAAAATCGGGTTATCTCCACTTGTATCAGGTTTCATAAATCCCATTATAAACCTCGCCATGACCTCATTAACTACTGTCTTATTCACTTCCATCTTGGCCACTATTTTCACAAGTATCTCGGGACTATTGATCGCCATTGGCATACTGCTGCATTCGATTCCATTCAGATTGGCCAGGGGTGCCGGGGCAATGATCATGGCTATAACGATAACATTTTCAATAGGGTTGCCATTAATGCCGAGTTTCATCTCTATGGTTTCCAGCAACGTAGCGCGTTCAGTCGAATATGGCGAGTTCATTTGCAGTGTCGATCTGAGGTTCAGAGATGCGTTAGATCAACCTGTGGGATATATAATATTCGAGGGATATGAAGGCAATGAATTGATATATAGGTATCTATCAGATCCATATGGAAATCTAAAACTCGATAAATATAGCCATGGATTTCCATGTAGAAACCATGTATTGAGAGCTAAACTTGCTGATCTAACCTATGTCAGTGATATAGAGTGGTTATCCAATGAGCTAGTTAACATAACGGCTAGTCTAAGTAATATCATATCTCTATATACTAATAGGTATATAGCTTTACTCGGGGATTTCAATATAATGAATGTTACCAGGGATCAACAAAGTATTTTACTCGGCCTCTACTCTGTAAATGGACTTGTGCTGAGAATATATGTTGAAAGAGATGATGAAGTGGAGATCAACTTTCTCGATAATAACGCATACGAGAAAAGAACATATCAAGTGACCTGGAATGGAGTTGAAACAATAGTGCATGAATATACAATAAATCCCGGTATTCATTATGTCAATGTCACAGTGAACTACAATACTATCACGAAACCGTTGATCGAGGAACAACCGTACATAACAAAGGCCCTTGAGACAGGTTCATTAGCTCCCGAGAAATTGGTCTATTTAGCAGTATACTCGTTCATGGAATTAACAATACTGCCACTCGTATACATCTTCATACTCCTCTCCATATCATATGGAATGGCTAGGCTTTTGGGTGGAACATCTTCAGCTATAGCTAGGATCATGGTGTATGTTTGATGGCAATGAAGAAAAGGCTTAGCACCCTGTTAATGATAATAAGTGTCCTGTACTCATTGATCTCGATATTTAGTGGTGAACATTTAGTGATACATATAATAATATTGGTCTTGATCATGCTCCTATTCATGATTTCAAAAGGTGTAAGTACGTGAGAAAGATCATTGAGAAAGTGCTCATCAATCTGGGTCTTCCAAGAAATTTCGATGTCAAAATAGAGCCGCCCGACATAGTGGTTTCAACCCATGGCGAAGTATACTTAGTTAGGATCCTGATATGCAAGGACATAGATTTGACAGCAGAGGAGTTGAATGAATATAATGCACTCTCACTCCTCCGATCATTTGCATTGCTCTTAGATGCCCTGCCACCAAATACCTCCATATACATCGTCAAGGATAAACTAGATATCAATAAATTCATGC
>JAWBBW010000027.1:0-8499 GCA_038824035.1 Desulfurococcaceae archaeon
GTTCGCAAGAGAACTAAGAGAAAGAGGGTTTAAAGCCTATAGCTTAAAAGGCGGCCTAAGTGCATGTAAACGCCATGATTAGTTATCTCAATTTCTTCATATAGTTCAATACTTCATTAGCCCTTTGGCCAGCAAGCCACTTGACGAGTTCTTCTGGTAGATTATATCCCTTTGCTATCTTGGCAGCATACCTTGGATTATGCATGAATATGACCCTGAGATATGGTATGACATCGCTCTTAACATTCGCCTTACTAGTTAACAAACGGTTTGCGAAATGCTCCGCTAATATCTCCCTTTTCTCCCTAGATTCCCTGGTCTCGGCCAAAAGCTTTATCCTATCAGGCATTTTAAAGGCCTTCCACCTGTATTTGTACCGTAGTCTTGAAAAGGCTACGCCAGGCCCCATCAACTCCGATGCATATGCCAGGAGATCCCAGCTCTGTGTCCTAATGATCCTCCCCATGTATATATCAGCCTTGCTCAAGGTGTCATATGCCCTCGCGATCTCATCTGGTGTCTCGTAATATGTTGGTATATGTTCATTTATCCAGGTCATCAATTCATCTGGCGACAGATCTGTGGAGGATATGGCCATCTTCGCTTGGAAGATATACTTTGCATTGAAAAGTTTCTGGAGAACCTCCCAAGGAGCATATGTCCTATCCCTATATGTTGGAAGGGATTTCACGATATCAATGGTGATCCTCCTATTCAACGCGGCTAATGCCTCTAGATCGTTTATCGCACTTCTCAAATCGCCTTCGCTCCTGGCCGCTATTTCTTTCAACGCCTGTTCATCGCAATATAGTTTTTCAGTTTCACATATCCTTTTCAACCCCATTACAATGTCTCTTTCAGTAAGCCTTTTGAAAGCTATCATCTCTGATATATCTCTGAGCGCGCGTAAGTGTGGTTGGAATGGGTTATTCGCAGTCATCACCACGGGATGTCTCGTTTGTTTGATCACCTCTACGAGTGCCTCGACCCCACCTATATCCGTCCTCGGGTCTAGACCATCTATTTCGTCTAGCAAAATTATCCTCTTACCGCCTAGAACACTCGAAGTTTGGGACGCCATTTTGGCGATCCTATCTATGTCGCTCTTTCTACGTGAATCACTCGCGTTCATTTCAAAGAGCTGGTAGCCATGGGTCTTAGCTATAGCCTCCACGAGACTTGTCTTGCCACATCCCGCTGGGCCATACAGAATTGCCGCTTTTTTACCGGGTTTACCGGTTTCCCATGACTTGAGCCAGGCCAGTAATTTCTGTTTCGCCTCTTCTTGGTTTATTACTTCGTTTATGTGCCTTGGCCTATATTTTATAATCCACGGTAATCTCTCTTGGCTCAAATCGTTCTCCTCAATATTTCATTTTCTTACCGATCAAAGCTAATCTGGCCAAGAACGCGTTTAATTGGATCTCGTCATCGGCGCCCTCGACTAGCCTGAACTGTATTTCACCTGCCAAATCAGCTATTAATACCCTTAGATCATCCGGTAATTTGAGCTCTTGGCTAAATATCTCTCTATGTATTTGCTTAATGATATCCACGCCGCTTAAGCCATATTTAACCATTAAATCTCTGAGCCTGTTACGGGCTTCGATAAAATTACCGGCCAATGCTAGTTGAAGCATATCCCTTACCTCTCTTGGATGAGCTAATCCAACCACCTTGAAGACCATCTCCTCTGTCACTTCGCCCAGAGCAGCCGTTGCCTGTAATATATTTATTGCCTTTCTCATATCGCCCTCGGATATTTCATATATTATTTCAAGCCCCCTTTCATAGCACTTGACCTTCTCTTGTTCACATATGTAACTAAGCCTTGAAACCACATCTTCTTTTTTAAGCGCTGTGAACCTGAACACCGCACACCTGCTTTGAATAGGCTCTATGATCTTGCTCGGATAATTAGCTGTCAATATAAACCTAGTATTAGCCGAATACAACTCCATGAGTCTTCTAAGTGCTTGTTGAGCGTCAGCTGTCATGTTATCAGCTTCATCGAGTAGGACTATTTTAAAGGGCACATCGCCAATAACCTTTGACCTGGCAAACTCTTTTACCTTCGTGCGAATAACCTCGATCTTTCTTTCATCAGATGCATTTAATTCCAACATGTATTGCCTATAGTTACTGCCATATAGATCGTGGGCAAGGCAATGAGCCATGGTTGTCTTACCCGTGCCCGGGGGCCCAGCGAATAACATATGAGGTATGTTTTTTTCCATAACAAATTTCTTCAATCTCTCAACAATATCTCTTTGGTTAACCACATCGTTCAACGTCTTGGGCCGGTATTTCTCCGCCCAGAGGAGTTCACTCAATTCAAGCACCTATCCAACTCTTTTTAACTATACAATATGAGTAGGGTAATAAAGGGGACCTTTTCATTGATTAACTTAATAGGTGTTGTTTTTGAACGGGTTAATAGAGCTCCTAGGTGGGATTTTAGAAAAATTTGTTAAACGCGATTTCGAAGAAGAGCCTGTTAAAGTGGTGATCACGAGTAGTGGTGTGACGCTGTTTCTCGAAGACAACTACATTGAGCTGGTGCGTGGCTCCGAATATATATTGCCAAGGTGGATTGCATACATGTTGCAGGATATGAAACTAGCCTCAATCTCGGACGAGGAGATCGATGTCAGCACTATGAATCGATTAGCTTTCATAGAGATGAGAAACAGAAGTCCACCAAAATTCGAGAAATTAAAGGGGTATTTCTACAATAAGGCGAAATTGAGAATGAAAATAATGCTCAGGGATTACTCCAAGGCAAATGATATCAAAAAACTTCAAGAAATAGCGGAGAATCTACATGGGATCATGAGTAGTACGGTCAGCCTGGCAAAGACCAGGATCAGCAAATTGCTCAGCATGCTCAGTATTCAGGCTGTTAGCCAGGACATAATAGACAATCTCAGTGAGGAGGAGAAATTGTTCTACAACTCCATGAAAACACTACTCGAGGTGTTTAGTAAGAACATCTTTGAGGTAGAGACGAGTGGAGGAGGCTAAGCCAGAATATGGGGAAATGCGCGAAGCCTATGTAAACTTGTTTATGAAGTTCCTAGAGACCTTTAAGTCCAAAGAGGGGTTTGTAAAGTACTATGATAGAATATGGCAAATGATTAGAATGGGCCAGAAAAGCGTGATCATAGATTTCGATGACCTAATACAATTTGACAAGAAATTGGCTGAAAAAGTGCTCGACAATCCGGGGGAGGCCCTCGAAGAGCTCAGCCAGGCGATAAGGCTTATAGTAGAAAGAGAGAACCCGGATTACAGTAAAATCGTTAGGAAATTCTACGCGAGGATAAGAAACCCTCCTTTCTTGATGAAAATAAGGGATTTGACAAGCGAGTATATCGGTAAACTAGTTTCAATAGAAGGCATTGTGACAAGGGTTACAAGGATCGACGCTAAGCTTGTCAGAGCCACGTATAGACACATAGATGAAACCGGTATACACGAATTTCTATACCCACCTGAGGGGAGAGGTGAGATAGGGGATAGGCTCGAGAAACCACCCTATTGTTTTATATGCCATAGGCCAGCTAAGCTAGACCTCGTCCCAGAGAAAAGCGAATTCGTGGATTGGCAGAAAATAGTTGTCCAAGAGAAACCAGAGGAAATACCTGGTGGGCAAATTCCAAGGAGTATAGATGTAGTGTTGACAAGTGATCTCGTGGATATAGCTAGGCCCGGGGATAGAGTCGTGGTGACCGGTATATTGAAAATAACCCCTATATCATCATCTATTGATCGAAAGGGTGGTAAAACCATTTTCTCATTCTACATAGACGCCAATCACGTTGAGATACAGGAAAAGGTCCTAGAGGAAATAGAGATCACAAGAGAAGATGAGGAGAAGATAAGGGATCTCTCCAGGGATCCATGGGTTAGGGAAAAAATAATAGCGAGCATAGCTCCAGGTATATATGGCTACTGGGATATCAAGGAGGCAATAGCACTTCTACTATTTGGAGGTGTCCAAAAGACCTTACCAGATGGCACTAGGATCAGGGGAGATATTCATGTATTATTAGTAGGAGACCCTGGTACAGCTAAGTCCCAGTTACTTCAATTCACGTCTAAAATGGCCCCGAGAGGACTATATACAAGTGGCAAAGGCTCGACAGCCGCTGGCTTAACGGCCACTGTGCTGAGAGACAAAGCCACAGGTGAATATTATCTAGAAGCAGGTGCACTGGTTTTAGCAGATGGTGGTGTGGCATGTATAGATGAGATAGATAAAATGCGTGAGGAGGACAGAAGCGCTATTCACGAGGCACTTGAACAGCAAACTGTCAGTATCGCTAAGGCCGGCATAGTTGCGAGACTCAATGCCAGGACCGCTGTATTAGCCGCTGGTAATCCAAAATACGGTAGATATGACTTAACACAGCCCCTGAGTAGAAACATAGATTTACCCCCCACGATATTGTCCAGATTCGACTTGATATTCATTATCCAGGACATACCTAACAGAGACAACGATAGAAGACTGGCTCAGCACATACTAGGCGTTCACACCGATTCCGAAAAAGCCAGGGGCTTCATAGACCCGGTGTTGCTGAAGAAATATGTGAGCTATGCAAAGAGATATATAAGGCCCCAGTTAACCCCTGATGCTATTAAATTAATCGAGGAATTCTATGTCAATATAAGGCAGGCCTCGTTGACCAGCGGAGAAGGGGGCCAGCCATCCGCAATAGCTATAACGCCGAGGCAATTAGAGGCGTTGATCAGGCTCACGGAGGCCCATGCAAGAATGGCGCTGAAGCCGAAGGCCACTGTAGAAGATGCCGAAGAGGCTATCAGGTTAATGATGTCTACGTTATCCAGGGTCGGCTTCGACGTTGAAAGCGGTAGACTAGATATCGATGTGTTGGAGACAGGGGTCTCCTCTTCCAAGAGGCAGAAGAAAAAGGCATTCAGGGAGTTCTTGTTCAAGTTACTGGAAAACACAGGAGGAGAGGTCGAAATAAGTGAAGTGATCAAGAGGGCTGTAGAACAAGGATTTGAAAGAGATTTCGTGATCGAGGAGATCAGGGGTCTTAAGAAAGAAGGAGAGATCTATGAGCCCAAATCCGGTAAAATAGCTAGGATTAGATGACCAAATTACTGTTGTTCCTCTTTTTTAGCGACCTGGACTTTGGATGAAACCCATTGTTTCCTGTATTTCCACATAGATGGCGGTGTCCACATGATCCAAGCTGGGAGCGCCTTTATGAATTCATATGCCTCTTCCCAGCTCTCCAAGCCCAGCTTTTCAGCCAATTCCTCTAATCCCATCGGTGTTTTAACGTATTCGTGGACAATTTTCAATACGTTTTCATCTATCACTATTTCTTTATCTCTCACTTTAACGGCAAAAACCCTTTCCTCGCTCACATGGACACCTCTTTACTATAAACACTAAGTATCCACTCACTTTAAAGCAATATTGGCTTAAAAATACTTCATCACATAAATGTCCAATGGAGTTCCCTATCGGTGATATATGTGGATATCGCTCTGCCCTCGGATTTGTTGTGTGAACAGGAATACCAGGTGAGAGAAGAACACATCGCTAGTCATATTGGCAGTGGAAACGTGTTTGTATTGTCTACGCCCAGCATGATAGCATTCATGGAAAAAACAGCGCTCGAATGTATTCAGAAATATCTGCCAGAGGGGTATACAACGGTTGGTGTAATGATTAATGTAAAACACCTTAATCCAGCCCCCGTGGGATCTAAGATAAGGGTCTTAGCCCAGCTCGTTAAACAAGATGGTAGAAAAGTTTTGTTCAACGTGAAGGCTTATTGGAATACGGTATTGATAGGAGAGGGCGAGCACGAGAGATTTATCATAAACATCGAGAAATTTTATGAAAAAGTACAGAGCTTAATACCTCGTTGAAATGGGGCCGCCGGGATTTGAACCCGGGACCACCGGCGTTCCGGGATATACCTGGCTACGGGGGCTATCCCCCCAGGCCGGCATCCTAGCCAGGCTAGACGACGGCCCCTTTTCAAGAAATTATTGTAAGTCCTTTGACCTATATAAATAACTTTATGATCTCGAGGCATGTAAGCATATTCACATAAGGTACTTAAACAGAGCACGTGGAGATATATAATATATAAGTTTCACCTATCCCTGTGTTTATTTAAAGAATTGGGTCAATAATATATATCATCATCCATTAAATTCCTCAATAATATTAAAATATTGTCGACAGAGAGTTCTTGAAATGTTTAATTAAATGCATTACAAACCCAATCACTTAATCAATTATATCTCCCTGAAGTGAAACTTGGTGTAGGCTATTGCCGGTTAGATATGTTTGTAAACATTGCGGACATATATTATTTGAGTTCAAAAAAGTGGGACAGGATTACAATGGTATTCCAACACCAGAGGAAGTATACAGGACATGTGGAGGAATATGCCCTAGGTGTAAAAATTCCCTTGAAATACCCCGAAAAGAGTATGCCAAAGTGATATTGATAAGACCGTACATCGAGTCACGCGTGCCCATGTCGATAAGAGGTGGCGCTGTTATTACAGCACATGCATAGCATCCAGCACTTTCTTATACATTTCAGCACTATACGTCCTTTTATACTCGTGTAAAGCCTGTAACACAGCCTTTAAATCTAGGCTAAGTACATCGATCAATAGGTTCTTGTGATCAAACCTATATAATAAGTACGATATGAACGAGGATATATTAGTGGGTTTATTCGATTCTTTCGCGCTTTCCCAATCAATTACCTTGATCTCGCCATCAACACAGTAATACATGTGTTTCTCCAATCTATTCAACTCAGTATGGTCCACTCCCATCTTATCTAAGTTGTAAAGATCATTCATTGTTCTACGTAGTAATGCCTTTAATTCATGCACCATGTTATTATCTATTAGTGCACGCAAATATGCCGGATAATGAAAACACCTGTGCAAAGGTATGAGTTCTCTGAAGATAAAATCCTCATCATGTAGATAAAGCCTTGGTACAATTCTGAGATCCCTTGTCTTCAACATTATCAATGCCTCTTTCTGTAATGTGTCCCGCCGACTATCTACTCTCCTTATCTTAAGCGCACCCAGGCCGTATTTCTCATGACACGCCAACACAACTATAGCTGAATATCCCTTGCCCAATACCCTGATGTCGCCTATTTTAACGCCTGTTTCAACTAAATATATAAAGCCCTTTTCACGCAACTTTGCCAATCGCTTATAAAAGACCTCTCCACAAGAACTCCTTGGATAACAGAGTACCTTCTCCAAGAAATGGTTATATTGTTCTATGAAACACACATCGCCATCCATTTCGGGGTTTTCATTACATAGTTTAAAAGCCATTTTCCAGCCCCTTTTTCCAGTAATTCCTTAATGACATCTACGTTCAGCCTCAATATACTGGGCATTGTTTTCCTTAGATGTGGAGAAATTGAGTATTCACTGAGCCTAGTCCTCAATATGGTAATGATATCACGTTCTCTCCTTGAAATAGCCCTTAAGGACCCGTTTTCACCGATCCATGGCCCTATACCTCTGCCCATGTGTTTTCTCACAAAGCTCCATATCCTATTTTCTTCGAGCCATGTATATGGCCCTTCATAGGTTTTATAAGGAGGCAATTCACATTCCGGGAATTCAACAGCTATGATCACGGTGGATGAATCATTCGTCCAAGCATCGGCATCTATGATCTCTATGTTAAGTGTCCTTAATAATTTGCAAAGCCGGTCTTTAACCCTAAATGCCTCTCCCCATATAACATCTGGAGGAAGTTTCTCGTCCAAGTTGTACTCGAGTATAATTATACACCTGTTTTCCAGGGCCTTGAACAATGTATTTACATCAAACACATCAATTGTCTCCTCCTCCGTGAAAAATCCTATGCTTGGATTTCTGAGATAACAGCGAGATGCCAGGACAAATGTTGCCAAGCTTTTAGCGCTGACATTTGCTGTCACATTTCTCTCGGGGTCCACGGGGTCAGGCATGTATATCGCGGAATCAGGGTATTTCTTCGTCAATAGTCTAAAGACCTTGTTCCTATCTACATCGTCACCAAGAGTATTAACGAACACAGGTGGTTTCCACTTACTGGCTTCTAAGATCGTGTTTCTGAAATTACGGTACACGGCTATCAATAACTCAACCGCATATCCACTGAAACCGCGTGTCTTGATCTCAGCTCCATATACGCCTATTGTTTTCATAAATTTCTTAAGTAATCTGACCTGGTCCTTCATATCAGGGGTTAAAACGCTGTTAATGTACTCCGTGTGAAACCTGGTCCTATCCACGGACGTTTTTATCTCGGAGGGCTTGGAGACAAGTAACCCTGGAACAATATCAGCTTCAACCCCATTCACTATTACCCTGACATATGGGTGTTCAGCATATCTCAGCTCATATTTACCGATCCTCTTCGCCGCCTCAAGTATTACTTCGAAACCAAGAGACCTGACTTTCTCAACGCCCCAT
>JAWBBW010000028.1:0-7374 GCA_038824035.1 Desulfurococcaceae archaeon
TATCTTTTCCTTAGGCATATTTTGTCGCCTAACTTGATGTTAATACCTTATGACCGGCTTCGCCCAGTTACCCTTCTTAACCCATATATATGATGTGGTTCCCCCAATCACTTCGGAAAGTGCTATAGCTATCCATAACCCTGTCACACCGAGCCCTAATCCTATCGCCAATAACCACCCGATCCCTATCCTAATGAACCAGAACCTCGTTATATTTATCTCAGTGGAACCAGCATGGCATGCCCTCATGTCTCAGCCTCCATAGCACTGGCCCAGGCACTGAGACTAGCTAGTGGTAAATCCCTGTTAACACCACAGCAGATCAAGGGTTTGCTCTCACAGTCAGCGATAGACCTGGGTGCACAGGGATATGACAAGCTCTATGGATATGGATTGATAGATACGTATGCGTTCGTGAACGCTGTGCTCAATTCCCCATGATTTTTCCCCGAATCCTTGTTCCACGTGTTAATAGCTTTTCCACACTTCGTAGAGTACGATCTAGGTGTCATTGCATAATTAACGATGCCACTTTATATTTCCTTTTAACATCAAGATAGGTGGGTGTTCTAACTTGTTCAGCCTGAGAGATGTGTACTTGGCCAGGAGACGTATAGCCAGGTTCATACGTAGAACACCACTTATATACTCAAAGAGGTTTTCAAAGATCCTAGGATGTGATGTTTATCTCAAGCTCGAGAACATGCAGGTTACAAGGGCTTTTAAAGTACGAGGTGGTGTGAATTATGTTCTCAGCAAGGAGGATGAGGCAAGGAGACATGGATTGATCACAGCATCTACGGGTAATCATGCCCAGTCAATAGCATATGCCGGCTCACTCGTAGGGGCAAGGGTTGTTATAGTCATGCCACACAATGTCCCAGAGATCAAGGTCAATGCCGTTAAAGAGCTAGGGGCAGAAATAGTGTTTCACGGCGATATATTCGACGAGGCACTTGACTACGCCATGGAGTTATCAAGGAAACAAGGCCTCTTATTCGTGCACAGTGTTAACGAGCCATTGTTATACCCCGGTGTCGGGACAATGCATTTAGAGGTTGTAGAGGATTTGCCAGATGTTGATATAGTGATAAATCCAATAGGCGGTGGATCAGGGGCTTCAAGCGCAGTGGTAGTTTACAAGACAATAGACCCCGGGATCAGCGTGATAGGTGTACAAGCAGAGGGGGCTCCCAGCATGTATATGTCCCTCATGGAGAAGAAACCCGTGTCAACCGGGTATGCGAAAACCATAGCAGAGGGGTTAGCCGTGTCGAGGACATATGAATACCCGTTCAACATATTAAGGGATAGGATAAATGACGTGGTCTTGGTCAATGATAACGAGATCCTGAGAGCGGTTAAACTACTAGTTGAGTTGGAGGGACAAGTAACTGAGCCAGCTGGCGCGGCCTCGGTGGCAGCGGCGTTTAAGTTGAAAGACCGATTACAGAACAAGAACGTGGTTCTAATGATAACCGGGGGTAATATAGATCCCTCGTTGCTGAGAAATTTGATGAGCAATGCCACTCGTGACATGTCAATGTAAAAGTGAAGCCTGGTTCATGGTGCTTGAGTTGCATGCACTATGACCGGGGTCATTAATTTCAAGTACATGTATCAGTGCAGGACATGTCCAATGACATATCTGGGTTATCCATTACAATGACTTGGTTGATTGGATCGAGGAAAATATTCACTGCTTTAAATAATACACCAGATCTAAGCGCTATCCTTGCTACATCGGCTATGCGAGCGTCCTCGCGGCAGTGAAGTTTGAACAGAGAGGCCATTGGTATGCCAACTATGAATACGACAATGGCGTGCCCGCCTTGCTTAGCGTATTTAGTTAGTTCTAATAACTGATATCTACCACGTTGAGTGGGTGCATCTGGATAACCGGCGATATTGCCACATAACCTCATAACAGCGCTCTTGAGTTCTACGAGCACTGGTGTATCGCCATTGCACTTAAATGCGAAATCGATCACGGCATCGCCTACTCGATAATTTCGCCTGTATAATGTACATGAAATCAGCCATGGGAGTAAACCGGCCTTCTGGGCTAGGAGGAAGGATTTTTCCTGTAAATTGGTGTCAATTAACGCGGCATACCCATGATCCTCGATGCCGATTACCCTGTACCTGAGTCTCCCACGCATGTTCTCAATGCAATACCCCTTTTTACCATGGACGAGGAAATCCCTTAATCTACCGGTATTATTCACATATACGATCTCACGGCGTCCCTCGATCTCGGCCAGCAGTGTAAACCTACTCAATCTTCTCACGATCATGCATTCAAAGAGCTCGTTGACCCTTAGTAAGGGGGTTAAGGAATACATGTTAAACACCTTTTATTAGACTTAGGTACTACTTTGGATAAAAGACCCTTAAACCAAGGCCTCGAGTTCATCTATCCTCCAGGCCTCATGATTCCTTGGCATTGCTATATATTTCTTTGCTAATTTAAAGTATATGAAATAGGTGTCTCATAACATGCGTGCCATGGTTTTGTATAGACATGGCTCAGTGGAGGAAAATCCACTTGTACAAGTGGACGTGGAGTTGCCAAAACTGGGCAAGGACGATGTCCTCGTTAAGATCACGAGTTGTGGTGTCTGTAGAACTGATCTCCACATCGTTGAGGGCGAGTTAAAGCCTCCTAAACTCCCATTAATACTGGGTCACCAAGTGGTGGGTAGAGTTGTAGAGATCGGTGAAAACGTGGAGGATATAAGGGTTGGGACAAGGGTTGGGATCCCCTGGCTGTACTACGCGTGTGGACTATGTGATTACTGTAAAAGAGGTCTTGAGAATCTATGCATAAATGCAAAGTTCACAGGTTATACCGTTGACGGGGGATATGCGGAATACATAGTTGCGAAAGCCGGTTTTATTCATGTATTACCGGATAATTTAGATGACCTCCACGTGGCTCCCTTGCTTTGTGCTGGCGCAATAGGTTATAGGGCATTGCGTTTCACGGGGATAGGGCCTGGGGATTCACTGGGGTTATTTGGATATGGGTCATCAGCTCACCTAGTCTTACAATTAGCTGTCAAAATGGGTATCAAGGTATTTGTTTTCACAAATACGCCGTGGAAAATAGAGTACGCATTGAAACATGGCGCGGAATGGGCCGGTCTTTCAAGTGAGAAGCCGCCACGAGAGCTGGATGCTGCAATAGTGTTTGCACCAGTGTCCTCGGTCTTCGTGGAGGCTCTCAAGAAGATCAGAGGTGGTGGCAGAGTCGTTCTCGCCGAGATATACATGACCCCTATCGAGCACTTGGATTACGCATTACTATGGCGTGAGAAAGAGGTGAAAACAGTGGCCAATGTAACTAGGAAAGATGTCAAGGAAATACTTGACCTGGCATCGAGACTTGGGATCAAGCCGGAGATATCGGTTTACGAACTAAGCATGGCTAACGAAGCTCTTAAAGCCCTTAAAAAAGGTCATTTAGGCCAAGTTGTCCTTAAGATCACCTGATTTCGAAAGCTCATTGATAACAAGATACGCCGCGTATACTTGTCTGGCTTTATCCTCCATGTACCTTAGTAATAGCTCGCGATCCCTCTGTGAAATGGATTTCTTAGTAGCTATGTCCCTTAATACCTCTTTAATTCTCGCGTAATTAACAACTGATTCCACTCCAGCTATACGTGCCAATTCCTCCACGCTAAGCCTAGATATACCCAGTTTCCCGGCTAGCTCGGATAGATCGAGCACTATATCTCTCCTGTTTTCTAGAAGTGATGCTAATCTCTTCAAATTACTACGTCTTAATTGCTGATATGTTATCTCCCAGTTCTCGACGAGAAACTTGAACTCCTCGTAATATATCTTGTCCAATACGGTGTTCTCGAGGTCCAGCAACTCCCTGGGAGGTTTCACCAGGGGGATTGGTGGGTAGAGCTCCACGGCGCCGTCGAATTTATCTCCATCATAAATGCCGTGACCACTTATCAACACCGGTGTTATCGACTCCTCTTCAAGAACTTCACTGGTTATCACATATGAGAGTATTTTGAGAGCTGGGCTTGGGCGTGGAATATAGAGCTCTTTTCCCTTTATAAAGGTCCTTATTCTCTCCCTTGACAATATGTAATCGATAACCCTGATGGCATGATCTCTCACAATGTCCCAGTTGAAATCTATTGTGACGAGGGTTGAGTAAGATATATCGTCTATTCCCGATATTAATATCCTATCCAGGTTATCCGGGACATGGGATTCAATGGCTTTTCTAACCGACAGCCAATCGATCTTGTCTATGAGGCCAGCGGCTTCTGGCTCGTATAGTGAGAAGTACTTGTGTTCACCGATCTTGACTACATCGTACATTATTGTTTCAAATGATATGCCGTATTTTCTCCTCAATATGACCATGATGTAGGTCAGCGCCAACCTGATGAGATCGGCATTTTCACGTGGATCCATTGAGTAGGAGTAACCATATGTGAAATCACGATACTCGCCGCCCACGGGCATTGGCACATATATGTTTTTCTTATCATAGTACACCACCGGCTTAGGCCCATTCCACGTTATCTTTGGTTTCTCGGAGCGGAGTGTCCAAATACATCTCTCAGGTATTTTCATGTATTTACCAAACCCATTGCGTGGTACGTACACCACACACAACATCTCGCTTGTTATCTTGCCGTTTAACAGGTCTTTTACTACTTGGGGTTTCTCCCCCCAGTTAAGCTTTATATACCTATATTCCTCCAGTGCGAGGGAGAGCCCGTCATATTGCTTAAAATCCAGTTGCCAGATCTTTTTCTCAGTTACCGATTTTACATAGTGTGATGTCTTGCCATGGCTTAGGGATACCACGATAGCGTCTTCGCTATAATCGATACATCCTGGTTGAAACCTCTCCACTAAGTCGCAGTGACCTATTGGTTCGAGTGGTATTAACTTGTCACCATCTTCAATATATCTCTTAATACCATATGGTGGTGCATATTCGTAGAAATTCAATCGCTCGAAAACATTATTAAGCGCTTTCTCATCTAACTTGTTATCTGGTGTGAGAATACCGGTTCTAGACAATGCTTCTTTTTCTTTTTCACTTATCTCTGATTTGAACCAAGGCGATTTCAGCTTGATCACACCTGTGAACAAGTGTATGTAGAGGTTATCGGGATTAATGATCGTTTTCTCCAAGCCTAGTTCAAGCCATGATTTCAAGGCATCTATTCCACTACTTAGCAATTCTCTGTCCCACCTAGAGTAGGGTATGATCACGCTCTCCGAGAAGCCCAGTTCTCTTCTACGACCCTTTCTTCCCTCTCTTTGATAAAACTCTCTCACATCATCAGGTAACCCGAGGTGCACTATTCTCGCGACAATCCCTATATCCAGGCCTTGTGAAAGCGTCCTCGGGGACACTATTACTTTTAATTCGCCTTTCCTAGCCTTCTCCTCTATTTCCTCTCTAATTTTCTTCGACACGAGATGGTGGTGGGATGCGATTGGAACGTCTTGGCCATATTTCGCCCTAATACTCCTAACCAATTCCTCTGCAGTGCTAATACTCCTCGTGAAGACTATTGTGACGTACTTGTCCTTGAAATATTCCGAGATAAGTTCTGCTGGATCGAGCCAGAGACTGGGCACATCGTAACCGAGACCCTCGATCACGGATAAGACGTAATAGGCATTTGACTTGAACTCTTCAAAGTCCTCGACAACGTTGTTCAAATTACTTAGTTCCGGGTATTTATTAATTATATCTGTCCATAACTTCTTAACATTACTCCAGATCTCTTTTAGATTCTTGCCCAGTACTATGTATACGTAGTTTTCCACTCTAAATGGATTCCCCCGTATCACGTTACATGGTCTTCCAGTTGTTTTCTCCAGGTATGTGCAGAGATCTTCGGGGTTTGATAACCCGGCTGACAGGGCTACGACCTGGATTCCCTTATCCGATATCGCGGACAATAATTGCACCATGGCCAGTAAGAGGGCTGTGCTCCTCGGGCTGTAAAAATCCAATTCATCTATCACCAGTAAGCCCACTCTGTGATATATGGGTGAGAAAACAGCGCTCTCTTTTCTTAGAAAATACCTCTTCATATCGTGTAAGAGAAATGCCGGATTAGTGGCGATCAATTTAGCTGATGCGATAGCATTTCTCAGTGCACGAGGTCCATGTAACTTGATAAATTCCTCTTTTCTAACACTATCGACCTGGATAACGCCCTCCCTGAAAACAGACATGTATTTCTCAAGTCTCTTGACCTGGTCATTTGCAAGTGCCAGGGTTGGATACACGGCAATAGCGACGATGTCATCGCCTTGCCTAAGCTTGCTTGCGAAATATAGAAACCAGGCCTCTGTCTTACCACTACCAGTCCCGGCCACCATGACTACATTATGTCCTTTTGACAACTCCCGGTATGCTGTGTACTGGTGTTCATAGAGTCTCTGATAACCTAGCTCCAAGCTCGAGAACTCCTCTACTATGTCCTTGAAGACCATGTCGATATATCTAGGCTCCATCGCCGGTTCAGTGTACTTTATGAAACTATATCCCTTGGATCTAAGCACCATGTCTGTGTAAATCCTCTCAGCCATGATTTTTAAGCCCCTATACGAGGTGTTTAATCTAGTTGTTTTTGAAAAACAAACCATTAACCGGGCATGGGGTCACCATACATATTTATCGAGGTCGTCAAATAAAATCCAATACATGGCATCTATCGTCAATCACCTCTATTCACCAATACTTTGGATATGGAGTGTTGTAACCCAGGTCTAGATATATCGTGTTTTCACGATGGTCATCCTGGTTAAATAATGCATTACTTGATATGTATCGCCATATCTCTCGATTCGCCTT
This sequence comes from Desulfurococcaceae archaeon, assembly GCA_038824035.1. GTDB lineage: Archaea > Thermoproteota > Thermoprotei_A > Sulfolobales > Desulfurococcaceae > UBA285. The sequence goes on from JAWBBW010000028.1 coordinate 6,860, forward strand.
AGGAACTCGTAATCACTAATGGATAACGGCCCTGCACGATATATGGCGATGCCGGAACCACTTGTCTCTATGATATGCCCTATACCCCTGTTCACCAATATGGCGTTGATGAACTTGACATCGTCTTTACTGGGTATTGGATTATTTAATGGATGGGTATGTGCTGATATGCATTGCGGTATATTGCCGGGCATGATCACCTTGTTCTTCTCGCCTTCTATTATAAACCCCTTGCCATTAAATAATACCCCTAAGTAATATTCTATCCCGGCCTTATCGGTCTCAAGTGCATACCTCTTGATCACACTATGCAATGTCCTCACATAATAATTGATCACATGTTCATAGAGCTCGTTAAAAGCCATGTTGCCCAGATCTAGCAATACCTCTAGGTCGTATTGATCTCTAAATGCCCTTATACTTTCGGCCACGTCATGTCTACATTTGACTGGTTCCAATATCACGATATATCTTTCCAACCCATTTCTCTCAACTCTGATCTCATCGCATTCAGC
>JAWBBW010000029.1:0-7002 GCA_038824035.1 Desulfurococcaceae archaeon
CTAATCGCCGTTACAGTGTAGCCTACTATAACAAACCCCCAGAGTAGCCTAGAGGACTGGTAAAGAGTTGCCAAATAACCCGCTATGAATCTGAGAACATACCCGGCAAAATCCCCTAGGCCTATTAAAGCAGGGCCTATGGGAGGTGCTGCCAAGTTCTCGAGATATGCTCCACTAATAGATCTACCTCCTTCGTAAACCATGTCCGCGAACAATGACACTAAGCCAAGCAGATAAAAAACTATTAAAACCCTTTTCACTCTATTTTTCATTTTTTCACCAGTCAAGCCATTAAGCTCAAAGACAGGATTATCTAAAAAGGTTTCTAATAAATGTCTTTGGATCAATACTTCCCAGACACGTGTTTCTAAGTAATGTGGAAACAAGTATATGGATCAGTTGTTTAAAAATTAGTGGGAAAGGAATTAATTTTGACACGAACTAAGTACATTGATCTAACTGTGAAATCGGTAATACAGGGTCCATCGCCTGGAATACCGATTCAATCTTTTGAACAAAGGGAAGAATTTTACGGGCCCATCGGGATTTGAACCCGGGGTCCTTCGGCTCCGAAGGCCGACGCTCTATTCCTGGCTGAGCTACGGGTCCTTGTTATTTTTGTTTAGTATATTTTTAGCATATTATAAATATTTGGTGTATTCATGGGTAGAATAAGTATATGACGGAAAAATAAAAAATAAAATATAATTATAGTTTAACCACAGTCGTAGGCATAGTAGCTGGGTGCTTGTATTTGTGGATTTGTTGGTGTTAGCTGTGTTGAAAGTCTTAGTAGCTCTGTTGGGGGTATCTTGAAGTAGTCTAGTAGTAGCGAGAATGTTGCGTTGCATGGTACTACTTTGTATGTTGGTGTGTTTATAACAGCTTTCTCTGGTAATTTCATTTGTCCTGTTACCAGGAAATATCCTGCCCATACAGCCCAGTACCCCATTGTGTAGGGGTGTTGTTGTATACTCATAGCTACTTGTCCTGTTGCTATAAGGTCTACCCACTCAGTTACCTGTGCATCGAATCCAAGGACGTAAATATCTTTACCAGGTACTAGGTTGTTATCTTTCAATGCCTGTACTATTGCCATAGCTTGGAGTAGGTTTGTTGCAAAGTAAGCTGTCGCTGTTTTACCGTATTTAGGTACAATTGCGCTTGCTTTTGCATAGCATTCAGGTAGTAGATCAGGATCTACTTCTACTGCTTCCAGTATTTGAGCATCGCCTCGATCTAGGTAAGGCTTTAACGCCTCCATAAAGCCTTGGTACCTTAGGTAAGATGTTGGAATTCCAGGTAACCCCCTGAATATAACTATTTTCCATGGCTTTGGAACTCCGCGGGCTTCTAGCCACTTCAAGAATGCTTCAGCTTCTATTTGAGCAGCCCACTTGTTATCTGTACCGAGGTAGAGATCCCTAGCGGTTTGATCTGGGAAATCTCTATCGACAAGAATTACCTTAGAACCCGCTTGCCTAAGTTGTTTAACAACGTCTTGAACAGCATCTGATATAGGTCCTACAACAACTACATCAGGTTTCAACACTATTGCTTGCTGGAGCTGTGATATCTGGACATCTAGCGATGTTGAATCAAACCTTCTGTAATCGACGTTTACACCTAGAAGCTTTAGATCGTTAACAGCATCTTCAACGCCTTTAGCTAGTATATCCCACCAAGGATTAGCTGGAGCAGGATTAAAGAAGAATACCGTTAATTTAGCAAGAGGAGCTCCAGGACCAGTAACTGTTTGGGTCACAGTATGCACGACTGTTACCGTAGCGACACCCCCTGTACCTGGCTGGGTTACAGTAATGAGCGTAGGAACAGTTACAGGCATTGTAACAGTTACAGGCTCTCTTGGAAGAGTGGCTGTTAAAACCACACTTATAAGTGATAACACAAGAATAATTGCTAATAATACCATAGTGGGCCTTCCTTTAACCTCCGACATTTTACTCACCTGTATCAGAATATATTAATAGTAGTCTCGGAATAAAAATTTTTTTAATAAATTCCTTCTCTACATCCACCATATAACAGTAGAACAGCTCGACAACAAAAATAATGCTAGAAAAAGTCCTAGCGTTTAGATCTATAAAATTAATGCTAAGTATACAAAACAAACAGCTCAGCGTTATTGTATCTGCTTAAAGATTTCATAAAGATTATTTAAATATATATGGATTTAGACATATATAGTATATATAATTTAAAAACCTCTACTGGGTGAGTAGATGAGTAAAAATTTAGCCATATTAGCAAAAAATATAGTTAAGAAGTTTCCTGGTGTTATAGCTCTAAACAATGTTGATTTCGATGTTGCCTACGGCGAGATACATGGTCTATTAGGTCAAAATGGCGCAGGTAAATCAACTCTTCTAAAAATAATTTACGGTATTCATAAGCCTGACCGTGGAGAGCTATATGTAAATAACGTTAAAACCTCTATGAAGTCGCCTAGGGATGCGCGTAAACATGGTATTGTTCTAGTTCATCAGGAGATAACAGTTATCCCGCATCTAACTGTTCTCGAGAATATTGTTTTGCTAGGTTTTGCCTGGAATACACTTACGTCAAAATTTAGTTGGAGAGATTTTAGGATGAATATAGAGGATCTGCTGAGCAAATTTAACATAGATCTAGATCTTAATGCAAAAGTACGTAACCTAGGTGCAGCTGAAAGAATGATTGTACAGATAATATCTGCTCTAAGCATTAACGCAAAAATACTGTTACTTGATGAACCTACAAGCCCTCTTTCACTTCACGAGATAGAAAGGCTTTTCTCTGTATTGAATCAATTGAAGAAAAATAACATAGCAATGGTCTTTGTAACCCATAGAGTAAACGAAGCTCTAGAGATCTGTGACAGAATAACAATTTTACGCAACGGCGAGAAAATAGCCACCATCGAAAGCAAATCAATAGATACCCATGAACTTATCAAGCTCATGCTCGGGCGAGAACCCGAAGAACTGTATAGATTTAGGATAGAAGGAGAATCTAAACTTCTTCTAGAGAAATATAGCTTGACAACGCCTTTAATAGAGCTTGTAAACATAAGCACTCAACCTTCTTCGCCAAACGAAATACCCTTAAAAAACATTAACCTAAAGGTATACCCAGGAGAGGTTGTAGCAGTATTCGGTTTCGTTGGCACAGGAAAAACAGAGCTAGGTAAAACAATTATAGGGTTAACCAAGATCACATCAGGTTACATCAGATACATGGGGAGAACCGTAAAGATCAAAAGTCCCGTTCATGCCTTAAGATACGGTATATACTATTTGCCTGAGGACAGAAGGGTTGAAGGTCTAATACCCCACTTCACTGTGGCCTCAAACATGACGATATCGTCTCTACATCAATTCGCAAAAGCGGGGATCGTACTAGATTTAAGTAGAGAGGTTTCTGTTGCGAACAACATGGTTAAAATCCTAAACATTGTAACACCATCTTCTCTAGCCAAGATACTGCAGCTAAGTGGAGGTAACCAGCAGAAAGTCTTGGTTGCACGAGCTATGCTTAGTAATGCAAAGATCGTTATATTTGATGAACCAACCGTAGGAATTGATGTTGGGGCTAAAGCTGAGATAAGAAGGCTTATATATAGATACTCTAGGGATAAGGGGGTATCCTCGTTGGTGTTGACAAGCGATGTCGATGAAGCTCTTGGTATCGCTGACAGAATATATGTAATCAAAGATGGTGTTATAGTAAAGGAATTCATCAACGAAAGACTAGATAGAGATGAAGTCATAAAGGTTTTTGCTTAAAATTTAAAATACTTACCCTTGAGTATGTATTCAATAGGTTGAACACCTAGAGGTTAGTTCAAAATGACCTTCAGGAAGAGTAGGTCCAAGTCTCTCTCAGCAACGAGTATATGGATCCAATTTAAACATATTTACTCTACATACGAAATATCAAGATCCCTAATACCCCTTGTAGTCCTCATAATAGTCTCTATAGCTCTTGCACCTCACTATTTTTTGAAACCTACAAACATAAAGGTAATATTAATGCAAATAACACCTCTCGCGTTGATAGCTACGGGTGAAATGCTTGTAATCTTGATGGGGAGCATCGACTTAAGCCCTGGTTCTGCGTTAGCAGCAACAGCTATGTTATCAGCTTTAATTGTTAGACAGATGGGCAGTTTTCCTCTAAGTATAGCAGCTGCTATCGGTTTAGGCACAGCTATTGGTGCTATAAATGGATTACTTGTTACCAAACTCAAAATCTACTCCTTTGTAGCAACATTAGCTGCACTAGTTATATGGAGATCATTCGTTATAGTCATCTCTGGTGGAAAACTCATCTTTGGTCTTAGGGAATATGCTTCACTTGCAGAAGACTTTGGAACATACATACCTATTGGGTTTGTAATAACTTTGTTTATAGTTTTCGGTACATACCTATTACTAACAAGGACTATCTTAGGAAGGTACATCTATGGCTTAGGAAGTAACGAGGAAGCTGTAAGGCTTGCTGGTGTAAGAGCTGATGTAGCTAAGTTTCTAGCGTTTACCTTAGCAGGAACCCTATACGGTGTAGGAGGGGTTATGCTCATAGCTATGAGCGGTTTAGCTGTAGACCCTTGGACTGCTAGAGGATTTGAGTTGAACGCCATAGCTTCATGCGTTCTAGGAGGTGTAATGCTTACAGGTGGTAGTGGTCACCCTTTAAGCGGGTTACTTGGGGCAACAATACTAACAATACTATCCAATATCTTAGTGCTACTCGGCATAACTGAGATAGCTGTACAACAAACAATTGTTGGTATAGTTCTAGTTGCTGCGGCAACAGCTCTTACACGCGGCTTAAAATATGCCAAATAATATATTTCCCTTGAAACACAATTTATTATCTTTACATAATAAAATTATATATCTAACACAAATTTTATATACTTAAAGTACTCTCAATAGATAGAGGTGATTCTATGCGGTTAGCCCCGATCGGGATTGCAATGCTTGGGGATGAGAGAAGATCTGTTATGGAAAAACTTGAGCCTGAGTGCCTTAAACGTATAAAGAGGTTAGCTGAAATAATAAAAGCGAGAGCTAAGTATGCTAATGGCTCAACTCCTGAGGTTATCGTTGCACCTAAGGTTATATCCTCTATTAAGGATTCGAAGGAGATTGGTGATTATTTTGTTCGCAGTGGAGTAAAGATACTAATCCTACAGTACTATATCTGGAACTACCCATATCTCGTATGGCCTCTCGTTAATATACTTGGTAGAGATAAGCCTATACTGAATGTATCTAATAACGAGGGTGAGTACCCTGGTAATGTAGGGCTTTTAGCAACAGATGGAGCGTTAAGACAAATTGGTATGGTAACGCATAGGATTATTGGGGATATAGAGGATCCGAAGGTGCAGGAGGAGATAGTTGACTGGATTATAGCTGCTGAAGCATATGTTTCTCTAAGAGGGCAGGTCTATGGTATGTACGGCGGTCATTCTATGGGTATGGAGACAGGGTATTTCCATATGATTCCTATTCAGAAGAAGTTCGGTGTAACAGTTTATCAAATAGATCAGCTGCTCTTAGAGAAATACATGGAGAAGGTTCCTAGTGAAGAGGTTGAAAAGGGGTTCAGATGGCTTAGCGAAATGTTAGGCGATAGAATTAAATACGACGGTAAAATGCTTACACCTGAGAAGCTGAAGACCCAAATAAAGCTGTACCTAGCTATGAAGAAGTTAAACGAAGAGTATGGATTTGATTTCTGTGGTATCAAAGGTCAGAGAGAATTCACGGAACACATAGTTATAACAGATGTAGCTGAGATGATTATGAACGATCCCTACGACTGGAATGGACCTAAAGAGCCATTTGTATGCTCAACAGAAGCAGATTCCCTTGGTGCATTAACTATGCAGATACTGAAATACATTAGCGGCGGTCTACCAGTACTCTTCGCAGATGTAAGGCTATACGTACCAGAGAAAGACATATGGATATTCGCAAACTCCGGAAACCACCCAAGCTGGTATGCAGCAAGAAGCTTCAACCCAGCAGAAAACTTCAAAAAAGTAACCCTATGGCCAGCAATAGAGATGTACTTCCCAGCAGGAGGAGCCTCAGTAGAATTCGACGCAGCACCAGGAGAAATGACATTCGCAAGACTAGGTATATACAACGATAAATTCTACATGGTTATAGTAAGAGGAGAATCAATAGACCTCCCAGAAGAAGAAAAAAAGAAACTAAGAGAACAAACAAACCCAACATGGCCCCATATGTACGTAAAACTATATACAACATTCGAAGAATTTGTAAATGTATTCCCAGCAAACCATATACACGGAATACCAGGAAACCACGTAAACAAACTAATTAAGTTCTGCGAAATAGCTGGAATAGAACCAATAGTACTAGGCAAAGACAAAGAAAAAATAAGAGAACCAATATGGAAAATACTAAGACAATAAGTAACAATTTAAGTCAAGATAAACCTCATAGCTAAACACCTTACAATCACCTCTATACCCTTGAAGAAAACCACATTTTTATTACTCAAAGTGGAGCATTTATTTCAAAGAATAGATATCGATTATTATAGATATGATCAAGTATTTCAAGGCATATATCTCAAAAATTCTACAACCCATACTCTTAGTATTAGCTAATTCTACATCATATCTGAATCCAGTAACAACAGCACTTAATAAGGTATCTATAGATCCTATAACAGTATACTTTTATGGTCTCTAGTGGGTGCTTGAAAAGGTTTAAAATCTGTAACAACTACAGGGTTCTCGAGCAAGTTACCGTTTAAATCTCTCTTAGCAGTTTCAGGCGAGTACTCCAGCTCTACTAGCCCCCACATACCTGTAATCATGGTCATTGGGTAGCTCCTAGCTATCTCAGCTGGAACCCTAACGTCACGCTCCCCTATAGATTGGAGTACACCTCTGTGCTCACCTGACTCTAGGTCTACCCATACCACTAGTTCATCGATTAGTGAGACCCTCCTCCT